>JAGIBJ010000001.1 GCA_017744415.1 Solirubrobacteraceae bacterium
TTGCTCGCAGAGCTCGCTAATGCCCCACCCGCTCGAGTTCGCCTTCGGGAGCACCACGGCCCCCGCGGCAACCACCCAGCGAGCTAGGAGTCGCCCCCGGCAAAGTCCTCCGGCGTGACCTCATCGAGAAAGTCCTTGAACCGCTCGACGACCTCTTCCGTGTCTTCGACCTCGTGCTCGAACTCGATCGCGCTCTCGGCGAGCACGTCGGCAGCGACGTAGATCGGGGCGCCGGCGCGCACGGCCAGCGCGAGGGCATCCGACGGGCGCGCGTCGATCTGATGGTCGACGCTGCCGGTGGAGAGGGTGACGGTGGCGAAGAAGGTGTTGTCGCGGAGCTCGGTGACGACCACCTGCGTGCAGCGCACCTCGAGCTCGCCGAGGATGTCGACCATCAGGTCGTGGGTCATCGGGCGCGGCGTGGTCTGGCCCTGCAGGCGCATGAGGATCGCGGCCGCCTCGGGGTGGCCGATCCAGATCGGCAGGAAGCGGTTGGAGTCGACGGCCTTCAGCAGCACGATCGGCTGCTTGCCGACCATGTCGAAACTGACGCCGTAGATCACCATTTCCTGCACGAGAGTCCTCCTGGCCGTGTGCGCGCCGGTCGCGCCGGCAGGCGTGCCGGCGCCGCGCAGCTCCGCGGCTCACCCCATGGTATCGGCGGCGGCCCGGGCGGCCGTTGCGGACGTGGTCGCGGCGGCCTGGCGCTCCCGCCGGAGCGTTAGCGCTAGCTAATGGCGGAGCAGGTAGTTCACGATCCGGCGGCCGTGTACCGCGCGGACGAAATCGTCGAGGTGGTAGGGCCCGTGGCCGTCGAGATCGAAGATCCGCAGGCCGAGATCGCTCACCTGCTGGAAGAACGAGGGTGAGCTCTGGCCCATGCCGCCATGGCAGAGCGACGTGCCGTGCTCGACGAGGAGCACCGGCTGGTAGTGCCGGATCGTGCGGCGGGCGCCGTCGAGCACGGTGCCCTCGGATCCGTCGACGTCGATCCGGATGAGGCGCGGGATCAGGCTGTGACGATCGACGAGCGCATCGAGCGAGATGGTGCGCACCTGGAGCTTGCGGCGCGATGCCGAAAGATGGCCGTTGCCGTTGCCATTGGTGACCGCGGCTCCGTTGCCACCGACGTACCCGTGCCGCGCACCGTCGCCGTTCGGGGCGTGGTGGCCGTTCCCGTTCCCATTGCCGTTCACCTGCGGGCGCGCAGGCGCCTCCGGGTGGTGGGCGAGGTGGGCGGCGGGCTCCTCGCCACCCGGGATCGTCGGGTGAGGATCGGCGAGGAACTCCATCTCGCCCTCTTCCACCGTGTCGGTGAGCGCGTACTCCTCGACGATCACGTTGTGCGGAAGCGCGGCGCGCAACTCGAGCGCGTGGCTCGGGAGCGGCTCGACCGCGAGGTGGCGCCCCTGGGGAGAGGCCGAGATGATCTGCCGCATGAGGTCGCCTTGGTGTGCGCCGACATCGATCGCATCGTCGTCGCGCTCCAGGAGGGCAGCGATGAGCAGGGCCATGGCTCGCTGATCGGCACGCGCGCGGCGATCCTCTTCGGACGTACGTGCGGCTGAGAGGCCGACGCGCGTGGCGCGCGCCAGCGTCGCGAGACTCGGCGGCATTGGACCTGCTTCCCCGATGGACTGGCTGGCCCCGTGCGGGCACAGGGCCTGGGGACGAACGTAGCCGCTGGTGCGGCGCCCGTGGGGTGATTGATCGGCGGCACTCGACGGACGGCCCTGGGCGAGCCGGGTCGTCCCCGCCGGCACTGGGCTTCGCGAGCCTGCCCCGTCAGGCCGTCGGGCGCAGTGCCGAGTCGCCGGCTCGGCCGTCAGGCTGGGCGCACGCTCATGGCGGCCGCGAGCGGCTCGCCGAGCAGATGCGTGGTGCCCTCGGCCGTCACCCGCAGCGGGCCGCCGAACGGCTCGCGGCCTTCGACGGTGAGGCGCACGCCGGGGCGGATGCCGCGCTCGTCGAGGTAGCGGAGCATCGCCGGATCGCGGTCGCTCACCTGCAGCAGCTCGACTTCGCAGCCGAGCGGGGCGTCGGTGAGCGCGACGCCGTCGGCGACGGGCAGCTCGAGCGCTTCGGTCGGGATCGGGTCGCCGTGCGGATCGTGCGTCGGGTGACCGAGGTGCGCCGCGATGGCGGCCTCGACGCGCGGGCTCACGTGGTGCTCGAGCCGCTCGGCCTCGATGTGCACCACGTCCCACGGGAGCTCGAGCGCCTCGGCGAGGAAGAGCTCGAGGAGGCGGTGGCGGCGGATCACGCGCAGCGCGACGCGCTCGCCGTCGGTCGTGAGGCGCACCCCGTGGTAGGGCTCACGCGCGACGAGCCCGGCCGTCTCGAGGCGGCTCAGCATCGTGGAGACCGATGCCGGCTTGATCTCGAGCCGCTCGGCGAGATCGGTGGTGCGCACGGCGGTGCCCTCCGCCTGCAGGCTGAAGATCGCCTTGGCGTAGTTCTCGACGGCCGTGGAGTGGTCGTCTGGGTTGGGCGGGGACTGAGTCACGCGGTGGGAGGCGTATCGGTCACGGGCGTTGGACGGGCGGCGGGCGTGGCCCGAGGCGTGAGCGTCGCCTACACGATCCCGAAGGTCAAGAGCAGGAGGACGACGTTCAAGACGATGATGACGGATGCGATCAGTCCCGCGACCAAGGTCGTCGCGGGCTTGTTCACCAGGTCGCCCATGAGGTCGCGGTTCGCGCAGAACATCAGCAGCGGGACGAGCGCCGCGGGGATGCCGAAGCTGAGCACCACCTGGCTGATCACGAGGGCGTCGGTGGGGTTCACACCCGCCGCGATCACCGCGATCGCCGGCAACATCGTGATGCCGCGGCGGATCCAGAGCGAGATCGTGCGGTGCAGGAACCCCTCCATGATCACCTGGCCGGAGAGCGTGCCGACGCTCGAGGCCGAGATGCCGGAGGCGAGCAGCGCGACGCCGAAGAGAATGTCGGCGTGGGAGCCCAGCGCGGTGCCGAGGGCATCGGCCGTCTGGGTGAGGTCTTCACCGGCGCCGGCGAGCGGAGTGCCATGGAGCACCGCGGCGGCCGTGATCAGCATGCTCGCGTTCACGAGCCCAGCGAGGCCGAGGGCGATGACGATGTCGATCACCTCGAACCGGAAGATCTTCTTCTTCTCGGCCGCGGTGCGCCCGATCACGCGTCGCTGCGTGAGCGCGGAGTGGAGGTAGATGACGTGCGGCATCACCGTCGCGCCGAGGATGCCGACGGCGAGCAGCACCGATTCCTTGCCGTCGAACGCCGGGCCGAGGCCGCCGACGATGTCGGCGGCGGCCGGCTTGGCGAGGAACGCCTGCGCGGCGAACGCGAGGACGATCACGATCACGAAGCCGGTGATCAGCGATTCGAACTTGCGTACCCCGCGCTGCTGCATCGCGAGGATCGCGAACGTCATCACCGCCGTGATCAGGGCGGCGGGGAGCAGCGGGATGCCGAACAGCAGGTTGATGGCGATGGCCGCGCCGAGGAATTCGGCGAGGTCGCAGGCCATCGCGGAGAGCTCGCCCTGGATCCAGAGGCCCACGCGCGTGCGCTTGCCGAACTGGCGGCGGCACATCTCCGGGAGGTTGAGGCCGGTGGCGATGCCGAGCTTCGCGCTCAGCGCCTGCACGAGCATGGCCATCAGGTTGGCGGTGACGATCACCCACAGGAGCGTGTAGCCGAACTGCGCGCCGCCGGAGATGTTCGTCGCGAAGTTGCCGGGATCCACATAGGCGATCGACGCGATGAACGCCGGCCCGAGGAACGGGAGGATCCGTTTGATGCCACGACCCTCGGGGGCGTCGAGCGAGGCGAGCGCCGCCTCGTTCACCCGCGCCTCGCCGGGCAGGGCGCGCTCGGCCGAGCTCGGGGCATCGTGGATCAACTGCACCCTGAGAAATTTAGCAGGGACTAAATTCCGCTCTCTACCGCTGCAAACAATCGTCCGGGAGCGCGGCGCCGAGCGGGACATGACTGTGGCGCTGACCCCGATCGTGTCCCGGTCACGCCCAAGTGGTCGCGGGCGCGGCTCAGCTGTGGGCGTCGCGGTCGGCGAGCACCGTGGTGCCGGCCGCCGGGAGGAGGGAGGAGGGCGCGTGCCTGCTGGGCTCGCCGAGCATCAGCTTGAGCGCGTCGCGCTTGCCGGCTCCGGTGACGAGGAAGATCCGCTGCTTCGCGGCGCTCAGCACGCCGAGGCCGAGCGAGATCCGCTCCGGCGGCGGCTTGGGTGCGTCGTGCACCGGGACGATCGGCCTTGGGTCGTCGATCCCTGGGTTGTCGGGGAAGAGCGACGCCGTATGGGCATCCTCGCCGAGCCCGAGCAGCACGAGATCGAGCACGTAGTTCTTGAGCTGCGCCGCGTAGGCGGCGGCCCGCACCTCCGGCGTGCCTTCGGGCGGCGGCACGTGCATCACGGCGCCGGGCGCGGGGAGGCGCTCGTAGGCCAGGCGCACGTTGCTGTCGGGGTGGTCGTGCGGCACGCAACGCTCGTCGCCGATCCAGAGATGCACGCCCGTCCAGTCCATGCGCTGCTTGGTGAGCTCGTCGTAGAGCAGGCCGGGCGTGGTGCCGCCCGCGAGGGCGAGGTCGCAGCGCCCACCGCGCTCCTCGAGCGCGCGATCGACAGCGCTGAGCACCAGCTCGGCCGCGAGGGAGGCCACGGCCGCCGGATCGGCGACCACCACCAGCTGGGGTTCGCCGTTCTTCATGGCGTGACGGTGGGCGCGACGTGGGTGAGCACGCGCGCGCGATCGAGCGCGGCGGTGGCGAGGAGCACTTCCTCGTCGAGCTCATCGGGGAGGAGCACCTGCCGCAGCGCGCTCGGGAGCAGACCGCTGCCGCCACGCGAGGCGCCGAGCACGGTGCGTTCGCGCGTGACGCCCGCGACATCGGTGTCGGTGATGCGCAGGCCGCCGGGGCCTCGCGAGAGGCGGCGCGAGGCGCCGTCGCGGAACTGCAGCTTGAGGCCGGCCAAGCCGGGCAGCTCTTGCTCGGCGTCAACCAGCTGCGCCACCACCCGCTGGCGGTGGCTGTCGAGCAGCGGTGGGCCGGCGTGCCAGCCGAGGCGCGTCGCGAGCCAGCCGGCGAGCAGCGCGCCGCCGTAGAGGCTGTCGGGCCGCGCGAGGATCTCGAGCCGCTCGATGCTGCGCAGCCGCTCGCGGAACTGCGGGGTCTCGGCGAGCGAGGCGAGCCGCACCCGCCAGGCCACCGACCGCAGCCAGGCCATGTCGATCGTGCGCATGCCGCTCTCGCGCAGCGCCCGCGCATCGTCGAGCGCCTCGCGCACCGAGGTGGCGCGGTCGCCGTCGATGATCACGGTTTGGATCACGCTGCGCAGCAGGAGCAGGTGACGTGGGTCGCCGTAGGGCACCCACGCGACGCTCGGCACGTCGGTGATCACGAGTGGATCGAGGATGCCGTCGAGGTCGAGCTCGTCGTCCGGGCCCACGTCGAGCACGATGGTCTCGCGCAGGCCGTGGCCAATCGTGTCGTCCTGGATCACCGCGCAGCGGCCGCCGAGCGTGGTGCGCTCGGGGTGGCGACGGATCACGATCGTGCGGGAGGCACGCTGCGGCCCGAGCTTCTTGAGCTGCAGGCGCACGTCGTCGTCGTGCTCGAGGTCGACGATCACCACGAGCGTGAGCGCACGCGCCGGCGCGACGCTCGAGCCATCGGCGGTGCGGGTGGTCTCCAGGTGGCGGAGCGCGGCCGCGATGTGCTCGGGATCGGTGTCGTCGGACGACCAGCGCGCGTCGATCGCGCGACCAGCGATCCCCTCGGGGAGGTCTTCGTGAGGCGTGATGGCGTCAGTCATCGGCCAGCCTCAGATGATCCGCCAGCGGTCGCCGGGCATGAGGATGCGGTCCTGGGTCTGCGGCCCCTGGGTACCGGCCTCGTACGTCTCCGGCGGCGCCGTCGACTCCTTCTGCCAGTGGCGCAGGATCGGGTCGATGATGTCCCACTGGGCCATGATCTCGTCGTCGCGGGTGAAGAGCGTCGGATCGCCGCGCATCGCGTCGGTGATGAGCCGCTCGTAGGCCTCGGGCGACTGCGAGAGGAACGCGGCGCCATAGGAGAAGTCCATCGTGACCGGGCGAAGGTTCATCCCGGGGCCGGGCACCTTGGCGAGCAGGCGCAATGTGACGCGCTCATCGGGCTGGATCGTGAGCACGAGCTCGTTGGGATCGGCGCCGCGCACACCCTCGATCGCCGCCATCGGCACGGGCTTGAGCTTGATCGCGATCTCGGTGAGCTTGCGCGGCAGGCGCTTGCCGGTACGGATGTAGAACGGAACGCCGGCCCAGCGCCAGGTGCCGATGTCGAGGCGGATCGCCGCGAACGAGTCGGTGCGGGAGTCGTCGGCGACGTCGTCCTCGTCGCGGTAGGCCTTCACCGGCTCGCCGCTGATGAGGCCCGGGCCATATTGGCCGCGCACCGCGATCGTATCGATCTGGTCGTCCGGCGGCATGTTGACCGCACGCAGCACCTTGGCCTTCTCGGCGCGGATGTCGTCGGCGCTGAACCGCGCGGGTGGCTCCATCGCGACGAGCGTGACGAGCTGCAGGAGGTGGTTCTGGATGAGGTCGCGCAGGGCGCCCGAGGCGTCGTAGTAGGCCGCACGCGAACCGATGCCGAGATCCTCGGCGGCCGTGATCTGCACCGATTCGACGTGGTCGCGGTTCCAGATCGGCTCGAGCACGTGGTTGGCGAAGCGGAGCGCCAGGATGTTCTGGACCGTCTCCTTGCCGAGGTAGTGGTCGATCCGGTAGATCTGGCTCTCGTCGAGCACGGAGAGCAGCCGGTGGTTGAGCTCGGCGGCCTCGTCGAGGGTGGTGCCGAACGGCTTCTCGACGATGATGCGGCTGTGGGTGTCGGTGCGGGTGATGAGCCGCGCCTCGCCGAGCGCCTCGATGACGGGCGCGAAGAACCGCGGCGCCATCGAGAGGTAGTAGAGCCGGTCGATCGCCTGGCCCTCGGCCACCTCGTCGATCTTGCCGCCGAGGCGGTGCATGGTGCCAACGGCCGTCGCGTCGCCGCCGACGTAGTGCGTGCGCTCGATCAGCCGGGCGAGCACGTCCTTGTCCATCTCGCGCCGCGAGAAGCTCTCGACCGATTCGCGCACCATCTCGCGGAATTCCTCGTCGGTCATCGTCTCGCGGCTCACGCCGATGAGCGAGAAGCGATCCGGGAGTGTGCCGTCCATCGCGAGGTTGGCGACGGCGGGGAGGAGCTTGCGCTTGGCGAGATCGCCACCGGCGCCGAAGACGATCAGCACCGAGGGTTGCGGCGGGAGGAGCCCGATGCCCTTGGAGAGGGGATTCGGCTCGGGCTGCTCGGTGGGGTGCGTGGAGCTCGTCACGGGATTACCCCTTGCGCTTCGCCTCGTGGCCGCCGAACTGATTGCGCAGGGCGGAGAGCATGCGGTTGGTGAAGTCGGCGTTGCCGCGGGAGACGAACCGCTCCTGCAGCGCGAGGGTCATCACTGGCGTCGGGATGCCGAGGTCGATCGACGCCTCGATCGTCCAGCGGCCCTCGCCGGAGTCGTTCACGTAGGGCTCGAGCGCTTCGATCTGCGAGCCCTCGGCGGCGAACGCCAGGCCAGCCAGCTCGTTGAGCCAGGAGCGGACGACGGAACCCTGCTGCCAGAGCCGCGCGACGCGCTCCAGGTCGAGATCGGGGTCGTTGGCGGCGAGCACCGCGTAGCCCTCGGCGTAGGCCTGCATGAGGCCGTACTCGATGCCGTTGTGGACCATCTTCACGAAGTGGCCCGAGCCCGTCTTGCCGACGTGCTCCCAGCCGAACTCGCCGATCACCGACTTGTCGTCGTCGTCGGTGACGGGCGGGGCGAGCGCATCGAGCACGGGCGTGAGGCCCGCGACATCCTGATCGTCGCCGCCGACCATCATGCAGTAGCCGTTCTGCAGGCCCCACACGCCGCCGGAGGTGCCGACGTCCATGTAGCCGATGCCCTTCGGCGCCAGCGCCTCCTTGCGGATCGTGTCGTCCGTCCAGCGGCTGTTGCCGCCGTCGATGATCACGTCGCCCGGCTCCAGCAGCTCGGCCAGGGCGTTCACCGTGTCAGTCGTGGGCGCGCCGGCGGGCACCATCACCCACACGTAGCGCGGAGCGTCGAGCCCGGCCACCAGCGCCTCGAGCGAGTCGGCGCCGCGCACCCCCTCTTCGGCGAGCGCTGCAACCGCAGCCGCATCCCGGTCGTAGGCGATCACGTCGATGTCGCCGACGCGACGCAGGCGGCGGGCCATGTTGCCGCCCATCTTCCCGAGACCGATCAATCCGAGCTGCATGGCCGCCAGCCTATTCCGTCACCAACCGGCCACTTGTGGCCTCTTGGACAACGCTGTGCGCACGCCCGGACAAACGCACGCTCATCAGGCCAGCGCGGCAGCGCGACCGCCCCGGTCGATCTCGCGACGGCCGCAGCTGTCACACGGCGTTTCCGTGCTCAGCGACTCAGCTCGGCCGCGATCGGGCCGAGGTTGGGCTCCAGGCCGTAGAGCTCGAAGGCGCGGAAGCGGCTGAAGTGCTTGTGCTCGGGGCCGTGGAAGTCGGCGGAGCCGGTGGTGAGGAGACCGAGTTCCTCAGCGAGACCGACAGCGAAGCGGGTCTGGGCCTCGTCGTGCTCGATGTAGAACGCCTCCACGCCGTCGATGCCGGCTTCCGCGAACCGCCGCAGCGTCGCCTCGACGCGCTCGAAGGCGTCGACGTCCCAGAACGGGTGCGCCCACACGGCCACGCCGCCAGCGTCGTGGATCACTCCGATCGCCTCCCCCACCGTCGGGAAGGTGCGCGTGACGAACCCGGCCTTCCCTTCGATCAGGTAGGCGACGAGGAGGTCGCTGAAGTCGCCGTCGATGCCTTCTTCCCTGAGGCGCTGGGCATTGGCCGGGTGGCGGAAGGCGGCGTCGGCGATGTGGGGGCGGCCGACGGTGGCACCGTCGGTCGTCTGGGCGAGGATGTCGTCCCACGTGAGGTCGTAGTCGCGGGC
>JAGIBJ010000002.1 GCA_017744415.1 Solirubrobacteraceae bacterium
CTCTCGCGCTACTCTGTCCGCCTGCCTGGAGAGGTGCCGGAGTGGCTGAACGGGCATGACTGGAAATCATGTGGCGGGGCAACCCGCTCGGGGGTTCGAATCCCCCTCTCTCCTTCGTCACGACAGCGGCACGCGACCGCTCGGCGGTCGCGCGCCGCTGTCGTGACGGCCTTCCGGTGGTCAGTACGCCGTCGACAGCGCGAACGGATACACGGCCGCGCAGCCGCGTTGACGGATCTGCCCGGCGACCATCGCGAGGGTCCATCCGCTGAATCGCACGTCGTCGATCAGCAGGCACCGCCCGTCGGGCACCGTCGCGGCGACCGCGAACGCACCGCGGACGTTGGCCACCTGCGCCGGCGTGTTCTCCATCTCGCGTTGCCGCGCCCGCTCCGCCACCCGCTCGACGACGGGGGCGAACGGCAGCTCGAGCCCCGCTGCGATTCGGGCCCCGAGATCGTTGAGCAGGTCGGGCTTGCGCGCCGACGGCACCACCGTCACCCACGAGATCGGCGGCTTCCATCGGCGGATCAGTTCGATCGCGCCCTCGACCAGCTCGTCCGGGTAGCGCCCGGTGCGGGCGCCTTCCTCTACGAGCGTGTCCCAGCCCGAGTCGCCGAGGCGCCCGAGCGCGCGCCCCAGCTCCGGCAGCACGCCCTCGGGAATCCTGCGCATGCTCCCGTTCGCGTCCGGCGCCATCTTCTTGACCTCGATGTCGAGCGGCTGGGAGCGCAGGTGGAGCTGGGCGGCGCGCGCAAGCGCGGGGTCGAGTTCGTCAGCCCACTTCGCCTGGGTGCAGACCGCACAGCGCCCGCAGTCCTCCGGTGCGGGGTCGTCGAGCTCCTCGGCGAGCGCGCGCATCAGGCAGCGCCCGTCGGCACCGAAGTTCGCCATCGCCTGCTGCTCACGTCGGCGCAGCGCCGTCACCTGGTCGTAGCGGTCGCCGTCGTACTCCCACTGCTCGCCGCCCATGACGTAGCGGCTGCCCTTCTTCTCGACAGCGCCCTCGACGTCGAGCACCTTCAGCATCGCGAGCAGGCGGTTGCGGCCGAGCCGCACCTGCGCGAGTAGCTCGTTGAGCCCGGCGCCGGAGTCGCCACCCTCCGCGATCGCGGCGAGCACCTGCTCCACGCGCTCGCGAGGCGGGAAGGCCTGGGTGATGAAGTAGTCCTGAATCCGGCGATCCTCCGCGCCGCGGAGCAGCACCACCTGGGCGCCGTCGATGGCGCGGCCGGCACGTCCGACCTGCTGGTAGTACGCGATCACGCTGCCGGGCGCCTGGTAGTGCACGACGAAGCCGAGATCCGGCTTGTCGTAGCCCATCCCCAGCGCCGACGTCGCGACCACGGCCTTGAGCTCGTTCGCGAGCAGCTTGCGCTCGATGTCCTCGCGCACCGCCGGATCGGTCTCGCCCGAGTACGCGGCTGCCGCGATGCCCTGCTCGGCGAGCCAGCTCGCCACCGTCTCCGCGTCGCCCTTTGTGAGCGTGTAGATGATGCCCGACCCAGGGAGCTCCGGCAGGTGCGTCGCAAGCCACGCCAGGCGCTGGGCCTTGTCAGGCAGCTCGACGACCTCGAGGCGCAGGCTGTCGCGCATCAGCCCGCCGCGATAGGAGCGCAGCGCCGCACGGTCGTGGCCGAGGGCGAGCTGGTCGGTGACGTCGGCGACGACGCGGTCGTTGGCTGTCGCCGTCGTGCAGAGCACCGCCACCCGCTCGGGGAGGCGCTCGAGCATGTCGCGGATGCGGCGGTAGTCGGGTCGGAAGTCGTGGCCCCAGTCCGAGATGCAGTGGGCCTCGTCGATCACGAGCAGCCCCACCCGCTCGGCGAACACGGGCAGCATCTCGCTGCGGAACCCGGGGTGGTTGAGGCGCTCGGGGGAGATGAGGAGCAGATCGACGTCGTCGGCCTCGAGGTGGCGCTGGATCTCGCTCCACGCATCACGATTGGTCGAATTCACGGTGTGCGCGCGTAGCCCGAGCCGCTCGGCCGCCGCCACCTGGTTGCGCATGAGCGCGAGAAGGGGAGAGACGATCAGCGTCGGCCCGGCGCCCTGCTCACGCAGCAGCGCGGTGGCGACGAAGTACACGGCCGATTTGCCCCAGCCGGTGCGCTGCACGCAGAGCACGCGGGCGCGGTCGGCGGCGAGGTCGCGGATGGCTTCGAGCTGGTGCTCGCGGAACGAAGCCCTTGGCCCTGCGAGCTCGCGGAGGAGCTCGGCGGCGCGGTCGTCGACGGACGCGGTGGCGGTGGGGCTCGAGGGCTGGTCGGTCACAAGAGGAAGCGTAGGCGGCGGAATGTGCCGGAACACATGCAGGAAGTAACGAAAGTGCGCAGAAAGTCACCCGCGGAATGCGCAACGAGGCTGCCGAAAGGATGAAGTTCCGACTTCGACGCCGCCTCGTGGGGGAGCGCGCAGCAGAGCCGACCAGCGCCTCCTCGCGCCGTCGCACCAGCTGTGTCCCCCGACGGGCCGCCGCCCGCTGAAGAACCCTGGACGCTGGTCGATCGCGTGGGGGAGATGCTGGACCCAGGCCTCGAGCACCTGCACCGGCACGGCCGCGTGTGGCGCTGGACCACCGAACGCCGCCGGCTGACGCGCGAGCTCCAGCTCGACCTCGTGTTCGTGCTGCCGGCGGTGCTCATGCTCGCCTTCGCCCCGACCGACGGCTGGGGCTCGCCGCTGACGGTGGCGCTGGTCTTCCTCGCGTGCGTCACGACCGCCCTCGTGAGGTTTGAGATCGGCCCAGGCTCGAGCAGCCCGCTGGTGATCGGCTTCATTCCACTCTGGTACTGCGTTCCCCCGGCATGGCTCACCGTCGTCGGAGGTGTGGTCTTTGCCGTTGCGCGTCTGATCGAGCGCTGGCAAGAGGAGCAGAGTGCCTCGCTCGGAAGGACGCTGCAGGGCGCGACGGATGCATGGCCGCTCATCGGTCCCGCGCTGGTCTTCGCCGTGGTCGGGCGCCCCGAGGCCAGCGTCGATGAGGTCGGTACCTTCGCCCTGGCACTGATCGCGAGCCTTGTCGTTGACCTGTTCATCGCTCTGGTGAGCGGCTGGTACGTGCACGGCATCTACCCCAAGCTCCAGCTGCGCCTGCTGGCATGGGTCGGGCTCGTCGACCTCGCCCTCGCCCCGGTCGGCTTCCTCGGCGCCATTGCCGCCGCCGAGTCGCCATGGGCGATCGCGAGCCTGATCCCGCTCGTGCTCGTCCTCGGCGAGTTCGCACGCGAGCGACGCAGCCGCCTCGACCAAGCCGTGCAGCTCTCGTCCGCCTACCGCGGCACGGCCCAGCTCATGGGCGACGTCCTCGAGGCAGATCATCAGTACACGGGCGGCGAGCACACGCAGGGAGTCGTCGACCTCGCCGTCGCCGTCGGCCTCGAACTGCGGCTTCCGCCGCGCGCGATGCGGGACCTCGAGTTCGGCGCTCTGCTGCACGACATCGGCAAGCTCCGCGTGCCGAACGAGATCATCAACAAGCCGGGCGCCCTGAGCGACGCTGAATGGCTCGTCATGCGCCGACACCCGGAGTACGGGCAGGAGATGCTCGATCGCGTCGGCGGTGCCCTCACCGACGCCGGGCGGATCGTGCGAGCGCACCACGAACGGTGGGATGGCACCGGCTACCCAGATGGCCTGGCCGGGGACGAGATCCCGATCGAGGCTCGGATCATCACCGTCTGCGACTCGTACAGTGCGATGACGACCGAGAGAAGCTACAGCCGTGCTCGGACGGACCGGCAGGCACGCATGGAGCTCGAGCGGTGCTCCGGCACGCAGTTCGACCCAGCGGTGGTCGCGGCCCTCGCGGTCGTGCTCGCAGACCCGTCGGCATTGGGTCGCCTCGGGCCGACCTCGGGCGCGGAGATCCCAGCCGCGGCCCGGGCTCTGGGTCTGCGCTCGACCGCTTGATCGGGGGACCCCATCCCTCGATGCCGAGGCGATGTGTGACCGTTGAAGTGTCGTCTCTAGCGCAGGAGGCCTGACGCCTCGACAAGTGTTCTTGACGCGTCCTCAACTTGACCGGGGGCGTCCGGTGTGGCGTCTACTGTCCGCGAGGTGTCAGCCGCCCTCAAGAACCGCGCGATCCGCTGGGTCGCCGTGTTGTACGGCTCCGCGTCGACGCTCGACTGGGCGCTCGGTGTCGCCCTCATGGTCTTGGTGTACGAGCGCACCGGCAGCTCGTTCGCGGCCGGCACGATGCTCGTGTGCAGCCAGGTCGTCCCGGCCGCGCTCCTCTTCGTCTTCGGCCGTCACACCGATGCTTGGGCGGTTCGCCACGCGCTCGGCACCGGCTTCGTGCTGCAGGGTGCCGCGGTCGTCGCACTCGCCGTCACGGCGGCTCCGGTCTACGCGGCGGCCCTGATCATCGGATGCGCGGCAGCGATCGTCCGATCGCAGCTCCGCGCCGGGTTGGCCCAGGTGGCTCGGGGTCACGAGTTCCGCGCGAGCAACGCACTGCTCAATGCCATCCGCGGGGCGACGTCGATGGTGGGTCCCGCGCTTGCTGCTGGACTCGTCGCGGTCGCGAACGTCGAACGCGCACTGCTGGTCGTCGGTATCAGCCTCGTCGTGACCGGTGTCATGGCGTTCATCGCTCCGATCGCGCGGGCAAACGACACCGCGGCCGATGACGAGGTCGCGCAGCTGCGGTCGGCCGACCGCTCGACCGCGGTGGGCATCACGCCGCTGCTCCTGCTCACCGGCTTCATCATCGCGGCGCTCTCGGTCGATGAGCCGGTGCTGCTTGCGTACGTCCAGCACGGCTTCGACAGTGGTGTCGGCGGCTACGCGGCCCTACTCACGAGCTGGGGCATCGGGATGATCGCCGGCGCCGCGATCTTCGCCAGCGTTGCGGATCGGCCGATGCTGAAGGTGTTCGCCGGGGCGATGGCCTTGAGCGCGGTCGCTCACCTCGGCCTTGCGGTCGCCCCGACGCTGGCGTTCGCGATCGCATGCTCGGCACTCGGTGGCGTCGCGAACGGCATCGACTGGGCCGCACTTTCGACCGCCGTCATGGAGCGCGCCCCGCGGGGACGCGAGTCCAGCGTCGCAAGTCGGCTCGAGGCGGTCGCTACGGCGGCGCCGGGCCTCGGGTTCGTCGTCGGTGGCGCACTTGCCGTCTCGTACTCGCCGCGCGTCGTGCTGCTCGTCCCGGCGATCGCACCGGCGATCGTCGTCGGTGTGCTGCTCACGGGCTACATGCTCCGCCGCCGCGCCAGCCGCCCAACCTTCTCGCTCCCCGTCCTCCCCGCCGAAGCAAGCCGTCCAGGAGTCGCGTGATGTCGTTCCGCCGCCACTGACATGTCTGCGCCGCCTCCGTCACCGGGAGACGGCGTGCAGTCCTCCCCCCTCCGAAATGCCGCTGTCGGCTACGTGTCACCGCCGCCAGCGACCCACCCCCACCCCGCTGAGAGGAAGCAACCATGGGTTTCCGCCGCCTCTAGTTGCGATCGCCGTTCGACGGCGTGCCGCGACCGCCCGACACCTTCAGAGCACCCGCCGGCCAGAGGCCGTTGAGTGACCGAGCGTCGAGAGCAACATTCCCCCTAGACACTGGGCCGCGTTCACGCGGCCCAGTGTCGTTGTGGGGTCATTTCGGGCACCGCCGAAAGTTTGGCCGGCGCGGCCCGCAGCACCGAAACGCGCGCAAGACGCCGCACCTCTACGAGTCGCGCTTCGCCAGCGCCTGCTCGGCGAATGGCGTGAGCAGCGCCGCGACGCGCTTGGCGGCCACGGCGGGATCGCCTTGGGGCAGCATCGCGTGGCTCAGGGCGAGGCGCACGAGCTCGGTGCTGAGCATCGAGACGTCGTCGGCGGCGGCCGCGGGCCACATGGCCTGGATGGCAGCGCCGAGCCGGGAGCCGGCGATCATGAGGACGGGTTCGCCTCGGGTGGTGACGAGGGTGAGCAGCCCGTCGGAGTCGGTGCCGGCGAGGACGCTGGCCGCGAGGGGATCCTCGCTGATCGTCTCGAGGAACGCGCCGAACGCAACCTCGAGCGTGGTGGCGGGGTCGCCGCCGCTGGCCTCGATGGCCTCCTCGACGACGGCGAGGATGCGATCGGCGTCGTAGAGCAGGTAGGCCTGCACGAAGCCGGAACGGGAGCCGAACTCGTTGTAGAGCGTCTGGCGACTCACGCCTGCCGACGTGGCGATGTCGCTCATCGTGATGTCGGGCCAGGCGCGCTCACGCAGCAGCTGCCGCGCCGACCCGAGGAGGGTCGTGCGCAGCATCTGACGTGCAGCGGCCTGGTACGTGGAGCGGGCGGTCGACACCTGCCCACTGACGTTACCGGTGCGCCTAGCCTTCGACCTTGACGTAGTCGACGGCATCGCGGACGCCGCAGTCGGGGCAGGTCCAGTCGGGCGGGAAGTCGGCGATGAGGGTGCCTGGTGCAAATCCCTCACGCGGATCGCCCGCTTCCTCGTCGTAGATTCGGCCGCATTCCGGACACTCGTACTTCGCCATGGACGCAGTCTGCAAGATCGCCAGGCGGACTACGCGGCCGACGGAACGGACGACGAGGGGCTGCTCCCGCCCTGGCCGCCACTGCCGTACTTGCGCATCAGGCGCTTGCGGGCCGAGGGCTGGATGTTGGCTTTCGTCACGTCGCCGCCGTAGTGGTCGACGACGCGCTGGTTCATCATCCGGAAGTAGACGGGCGGCACGATGGCGAGGACGATCATGCCGGCGTAGCCGGTGGGGAGGATCGGAGCGTCATCGAAGTGGCGGAGCACCTGGTAACGGCGCAGCGGATGCGCATGGTGGTCGCTGTGACGTTGCAGGTGGTAGAGGAACACGTTGCTGGCGACGAGGTTGGCGTTCCAGCTGTGCACGGGCTGGCACCGCTCGTACCGCCCGTCCTCGAGCTTTTGGCGCAGGAGGCCGTAGTGCTCGATGTAGTTGACGACCTCGAGCAGCGAGAAGGCGATCACGCCCTGCAGTAGCAGGTACGGAGCGATCTTCGGGCCGAACGCGATCAGCAGGCCGCCCCAGAGGACGATGCTCAGCGCCCACGCGTTGATGATGTCGTTCTTCAGGGTGAACGGCGACTTACCGGCGCGGCGCAGGCGCGTGGCCTCGAGGTGCCAGGCCGACTTCAGGCTGCCCGCCACCGTGCGGGGAAGGAAGCGGTAGAAGCTCTCGCCGAGGCGCGAGCTGGCGGGATCCTCAGGCGTCGAGACGCGCACGTGGTGGCCGCGGTTGTGCTCGATCATGAAGTGGCCGTAGAAGCTCGGGGCGAGCGCGATGCGGGCGAGCCACTTCTCGAGGGCTTCGCGCTTGTGGCCGAGCTCATGAGCGTCGGCGATCGCGATGCCGTTGGTGCAGCCGAGGCTCACCGCGAGGCCGATCGCCTCGATCGTGGAGAGTGTGCCGCGCGACCACATCCAGGCGGAGAAGATCGTCGCCGCGTACTGGATCGGAATGAAGAGGTAGGTGCACCAGCGGTAGTAGTGGTCGTTCTCGAGCCACTTGATCACCGACTCGGGCGGGTTGCTCGTGTCGTCGCCGCCGATCTTGTCCATCAGCGGCATGAGGCCGAAGATGAAGGCCGGGCCGAACCACCAGAAGACGCCGAGGCCCGTCAGTTCGACGAGCAGGTACGCGGCGAACGGGATGAGTGGCACCGCGAGGCCCAGCAGCCAGGCGTAGCGCTTGCCGTCCTTCCAGTCCGGGGCGATGGCTTCAACGCCGTCGTCCAGGTTGCCGGCGTGCGTGGCGGACATGCTCGTGCTCTCCAGGTTTCGCAGTGCGGTCGGTAGGCGAGAACGGTGCGGCCCACCGGAAGTTTCACGAGTGTAGGACACGGGCGCGCCATTTGTAAAGCGCGTTGGACACCGATTCCGTATTTGTCCACATTGGTGACCGCAGTCACGCACGCCGAGCCTGGGCCGGCCCGCAGTCATGGGCGTAACGCCCGCGACACCCTTCGCTGCGGGCGTTTAGTCCCGGCGGACCGAGAGCCCGTACTCGGACAGCCCGCGCTGGTCCTCGGGCCCGGTCGTGTTCACGACGATGAACGCGAACCGCGCCGACTTCCCCGTGTTGCGGATCCAGATGGTGTCGGTGCGTGTGCCGGAGCGGGTCGACGCGTCGATCGGTGTGGACCGCAGGAAGCTGCGGACGCTCTGGTCGAACGCGAAGAGATCCGCCCGACCGGTGCTCGGCTGCAGCTGCACCTTGATCCGCTTGCCGGCCGGCACCTTGACGCGATACGCGTCGATGTTGTCGTCGGCGCTGTCGCCGGTGGCGCGCACCGTCACCTTCGGGCCACCGGTCCAGATCGGGGTCTTCGAGAACGTGCCCTTGCCGGCGGGTCGCACGTACGCCGGCGAGTCGTTCGGCTCCAGAAGGTCCTTCGGGGGTGTCGGCACCGCCAGCGCGTTCGTGATCTGCAGGAGTCCGTAGCCCGTGTACGGGTCCCAGCCCGGCTGCTCGAGATCGCGCGTGCTCGCGCGGAGGATCGCAGCGACCTGGCTCGCGTCGAGTTCCGGCCGCGCGCCGACGATCCAAGAGACGCCACCGGCGACGTAGGGCGAGGCGAAGCTCGTGCCGCTCACGGTGGTGCGGCCCTCGGCGGTGCCGTCCTTGTCGTCCCAGCGCAGGGGCACGTCGACCGGCACTGCGACCCCTGGGGCGGCGACGTCGACGTAGTCGTCGTAGTTCGAGAACGACGCGACGGTGAGCGACGGCGTGATCGCAGCGGCGGTGATCACGTGCTCGTAGGAGGCGGGGAACGAGAGCGGGTTGCCCTTGTCGGCGTCGTTCCCGCTCGCACTCACCACCGTGGCGCCGTTCGCGTACGCAAACTGCACGGCCGACTCGAGCACGCTGCACTCCTGGTCGAAACCGAGCGACAGGTTGATCACGCGCGCGCCGCGGCGAACGAGCTGCATGATGCCCGTCGAGACGTCGGTGCACGTGAGGGTGGTGCCCCAGCTCAGCAGGCG
>JAGIBJ010000003.1 GCA_017744415.1 Solirubrobacteraceae bacterium
AAACACAAGCCATTGAAATCGTTGACCGGCAGGAATCATCCGCGACTGCCGGGCCGGCGGGAGGTTCACCGCGCAAACCTGCCGAGCAGCTTGTCGAGGCCGCCCGGCCGTCACCCAGATACGCAAAAACCCCCTTGCGGGGGCTTTCGCGTATCTGGCGGAGAGGGAGGGATTCGAACCCTCGGTAGAGGGGTTACCCCTACAACAGTTTTCGAGACTGCCCCGTTCAGCCACTCCGGCACCCCTCCAATGAGGCCGTCGCACGCGGGCGACGGACGGGAGGTCGAGGTTAGCGGACGGCCGTCACCCTCGTCGGGCCGGCGGACGCAGCATCGAACCGGGCCGAGCGTGTGACGTTTTCGTTCGTCCTTTGCGACGAAAACGTCACAGGCTGCCGGGGAGCCCGTTCAGCGGCGGGCGCGGAAGAACGCGCGGAGCAGGTCGCCGCACTCGGCCTCGAGCACGCCGCCGACCACCTCCGGACGGTGGTTGAGCTCGGGGCGATCGAGAACGGAAAGCACGCTGCCTGCGGCGCCGGCCTTGGGGTCGTAGGCGCCGAACACCACGCGCGGCACGCGCGCGAGCACGATTGCCCCGGCGCACATGGTGCACGGCTCGAGGGTGACGTAGAGCGTCGCGCCCGTCACCCGCCAGCCGTCGCCGATGGCCTTCGCGGCCGCCCGCAGTGCGAGCACCTCGGCATGGGCCGTCGGATCCTGACCCGCCTCGCGCTCGTTGCGCCCGCGCGCGACGACCTCGTCACCGACAACGACCACGGCCCCGATCGGCACGTCGCCGTGCGCCTCGGCCACCCGAGCCTCAGCGATCGCCTCACGCATCCAGCGCTCGTCATCCACACGCCCATCCTCTCAGTCACACCACCGAAGCCGACTCCCAGAAGACCCGCAGCGCCCGAGTAGGCAGTTCGGCCCGACGCGTCGAGCCTCGCCCGTGCAAACCAACCGCCGACCAGCCGGGGGTGGGTGGTTCCGGAGAGGCGAACTGACTGAGCCGCATCGGCGCAGCGAGCCGCCAGGCGAGCGAAGCCGATCCGGCGAACGAGAGCCGACCGGAACCACCCGCCCCCGCCGGCACCCCTCGCTCGCTGCACGGACAGTGGCTGGACGCGCCGGCCCGTCCTGCTAGCCTCCAGCGAGAAGGGAAGTACCTCTTAGCCCGACGGTCGTCAGCACGGCAGGCGCATATCGCCCGCCCGGCCCCGGGAGCCAGCGTGAGCTGGCCAGGAAAACCTTCGCGACTCCCACGCGAAGGAACCTGTGTTGCCCGTACTCCCCATGCTCGACGCCTCGATCACCGAGTCGATCGGCCCCACCGCTGACGCGCTCGCCTGGGGCGGCCTGCTGCTCGGCATCGTCGTCCTGCTCGCCGTCGACCTGCTCGTGTTCAAGAGCAAGCGCGACGACGGCGGGATGAGCAACCGCGCGGCTGGCATCGCCAGCGTCGTGTGGATCCTGATCGCCGTCGCGTTCGCCGCACCGATCTACGCGTTCGGCACGAGCGAGCAGGCGACGGCCTACCTCGCCGGCTACGTGGTCGAGCGAAGCCTGAGCCTCGACAACGTGTTCGTGTTCCTCGTGGTGATGGACGCGTTCGCGATCAGCGCGATCGCCCGGCCGCGGGTGCTGACGCTCGGCATCCTGCTCGCGCTCGTGCTGCGCTTCTTCTTCATCCTCGCGGGCGCTGCGGCCCTCCACCAGGCCGCCTGGCTGAGCATCCCGTTCGCGCTGATCCTCCTGTGGACCGGCATCCGGCTCTGGAGGAACCGCAACAGCCATGACAGCGAGGCGGAGCTCGTCGAGGGCATCAAGAAGCGCCTGCGGATCGCTGAGGGCGACCACGGCCATCACATGACCGTCAAGCAGAACGGCAAGCGCGCCCTCACGCTCGTCGGCGCGGCGTTCCTGACCATCGCCGTGGTCGACATCATCTTCGCCGTCGACTCCGTGCCGGCGATCCTCGCGATCACCACCGACACCTACATCGTGTTCGCGGCCAACGCGTTCGCGCTGCTGGGCCTGCGGCCGCTGTTCTTCCTCGTCGCCCACCTCGTCGAGCGGCTCTACTACCTCAACGCCGCCCTGGCGGTGCTGCTGATCTTCATCGCCATCAAGATGGGTCTCGCAGAGGTGGTCGGCAAGCTGCCTCCGATGTACTCGCTGCTCGGGGTCGCCGTGATCCTCGGCATCGGTGTGGTGGCGTCCCTCCTTCGCGACAAACGGCAGGGCGGCACCCCCGCCACCGTCGCGTAGCGGCTCGTTCAATGGGAGGTGTGGCTGCTGTGCGTTGTGAATCGTGCGTTCGATGGGCCGCCGATGACCGGAGGTGGAGCCCTGCTCCATCGAGGATCAGCGGTGGCGCAGCGGACGTGCGAGGCGCAGCGCACAGCACGCAGCTCCCGTTGAACGGGGCGCCATAGCGCGGGCATCAGCGCGAGGGTGGTTCGTCCCTCGCGCCCCGGACCGGTCGGCGCGGAGTCCCCTCTCACGCCCGACCGGTCCGCCCTCCGCGCCCCTCGCGCTCACTCGCTCGGGACCGCCGATCCGGCCCGGCCGCGGTGGACGCCATCGGGCGGATCCGGTCGTCCCGCGCATGCTGCCCACACCTGGCGCCGCCGCAGCCATCGCCGCTGCAACCTCGGCGGCCATACCGGTGTTCAATGGAGGTGATGGCGTTGCGCCGCACACCTGCTCTCGTCGCCGGCCTGGCCGCGGCGACCGCCCTGCCGCTCCTCGTGGCGGGGGCGCACGCGAACACCGCGGCGCCCGCGGCAGCCTCGACCAGCAGCGGACTCGCGGCAACCGCCGCTCCTGCGGTCCGCGATCGCGAGCTCCTCGTGCGCTTCAAGGCGACTGGCCAGCTGCAGCGGGTGAAGGTCGGCGCCGGGCAGGACCCCGTCGCGCTCGCCAAGGCGCTGCGCACGCGCACGGATCTCTTCAAGACGGTCGGCGCGAACCTCATCGCCACCGCCGCCGGCAGCCGAGCCACGGGCGCGCAGGAGGTCGCCACCACCCCGACGACCCCCGCCGCCACCACACCGGCGCCCACCACTCCCGCCATCAGCGTGCCGGCGTCCGCCGCGCTCGCGCCGCCGTCGGGCCTGAAGGGCTGGATCCCGAACGACCACGTCGGCGACATCGGCTGGACGAGCCTGCAGTGGAACTTCGTCGGCCGCTGGGGCGTGAAGGCGACCGAGGCCTGGGACGTACTGCGGCGCCGGTCGTCGGCCACGGCGGGCGGCAACAAGGTGAAGGTGGCCGTCGTCGACTCGGGCCTCGCCTACCGCGACGCCGGCGCCTACCGCCGCTCCCCCGACATCGACCCGTCCCGCGTGCTCCCCGGCTACGACTTCGTCGACCAGGACCGCTTTCCCGACGACGAATCCGGGCACGGCACGCATGTCGCCTCGACGATCGCCGCCGACACCGACAACGACACCGGACTCACGGGCCTCGCTTACCGCGCGCAGATCGTCCCGATCCGGGTGCTCGATGACCGCGACTCCGGCGACGTGCTCGCGATCGCTCGGGGCATCCGGTACGCGATCCGCCGCGAGGTCGACCTCATCAACCTCTCCGTCGACTTCCCGGTGACGACGACGGCCGCCGACATCCCCGAGGTGATCGATGCCGTCGATGCCGCCCGCCGCGCCGGCATCCTGGTCGTCAGCTCGTCGGGCAACGACGGGACGAGCCGCCTCGCCTATCCCGCGCGCGCGGCCTCGGTCCTCGCCGTCGGCGCGACGACGGCCCGCGGCTGCCGCTCGACGTTCTCGAACTCCGGCTCGGAACTCGCCCTCGTCGCCCCCGGCGGCGGCACCGACCACTCGGGTGACACCAAGGGCCGCTGCGAGCCCGGCCAGCCGGCCCCGCCGATCGCCCAGATCACCCTCATGCGCCCCGGCACAACGACCGACCTCGGCGTGCCGCTCGACTACTACGGCACCTCGATGGCCGCCGCGCACGTGACGGGCGTAGCTGCACTGGTGCTCGGGAGCCGGATCATCGGCCGCCATCCGAGCCCCGACCTGCTCGCCGCGTACCTCGTCCGGGCGACGCGCGACCTGGGCCCGACCGGTCGCGACGACGACTACGGCGCAGGTCTGATCGACGCCAGGGAGGCCGTGAGCCGCGCCGGGGCAGGGGCACGCGTGCGCGGGGCGAAGCGTGCGGTTGCGACGGCGGCGCGCAAGCATCGCCGCGCGCTGCCGATCCGATGAGTGTGCGAGTCGATCTCCACTGCCACCTGCTGCCTGCCCTCGACGACGGTCCGCGGACCGATGAGGAGACGCTCGCCCTCGCCCGCGCGCTCGTCGCCGACGGCGTCGGGACGGTAGCCGCAACGCCCCACCGCACCGTACGCTTCGCCACCCCGCTCCACGAGCTCACGGCCCGGTTCGACGCACTCCAGCGCCTCCTCGCCGCTCACGAGGTGCCGCTGCAGGTGCTGACCGGCTCGGAGGTGGCGGTCGACGCGCTCCTCGACATGCCCGAGACCGAGCTCCAGGCGCTGCGCCTCGGCGGCACCGGCCCCCTGCTCGTCGAGCTGCCCCAACGCGAGGTCGGTGGCGATCCCACCTGGATCGTCCACGACCTTCTGAAGCGCGGCGTGCCCGTGTTGCTCGCCCACCCGGAGCGGATCCCGTTCTTCCAGGCCGACTACGCCTCGCTGCGGGCGCTCGTCGACGCGGGCGCGCACGCGCAGGTGACGGCCGGCGCCTTCACCGGCCGGTACGGGCGCACCGCCCAGCAGGCGGCGCTCGACATGCTCGACGGAGGGCTCGTGGACGTGATCGCCTCCGACGCGCACCACGCCGACCTGCGGCCTCCAGAGCTCGAATCTGCCAGGCGATGGCTTGCCGAACATCGTCCATCCGCCGCGTTCGACGACCTCGCGGTGCATACTCCAGCGGTGCTGATCCCCCGTCCGGCACCCACCCTTTGAGCGCCGCCGACCAGCTCGAGACCGCACCGCCCCCCGCGCATCGCGTCGCCCGCAACACCGCGCTGCGGGCCGCCGCCGAGATCCTCGGCAAGTTCGCGACGCTCGCACTCACCTCGGTGATGTTCATCAAGCTCGGCACCGACGCGGCCGGGCAGTTCGGCTTCGCGCTCGCCGTGAGCCAGCTCTACTGGCCGATCGCCGGCTTCGGCCTCGACCGCCTGATGCTGCGGGAGATCGCGATCGACAACGACCAGACCGCCAACCTCGTCCCGAAGCTCAACAGCTTCAAGCTCGTGGTCGGCCTGCTGTGCGCCGTCGTCGGCACGCTGTTCGTCTCGATCGACCAGGGCTGGGGCACCGTCTCGTCGCTGACGCTGATCCTCGGCCTCTCGCTCGTAGCGACGCTGATCGGCGCGACGGCCCAGAACGTGTTCATGGCCCGCGAGCGCATGGAGGACTTCTTCCTCGCGGCGCTGCCGGTGAAGGTGTTCAGCGCGATCGTCGGCATCGTGATCCTCCTGCTGGGCGGCGGGATCCTGGCCGTCGGCGCGGCGAGCCTGTTCGCTGCGATCGTCGGCGTGGGTATCGGCTGGTGGATCCTGAGCTCCCGTTACGGGCAGCCGCCCGCCGCGCTCGATCGCCACCCCCGTACGTGGCTGCCGCTGCTCCGCCGCTCGGGACCGTGGGGCCTGCAGGAGGTGTTCGGGCAGATCACGTTCCGGTTCGGGTTCATCCTGCTCTTCCTCACCGCAGGCGACGCGATCGCCGGCGAGTACCGAGCCGGCTACCAGCTGCTCGAGGCGACGCTCTTCCTGCCGTGGTCGATCGCGGCGTCAGTGCTGCCGCTCGTCGCGCGCTCGCGTCGGGGCGAGGTGTCGGCGGAGGGCGAGCCGTCGCTGGAGGTGATCACCCGCTCGGGCATCGAGCTCGTGCTGGCGCTGCTGCTGCCGATCGCCGTGCTGCTCGGGCTGTGCGCCGCGCCGATCCTGAAGACGATCTACACGTCGGCGGCGCTGCCCGCCGCGAGCTACCTGCCCTACCTCGCCGCGGCGTCGGTGATCTACGGCGTCGGCCATATCGCCGGGCTCGTCGCGCTCAGCCACCTGCCGGGCCGCCGCACGGTCGAGGTGATGGCGATCTCCGCGATCTTCAGCGTCGCGATCGTCGTGGCGCTCGTGCCGACACACGGCGCGCCGGGCGCGGCCTGGGCGGCGCTCGCGACGGAGTCGGTGCTCTCTCTGCTCTCGCTGCGTCTCGCCGTGAAGGCGGCCGGGCCGACGATCCTGCTCGGGTTCATCTCGACGAGCACCGTCGCCGCGGCCGTGATGGCCGCCGCGGTGCTGCCGTTCCGCGACGATCTCATCCCGTCGGTGCTCGTCGGCGGGTGCGTCTATGCGGTCGTCCTCCTGGCGCTGGAGTACCGTCGGCAGGGCGCGACCTGGGCGCTGATGCGCCGCATGGTCCCCGGCCAGCGATGACCACCTCCCCGATCCTCCAAGAGCGCGCGCCGTCGGCGTGGCAGCCGTCGCGCATGAGCCGCCTTGCCGCGGTGATGCTCGGCGGGATCGCGCTGTTCGTCGCCACGGCGACGGTGAAGGTGCTCGACTACATCGCGCCGTCGTTGCCGCTCGCGATCGCCGGTGGCATGGGGCTGCTGTTCCTCGTCGCGCTGTCGGTCGCCCGCTACGAGACGGCCGTGTTCCTCGGGTTCCTGCTCTCGGGCGTCGTGAAGATCGAGCCGGCCCCGCCGGACGGCGTGTTCGCGATCGTGATGGCGATCGCCATCGTCACCGGGCGGTTCCGCGTCGATCGCGTGCCGGCGCCGGTGGCGTTCGCGCTCACCGGACTCGTGATCCTCAACGTGCTGAGCTTTGCGGCGGCCTACAGCATCGGCGTCGGGTTCCTGTTCGCGAGCATCACCTTCTACGTCGTGATCTTCGCGGTGTGGCTCGCGGGCTACGCCGATCGCGACAAGCGCGGCCGCCAGATCGTGATCGCGTGGCTCTGGATCGCGATCTTCTCGGCCTTGCTCGGCACCCTTGCCCTCGAGCTGCCGAGCTTCCCGTTCCGCGACGAGTTCATCGGCGACGGCGCCTCGCGCGCGAGCGCGCTGTTCAAGGACCCCAACGTCTACGGCCCGTTCCTCGTGCCCGTCGCCGTGATCGTCCTCGAGGAGATCATCAACCCGCACATCCTGCGCATGCGGGCGGTGACAGGTCTGCTGATCGTCGGCGTCCTGGTCGTCGGCCTGATCTTCTCGTTCTCGCGCGCGAGCTGGGCGAACATGCTCCTGTCGACCGCGGTGATGCTCTTCGTCCTGCTGCTGCGGCGGCGCAACACCGGGCGACTGTTTGCCGTCGTGGGCGGCCTCGGCGTGGTGGGCATGATCATCATGGCCGTCGTCGTGTTCTCGGGGAACGCCGACTTCATCGGTCAGCGGGCCCAGCTCCAGGGCTACGACACCGAGCGCTTCGGTGCTCAGCGCGCGGGCCTCGAGATCGCGGAGCAGTATCCGCTCGGCGTCGGCCCCGGCCAGTTCCAGTTCCACCATCCGATCGAGACGCACTCCACGTACGTCCGCACCCTCGCCGAGCAGGGCCCGCTCGGCCTCGTCTTCTGGCTCGCCATCTGCCTCACGACCCTCTTCTTCGCGGTCGGCAACGCCCTTGCCGGCCGAAGATCCGGCGGGATAGGGTCCGCCGCGCTCCTCGGGGCGTGGTGCGGGCTGCTCTTCAACAGCGCCGTCGTCGACACGCTGCACTGGCGCCATCTCTGGGTCGTCGCCGGCCTCATCTGGGCCGGCACCCTCACGGGCCGCCGCGACGAGCGCGCCGCCCGCGGCGGCTGAGCGCGCCACGGCGACGCGAGCGTCGCACCGCGGCCACCCGTCGCGGAGGTTGTGGACTTCGCCGCCGGCTGGAAGGGTCACAGAGGCCGAGAGGCACCGGCGGCTGGCCTGCGCATTCGAGCCGACCGGGAGGGTGCCTGGACTGAGCCCGCCTGTCGCTCGTCGGCAGTGTCGACGCGCACCAGACGGGCTGAGTCACGCCGCCCGCTCGGGCCACTCGCCAAGCCCCGAGCGGCCGCGCGCGCGTCTCCGCCCTCGCTGCAGCACGACCATCGACCAAGACCCCCGGGGCACGGGAGCCGTGGCACCCACGCCTCGCAGGGAGCCCGCTGGACATGGGAAGCCCAACGGAGAACCCCCGTGGAGGGGGTTCTCCGTTGGACTTCCCATGCTGGGGCGGGCCTAGCGGGCCGCCCCAGCTAGCGCCCCGGAGTGCGCCTGGGGTCTGCGGCGCGCGTCACCGCGGCGCCCTGCATGCGGCCTCCGCGCCGCGGCGTGCGGCCGCGGCGTGCGG
>JAGIBJ010000004.1 GCA_017744415.1 Solirubrobacteraceae bacterium
CAGCATGCCTGTCACTCGCGTAACCCGCCCCTATGCCATCACCATGTGGGAGTTCTCCTGGATCGAGCGGCGCTGGCCCGGCGCCGGCGCGGCCGAGCGCGGCTGCGGCGCGTGAGCGGCGGGCGCCGTGGCCTTGGGCTGCGCGTTCGCCTGGTCGTCGGCGACGGCCTTGCCGGCGCGGTGCACCCGCAATGCGCGGCCGAGCCGAGCCCCACCCATGCGCTGCGTGCCGGGCGTGGCGGGCTGTGCGGATGGCAGCTCGTCGGCGGCAGGACGCTGGTCGAGCACGCGCAGCTCACCCGGCTGCGGATCCGGCGGCACCGGATCGCCCTCGCGACGCACGGCGCGCGGCGCAGGCACGGGCACGACGAGCGACACCGTCGGCTGCTGGCTGCGGCGGTCGATGTCGAGCAGCAGGCCGATCACGCTGAGGAGGATCACCTGGCTCGTGCCGCCGGCGGAGATCAGCGGGAGCGGCACGCCCGTGAGCGGGGCGATACCGAAGACGACCCACAGGTTGAGCGCGGCCTGGCACATGATGATCGCGGTGAGGCCCGTGGCGACGAGCCGTTCGTACGGGTCTTTCGTCCCGCGGGCGATGCGCAGGCCGAGCAGGACGATCGCGACGTAGAGCGCGATGATCAGGGTCGCCCCGATGAGGCCGATCTCCTCCATGATCACCGGCAGGATGAAGTCGGTCTGCGGCTCGGGAATGATGTGCTTCTCCAGGCCGGTGCCGATGCCGCGGCCCGTCACCCCGCCCGAGCCGATGGCCAGGAAGCCGTGGGTGATCTGGAAGCCCGCGCCGAAGCGATCCTCGAACGGGTGGAGGAACACCGCGAGGCGCTCGAGCCGCTCAGGGGCGATGAGCGTGAGCATCGTCGCGCCGGCGGCCATGATCCCGACGATCGAACCGAGCACGCGCCCGGGCATCGCGGCGGCGAAGAGCACGATCAGCACGACGCCGGAGGTGACGAGCGCAGAGCCCAGATCCTCCTTGGCGACGATGGCGAGCGCAACGCCGCAGATCAGCAGCGGGCCCTGCATCAGCCGCAGCGAGCGCACCCGCCACGGCTCGCGCGCCAGCACCATCGCAAGGTGCAGCACGAGCGCCGGCTTGAGGATCTCGGAGGGCTGGATCGTCATGCCCGGCAGCTGGATCCAGCGCTTGGCGCCGTTGATGGTGGGCGTGATCGGCGTCGGCAGGAGCACGAAGATCACGCCGGCGAAACCGAGAATCAGCAGCACCGTCGAGGCCCGGTAGGCGAGCTCCACGCCACCGAAGCCGCCACGACCGAGGTAGGCCATGAGGATCAGGCCGAGCGCGCCGAAGCCGGCGGCCTTCGCGAAGAACGTGAACGGGCTGCCCGACGAGGCGCCATCGGCAGCGGAGAGCACCGCGAGCGCGCCGATGACCGTGAGTGCGACGGTGGCGAGAAGGAGCAGGTGCCGGGGCCGGACGCTGCCGGGGCCGGTCGTCGCAGCGGAGGTCATCGCGAGTGGTTTCGCCGGGACGCGCGCAACCCCTGCGCGCGTGGACCCACCGAGCGAGTTCGGACGCGCCAGCGGACGGGCTCGGAGGCCCCTGCGGGGTGCGTTATCCGGCGACCGACTGCTCGTAGAGCACGAAGCCGACCGTCGCGAACACCGAGGCGACGATCCAGAACCGCAGGATGATCTTCGTCTCCGACCACGCCTTCATCTCGAAGTGGTGGTGGATCGGCGCCATCAGGAACACGCGCCGGCCGAAGGTCTGGAACGAGAACACCTGGATCATCACCGAGAGCGCCTCGATGACGAACACGCCGCCGAGCACGACGAGCAGCAGCTCGGTCTGGGTCATCACGGCCAGGCCTGCGAGCGCGCCGCCGATGCCGAGCGAGCCGGTGTCGCCCATGAAGACGGTGGCCGGGAACGCGTTGAACCAGAGGAAGCCGACGCAGGCACCGGCCAGCGTGGCAGCGAGGAGCGCGAGATCCTGCTGGCCGCCGATGCCGGCGCAGATCGCCGTGAACGCGAGCGACACGATGGCGGTGCAGCCGGCCGCGAGGCCGTCGAGGCCGTCGGTGAGGTTGACGGCGTTCGTCGTGCCCGCGACCACCAGGTAGATCAGGACGAGGTAGGGCACGCCGCCAAGGGCGCCGAGGTCGAGCTGGTAGTCGACGAACCGCAGGCGCAACACCGGCGGCAGGTGCGCGAGCTTCGTCGCGATGAGCCAGAGCCCGATGGATGCCGCCATCAGGCCGATCAGCTTGGTGCGCCCGCGCAATCCGAGCGAGCGGCGTTTGACGAGCTTTACGTAGTCGTCGCTGAATCCGATGAAGCCGCACGCGATGCACGTGAGCCAGGCGCCCACGGCTCGCCAGTCGCCCGCGGTGAGCACGAGGAACGGCACCGAGAGCGCGATCAGGATCACCACTCCGCCCATGGTGGGCGTGCCGGCCTTAACGTGGTGGCCGGCCGGCCCCTCGGCGCGGATGTGCTGGCCGAAGCTCCGCTCGCGCAGGAACTCGATGAACCGCGGGGAGAGGAACACGCAGAAGAGCAGGGCGGCAGCGCCGCCGATCACGAGGCGAACCATCTAGGCCATCTCCCGTTCGTTCGTGAGCGCCGCGACGACGACCTCGAGGCCGACGCCGCGCGAGCCTTTCACGAGCACGGCGTCGCCGTCCTCCACGAGGCTCGGCAACGCCTCGGCGGCCTGCGACGCGGTGTCGAAACCGAGCACCTCGCCGCCGGAAAAGGTGGTGGCGGCCGCCGCGGCGCGCGGTCCGACCGTGACGAGCAGGCCGACACCGGCCTCGGTCGCCTGGTCTCCGAGGTCGGCATGCAGGAGCGCGGACTGGTCGCCGAGCTCGAGCATGTCGCCGAGCACCGCGACGCGGCGGGTGGCCTCGCGCTGCGAGAGCTCGGTGAGTGCGGCACGCATCGACATCGGGTTGGCGTTGTAGCAGTCATCGATCACGGTGCTCCCCGCGACCCCCTCGTGCACGGCACCTCGTCCGGCGCCCGGAAGCGCCTCCAGCGGACCCACCGGTTCGATGCCTGCTGCACGCACGGCGGCCAGCGCTGCCGCGGCATCCAGCTGCACGTGCGCGGGCCGGGCGGCGAGCCCGAGCGCGGGCGGCACGGCCTCGACGGGCACGTCGCCGGCCGGCCCGAACGTGACCCAATGCACACCCTCGCGGCGGTGGCCGGCGAGCAGCGGCTCGTCGGCGGGCGCGATGGCGGTGCCGCCCGGCGGCAGGTGGTCGAGCAGTGAACCCTTTTCCCGCGCGATCGCCTCGATCGAGCCCATGAGCTCCAGGTGCGCCGGGCCGACGTTCACGACGATGCCGACGTCGGGCTCGGCGATCTCGCAGAGCTCCGCGATCTGGCCGGCGCCGCGCATGCCCATCTCGAGCACGAGCAGCTTCGTGTCGGCGGGTGCGCCGAGGATCGTGAGCGGCAAGCCGATCTCCGTGTTGAAGTTCGCGGCCGTCGCGTGCGTCGGCGCGACGGTGCGGCCCATCGCGGCGACGAGCTCCTTGGTCGTCGTCTTCCCGGTCGAGCCGGTGACGCCGATGACCGTCGCACCGAGCGCCCGGCGCCAAGCCGTGGCGAGGCGCTGGAGCGCGAGGAGCGGATCGGTCGTGGCGAGGAGCACGGCGCCGGCGGGGACGCCACCGGAAGCGACCAGCGCCTCGAGGTGCTCGGGCCGCGCGAGCGCGCCCCAGGCCCCGCGGGTCAGCGCGTCGGCACTGAACCGGCCGCCGTCGACGTTCGCGCCGGGCAGGCCTGCGAAGAGCGCGCCGGGCGTCACGTCGGCCGAGCCGATCACGGCGTGCGTCGGGCCGCCCGCGGGCAGCGCCGACGGATCGGCGGCGAGCAGTTCGGCGCCGGCCGCCTCGGCCACCTGCTGCGGGGTCCACGCGATCATCGCGCCACTGCCGGTCCCAGCACGTCTCGTGCGACCTGCGCGTCGTCGAAGGGGTGCGTCACGCCCGCGATGGTCTGGCCCTGCTCGTGGCCCTTGCCGGCGATCACCACGACATCACCGGGCTGCGCCTCGCCGAGCGCGAAGGCGATGGCTTCGCGACGGTCGACGATCGCGGTGCTCGGGCCGCTGATGCCGGCGAGCACGTCGTCGATGATCGCCTGCGGCTCCTCGCTGCGCGGGTTGTCGCTCGTGACGATCACGATGTCGGCGCCTTCGTCGACGGCGTGCCCCATCTCGGGCCGCTTGCCGCGGTCGCGGTCGCCGCCGCAGCCGAACACGCACAGCACGCGGCCGCTGGTGAGTGCGCGGGCCGACGCGAGCACGCGCTCGAGGGCATCCGGCGTGTGGGCGTAGTCGACGAACACGGCGAACGGCTGGCCCTCGTCGATCGTTTCCATCCGGCCAGGGGCGACGGGCGCGGCGGGCAGCGCGGCGGCCGCTGCGGCGAGGTCGATGCCGAGCTGCACGGCGAGGCCGAGCGCGGTGAGCGCGTTGCGCACGTTGAACAGGCCGGGAAGCGGCACGCGGGTGCGATACCCACCGACCGTGAAGCTGGTGCCGGACGCGTCGGCGTCGAGGTCGGTGGCCTTCAGGCGGGCGCCGGGTGCATCGATCGACACCGTCAGCGCATCCGGGAACTCGCCGGCCAGGCGGGCTCCGTACTCGTCGTCGAGGTCGACGACGGCCACCTGCGGCGCGGCGGCGATCAGCTCGCGCTTGGCGGCGAAGTACTCCTCCATCGTGGGGTGGAAGTCGAGGTGGTCGCGGGAGAGGTTCGTGAAGGCGACCGCGGCCCAGCGGATCGCGTCGGCCCGGTGGAGCGTCATCGCGTGGCTGCTCACCTCCATCACGCAGGCTTCGTCGCCCGCGTCGAGCATCGCGGCGAACATCCCCTGGAGATCCGGCGCCTCGGGCGTCGTGCGGCCGCCCTCCTGCCGCACGCCACCGACGATCTGCTCGACGGTGCCGATCAGGCCCGTCGGGCGGCCTGCCGTCTGGAGCAAGTGCCGCGTGAGGTACGTGCTCGTGGTCTTGCCGTTCGTGCCCGTGATGCCGACCGTCTGCAGGCGGGCAGTGGGATCGCCTGCGAGCCGCGCGGCGGCTTGGGCCGTGGCGGCGCGTGCATCGGCGACGACGAGCTGCGGCACGTCGAGCGGGAGCTCACGCTCCACCAGCAGCGCTGCGGCCCCGCGTTCGACGGCGCCGGCCGCGAAGTCGTGCCCGTCGGCGGTGAAGCCCGGGATCGCGCAGAAGAGGTCGCCGGGCTGCACGGCGCGTGAGTCGATCCGGGCGAAGCCGAGCGCTGGGCCGGCTTCGCCGCGTGCGAGGTGGCCGAGATCGGCGAGGTCGGCGAGGGACGCCATCGCGCACATTCCAGCAGGCTGGGTGGACCCTTGGCTTCGCACGGCCATTGCGGCCCCGTGCGGCGCGGCCCTAGTTGCCGGAGCCGGTGGCGCCGCTGGTGCTGCCGGCGGCCTTGTCGGTCGGCACGGCGAGGTAGTTCAGGGTCCAGCGCATCAGGTCCTTGAAGGCCGGCCCGGCCACCTCGGCGCCGTAGTAGGCGCCGCGGGTCGGCTTGTCGATGATCACCGCCACCACGGCACGCGGGCGGTCGGCCGGGGCCATGCCCACGAACGAGGCGGTGTAGAGCTTGTGGGAGTACTCGCCGGTGGTCGGGTCGACGTGCTGGGCAGTACCGGTCTTGCCGGCCACCTCGTAGCCCGGGATCGTCAGCTGGGCGCCGGTGCCGCCCGACTCCGTCACGCGCTTGAGCATCTGGCGGATCTCCGTCGCGGTGCTGGCGCTCACGATGCGCTTGCCCTCGGCTTTGGCCGGGCGCTTGCCGCCGACCTCGTCGATCAGCGTCGGCTGCTCGCGGACGCCGTCGTTGGCGATCGTCGAGTAGGCCGTCGCGAGCTGCATCGGCGTGACGAGCTCGCCCTGGCCGATCGGGAGGTTGCCGATCGAGCTGCCCGAGTAGTCGTCCGTCTTCAGCAGGCGGCCACGCTCCTCGCCGGGCACCTCGACGCCGGTGGGCTGCCCGAAGCCGAACTTGCGGATCCACTGGTCGAAGCGGGTGATGCCGAGCTTGTCGCGGGCGATCTGGATCGTGCCGACGTTGCTCGACTTCGCGAGGATGTCGCCCGGGGTCATGATCTCGGTGCCGTGCGTCTCGGCGTCCTTGATCTGCTGATCGGCGACCTGGATCGAGTAGGGCACCGTGAAGCTCGTCGACGGCGAGATCGCACGCGTCTCGAGACCGCCGGCGACGGTGAAGGGCTTGAAGGTGGAGCCGGGCTCGTAGCTGAAGCCCGTTGCGGTCACCTGGCGCGCCTCGGCGGGCGCGGAGGCGGGGTCGTTCGCGTCGACCTTCGGCCAGCTCGCCATCGCCAGCACGTTGCCGGTGGTGGGCTGCATCACGATCGCGGTGCCCGATGCGGCGCCGAACATGCCGCCGTACTGGGCGAGGTCCTGCTCGGCGCGGGCCTGGATCCGCGCGTCGATGGTGAGCTTCACGTTCTGGCCGGGCTGGGTCGGCTGCTCGTCCTTCACGTAGACGACGCGAGCATCCTTCCCGCCGCGGCCCCACACGAGCAGACGCTTGCCGTCGGTGCCGCGCAGCGTCTTCTCGAGCGAGAGCTCGATGCCCGCGAGGCCCTTGCCGTCGATGCCGGAGAAGCCGATGAGCTGGGAGGCCACCGTCTCCTGCGGGTAGGAGCGTCGCGTGGTCGGCGAGATCGTCACGCCCGGGAGCGCGAGCGCACGGAGCTTCTTCACCTGGGCCTCGGGCACGAGGCGAGCGACCCATACGAAGCCGGCGGCGCCGGTGAGCTTCCCGCGCAGCTTGGCCTCGTCGAGTCCGAGGATCGGCGCCATCTGCTCGGCGACGCCGGCCGGGTCCTTGATGGCCAGCGGCGAGGCGGAGATGTCGGCGGCGGCCTCGCTGATCGCGAGCACGAGGCCCTTGCGATCGGTGATCGTGCCGCGCGGCGCCGCGACGGCCTGGGGCTGGCGACCCTCCTGGAGCTTGCCCTGCAGCGAGTCGCGCTGGAGGGTCGTCATCTCCGCGGCGCGCGCCCAGGCCGCACCGAACATCAGGATGACGACGAGCCCGAGGACTCGTAGGCGCCGGTCCTGGGTCACGGGGTGGTGACCCCGGACTGCGGCGTAGCGGTTGCGGTTGCGCCGGTGGCGGTGCCCGTAGCGCCCGTGGCCGTGGTGCCGGTGGCCGTGGTTGCCGTCGTCGTGCCCGTCGTACCGGGCGTGCCGGTGCCCGTCGCCGTCTGAGCGGTGCCGGCATCGTCGGCCTTTTCGGCGGCGTCGGCGGCTGCCGCGCTGCCGATCGGGTTGATCGGGCGCTGGCGCAGGGCCTTTGCCGCGCGCTCGGCGACCGAGGCGCGGTTGCCCGTCGAGAGGTAGGTCACGTCGACGGGATCGGGCTCGATGAGCTGCTGGCGTGCGGCCTCGTCGTCGATCTTGGCGCTGGTGACGAGGGAGCTGATGCGCTCCTTCTGGGCAACAGTCTCCTGTTGCAGCTGCGAGATGCGGCCGAGGTCGCTGCCGATCTGCTCGTTCATCTGGGTGACGCGGATCTGCGCGGCGACGATCGCGCCGACGGTGAAGACGATCGCGACGAGCGCCGAGAGCACGATGGCCGAGGTGCTGAGTCGCCGCCCGCGCCCCGGGATCGCCTGGGTGGCGCCGCCGGGGAGGACGACGAAGTCGCGAAGCGACGGGCGCGCCGAGGGTGCCGGTGCCGGTGCGGCGGCGACCGCGGCGGCCGCTGCGGTGGCGGGCTGCGCCGCGTGC
>JAGIBJ010000005.1 GCA_017744415.1 Solirubrobacteraceae bacterium
GGCATGAGCTACCTCAAGGCCGCGATCTTCCACAAGAAGGGCAACGAGAAGAGCCTCGAGGAGTGGGTCGTCAACCGCTTCGGCTGGCGCCTTTACCGCCTCTTCTTCAAGACCTACACCGAGAAGGTGTGGGGCGTGCCCTGCGACCAGCTCGGCGCCGACTGGGCCGCGCAGCGCATCAAGGACCTCTCCTTCATGAGTGCCGCCAAGGCCGCGTTCTTCGGCGACAAGGGCGGCAAGCACAAGTCGCTCATCAAGGAGTTCAACTACCCCCGCTTCGGTCCCGGCCAGATGTGGGAGATGATGACCGACCGCATCAACGAGCAGGGCGGCAGCGTCGAGCTCGAGTCGCGCATCACCGGCCTCACGATCGAGGACGGCCGCGTCACCAAGGTGCAGGTCAACGGCTCCGAGGACATCGACGCGCCCTACGTCATCAGCTCGCTGCCGCTGCGCAACATCGTCGGGCTCGCCGGCGACGGCGCCCCCACCGAGGTGGTCGAGGCGGCCCAGGGCCTGCGCTACCGTGACTTCCTCACCGTCGCGCTCGTCGTCGACGGCGCGGATCTCTTCCCGGACAACTGGATCTACATCCACGAGCCCGGCGTCGAGGTCGGCCGTATCCAGAACTTCCGCTCGTGGAGCCCCTGGATGGTGCCGGATCAGACCAAGGCCTCTGTCGGGCTGGAGTACTTCTGCTTCGAAGGCGACGACCTCTGGGACGCCGACGACGACGACCTCGTCGCGCTGGCCACCAAGGAGCTCGTGCAGATCGGCCTCGTCGACCGTGCCGAGCGCGTCGAGCGCGGCTACGTCGTGCGCGTACCGAAGGCGTACCCGATGTACGACGAGAACTACGCCGAGCGCGTCGACGTCATCAAGCACTGGCTCGCCGGTATCGAGAACCTGCAGCAGGTCGGCCGCAACGGTCTTCACCGCTACAACAACTCGGACCACTCGATGCTCAGCGCCATGCGCGCCGTCGACAATCTCGTCCTCGGCCACGAGCACGACATCTGGGAGGTCAACGTCGAGTCGGCCTACCTCGAGGAGGGCGAAGTCTCCGTCGACAACCCCTACCGCGAGACCCCGGAAACCGAATCTCAGAAGAAGAGCCTCACGCACTGAGCCTCGCGCTCACGCGCTGAACTCCCGCTCAGGGCGAAGTTCCCCCCGACGGGCGCCTGCGGGCGCCCGTCGTCGTTCTGTGGGCGCTGCTGTCCGTAACCAAGTTCGGGGATACGGGGCGTCGTGATCCGGTAGAACGAGGCGCGTGAGCGCCCTGTCCCGTCGTGATCTCCTCAAGACCGCCGGCACCGGCGTGGTGGTCGCCGCCGGTGTCGCGCCTGGCTCGGCGAGGGCCGCCGACGGTGGCGCAGAGCTCACCGTCGACGTCGCGGTCGTCGGCGCCGGCCTCACGGGTCTCACCGCCGCCCGCGAGCTCCAGCGTGCCGGCAAGACGGTGCACGTGATCGAGGCCGACGAGCGGGTCGGCGGGCGCATCTGGACCACGAGCGCGCCAGGTGGCAGGGAACCGGTGAACTGGGGGGCCACGTTCGTCGGCCCCAGCCAGGACAAGGTGCTCGCCCTCGCGAGCGAGCTCGGCGTCGGCACCTACAAGACGTGGGACACCGGCAAGAACGTGCAGGACTTCGCCGGCAAGGTGCAGCGCTACACCGGCACGGTCCCGCCGCTCGACCTCCTCTCGCTGATCGAGGCGCAGCGCGTGATCAATCTGATCAACTCGATGGCTCGCGGCATCGACCCAGCGGCGCCGTGGAGTTCGCCGCGCGCCACCGGCCTCGACACCGTCACCTGCCAGACCTGGATCGACGCGAACGTGCTCACGGGCGGCGCCCGCTCGCTCGTGCGCGCCGCGATCCTGGCCATCTTCAGCTGCGAGCCCGCCGAGATCTCCCCGCTGCACCTGCTCTTCTACGTGAAGTCGGCCGGAAGTCTCGAGAAGCTGCTGAACACGACGGCGGGTGCGCAGGAGAGCCAGCTCGTCGGCGGCTCGCAGCGCCTGCCCGAGGGCCTGGCCGCGCGCATCGGCGCCGGCAACCTCACGCTGAGCTCGCCGGTGCGCAAGATCGTCGACACCGGCTCGGGCGTGCGCGTGATCGCCGAGCACGTGACCGTGAACGCGAAGCGCGTGGTCGTCGCCGTGCCGCCGCCGATGGTGCCGCGCATCGCGTTCGAGCCCGGGCTCTCCGCGCTGAAGGACCAGCTCTACCAGCGCATGCCGATGGCGAGCGTGGGCAAGGTGATCGCGATCTACCGCACGCCGTTCTGGCGCGCGGCTGGCCTCACCGGCCAGGCGGTCTCGGACCAGGGCCCCGTGAGCAACACCTTCGATCTCACCGGCCCCGGCACGTCTCGCGGCGTGCTCATGGGGTTCGTGGACGGCCAGCGCGCTCGTGAGTTCTGGGACCTCGACCAGGCCGAGCGTCGCCGCCAGGTGACCGTGCAGTTCACGCGCTGGTTCGGGGCGGCCGCCGCGACGCCCGACGACTACCTCGATCTCTCGTGGGACGCGCAACCGCTGCACCGCGGCTGCCCGGTCGCGATCCCCGCCCCGGGGGCCCTGATCGGCTTCGGCAGGGCGCTGCGCCGCCCCGAGGGACGCTGCCACTTCGCGTCGACGGAGACGGCCCTGGTGTGGTCGGGCTACATGGACGGCGCGATCCGCGCCGGCGAAGCCGTCGCCGCAGAGGCCAGAGCCGCGCTGTAGGTCCCGGCCCTCGCCGCGCGCTCAGCGACCTGAGGCGTCGGACGACGAAGCGCGCACGCTGGTCGCCTTCACGGTGCCGTCGGCGTCTGCCTCGCCGCTGACGATCACGGTGTCGCCAGGGTGGACGCCGGTCATCGTGGCCTTGGCGGTGCGCTGAACGGTCGCGCCGGTCGAGGCGACGACGCGTACGGTGGTGCCATCGCTGGTGGTCACGTAGATCGTGCCGCCCTTCACGTTCGCGACCTCACCGACCGTCATGCCGCCGCCGGGGTTGCCGCCACCGAAGCCACCGAAGCCCCCGGCGGCTGCGCCGCCCGTACCCGCGCTGCGCTGACCGGTGCCAACGTTGCCCCCCGATCTGCCCGCCGCACCGCCTCCGGGAAGCTGCCCGCCGCCTGGGAACCCGGCGCGCGCATTCGTGGTGGCCCTCCCTGCGTCATCGTCGCGGCCCTGCTGCACCAGCACGCCGCCCGCGAAGCCGCCGGCGACGAGGATCACCGCGCCGAGCCCGACCATCACGCGCGCATTCGCCGCAGCGCGACGCCGCCGGCCCCGCTGGGGTGCTTGCGCATCGTTCGGCCCGGACGCGTTCGCGACCGTGTCGCGATCGGCGTTGGGCTGCTCGGCGGAGAACCGCTCCTCCCGGGGAGCGGGCTCGAGCGCCTCCTCCCAGAGGGCGTCGTCGCGGTGGGGATCGTCGTGCTGGTTGCTCATGTGGTCCGTGGTGAGGTGAGAGAGGGCAGGAGGAACGCACCCGCGGCTACTCGAAGCGCAGGGCATCGATCGGGCGCAGGCGCGCGGCGCGCGCCGCCGGGTAGGTGCCGAAGAAGAGGCCGCAGAGCACCGAGGCGCCGAAGGCGAGCACCACCGAACCGGCGGAGACCGCCGGCTCGACGCCGGCGATCGTGAAGCCGCTGATGAGGAGGCCCGCGCCGACGCCGACGAGACCGCCGATCAGCGACACGAGCGTCGCCTCGGTGAGGAACTGCAGGAGCACGTCGGTGCGTCGTGCGCCGACGGCTTTGCGGATACCGATCTCGCGGGTGCGCTCGGTGACGCTCACGAGCATGATGTTCATGACGCCGATGCCGCCGACGAGTAGAGAGATCGCGGCAACGGCGCCGAGGAGCGTGGTGAACACCTCGGTGGTCGACGCCGACGTTTCCAGGAGCGACGCCTGGTTCAGGATGCGGAACGAGCCGCTCGTCGTCACCGCGCTCGAGGCCGAGGCGCGGGTCGAGGCGCCGAGCGCGCTGACGACCCCGCCGCCTGCTAGCGCACGCGCGGCAAATCCGCCACCGCGCCCGGTCGACTGGCTCGACGAAGACGACGACGCGTTCGAGGGGTGCCGCAGGCCCAATATCTCCTCGGCCTCCGCCTGTGCGAGATCGACGGTGGTGTCGGCCGTGGCCTGCACCTTGATCGAGTCGAGGGCGCCGTAGCCCGCGGCGACGTCCTGGATCAGCGTGTAGGGCGCGATGAGCACGTCGTCGGCGTCTTGGCCGCCAGTCGAGCCCTTCGCCGCGGTGACGCCGACGATCTCGATGGGGGTCCCGCCGATCGTCACCTGCGAGCCGGCCGAGATGCCGAGCTCCTCGGCCACCGTGGGGCCCACGATCGCCACCGCGGCGTGGTCGCTCACCTCCTTCCCGGTGATGTTTCGGCCGCTCTGGAGCTTGTAGGCGCTCGCGGAGAGGTACTCGGGGGAGGAACCGATCACCTGGCTCGGCGAGTAGCTCGTGGAGCCGTTCGCGATCGAGATCGAGCTCGCCGTGACGACGGGCGCGACGCTCGTGATGTCGGGGGCGACTTCGCGGTCGCGCAGCGCCTGCACGTCGCCGATCGAGAGGGTGGCGCCGCTCGCGCTCGAACCGCCGCCAGGGCCGAAGCCGCCGGTGGCGGCCGAGATCGTCAGCACGTTCGTGCCCAGCGCGTTGATGCTCGACTGTACGGCCCGCTTCGAGCCGTTGCCGACGGCGACGAGCACGATCACGGCAGCGACGCCGATCGTCAGCCCGAGCATCGTCAGCGCGGTGCGCATGCGGTTCGCGGTGATGCCCGCGAGGGCCGAACGCAGCGTCTCGCGGGCGTTCATACGTGTGCCCCGACGCCGGGAGCGCGCCGCCGGCGATCGGAGGTGATGCGCCCATCGTCGATCCGCAGGATGCGGCCGGCCCGGCGGGCGACGTCGTCTTCGTGGGTGATCAGCACGATCGTGCGTCCCTGCGCGGCGAGGCCATCGAAGATCGCGAGGACATCGTCGGTGGAGTGCGTGTCGAGGTTGCCCGTCGGCTCGTCGGCGAGGAGGAGCGGGGGATCGGTCACGATCGCGCGGGCGACGGCGACGCGCTGCTGCTGTCCGCCGGAGAGCTCGGTCGGCACGTGATGCATGCGCGAGCCCATGCCGACGGACGCCAGCGCGTCGGCGGCACGGTCGAGGCGCTCGCGCCGCCCGACCCCCGCGTACATCAGCGGCATCGCGACGTTGTCGAGTGCCGTCATGCGCGGCACGAGGTTGAACGCCTGGAAGACGAAGCCGATCTTCTGGTTGCGCAGGTCGGAGAGGTCGTCCTCGCTCAGCGCATCGATCGGCGTGCCGTCCAGGTGGTAGGTGCCCGAGGTGGCGACGTCCAGGGCACCGATGACGTTCATCAGCGTGCTCTTGCCGGAGCCCGACGGGCCCATGATCGCGACGAACTCGCCGGGCATCACGGTCACCGTGATCCCGCGCAGCGCGTGCACGGTGATGTCGGGGGCAGGTTGGTAGGTCCGCCAGAGCTCGCGGACGTCGATCACCGCCGTACTCACGGGCGCTGGAACCCGCCGCCTGCAGGGCCCCCGGCAGGGAACCCTCCGCCGAGGCCTCCGCCGAGGCCTCCGCCGCCACCAGCGCCGGTGCCGACCCGACTCGATCCGCCAGCCGCCGCGGTGGTGCTCCCGGACCCACCGCCGGTGCGAAGGCTCGGCAGCTGCACCTTGTCGCCGGCCGCGACACCGCTCACGATCTGGGTGGTGCTGTCGCCGGTGATGCCAGTCGTGACGCTCTTGGTCGAGGTGTTGCCGTCGTCATCGACCACCGTGAGCGAACGGCCGGTGAGCGCCTGCGTCGGCACCGAGAGCACGCCCGTCGCCTGCTCGACGACGATCTCCGCCTCGGCGCTCATGCCGCTTCGCACGCCGGCGGCATTCTGCGTGAGTGTGAGCTCGACGGGGTAGGAGACGACGCTGTTGCTCGTCGAGCCGGTCAGACCAACCTTCGCCACGCGGGCCGCGAGCTTCACGCCGTCGAGCGCGCTGACGCTCACCGTTGCCGCCTGCCCGACCTTCACCTTCCCGATGTCGCTCTCGCTGAAGCTCACCGACATCGAGAGCTTGCTGAGCTGCGAGAGCACCGCGAAGCTGCTCGATGACGACGACGTGGAGCTGGTCGTCGCCCCGCCGCCGCCCACCGAGGACGACGAGCTGGTCGGGGAACTCGCGGATGACCCTGAACCGCCCACCTGATCGCCGACGGAACCGGTGAGTTCGGTGATCGTGCCGGCCACCGGAGCGCGGAGCTCGGTGTCGGCGAGGGCCTCTTCGGCCTCTTCAACGGCCAGCTTGGCCTTCAGGTAGGTGGCTTCGGCGGAGGCGAGCGACGTGGCCCCGCCCGACGACGCCCCGCCGCCACCCGAACCCGACGCGGCACCTGCACCGGACGCGCCGCGGGAGCCCGACGACCCGCCGCTGCCCGAGCTCCCGCTCGTGCTGGGGGTTGTCGTGGGGGCGCCGCCGGATCCCTGCGCGGAGCTCGGAGCGGGGATGGAAGGCTTGGGGGTTGGCGTCGGCGGGGCCGTCGTCGCCTCCGGCGTCGTGGCCTGTGCGGCCTCGGCGGACGTTTCCGACGCGTACACATAGGCGATCCGGTCCGAGGAGCTCGCGACCGCGTTGGAGCGGGCGACCTGGTCGGAGGTGTTGGAGGCCTCGACGTTCGACGTGCTGCCGCCAGCGTTCTCGAGTGCCTCCTCGGCCGCCTCGAGATCGGCCTCGGCCTGCGCGACGTCGGCGCGCTGACTGGCGTTGGCGATCCGAGCGATGAGCTGGTTCTGGGAGACGTGCTCGCCTTCCTTCACCGAGATCTTCGTGACCTTGCCGGCCGTGCCGAAGTCGAGATTCAGCTGCTTGGCCGGCGCGAGATTGCCGCTCCCCGTGACGGTCGACTGCACGACCCCCTGCTTCACGGTTGCGGTGCGGGTGCTCGTCGATGCCTCGGTGCCGCCGCCGGACTGCAGCGCGTAGGCGGCGCCGCCGACGGCAAGGAGGGCCGTCGCGGAGAGCACAAGGGTGAGTGGGGCTCGGGGCAGTCGGGGGCGCGGAGGCATCGACGAGCCACGATGCAAGGTGAACCTGAGCGTTCGCTGAGCGGGTTCCGAGGGTTCGCCCCGAGTTTGCTGAGAGTCTGGGCGCCAGCTTCGAGCGCCTCGCAGGGGCAGACTCGTGCACGCGCCACGCCTCCGCTCCGATACCGTTCGCCCGTGGCCGACCAG
>JAGIBJ010000006.1 GCA_017744415.1 Solirubrobacteraceae bacterium
GCGTGGGAGTCGGGGTAGGCGTCGCCGTGGGTTCCGGCGTCGCCGTCGGCTCAGGCGTGGGCGTGGCGGTCGGTTCGGGCGTGGGCGTGGCGGTCGGTTCGGGCGTGGCGGTCGGCTCCGGGGTCGCCGTCGGAGTCGGGTCGGGCGTCGCCGTGGGCTCCGGCGTGGCCGTCGGCTCGGGCGTCTCGGTGGGAGTCGGATCGGGGTCGTCCCGACGCAGTGCGGCCGCCGCCGGGACTGCCGAGGGCGCGCCAAGCATCCCGACGAACGTGTCGTACATGCCGTCAACAACGGCCTGCGTGTCCTCCGGAGTGGTGGTTCCGCCAGGCGTCACGGCGCCCGGATCGGTGGTGCCCGGCGCTTCGCCCGTCCAAATCACCCCAGAAACCGGCGTTTCGAGCGGCGCTGTGGCCGAGGCCTGCCCAGCTGCCGCGGAACTGACACCCAGCCCCGGAATGACCAGAACCGAGAGCACTGCGGTTGCCGCTGCAAAGCCCGTCATCCGTGACGTTGCGCGTCGCCCGTGACTCGGCGCGGCCGATTCCGTAGTCTCGGCGCCGCCGTGCGTTTGCTGCCACGACAGTCGCCTTTTGAGTCCCACGCGTACCGCCGTGATCGTCGCGGTGCGGGTCTTCGTGCTCGTCTTGGGGTCGGCGGTCGGGCGGGGCATGATCTCGGGCGTTGGGACGTTGAGAGTGGCCGACCTTACCGTGTGCCGCCAGGCCTGATCGCGATTCTGGTTGCGCTCGGCGTGCTCGCGGCCGGTGCCCTGGGCTACCTCGCCGGGCACGACAGCCGCGCCGACGCTCCAACGACGACGGCCACCGCCCTGGGCGAGCCGACGACGTTCGGCCCGCTGCGGATGAGCATCCCCGTCGGCTGGGAGGTCGATGCCGGGGGCGTGCCCGACGGCTCGGTGCTCTCCGGTCTGTCACCCATCGCCGTGCGCCCCGACGTGCCGCAGTCCGCCCGTCTTCTCGCGTGGCTCTCGACCGGTGAGGTCAATCCGCAGCTCCTGCCGCTCGGCCGCATCGATCCCGCGTCGCTCCAGGCCGCGAAGCCGCCGACGACAGTCGAGTTCCCCAACGGCCAAACGGCCCTGCGCTACGAAGATCTCCGCCTGCGCCGCCGCCAGTCACCCCTCACGCTCTACGTCGCCCCGACCACGAAGGGCGTCGTCACCCTCGCCTGCCCGGCCGAATACCTCCCGCAGCCCTGCGACGCGGTCGCGACGACGATCGCCGCCGCCGGCTCTGATCCGCTCCCGGTCGACCCCGACGCCACGGTCGCCGACGGCGTGCGCGGCGCACTCTCCCGCCTCGGCAGCGCCTCCGAGGAGCCCGCGAAGACGCTCGCCTCGGCGAAGAAGGGTGGCACGGTCGCCGATGCCTCCGGTGACCTGGCCGACGCCTACCGCGCCGCCGCCGACTCGATCGGCGCGATCGACGCGCCGCTCGGCGCCGCGGTCGTGAGCTTCGACGGCGTCGCCACGCGGCTGAACGCCGTCGCCGACGCGTACTCCGCGATCGCCGGTGCCGCCGACGCCGGCAACCGCAACGGCTACGACGCCGCGAGCAAGCGCCTCACCGAGGAGCGGAAGCAACTCGAGCTCATGCTCACCATGCTGCGCCGCCAGGGTTACGACATCCGGATGCCCAAGTGATCGCTCCGAATCCCCGCGCCCCGATGGTCGCCGCCGGTGGCCTCGTCGCCGCCGTGGCCGCCGCGTCACTCGGCTTCTGGGTCGGCCAGGGCCCTGCGCCCGCCGCCGACTACGGCACCCTCGGCACCCGCCCCACCGAGGTCGGCGCCCCGCTGCTCGTGCAGGCTGGCACGCTGCCCGCGGCCGCGCCGGTGCCGGCAAACCCCGAGCTCGTCGCGGTGAAGGTCAGCAGGCCTGCAGCCAAGAAGAAGACGACCGCGAAGAAGGCTTCGACCGCGAAGTCGTCGGGCCAGTCGTCGTCCGCGGTGGCCGCGGCGCCGGTCGTCCGCAACCCGGCGCCGGTCATTCGGCAGCCCGCCGTGAAGCCCCCGACGCCGAGCAAGCCCAGCTCGTCGTCGAGCAAGTCCTCCGGCGGCAGCAGCTCCTCGGGTTCCGGCTCCGGCTCCGGCGGCGACTCGGGCTCAGGCTCGGGCGCCGGCGGCGGCGACTAGCTGTAAGGGCTAGCCACCTCCGCTCCCCGCCCGAGCAGTACCTCGCTGCTAGCCGGCGAGCATGAAGTCGCGCGTCACCATGCCGTCGTCCGCGAACTCGACGTAGCGCTGGAGCACGGCGTCCTCACCCGCCGGCGGCTTCGCGGTGGCGCAGCGGAAGCCACCCGGGCTCCCGGAGGCCTGCGAGCCGTCGGGGTTGATGCCGATGGTGAATGCGCAGCCGTACTTCACGGTCCGACCGAGCGTGGCCTTCTCGTCGGCGTCGAGCAGCGTCGCCACCTCGGAGCCGGCGCGCGGTGCCGCGGTGAGCGAGCTGCCAGCAAGCTGCTTGGTGACCACCCCGCCCGAGTAGTGCACGGTGACGCCGCCCGTCGACTCGGCGTTGTTCATCACCGGCGTGCACCGGTACATGCCGCTTCCATCGCCCCGCACGCACTTCGCGTGCTGCAGGCCCGTCACGTTCAGCGGGCCGGCAAGAGTCGCGGCGCTCGCCTGTAGTGCCGCCGACGCGTCGTCAACCGGATTGGATTCGTTCTCCCGCGAGAACACCGCGAACAGCACGATGGCCACGAGCACGGCCACGCCGGCGATCGCGAAGGGCAGCGCGCGGCCGCTCGGGGCATCCGGCTCCTCCACAGGGGCGTTCGTCGGTTCGGTCGGCGCGGTCATACGCGGGTTCTAACCCATGCCGGCCCTCGATGACGCGGTCGACCGCTGTTGACGGAGCGATCGATTGCGGCCGCTCCCGGCGTCCGACCATGCCAATTTGCCATTCCGCGGTAGGTGCTGCTGCCACCGGCTGACAGAATGCGCCGTCACGGCGCCGCCCACCCTGGCGCCGCCTTGCACGGGCCTCCGCTCAGGCCACGGCTCCCCAGTGTCACCCCATTTCTCGTCGCAGCTCGCGGCTCGTCTCGCCGCCCTTCCGTTGGCCATCGCGCTCGCGATGACGGTCGGGGCAGGCCCGGCCTCGGCGCTCAGTGTGCGCATCGGCACACCAGGGCCGGATCACATGAAGGCGGTCCGAATGGGCTCGGCGCTCTACGGCGCCGGCGGTCCCGACACGCTCATCGGCAGCGAAACCGCCGATCGCCTCTACGGCGGCCGCGCCGACAACTCCATCGCCGCCGGCGGGGGCGACGACTACGTCGAGGGCGGCACGGGGTCGGATCGCATCGACGCCGGCGAGGGCAACAACACGATCTTCGGCGGTTCCGGTCAAGACCAGGTGACGGCCGGCAACGGCAACAACTACGTCGACGTCGGCGGCGGCAACGACACGGCGGTGCTCGGCAACGGCAACAACGTCCTCGTCACCTCCTCGGGCGGCGGCAGCTTCCGCCTCGGCAACGGCAACAACGTCGTCTACTACGGCTCCGGCATCGTCCACATCTCCGCCGGCACCGGCGTCAACCAGTTCTGGCTCTCGGCCGTCGGCGCCGTACGCAGCCTCGACTGCGGCGGCAACCCCGACTCGGTCGTGCACGTGAACCGCGACTCCGTGATCGGCCTCTCGCTGGAGCGGCTCATCAACGAGCGCTCCACGGGCTGCGCCCGCTTCGAGCTGTTCGACGGCGCACCGCGGTACGTCGCCGACATCGCCGGGCTCTGGGAGTCGTTCCGGCTCGTCGGCGGCGCCGGCCGCGACAAGCTCTACGGCGGGCACGGCGGCGGCACGATCGCCGGGGGCGAGGGCGACAACGAACTCTGGGCCGACCAGTACGAGGATACGGGCCTTCCGCGCAGCCGCGACTACACGACGACGATCACCGCCGGCAACGGCAACAACCGCGTCTTCGGCGGCCGCGGCACCAACATCATCATAGTCGGCAACGGCGACAACTTCGTGCGCGGCGGCAACCACCGCAACCGGATCGTCGTCGGCGGCGGCGAGAACCACATCTACCTCCGCGGCTCGCATTCGCGCAACCGCGTCGTCATCTCAGGACACGACGCAAACCGCCGCGGCTCCTACGTCGAGTCGCTGGCCAACGGCCGCCGCCCGAGGATCTGGTGCCGCGACGGTGCGGTTGCCGCGATCGTCTACGGCAACACCAAGCCGAAGTCCGACTGCGCGACCGTGGTGCCGATCCGCTCGAAGAAGGGCAAGCGGCTGCAGCTCGAGTTCGCGCTCGGTACGCCGGCCGCAGATCCCGTGGTGAACGGGCAGCTCGAACCGGGCCAGTTCGGCATCGGCGTGCCGCGGCCGGGCCCCGCCGGCTGACGCCCGCTCCGCGCGAACGCTTCGGCGCCGCCCCCACGGGGCAACGGCCCCCGGCACGAATGGCCCTGAGCTAAAGCCCCAACCAGCGCACGTCCGGCCGCTCGCGGCGCGTAGACGCTCTTGTGGCGCCACGGCATCGACCGACCGTCGAGATGCCGTGTCCCTGGCACACCAAACCTCGGTCATTCGTTCAGAGGCGGGCCCACGAGCGGTAGCAGGCGTCCGACTAGATGCTTGTGACCCTCTCCAACGCATCGCACCATCGGGCGCGGCGCGGTCGTTTCATCGCGCCCGTGACGACCGCCACCGCGGCCATCGCGCTCGCCCTCACTCCGGCTGTCGCCCTCGCCGACAGCATCAAGGTCGGCACCCCCGGCCCCGACCGCCTGAAGGCTGCTCCGTCCGGTTCGATGCTCTGGGGCGGCGGCGGCGCCGACACCCTCGTCGGCGGCGCCGGCGACGACCGCATCTACGGCGTGCGCTCCGACAACAAGATCTCCGGCGGCGGCGGCAACGACTACATTGAAGGTGGCGCCGGCTCGGACGTCATCAACGGCGGCCCCGGCAACAACACGATCTTCGGCTCGACCGGCCAGGACAAGATCATCGCCGGCGACGGCAACAACTACGTCGACGTCGGCGGCGGCCACGACAGCGCCGCGCTGGGCCACGGCAACAACGTCCTCGTCACGGCCTCCGGCGGCGGCACGTTCTCCGTCGGCAACGGCAACAACGTCATCTACTACGGCTCCGGCATCTCGACGATCACCGCCGGTCACGGCGTCAACCGCATCTACCTCTCCGGCACCGCCGGGCTGCGCAAGCTCGAGTGCGGCGGCAACCCCGCCACCACCGTCTACGTGAACGAGGCCGCCCTCGGCCCCTACTCGATGCAGATCTTCGTCCGCGACAAGGCGAAGCACTGCCCGAACATCACCACCTACGACGGCAACAAGCGCATCACGGCGAAGATCGCCAGCGAGTGGGGATCGTTCGACTTCACCGGCGGCGAAGGCCGCGACAAGCTCTTCGGCGGCCACGGCGGCGGCTCGATCGACGGCGGCGGCGGCGACAACACCATCTGGGCCGACCACCTCGAGGACACCGGACTCCCGCGCAGCCAGCAGTACACCACCAACATCAAGGTGACCGACGGCAACAACGTCATCTTCGGTGGCCGCGGTACCAACAACATCACCGCCGGCAACGGCAACAACTTCGTCCGCGGCGGCGCGCACGTGAACACGATCAACGTGGGCTCGGGCTCGAACATCATCCGCCTGCAGGGCGCGCAGTCCACCAACGAGGTGAACATCTCGGGTCGCGGCGACAACGTCGGCTCCTACGTGGAGTCGCTCGCCAACGGCAAGAAACCGGTGATCCGGTGCCTCAACGGCGCGAAGGCCGCGGTCGTCTACGGCAACACCAAGCCGAACACCAACTGCCGCCCGCTCGTCGCCGTGCGCTCCAAGAAGGGCGCTGAGCTCCAGCTCGAGCGCACCCCCGGCGTGCCCGCGGCCGACGAGATCATCGAGGATCAGATCGTCCCCGGTCAGGACGGCTTCGGCGTCGCGCGCCCCAACGGCAGCGCATAGCTGCACCGCGTCTGCACGCGCCGCGCGGCGCGTGCAGACGCGGCACAGCTGGCGTGGTTCCGACATAGGGAGTGCAGCCTGCCGTCCGTTCCGGCGCCAGGGAATCGTTAGGGTGGGCGCATGAGTGCTGAAGCCCCGGCCGCCGCCACGGTCCCGTACGTCGACATCCTGCGCGAGTACCACCGGATTCAGGGCCTCTCCACCGCTGAGCGCGTCGCCTGGAAGGACTCGGTCCTGATCGACGCCCCCGAGCAGCTCGCCGAGCTCTTCGAGCGCTCGATCGCCCAGCTCGACGAGGCCGTCGGCAAGGGCCTCACGAACATCTCGCTCAACACCCGCGAGACGCGCGGCGGCCCGAAGGCCCCGCCGACCCCGACCAAGGCGCGCAACTCCAAGAAGAAGAACGCCGAGAAGGTCGGCCCGAAGACCGACGCCGAGAAGGCCCACGAGATCCTCTACGCGATCTTCGAATCCGGCGGCATCACCGTCTCCGGCAAGCCCGATCTCGCCGCCGACTACGCCGGCTACAAGATCGCCCCGCTCCGCGCGAAGGACGAGACGATCTTCGATCCGTCGGCCGACGGTGCTCCTGCGGGCGACCCCTCCGCGCACTTCTCGATCGACGTGCTGCTGCAGTCGCGCGACGAGGACGCCCTCCCGATCGTCGGCGTGCTCGAGTACGGCGAGGACGCCGACCCGATCCTCGCGCTCCTCGAAGGTCTCGCCTACGTCGCGCTGCTCTCCACCCCCGGCCAGTGGGCCCGCCTGCGCAAGCAGGTCACCGTCACCGACGAAGACGGCGATTCGCCCCGCTTCGACGAGCGCGACGAGCCCCAGTTCGACATCTACGTCATCCTCGCCGGCCACCGCCGCAACGCCGCCTCCAAGCGCTCCGCGCTCTGGGAGGCCATGCCCGCCGTGATCGACGCGCTCCTCGACGAGCCCGCCATCGCGAAGCACATCCGCCGCATCGAAGGCATCAAGATCCCGCTGGGGACTGACGCTCGCGCCCAGTTCGCTGGCAACGCCGTCCTCGGCAAGCCGGTGGACTGGGACAACGACTGACCGTCAGGCGTCTTTCACGCTGCTGACTCGAACGGGCGTCCCTCGGGGCGCCCGTCGTCGTTTTGGCGATGGGTTGCCGCGGGGCCGGGTGGCCTCTGCTACGACT
>JAGIBJ010000007.1 GCA_017744415.1 Solirubrobacteraceae bacterium
GTTTCTTGATGTCGATGTGCACGAGGTCGCCGGGCTGCTCGTGCTCGTAGCGAACCGCTGGCTCGAGCCCGATGCGCCCGAGCCGGCCGACGCCTTCGCGTTTGAGGATCCCGCTGATCGTCGAGCACGGCACATCGAGCAGGTCGGCGAGCTCGGGCGCGGTGAATCGCAGCCGCCGCAACGCAACGAGCAACGCAACCATCTGTGGGTCGGTGCGGTTCGCGACGTGCTTGGGCGCAGAGCTTCTGTCGCGCAACCCGGCGTCGCCCTCGGCGCGGTAACGGGCCACCCATTTGCGGGCTGTTCGCTCGCTCACTCCGGCCGCTGACGCGGCCTGCGTGACCGAGCGATCAGCCTTCACGACCGCCGCAACAAGACGGCGACGAGCATTCAGACTGAGCGCCGCGTTAGCGTGCAGATTCATCCGGAACTCCTTGGAGCTGGGGCGTAGAGAACCACCAGCCTCCAAGGAGGGCCGGATGAACAACGTGCTCAGGAACTACAGCTAGCCGAGCCTGTCCGAAGCGCTAGGCCACGCGAGCGTCGGCTGGGGTCTCGCGGGCGCCGTACTTGTCGTTGAGGAGTCGCCGGTCGGCGATGGCGAGGAGGCCCGCGGGCGTCGTGGCGTCGGTGGCGGAACACGCGATGCCGACGCCGGTGCTGATGGTGAAGCCGTGGCGGCTGAGGCGCCCGACGGACGCGACGATCCGGTCGGCGATGGCGGCCGCCGTCACGGCGGCGTGACCGGTGAGCACCAGGGTGAACTCGTCGCCGCCCGGGCGAGCGATGGTGGTTCCGGGCGCGACGACGGATCGCAGGCAGGTGGCGACGTCGACCAGCAGCTCGTCGCCGGCGGCATGACCGGCTCCGTCGTTGAGCGCTTTGAAGCCGTTGAGATCGAGCGCGAGCACAGCGATGTGCTCCTCGTTCCCGAGGGAGGCCTCGAGCGCGGTGGCGAGCTGGCGGCGGTTGGCGAGGCCCGTGAGCGGGTCGATGCGGCTGAGGCGGGCGAGCTCGGCGCCCTGAGCCTCGGCGGCCTCGAGCACGAACACGCAGCAGAAGGCGAGCAGCAGGATGGTCGCGAGGAGCATCACGATCGCGAGCACGGCCCCGATTCCGATGAGGCCCGAGGCGGCGAAGCCGCCGAAGGCGAGCGTGGCGGCAACCATGTGGGCTACGGCCGCCGGGCGGTTGGAGGTGCGGATCGCAAGCAGCGGCCCGGTGAACACCGCGGTGCCGATCGCGAGCGACAGGTTGGGCGCCGTCGTCACCATCACCGCGACCGGGACGCCGTAGCTCGCGACGATCGTGGCCTGCGAGCGCCAGCTGTCGATCTCCGGCGGCGCGGTGCAGACGATGGCCAAGCCGATACTGCCGCCGATCGCGACGATTACCGGGAACCATTCCCCGGTCAGGTCCGGCGAGACGGCCAGCACCCCGATGCCGAGCACCGCGTAGAAGAGGAACATGCCGCCGGTGACGAGCCACACCGGTCGGCTCGCCCCGATGGTGCGCCGCGAGGCGTCGGCCTCCGGCTCGGCCGGCGAGGTCGGGCAGGTGAGCTCGGCACGCTCGACCGCGAGCCACGGCGCGGCCGGGTCAGGAGGCGGTAGCGGCGCGCCGCGCTCGGCGGCCTTCCGTGCGGTGAGACGGGCATCGGCGAGCTCGAGCAGGCGCTGCGGGTCGCAGCCGTCCGAGGGGAAGGTCGCGACGCCGATGCCGGTGGTCACGTCGGGCGCCAGCGCCTCGCGGATCAGCTCGGCGAGATCGGTCGCAACGCCCGGGCCACTGTCGGGGAGCAGGATGCAGAACTCGTCGCCGCCTTGGCGGGTCACAACGGCTCGCTCGCCGGCAAGTGCCGTGAGCTGCTCGCCGAGGTGCACGAGCAGCCGGTCGCCAGCGGCGTGGCCCAGCGCGTCGTTGATCGCCTTGAAGCCGTTGAGGTCGAGCGCCATGAGGGCGAGAGGCCGCCTGAGAATCTGGTGGCGGGCGAGCTCGGCCTCGAGGCGCTCCTCGAGCAGCCGCCGGTTGCCGACGCCCGTGAGCGGATCGCGCATCGCCAGGTGCTCGAGCCGCGCGCTCTGACGCTCGGCGGCCTCGAGCACCCACAGGTCGACGAAACCGAGCATCCAGGCCGCGGGCAGGATCGTCATCGTCGCGACGAGCGTGGCGTCGTCGCAAGGCCCGACGACCGAGGGCGCGAGGAGCACGACCGTCGCGATCGCGTAGTGCGTGATGATCTCGCGGCGCGTCGCCAGCCACACCGCCGAGAGCGCGCCGACGAAAACCGCGACCGGCAGGGCCGCGATCGCGTATTCGCCAAGCAGCCACATCGCCGTCGCGGTGCCGGCGTAGGCCAACGCGATCACCACGTGCGTGATCGGCGCGTCGGGCTCGGGCGGCGGGATCCGCGCAAGCGCGACGCTCACGACCAGCAGCGAGCCCGAGAACGCGGTCATCACCCACGGATGGTGCAGCGGCAGCAGAATTGCGAGTGCGAAGCACGCGGCGCCGAAGAACGCGAAGCCGGCCGAGACCGCCCACCAGATCAGCGGACTGAGCGCGATCTCGCGGCGGGAAAGGCGACTCCCGAGAGATGGCGAGAACCTGCTCATTGCGCCCGGAATCGGGCGTCAGTCCGGATTTTTGAAGATGACCTCAACGGATCATGGCCCGATGAGCGACCGTCCATACCGCGCACCGACACTTCCCGGCTGGTCGCTCGGCAAGCGATCCGGGGGCGCCCCTTCTTGCTGCCGGGGCGCGAGAGAGCTACGACGCCCGCGCTCGGAGGTTGGCGGCGTCGGCGTCGTCAGGCTTGCGTCGGTCGCGCCGGCCGTACTTGTCGTCGAGCAGGCGGCGGTCGGCGGCGTCGATCAGCGTGGATGCGTGCCGGCCGTCGGTGGGGAAGGTGGCGACCCCGATCCCGGTACTGATCGGATAGTGCTCGCGACTCAGCTCTGCGATGGCTCCCCGGATGTCGTTCTCGAGTGCACCCGCGTCGTACAGGGTCCGGTTCGGCAGCACGACCGTGAACTCGTCGCCTCCTGGGCGAGCAATCAGCGCATTGGTCCCGACCGTCTGCCGCAGGGCCTGCGCGACATCGCCGAGCAGGAGATCGCCCGCGCCGTGACCGAGGGCGTCGTTGAGTGCCTTGAATCCGTTCAGGTCGAGCGCGAGCACCGCGACCGTCGGCGGCGCGGCGGCGAGCAGCTCGGCGATCGACTCCTCGAGGCCACGCCGGTTCGCGAGACCCGTGAGTGGATCGGTCACGGCGAGCCGAGCAAGCTCGACGCCCTGGAGCTCGGCGGCTTCGAGGATGAAGACGCAGCAGATCGCCAGAACGGCCATCGAGCACAGGAGCAGCAGGATCGCGAGCATCGGGCCGAGTCCCGCGTGCCCGAGGAGCCCGGCGAGTGGCAGCAGGACGGTCGCGAGTGCGAGATGGACGCCGGCTCGTACGCGCGATTCCGTCCGTGTGGCCACGAGCGGCCCGACGAAGACCGCCGTGCCGATCGCGACCGAGGCATGCTCGCCCGACACGTAGATCAGCGCGGCCGGGATCACGTACGTCATGGCGAGCACGAACTCGGAGCGGACCGTGTGGATCGGCGGACTCTTGGAAACGCAGATCCACACCGCCACCAAGCTGCCGAACGCGAGCACCGGCTCGTAGCCCGCGCCGACGAGACCGGGCCGGAAGAGCAGGACGAGCGTGCCTCCGACCGCGTAGAAGACGAACATCGCTCCCGTCGTCCACCAGACCAATGTGCTTCCGCCGAGGGTCCGGCGCGACGCGTCGCTCGGCCCGGTCATCCAGCGCTGACTGCGCACGCGCCCACCGGCGGCCTCACCCGCAGACGGTGCAGCGTCGAGCGCGGCCGGGTCGACGACGGGGACGGGCGCCAAGCCGCGTCGCTCCGTCTTCTCGGCCGTGAGGCGTGCATCGGCGATGTCGATCAGGCGGTCGGGGTCGCTCGCGTCGGCAGGGAATGTGGCGACCCCCACGCCGGTGCGCACGACGGGGGCGAGCGCGGCGCGGATCGCATCGACGACTGCGGCGGCTTCTCGCGGCCCGGTCTCGGGGAGGAGCACGCAGAACTCGTCGCCACCCTGACGGATCACCGTCGCGCGGTCGCCAACGACCCGGACGAGCGTCGCGCCGACGTGGATGAGCAGACGGTCGCCTGCGGCATGGCCGTAGGTGTCGTTGATGCCCTTGAAACCGTTGAGATCGAGCGCGAGCACGGTGAGCGGGCGGCGCAGGGCACGATGGCGGACGATGTCGGCCTCGAGGCGCTCGTCGAGGAGCCGTCGGTTGCCGACGCCGGTGAGGGCATCACGCTTGGCAAGGAGTTCCAGCCGGTTGCTCTGGTCCTCGGCCGTCGTGAGCACCCAGAGGATGATGAGTCCGAGCGCCCACGTCGGCGGGACGAGCGTGAGCGTCGCGATGAGGGAGATCTCGTTGCCGGGGCCGACGATCGAGACGGCGAGCAGCAGCACTGTCGCGATCGTCCAATGGATCACGATCTGCGAGATACGGTCGAGCCAGACCGCTGAAAGCGCACCGACGAAGATCGTGACCGGCAGGGCCGCGACGGTGTACGGCGCCAAGCACACCATGGCGGAGGTCGTGCCCACGTACGCAAGCACGATCACGCCGTGGGTGAGTGCGGCATCGGGTTCGGGGGCCGGCTGCCGCGCGAGCACGATCGCGATCACCCCCAGCAGCACCGAGAAGGCGCCGAGCAGCACGGGACGATCGACGGGCGCAAGCACCGCGATGCCCCCACACAGCACGCAGAAGATGGCGAAGCTCGCCGACACCGCCAGCCACACGAGCGGGCTGAGCGCGATCTCGCGTCGGGACACGCGAGCGCTGAAGTTCGGTGAGAACCGACTCATCCCGCAGGGAATCGGTCCGTAGCAGAGATTTTAAAGCTGCGCTCAACGAACCGCCCGAGTCATCGACCTGTCGGGTAGGAATCGAGGGGGAACGAACGTCGCCGTCCGTTCCGCTCGCAGGGGGTCAGCCCGCGGGCCGGGACGCGCCGCCACCGCGCGCCATCCCTACGACCGCGACCCCGAAGAGGATCGAGACGATCGCGGTGATCTGCGCAAGTGTGATGGTGCCATCGACGGCCTCGTTGCGACGCCAGAACTCCACGACGAACCGCTCGATGCCTGACGCGATGAGATAGATGGCGACGAGCCGCTTGGGGCCGATACGGTCACGCAGCTGCCAGAGCATCAAGGCGACGAGCCCGATCCAGAGGGTCTCGTAGATCGGGGTCGGGTGGACCTCCTGGGTGGTGGGCACCACGCCCTCCGGGTAGGCCATCGCCCAGGGCACGTCGGACGGGATGCCGTAGTCGCCGTCGCCGCTGATCTGGCAGCCGACCCGGCCGAGCGCGTAGCCCAACGCCAGCGCGGGCACCGCTGCGCCCGCCATGTCCCAAAGCGGAAGCTTGCGCCACTTCGCCCAGAGCCAGACGGCGAGCGTGCCACCGATCGCCCCGCCGTACCAGGTGAGGCCAGAGCCCCCGAAGATGCGGCCGAACGGGTCGTCGCCGACGGCGCTCAGATCCGTCAGCGCCCACCAGAGCCGGGCGCCGACGATGCCGCCGACGAGCGCAGCGCCCGTGCCCTCGTAGGCCCAGTCCGGGTCCCAGCCGAGCTCGCGGAACCGCCGCATGAGTACTGCCCCGGCGCAGAGGAAGGCGATCGCGACGCACAGCCCGAAGGTCTGGATCGTGAGCGGGCCGAGGTCGATCGACGGGATCACCGGGCCGAGCCTAGCGATGGCCGCCTGCTGGCGGCGCCGGGCCGAGAGGCGCGATCACCCAACCGCCGGCACCCCACGAGGGTGCCGGGCGTTGGGGGATGCCCCACGACGGCCCGTCGATCCATGATCACCCAACCGCCGGCACCCCACGAGGGTGCCGGGCGTTGGGGGATGCCCCGCGATGGCCCGCGTGACGCCGGAGGGGGGCGAATTTGCTCGGCCCGGGGCCTCTTATGAGTAGTGAGGGACTTTCACCGCCAAGCACTCCGCCGCCTGATGGACGCCCAGGACGGCCTCGTAACGGCCGCCGATCTGCGCGCGCTCGGCATCGACAAGCGGGCGATCGAGGGGATGCTCAAACGCGGGGAGCTCGTTGCCGTGCGGCGTGGCCTCTATCGCGGCCGCGGAGCTCGCTGGGACCACCGGGCGGAGTTGCGCAGCGGGCTCATTCAGCACGGCGAGCAGGCCCGGCTGGTGCTCATCAGTTCCTTGCACTGGCAGGGCCTTCTTTACCGGCCCGCGCCCGTACCTGAAGTGGGGATTCCCGGAAATGGGGACGTTCGCGAGCTGACGGGCCGGGTGCTCTACCGCACGCCATACGCTCGCGCCGATTCGCTGTCTCACGACGGCCTCGCCTGCGCAGCGCCTGTCGACGCACTCCCCCATCTCGCTGGCCATGTCCGCGGGAACTACGCGACGCGACGCGCCCTGCGGCGGGCGGTTCGCGAAGCGGTGCGGCGCGACGCGACGGTGGCTGCACGACTCGCCGCCGTGGCCGCGGGCGATTCCCGGGCGCGATCGAGCTCCGCGACGCACTGGAGACCGTGCGCGGCGCCGTGGTCGTGAAGAGCGACATGGAGGAGGACTTCATCCGGTTCTGCGAGATCTGGGAACTCCCACGCTTTCGGATGAACCAAAAGGTCGGCGGCGTCGAACGCGACGCCGTGCGCCCAGACGAGAAGGTGATCGTCGAGCTCGACACCCGCAAGTACCATGGCGACCTGATCGCGATCGAGTCAGACCGCAAGCGCCGACGCCGCGCCACGGTCGCGGGCTGGAAGCACCTCGAGATCACGGGTATCGATCTCAGTCGGGACCCCGCACAAGTGGCGGCCGATCTCGCCGCCGTGCTCGCGCTCCGCGATTGGCGGCCGCCCGCTGACGCATCCACGCGGTGGGCCGAAGTGCTGGGCTCCGCGCGGGGCATCTGGCTACCCAAAGCGTGATACGCCAACCGCTGGCACCCCACGAGGGTGCCGGGCGTTGGGGGTTGCCCCGCGATGGCCCGTCGATCCGTGATCACCCGACCGCCGGCACCCCACGAGGGTGCCGGGCGTTGGGG
>JAGIBJ010000008.1 GCA_017744415.1 Solirubrobacteraceae bacterium
CGTCGAACCTGCGATCCTGAGGGCATGCGCTTCGGAGTCGTCCGCTTCCCCGGCACCTGCGACGAGATCGACGCGCTGCGCGCCTGCGCCGCGGTCGGCGACGCCGAGCTGCTGTGGCATGGCGACGCCGATCTCAAGGGTGTCGACGCCGTCGTCGTCCCCGGTGGCTTCAGCTACGGCGACTACCTGCGCGTCGGCGCGCTCGCCCGCTTCTCGCCCGTGATGGGCGAGGTGATCAAGTTCGCCGAAGCCGGTGGCCCGGTGCTCGGCATCTGCAACGGCTTCCAGATCCTCTGCGAGGCTGGGCTGCTCCCGGGCGCGTTGCTTCCGAACCTCTCGATGCGATTCGTCTGCCGCGAGGTCGAGCTCGTCGTCGGTACGGATCGCGCAGCGTTCACCCGCGGGATCGACGTCGGTACGCACCTCACGATCCCGGCGAAGCACAAATGCGGCCGCTACTACGTGCCGGATGATCAGCTCGCCGAGCTCCACGCGAACGACCAGGTGCTCTTCCGCTACGCCGCCGGCCACAACCCCAACGGCTCGATCGACGACATCGCCGGCGTGTGCAACGTCGCCGGCAACGTCGCCGGGCTCATGCCGCACCCCGAGCACGCGGTCGACGCGCTCCTCGGCTCGGTCGACGGTCTCCGCCTCTTCGCGGCCGCCACCGAGCGGGCCGTCGCCGCCTAGCGTCGAGCGGCAGCTCGCCGTCGCCGGCGCGGCGGCGGCCTGAGCGCTCCCTGGGAACCGCTGGCCAGGCGCGGCGCGACGCCGTAGCCTCCCCAGGGTGCCGTCGTCCCCGGAGCCACGCACCGTGCGAGCGCTGCTGCTGCTCGCCGCCGCGCTGCTCACCCTCGGACGTCGCGCCGGCCTGAACACCGGCGTGCGCATGCACGTGCAACGCCTGCAGCGGGTCGCACCGATCCAGCAGTTCGCCCCGATCTACGCGAACCGCGCCCTGCTCGACCGCGACGGCGAGGGGCTCTTCTCGATCCGGATCATCGCCCAGCGAGACGTCCGCACCGGCCGGCTCGTGATGGTGCCGATCGACGAGCGCGTGCTCGCTGGCTGGCTCGCCTGACTCGCCAGGACGCCGTGACGTTGCGCACGCGTGGGCGCGCTGACGACGCCTACCGTCCGATTCCCTCCGGTCCGTAGCGGAACCGGACGGAGCCTCTCACATACCGCCGGCATCGTGGCGGTCGGGCGCGATACCGTGCGCCCAGATCGAGCCAGCGCACCAGGCTCGGCACCGTCCACCGTGAGGTCTCCGATGTCCGCCTTCCGACGCTCCCTGCTCGCCTCTGCAGCGCTGCTCGGCGCCACCAGCACCGCCGCGTCCGCAGCGCCCGCAGTCCTCACCCAGGGGTCGCTCGTCGATGCCGGGAGCGACGGCCGCATGGTGCTCACCACCGACCGCCTGATCGACCGCCAGAGCGGTGCGATCGACGACTTCACCGGCCTGGGCCTCACCCCGCTCGACCTCGCCAGCTCCAGCCGCCGCGTGCTGCTCTCGCGCCCGAACGCCGACGGCACCACCTCCCTGACCCGCTACGACCTCGAACGCACCTCCGGCAGCGTGCTGTGGCTCGACGCGAACATCGGCCCTGGCAATACCTCCGTGCCGTGGGGCGGCCACGCGAAGCTCGTCCGCGACGGCGCGGCCGTGGTGTTCGACACCGCCGAGCCGACGCCGCGCATCATCGAGTTCGCGTTCGGCGCGCCCGGCGGCGGCGTGGTGCGGATGACCGGCGCCACGCTGCTCGACGCCTCCGAGGACGGCCGCGTCATCACGTACCGCCGCGAGCTGCCCGTGCAGCGGCGCCCGGCAGGCCAGGCGCCGCTCCCGCAGGATCGCGAGATCGGTGGCGCGGCCGTCGGCTACCAGGTGACCGGCGAGGCACCCCGGATCGTCGCGGCCTCGACCGCCGTGCAGAGCTACGTCGAAGGCCTCGACACCGGCGCCTGCGAGCTGCGCACGGCGGAGTGGCACGCCACCACCCCGACGGGCCTCCAGGTGAGCCAGGACGGGACGCGCAACGCCTACGCGCTCTACCTGCGCACGGCGCACGCCGACACGTCGTACGGCAGCTACGACGTGGTCTCACGGGTGACCGGCGGCGGGCTCAGCACGCTCGCCGATGCCGGCAACCCGTCGCGGCGCGTCGAGCTCTTCCCCGACCCGATCTCCGGCGCCTACGGCCTCGTCACCACCGCCAAGCCGAACGGCCCGGTGCTCAACACGCCGCAGCTGGTCGGCGCCGACGGTGCGGCCCGCGCGCTCGGCGTGGTCCCCGTGCCCGGGCCCGGCGGCAGCTACGACGACTCGGGCTTTTACACGCGCATCGTGCCGACCGGGCGCGGCGCCAGCGCGATCTACGGCGCGGTGCCGGTCACCCGCGATCCGTCGCTCTCGCGCCCCACCATCTACGTGAACTCGGGCGACGCGCTCAGCGCCGACAACCCGCTCTCCGCCTGGCTCGACCTCCCCCGGGCGGCGGATCGCCCCGACGGCGCCGCGATCGCCACCGACGTCACGTGGGCCCAGTGCGACGAGGCACCTGCACCCGTCGCCGGAACGTTCGACGACTACGCGCGGTTCACGCTTCGCGCCACCGGCAACTCGGCCGGCACGCTGTGGTTCACCGCCGCGCCGGACGGCGTGATCGCGGCCAGCTCGCTCAAGGCATCGATCTCGTGGCTCGGCCTGCAGCTTTGGTCGCGCACCCTCACCCGCGACGGAGTGATCCGGCTGCCCGCGATCCCCGCAGGGATCAGCGGGCTTCGGGGCACCGCGATGTTCACTCTCGCCGATGGCGCCGTGCTCCGCGCGAGCACTCCGCTGCGCCGCACTCGCTGAACGCGGGCCGAGCGCACCTGAGCGCGGCGGCGCCGCGCTGCCAAGAGTGGCGCACTACGGATGGGGCGGGGCATGCTGCGCGAATAGGGTCGAACCGACCCGCTCTTCAGCGGCACGTCTCCCCGTCCGAGGTCGTTCATGCACCCTGCTGGCCGTCGCACGCTCATCGTCGCCGGCGCTTTCGCGCTCCTGAACTCCGCCGCTGCGGGCGCGGAGACGGTCACGCGCGTGAGCAACGAGACGGCCGTCGACGTGACGGCGGACGGTCGCGAGATCCTGTTCGCCGACGGCACCGTGCTGGTGCGCCGGACGGGAATGCTGCTCGACGCGCCCGCGGGGCCCGTCAACGATCTCGCATCAGCCTCGCCGACGGTGCTCTACGCCTCCGGCAGCGACTGGTTCGTCCGCGACCTCTCGAAGGCATCGAACGCGCCGGTGGCGGTGAATCGCACGCCCGGCGGCGCGCGCGTGGGCATCGCGTCGGCCACGCTGATCCGCGACGGCCGCGCCGTCACGTTCTCGACGACGGAGTCACCGAGCCGCATCCTCACCATCGCGGTCGGCGCGGCGCGAAGCACCGAGCTCCTGCGAAACGCTGCGCTCCTGCGCGCGTCGGACGACGGCCGAGTGGTCACCTTCACGCGCGCCTTGCCCGACGAGCGCCGCCCCGTGGGGAAGGCCGGCCAGGGCGCACGCGCGAGCCTGCCGGGCGACCTCGTCGGCTACCTCGTGCGCGACAGCGCGCCGCGCGTGGTGGGGGTCACGAGCTGGCTCGAGCACCTTGGTGCACCGAACGGCGCGGTCCCCTGCGCGGAGAACCCCGCGGAGTACGACCGCACCACCACCACGCTGGGGCTCGCGCAGGACGGTCTCGCGGGCGGGCGCTACCTGCTGCCGGCGACCACGGCCATCGACTACACGTGGTGGACCGGTGGCTCCACCGAGGTGTCCCACGCATGGCAAGACCCGTACTCCGCCGCGTCGACATCGATCGTCGATTCGCACTATTCCTACCCGCTGTGGAACCGCTGGTCGCTCTCCACCGGCCAGGCGGCCGCGGGCGCTGATCCGCAGCTGTTGCCGCCAGCCGGCTCGACCGATCCCGCCGGCCTCGCGACCGCGCTGCTTGCCTACGACGGCGGTGGCGGGGCGGTGCTCTCGGCCCGGCCTCGCGCCGGCGGCGAGCCGGGCACGTTCGTCACGGGCGGTGAGGCGCTTCCGAGCTCCGACACCTCCGGTTGGAGCAGCCTCCCGCGCACCTCCGATCCGGTGCTCACCGGCCGCGAACGCGTCCGGGTGACCTGGGCCGCCTGCCAGGAGCCGCCGCGCGCGACACCCAAGCCCACGCCCACTCCAGGGCGCCGCGCCGACCGTCGCCGCGGCATCCACGTCGAAGTCGGTGACACCGGGCGCGCCCACCGCCGCTGAGCAGGGGGTCTACGCGGCCACCCACTCGGGCAGGCCGTCGTCCCGGGAGCGCCGGTAGCATCCGGCGCGATGGCTGAGACCCAGGCGCTCCCCCAGTTCCCGGACGTCGCCGCGGGCGCGGTGCCGGAGGGCACGCCGCCTGGGGTCGAGAATGCCGTCGCGCTCGGCCTCACGCGCGAGGAGTACGCGCTCGTCGCCGAGAAGATGGAGCGCGAGCCCACGCAGGTGGAGCTCGCGATGTTCTCGCTGATGTGGAGCGAGCACTGCTCGTACAAGCACTCCAAGAAGCTGCTCGGCACGCTCCCGACGAAGGGCCCGGATCTCGTCCTCGGCCCGGGTGAGAACGCCGGCGCAGTGCAGGCCGCCAACGGCTGGATCGCCGCGTTCAAGGTCGAGAGTCACAACCACCCGTCTGCGGTCGAGCCGTTCCAGGGTGCGGCCACCGGCGTCGGCGGCATCCTGCGCGACATCTTCGCGCTCGGCGCGCGGCCCGTCGCCGTGATGGACGCCCTGCGCTTCGGCGAGCCGGAGGACTCCGAGCGCTCGCGCTTCCTCCTCGACGGCGCCGTGAGCGGCATCGGTCACTACGGCAACCTCATCGGCGTCCCGAACATCGGCGGCGACGTGTACTTCGAGGGCCCGTACGAGACCAACTGCCTCGTGAACGCGATGGCGATCGGCCTCGTGCGCAAGGAGACCCTCACCCTCAGCGCCGCGGAGGGCGTCGGCAACGTCGTCGTGCTCTTCGGCGCGTCGACCGGCCGCGACGGCATCGGCGGCGCGTCGGTGCTCGCCTCCGCTGAGCTCGGCGAGGACGACGCGAGCAAACGCCCGACGGTCCAGGTGGGCGATCCCTTCGAGGAGAAGAAGGTGATGGAGTGCTCGCTCGAGTTGCTCGAGCGCGGCCTCATCGTCTCGCTGCAGGATCTCGGCGCCGCCGGCCTCACGTCGTCGGCCTCGGAGATGGCGAGCAAGGGCGAGGTCGGGCTGGATCTCGACGTGTCGCTCGTGCCCTTGCGTGAGGCCGGTCTCGAGCCGTTCGAGGTGATGGTGAGCGAGAGCCAGGAGCGGATGCTCTGCGTCGTCGAGCCGCACATGGTCGACGAGGTGCTCGCCGTGACCGAGAAATGGGAGGTGTACGGCGCGCCGATCGGCCTCGTCACCGATAGCCGCCGGTTCCGCGTGTTCGACGAGGGCACCCTCGTGGGCGACATGCCGGTGCCGGCGCTCGTCGACGACTGCCCGCTCTACGACCTTCACCCCGAGAAGCCGTCCGAGTCGCTCTACCCGGCCCCGCCGAAGCGCCTCGCCGACGATGCGACTCCGGGCGTCGTGCTGCGCACCCTGCTCGGCTCGCCGAACCTCGCCGACCGCACGCCGCTCTTCCAGCAGTACGACCAGATCGTGCAGTCGCGCACCGTGCGTCGTCCCGGTGAGGCCGGCGCCGCCGTGCTCGCGATCCCGGAGGCCGATGCCTCGCTCGCTCCGGCCGACATCGCCGCCGGCGCGCTCGGCGCTGCGCCCGGTGCGGCCGGTCAGGAGCCGGGTGCCGATGGGCCGCGCCCGGCGATCGCCGCCTCGATCGACGGCTCGGGTCGTCGCGTCGCCGCCGACCCGTACAACGGCACGATCTGGAACGTCCTCGAGTGCGCGGCCAACCTCGCGACGGTGGGTGCGCGCCCGCTCGGGCTCACCAACAACCTCAACTTCGGCAACCCCGAGAAGCCGGCGATCGCCTGGCAGCTCACCGAGGCGATCCGCGGTCTCGGCGATGCGTGCCGCGCGATGGACACGCCGGTCGTCGGCGGCAACGTGAGCCTCTACAACGAGGGCACCACCGGCCCGATCTACCCGACGCCGGTCGTCGGCATGGTCGGCGAGCTGCCCGATGCGACCAAGACGGCCCCGCTCGGGTTCGCCCGCGCCGGTGATCGCATCGCGATCGTCGGCCGCAGCCGCCCGCAGCTCGAGGTGAGCGAGCTCGCCAAGCTCCGCGGCCTGCCGATCCCCGACGGCCTGCCCGCCTGGGACATCGCCGAGGCCCGCACGACGATCGAGGCGGTGCGCGACGCCGTCCGCCGCGGCGATCTCTCGAGCGCCACCGACGTGGCCGAGGGCGGCATCGCCACCGCCATCGCGGAGAGCGCGATCGCGGGCGGCATCGGCGCGCAGATCGATGCAGGCGACGGCACGAGCGACGCCGCCACCGAGGCCGCCTGGCACCTGCTCTTCGGCGAGGCGCCCGGCCTCTTCGTCGTCTCCGGCTCGGCCGAGGCCCTCGCGCGCCTCGAGGAGCACACGGGCGTCGACGTGATCGGCATCGTCGGCGGCGACCGCGTGCAGATCCACGTGGCCGGCGTCGCGATCGACGAGCCGGTCGACGGCCTCGGCGCCGTGTGGCGCGGCGGCCTCGCGCCCTTCTTCCCGTAGGACAAGCTGTCTGCTCGGTGCGTAGGTACGCACCGTTGTGGACGTCGCCCGCGTGGCCGGCACGAGTCGCGGGTGCCACGGCCCCCGCAAGCACGAACGGAGGCGGCGAGCGTCTGCACCGAGGCGGAGCAGCACGCGGCCGAAACGCCAGCGGCGAGGCGTGCCGGCCGAGCCGGCGACACATCGGGGCCGCCAGGGCCGATCCGTCGCCCGTCAAACAAGCGGGCGACACATCGGGGCCGCCAGGGGCAATCCGTCGCCCGTCAAACAAGCGGGCGACACATCGGGGCCGCCAGGGGCAATCCGTCGCCCGTCAAACAAGCCGGCGACAC
>JAGIBJ010000009.1 GCA_017744415.1 Solirubrobacteraceae bacterium
GCCTCGGTGAGTGCCCGCAGCATCCCGACCTGCGCGGCACCGTGACTACCGCCGCCGGAAAGCACGAAGGCCGTCATGCTGTGCGCGCGGTGCGTTCGAGGATCCTGTGTGCTCGGTGCTCGGCGGCCGCGAGGCTCTCGGTGATCGCCTGACGCATCTCGCCAACGTCGCTGCACGGAGCGACCACTCCGTGGGCGATACCGACGATCGTCCGGCGGCGGAGGGACGCAAACGTCGACGGCTTGCCGCGTTGCCAGAGTTCCTCGACGCCTGCCGATCCCAACGTGACCACCGGCTTTCCCGACCCGACCGCGAGCTCAGCAGCACCGCTTCGCACGTTGGCCCCGTTGGCGCGGTCATTCCGGATCACGCGACCCTCGGGCATGATCGCCACCGATCGCCCGGCGCTCAGGGCGTCGCGTCCGACCTCGAGCATCCTTGCGCGCCCGTGGGCGTCTCGCGAGATCGGCAGGACGTTCAGCGCGTCCCAGTCTCGAATGGGGAGCCGCAGCGCTCCGAGGTGCTGCTGTGACACGACCAAGAGCGGCGCAACGCCGAGGCGCCGGAACGTGTGGATGCCCAGCGGAACGTCGAACATGCTGCGGTGCGGCGCGACGTAGATCGCGGTCTCCGGCAGCAACAGATCGTGGTGGAACCGAAAGTCGGCTGCGATCTCGACCGCCAGTCGGGCGAACGACGCGACGATGCGGAGGATCGCGCGGTGGCACCAGCGGGTCGTTGCGGCCCGAGGTCCTCCGCGGCTCACCAGCGACCTCGCAGCCGATAGTGACTGACCATCCATTGATTGCCGTCGCGACTGCCCCACATCATTTGCGTGGAGATCAGGAACAGTCGCCATTGCTTGAGCAGGAGCCGAGCCTCGCTCGCAGTCCTGCCGTCGGCCTCAAGAACAGCGATCGCCTCGCCGGCTCGCGCGTCAAGCCGTCGCAGCCAGGCATCGAGTGTGCGCGCGTAGTGCTGCCCGGACACCGCCCAACGGCGCTCAACAGTGAGGTGATCCTGGAAATGCAGCAGTAGATCGTGCGAAGGCATCAGGCCGGCCGAGAAGAATCGCTCGGCAGCCCACGTACCCTCGAAGCGGTAGGGGATCGACGCGTGCGAGAACACCTGGATGAACGCACGGCCGTCGTCGCTCAACCACGTGGAGATGCGGCGAAGGAGTTCGCGCCAGTTGCGCATGTGCTCGAACATCTCGATCGAGACGATGCGATCGAATCGAAGGTTCGGTTCGAAAGCGGTGATCTCGCAAGTATGGACCTGCAGGTTGTTCAGTCCGTCGCGGCGAGCTCGTTGAGTGATCCAGTCGTGCTGCCGCTGCGAGTTGGAGACGGCAGTGACCTCGGAATTGGGGTAGCGAGCAGCGACCCACAGGGCTAGCGCGCCCCAACCGCAGCCCAGGTCGAGGACACACATGCCGTCCTCGATCCCGGCTCGGTCGCAGACGGCGGCGAGCATCGCCTCCTCCGATTCCTCCAACGTCGTTCCGTCGGCTTCCCAGAGACCGCTGGAGTACTTGACGTTCGGGCCGAGGAGCAGTTCGAAGAACGCCGATGGCAGCTCGTAGTGCTGTGCGTTCGCGACCTCTGGCAGCTCGGCGATCGGACCGGATGAGAGCGTGTGCAGCAGCTCCTCCAGGCGCTGTTCGCTGGCTTCGACCCCGCCGCGCGTCTCGTGTCGAACGCGCCAGCGGGTTCCTCGCCGGCCGCCGGCCCTCAGGACCGGGTCCGGGATGACCCCGACCCGCAAGGCGCCATCGAGCGCGCGGTAGCGGGCACGAGTCATGCCTCTGGGTGGGGGCTCGCGAACATGCGCGGAACGTAGCCGCCGGCCCCTGGCGGATCGAACGATTCCTATTCGTCGCGGCGGGTTGAGCGCGCCCTCGCGGTCCGTTAGGCAAGGGCGGCTTCGTCGGGGCGCCGCTCCGCTATCGGGCGGTCGCTGCCGACGATCGCGACGCGAGCCCCGCGTCGAGCGCTCGCGTGACGTCGGCCGCCTCCCGGGCGTCGACGGCGACCCCCTCGATCAGTTGGTGCGCCGTCAGTTCCTTCCACCTGAGGACGCCGGCGGCGTCACGCGAGACCGGGGTCGGAACGTCGGTGACGCCCTGCCGCTGGGCGGCGACGAGTGCAGCAGCGAGTCGCGCGCCCGGGTGGTAGAGCGTGTCGCGGCGTGCCTCGGCAACCGCGACGGCCGAGACCATGGTTCGCGCCGCAAGCCCGCGTGCCAGGCGCTCGGCGATGGGCGCGTCGAGGCGGCGCTCCGAGATCATGTTGCGTGCTGCCCACAGCAACTGCTCCTCCGCGGCGCCGGCACCGGGCGACCCGACGGGACGGACCTTGCGTCGCGTGTGGTCGTCGATCAGCTTGGTCATCGCGTGCAGCTGGGTCTGTGCGGAAGGGGTGAGCCCGGCGGCGAGCGTGAGCGAAGGCTCCGCGGCCAGGAACTCGCTGGCGCGATGCAAACTCGCAACGGCCTCAGGGCGATCGAGAAGCGGCCGGTAGCTGGCGATCATCGTCAACGCACGGGAGGCCTCCTCGGCGACGTACGCGGGGGATCGATCGCGCTCACCGGCGAGGCGCTGCGCAAGCTTTCTCAGGTAGGTGGTGCCCTTGCTGCGGTCCTCGACGATGCCCGCATCTCGGAGTGTGTCGGCCTGCGCTGCCCGTTCGCCGGTCTCCGCGAGCCGCGCGAGCGCGACCTCGATGCCGGGTTTCCACTCCGTTCCGAACTCCGCGTGAAACCAGTCGGCCCACGGCGCCTCGGCGGGATCGGTCACGCTGCCGAAGCTCGCGGGGAGGTCGTCGCTAAGCGCGGCAGTGATTGCCGCACGCTCCTGCGCTGGGTCGCCAACGGCGACGACGCCAGTCGCGCCGGCGGTGAGCGCGCCGTGAAGCGCGTCAGCGGTCGTGTGCGCCGTCCAGGCGTAGGCGCGCACACCGGCAGCGACACACGACCGGATGAGCGGTTCCCCGACGCGCGCCACCCCTCGGCGATCGCCGTCGTAGAGATCGATCAGCGCGATGCTCCCCGGCGCGGCCTCGAGCGCCAGGAGCCGCGCACCGGTGATACTCGACGTGCCACGGGTGACGAAGCCGAGCGGGTCACCAACCGACGCGGCGGTCGCCGCGCGCCGCATCAGCGCATCGCGGTTGAGGTCGTGAACGACGATGGTGGGAGGTGGCGTCACGTCGAGATGGTGGCCGCGGTTGATGAAGGGCCGACGACATCGTCGGCGCCCGGGATGGTGATCAGCATGCCATCGCGAGCGAGCTCGGCTCGCAAACCGGTGCTCGCGAGCTCGGCCACCGCGTCGGGCTCCAGCGCCACTGCATCCGCCTCGGTGTCCGCGACGACCAGCACCATCTGGCCCCCGGAGGGGTTGTCGTCGATGCGCACGTTGAGCGCGCGGAGGCGCGTCCTCGCCGTCCAGCGTGGCGGCACGGCGTTAACGAACAACGTGCCCGCGGCCGCGCCCAGCTCGAGCGACGCCAGGCGGCGCTCAACCTCGAGCGCACCGGAGAGTTTCCGCCGGGTTGGCGGCTCCGTTCGTCGATCCTCCACCACGAGCGGTGCCGGTGCAGCGGCCGCCTGGAGTCCGGCCAGGAGATCCTCGACCGGACTCGCGGCAGGCAGAGGACTGGCCGCCAGCCGGGCGACGGCGCGGTCAAGCTCGTCGAGCAGCGCCTGAGAGCCGGGACTAAGCCGACGCCCGCCGATGTGGTTGACGACGTCGTGCCGGAGACCCGCCTGCTGAACCACGCGAGACGCACGCTGACGCCGGGCGACCGCCCCTCCCACCCGGTGCTCGACTTCCTCGGCGCGTTTTACCAGCTGGCGTCCGCCCACCGCAATGAGCGTCAGGGCGAGCGGCAGCACGTAGGCGCCGCCGACGCCGCCGGGCCCGGCGCTGAAGAGCCAGATGGCAACACCGGCACCGCGTGCAAGCTCGGCGGCCATCCACCATCGCCACCGTCCCCGCCAGGCAAGCTCCACCACCGGGTAAGCCGTCGCCGCCGACGGCACGAACGGATCTGATCCGCTCAGCGTCACCGCAAACGTCAGCGTCATCGCGGTCCCGATGCCGACACCGAGCAACAGATAGCCGACCCGCTCATTGCCACCTGCCGGCCCAGCGCGCGAGAACGCCACCTCGATCGCGATGCCGCCGACGACCAGCAGCGGAATCGTCCAAGCCAGTCCATCGGAGCCGAACGCGAGGTAGGGCACCGGGCTGAGGTAGGTGGCCCAGCGGTTGTTGCGGAGGCACTTGCTGATGAAGTCGCGCAAGCCGTCGGCAAGCCCCGGCAAGGTCAGGTCGGCACGGCCGCTCGGCAGGGCGAGGACGAGCCGCACCCCGTTGCGGCCCTGCTCGTACTTGAGTACGGCGCCGAGGTTGCCGAGCGCGGCGCGTGAGATCCCGCTGCCCTCACCTTCGGTGCTCACGGCCGGCGGGGCACCACCGCCGTCATCGTCGATCGTGACGAGCACGCGATCACCGCTCGGAGTCACGTTGATCTCCACGGTGCGCGCCGACGGTGCGTGGACGAGCACGTTGGTGAGGTGCCTGAGCGTCGCGTCCCCGACGGTGCGCGCGGCCGCCTGCTCGACCAACGCACCGCTGTCGCCCTCGACCAGGATCTCGAACGGTGGTCTGAGGTCGCCAACGACCTCGCGCAGGTAGTCGCGAAGTTCCACCTCCATCGACCCCGAGCTGGCCACCGCATGCCGGAGCGTCCCGACCGCGATCGTCGACGCCGGATCCAGCCGGTCACCTTCCGCCCGCAGCAGATCGGCTGCGGCGGAGCGGACGGCTGCGGCGTTGGCGTCGAGGTCGGCGAGCGCTCCGTTCTCGTGACCGATCACGAGCCCCCAGCGGCGAACGCGACGAGCGACGAGGGCGCCGGTCGCGCCCATCCACGCCGCGTTGATCGCGCCCGGCAGCACGCCGGCGGCGCCGAGGGCAATGGCGCCCCTCACGACGGGATCGACCGAACCCACGAGCCCCGTCGCCGTCCACAGCCCAGCGATCCCCGCCGAGGCCGCCACGCCGACCACGGGCCAGCCACGTGGCGGCAGGACGGCCGCCGCCGTCGAGATCCACGCGAAGGCAACCGTCACCGTAGGGGGAGCGAGCGGATCGACCGCTGGGAGCAGATAGAAGGCAGCAACGACGATCGAGACGGCCAGCGTGATCTGCGGGCGGCTGAGCACGAGTCGCGGCACCCACTCCGGGTGCAGCAGCAACCACCACGACCCGGCGAGCTGCAGGACAGCGAACACGAGCGTGGGCGTGCGCCACGGCGAGGCGATCGCCCCAGGATTCAGCGCCAACCCGAGGAGCGCGAACAAGGCCCCGGCGACATGGAAAACGACAAGTGCCCGGTACACCGTGAGCGACTCGACCGGCGATCGCTCCTCGATCGTCCGCAGGGTGAGCGGCCGAAGCGCCGCCGGTGGCTGCCCGCTCATGGCGCCCAGCCCTGGTAAACCGGCTTGGCGCAGGAGATGTTTGACGACAACGACACGTGCAGCAGCGAGTTCGAGAGCGCCAGAACGATTGCACGCCGCGACGAACGCTCAAAGCCACACGGTGCGTATCGCTTCGATCTAGCCGCCCGCGAGCTGCCCGAACGACAGCGGGGCGCCCCACCTCTCGGTGGGACGCCCCGCTTGGTTTCACCGGTCAGGAGCCGGTGCCTACTTCTTGGTCGAGACCGCGATCTTGGTCTTCACCGTCACGCTCTTGCCGTCGCCGTCGAGGGTGGTGACGGACGGCGCCATGAGCTTGGCGAGGAGCTTGGCCTTCTTCTTCTTGGAGGTCTTCTTGTTCTCGAGGACCTTGCGGAACTTGATGTTGATCTTGATGGCCTTGCTCGGGAGCTTGAACTTCACCTTGGTCACCTTGGTGCCGGCGACGGTCGGGGAGATCGAGATCGCGATGCGACGGTCGCCGTTGACGATGCGCACCTTGGCCTTCGCGCCGGTGAGGGTGAGCTTCACGAGCTTGGAGGCGTTCTTCTTGAAGATCGCGCCCTTCGGCATCTTGATGACGACCTTCTTGATGCCGTTCGGGTTACTGAGCGCGAAGGTCATCGCGGAGTTCGCGCCATCCGGCTTGAAGCTCACGCTGGAGAGCGCGCGGCTGACGGTCGAGCCGCCGGAGCCGCCCGAGTTGTTCGTCGAGCCGTTGCAGGTGACCGGCAGCGCGAACGACTTCGTCGCGCCGTGGGCCGCCCCGAGCGTGGCATCGGTCTTCACGCCGTTCACACCACAGAACGTCTCGCCGACCTGGATCACGCCGGTGGAGCCGCCGTTGAACACGAGGGTCATCTTCGAGATCGGGGTATCGGGGACGCCGTCGAAGTCGACCTTCAGGCGGCCGGTCGCCGAATCGACCTTGCTCGCGCCGAGGAGATCCATCGAGATCTGGTCGCGGACGCGGACGAGGATGCCAGGCAGCGACTGACCGGGGATCTTTACGATGATCAGATCACCCTTGACCGGCTGACGCAGCGCCGACGTGACGATCTCGGCGGTGCCGATGGTCGACGTCGCCGGGCAGCCGCCGGCGCTCGCCGTCTCGGCGCTCGCGCACACGCGCTTGCTGATGTTCGTCGTGTCGGCGACGATACCGGCGGGCAGCGTCACCTTCGCGGAGCGCAGGCTGCCCTGGCCCTCCGTCTGGGTGATCACGGTGCTGATCGTCGGGTGGCCCTTCACGGCCAGCTCGGCGGCCGGGCCACTGAAGCCGATCTGGAAGTTCGGCTGCCAGGCCAGGTTGCTGCAGCCGTCGACGCCGTAGCCGGCCGAGCCGCTCGCGGTGCCGCCCTGGGCGGACCCGAAGGCGACATCGGCGTTGAAGGTGCCGCAGGTCGACGGGTTCAGCACGAGGCCGTCACGGTTCATCGTGATCGCGAGCTGGCTGATGTTCAGCGGGATGCCCTGCACGCGCGTCGGGATGTCGCCGGCGACGATCCGCATGCGCAGGTCGTTGCCCTCGATCTTGATCTGGGCGAGCGTGACGACCGTGCCGAGGTCG
>JAGIBJ010000010.1 GCA_017744415.1 Solirubrobacteraceae bacterium
GCTCAGGGAGCCAGGCTGCTCGCTCATGCGACGACCTCCGTCCCGATGCCGGTGTCCGTGAAGATCTCGAGCAGCACCGAGTGCGGCACGCGGCCGTCGACGATGTGCGAGGCGGTGACGCCGCCGTAGATCGCCTCGACGCACGCCCGGAGCTTCGGCACCATGCCGCCCTTCACCTCGGACTCGATCGCATGCTCGACGCGGTCGGCGTCGGCGGTGCGGATGAGGCTGTCGGGCCGCGCCGGATCCTCGAGCCAGCCGGCGACGTCGGTGAGGAAGACGAGCTTGTAGGCCTTCAGCGCGCGGGCGAGTGCACCAGCGGCCTCGTCGGCGTTGATGTTGTAGCTGTTGCCCTCGCGGTCGGCACCGACCGAGGCGATCACCGGGATGTAGTCCTCGGCGACGTGCTCGACGACGCCCGTGTCGACGCGGTCGACCGCGCCGACGAAGCCGATGTCGGTGCCGTCGGGCGCGAGCCGGCGCTTGCAGCGGAACAGCTGGCCGTCGTCACCGGACAGGCCGACCGCCGGCTGGCCGTGGCGGCCGAGGCGCAGCACGATCTCCTTGTTGACCTTGCCGACGAGCACCATCTTCGCGAGCTCGACGGTCTCCTTGTCGCTCACGCGCAGACCGTCGACGAACTCCGTCTCCTTACCGACACGCGCCATCAGCTTCGTGATCTCGGGCCCGCCGCCGTGCACGATGATCGGGTTCATCCCCACGTACTTCAGGAGCACGACGTCGCGCGCGAAGTCCTCGACGAGCTGGGGCTCGGTCATCGCCGCGCCGCCGTACTTGATGACCACGGTTCGCCCGTGGAACTCCCGGATGTAGGGGAGTGCCTCGAGCAGGGTGCTGATGTCGCGCATCAGATCCTCCGGGTCGTGGTGGTGGGGTTGGCTGGCAAGTGGTGCTCGGACTCGGTCCCTGAGCGACTCAGGTCGTGTACTCGGAGTTGAACTTCACGTAGTCGACGGTGAGGTCGCAGAAGTAGCGCGTGGCCTCGCCGTCGCCGAGGAACGAGACCTCGATCTCGACGAGCTGCTCGGCCGCGGCGGCGTTGGCGGCATCGCGGTCGTAGCGCGTGGCCTGGTTGGCGCGGCACACCTGCACGCCGCCGAACGAGACGTCGAAGTCGACGGGACCGCGGCCGGCGAGCGCGTGGCCGGCAGCTTGGATGATCCGGCCCCAGTTCGGGTCGGCGCCGAGCAGGGCGGTCTGCACGAGCGGCGAGGTGGCGATGTGGTCGGCGACCTTGTCAGCGGCGTGGCCGAGCGGGTCGCCGCCCTTCACGCGCACCTTCGCGAGGCGGGTCGCGCCCTCACCGTCCGCGATCAGCTGCAGCGCGAGATCGAGCATCACGTGGTCGAGTGCGGCCTGGACGAGCTTGTCCTCGGCGTCATCGGCCGGCGCGACACCGGAGGCGCCGCTGGCCTGCAGCACGACGGTGTCGTTCGTCGAGAGCTGGCCGTCGACGGAGACGCGGTTGAACGTGTCGGCGAGGGCGTTGTCGAGGAGCTTGCCGCAGCGACTCGCGGAGAGCTCGGCGTCGGTCTGCACGAAGGCGAGCATCGTCGCAAAACCCGGGTGGATCATCCCGGCGCCCTTGGCCTGCGCCGTGATCCGGACGGTGCCGCCGGCGAGTTCGAGATCGACGGCCGCGCGCTTGAGGAAGAGATCCGTGGTGCAGATCGCCTGGTTGAAGGTCGTGGCGTCGGACGAGAGGTCGTCGCCGAGCCGCGGGAGCGTCTGCACGAACACGCGACCGTCGAGCGGCTCGCCGATCTTGCCGGTCGAGCAGAGGCCCAGATGCTCGATCGGGATGCCGAGCAGGATCGAGCCGGCGCCCTGCATGCGGGCGGCCTCCTCGAAGCCCATCTTGCCCGTCGAGGCGTTGGCGTTGCCGCTGTTGACGAGCACGGCGCGCAGGCGGCTCGTGTCGCAGCGGTCGCGGGTGATCACGACGGGCGCGGCGGCGGTGGCGCTGGGCGTAAACCGCGCGGCGCTCGTCATCGCGGGCTCGGTGCAGTGGATCACGCCGAGGTCGAGCGCGCCCGAGGGCTTGCTGCCCGCGGAGACGCCGCCCGCGCGGAACCCGGCCGGCAGTGCCGTGGGATCGCCGAGCCGCACCGCGTTCGGGAGGGGCAGCCACCGCTCGAGATCGGGACGTTCCTTCATGCGGTGACCCCCACGCTGCCGGCAGCGCCAGGCAGCAAGCCAGCCGTCTCCGGCAGGCCGTACATCACGTTGAGCGACTGCAGCGCCTGCGACGCCGTGCCCTTCCAGAGATTGTCGATCGCGCTGAACACCATCACGCGGCCGGTGTGCTCCTCGACCTGCACGTGGATGCGGCAGAAGTTCGTCTCGCGCACGCCGCGCGTGTTCGGCGGCCCCGAGACGACCTCCACGAACGGCTCGTCGGCGTAGGCCTTGGCGTAACGGGCGGCGATCTCGTCGGCCGAGACCCGCGCGCTGAGCGTCGCGTAACACGTCACGTACTCGCCCTGGTCGACGGGCACGAGGTGCGGCACGAACGTGACCTTCACATCCGAACCGCTGACAGCGAGCTCCTGCTCGATCTCGGGGCGGTGACGGTGACCGGTGGTCTTGTAGGCCGAGACGGAGTCGGTGATGGTGACGTAGCTCGTGGCGTGGCTGAGGCCGCGGCCGGCGCCGGAGACGCCCGTTTTCGCGTCGATCACCACGTCGGCGAGCAGGCCTCCGGCGGCAAGCGGCCGCAGGCCGAGCAGCGCCGCGGTCGGGAAGCAGCCGGGGCCGGAGACGAGCTGCGCCCCAGCGAGCTGCTCGCGGTAGAGCTCGGGAAGGCCGTAGACCGACTGCCCGATCAGCTCGGGGTGCGGGTGCTCGCCGTACCAGTCCTCGTAGGTGGCGAGATCGCGGAGGCGGAAGTCGGCGGAGAGGTCGATCACCTTCAGCCCGCGATCGAGCAGCGCCTTCACGACGGGCGCCGCGGCCGCGTGCGGGTAACCCACGATCGCGGCGTCTGCCTGTTCGGCGTGAGCGTCGAGATCGAGCTCCTCGAGCACAGCGCCGACGCGGTGCTGCGGGTAGAGATCCACGAGCCGCTGGCCCGCCTCGGCGCGCGCGGTGATCGGTCCGAGCCGGAACACGGGGTGCTCCTGCACGAGCCGCGCGGCGATCGCCCCGGCGAAGCCGGAGGCGCCCGCGATCAGAACCTTCGGCCCGTCACCGCTCTCAGCCACGGGCCACCGCCCCGACCTGCTGCTCGAGGGCCGCCAGGATCTTGCCGCGCGCCTTCGTCGCCTCTTCCTCGGTGAGGGTGCGGTCCTCGGCGCGGAACGTGAGCCGCAGAGCGAGCGAGCGCTTGCCGTCGTCGACTCCGGGGCCGGTGTAGACGTCGAACACGCTCACGTCGCGCAGCAGCGCGGTGCCACCGGACCGGGCCGCGTCGACCACCCGCTGCGCGGGGATCTCGGCGTCGACGACCACGGCGAGGTCTTGGCTGACGGGCGGGAACGTGGCGAACGGCTGGTACTGCGGCCGGCCCGGCATCGCGTCGAGCAGGGCGCCGGCGTCGAGCTCGACGATGCCCACGGCGTTGGCGAGGTCGTAGGCGGCGGCGATCCGCGGGTGCAGCTCGCCGACGATCCCGACAGGCCTGCCACCGAGGACGACCTGCGCCCCGCGCCCGGGATGCAGGTGCGCGGCGACCACCGACTGGTCGATGCTGAGCGGCACGCGTAGCAGGGCACCGATCGCACGCACCATCTCCAGCGCCGAGCTCGCGCCGGCCTTGGCGGGCGCGGGATCGAGCCACGTCGGCACCGTGAGCGAGCCGGTGAGCAGCACGCCGAGCGTGCGACGCTCGTTCGGCAGCTGTGACTCGGGTGCCGCGTGGTAGGTCGTCCCGAGCTCGAAGAGCTGCAGATCGCGGAAGCCGCGCGCGGTGTTGCGCTGGGCGACCTCGAGCAGCGATGGCACCACGGTGGTGCGCATCTGCCCGAGTTCCGAGCTCATCGGGTTGCGGACGTGCACGGCGTCCCGTAGCGGATCGCTCGCGGGCAGGCCGAGGCGATCGAGCTGGTCGGTGTTGCCGAAGCTCCACCCCACCACTTCGAGCAGGCCGCGGCCAACGAGCAGATCCTGGAGGGCGCGATCGGCGCGCTGGCGGGCCGTGAGCCGGCCGGCCGGACGACCGGCGGGCAGCGTGGCCGGCACGTTCGCGAGGCCATCCAGGCGGGAGATCTCCTCAATGAGGTCGATCGGGCGCGTGAGATCGTTGCGGCGCCGCGGCGGGATCGTGACGGTGAGCACCCCGGTTCCGGAGCTCTCGACGCCGAGGTCGATCGCCCGCAGCAGTTCGATCTGGCGGGCCTCGGGCACGTCGTAGCCGAGGAAGCGCTTCGCGAGGGAGGTCGGCAGCTGGAGCGCCGGGGCCGAGATGCCACGGCTCCCGAGATCGATCATCTCGCCGGTCTGCACGGCACCGGTGAGCTCGACCATCAGCTGCAGGGCGCGGCGCTGGGCATCGAGGGTCTGCTCGACGGGCAGCGACTTCTCGAACCGGCTCGATGCCTGGGTGCGGATCGCGGTCGCCCAGCTCGTGGCATGGATCGACGGGCCGTGCCAGGTCGCCGCCTCAATGGCGACGCGCGTCGTGCCCTCGAGGATCTCCGAGCGGGCTCCGCCCATGATCCCGGCGATCGAGGTCGGGCCCTCGGCATCGCTGATCAGGATCGTGCCGGCCGGAACCTCGTGCTCCTGGTCGTCGAGCGTGGTGACCTTCGTGGCCGCGGCCGCCGAGTGCACGTCGAGCGAGCCGCCGGCGACGCGGTCGAGATCGAACGCGTGGATCGGCTGGCCCGTCTCGAGCATCACGTAGTTGGTGATGTCGACGACGTTGTTGATCGGGCGCTCGCCGGCGGCGACGAGGCGCTGCGCGAGCCACGGCGGCGACGGGCCGACCTTCACGTTGTCGAAGACGACCGTGGTGAAGCGCTCGCAGCGCACGGATTCGCTGAGCGTGACGCGCAGTCCCTCGGTGACGGCCGTCGGCGCACCGTTCGGACCGGTTTCGGTGGGCACGGCCGCGGGCAGCTGGACGCCCGTCCACGGGGCGGGCGCGAGCGCGGCTCCGGTGGCGGCGTGGAGCTCACGAGCGACCTCGTAGATGCCAAGGCAGTCGGGGCGGTTCGGGGTGACCTCGAGCTCGATCGCCGGGCCGCCGAGCGGCAGCGCCGCGGCGAGCGGGGCGCCGGGTGTGAGCGTGGCGGCATCGACGCCGGCCAGCGGCTTCGTCGCCTTCTGGCCGGAGCCGTTCTGGAGCCCAGCAGGATCGCCGGCGATGGTCGCGAGGACGAGGATGCCGTCGCTTTCGAGCCCGAGCTCGAGCTCCTTGGCGGAGCAGATCATGCCGTTGCTCTCGACGCCGCGGAGCTTGGCCTTCTTGATCTTCATGCCGCCGGGCATCACGGCGCCGACGCGAGCGACGGGCACGAACTGGCCGCCGCCGACGTTCGGGGCGCCGCAGACGATCTGCACGGCCTCGGGCTCACCGACGTCGACCCGGCAGACGCCGAGACGGTCGGCATCCGGGTGCTGGGTGCGCTCGAGCACGAGCCCGACGACGAACCCCTCAGGGCTCGGCGGGCCGACCTGGTGGATGGCCTCCACCTTGGTGCCGGAGTCGGTGAGGCGCTCTTCGAGCGCGGCGGTGTCGAGGCCCGGGTCGCAGTACGACAGCAGCCATTCCTGGGGGACGTTCATCGCAGCTGCTCCAGGAACCGGACGTCGTTCTCGATGTAGAGGCGCAGGTCGGGGATGTCGTTGCGGAGCATGGCGATCCGCTCGATCCCCATGCCGAAGGCGAAGCCCTGCACGGCCTCGGGGTGGTACACGTCGCGCTGCACGGCGCGCAGCACGTTCGGATCCACCTCGCCGGCGCCGAGGATCTCCAGCCACTGCTCGCCGCGACACACCGGGCAGCGCTCGGTGCCGATCCACCCGTCGCTGCAGTTGAAGCACGCGACGTCGATCTCGACGCTCGGTTCGGTGAACGGGAAGAAGTGCGGGCGCAGGCGGATCGCTAGCTCGCCACCGAAGATCGCGCGGGCGAAGGCCATCAGCGTGCCCTTGAGATCGGCGAGCGTGATGCCCTTGTCGACGGCGAGGCCCTCGACCTGGTGGAACTGCGGCAGGTGCGTGGCGTCGTAGTCGCGGCGGTAGACGCGCCCGGGAATGACGACGTAGAGCGGCGGGTCGTAGATCTCCATGGCCCGCACCTGCATCGGCGAGGTGTGGGTGCGCAGGAGCACGTCGTCGTTCACGTAGAACGTGTCGGTGTCGGCGCGCGCCGGGTGCGTCGGGCTGTGGTTCAGCGCGTCGAAGTTGTAGTGCGCGGTCTCGACCTCGCGGCCCGAGAGCACCGAGAAGCCGAGGCCGAGGAACACGTCCTCGATGTCACGCCAGGTGCTCGTAATGATGTGCAGCGCGCCGTCGTGCAGCTGCGGTGAGCCGGGCAGGGTGAGATCCAGGCGGTCACCGGCGAGGCGCTTGGCCTCCTCGGCGCCCGCGAGCTGCTCCTTGCGCTCGGCGAGGCGACGCTCGATCGCGCCGCGGGTGATGTTGGCGGCCTTGCCGACCTGCCCACGCTCCTGCGGCGGTAGCTCGCTCACGCCGCGCAGCAGGTTGGGGAGCTCCGCCTTGCGGCCGAGCACGGCCACGCGGACCTCCTCGAGCGCGTCGGTGGTCGGGGCGGCGTCGATCTGCGAGAGGGCGCCGGCCTCGAGCTCGGAGACGCGCTGCAGCAACGTCGTTGCGTCGGTCACGAAGCGGCCCTCCTGGGCTGGGCGTTCGGAAGGGAGTCGCCACCGGCCACCTGGCCGGCACGAGCGATCTCGTAGAGGGCGATGGTGCCGGCCATCGCGGCGTTCACGGAATCTCGGGCCATGGGAATGGTCGCGCGCACGCGGCGAGATCCGCGATGGCGCCGAAGGCCTGGCCGTGTCGCAG
>JAGIBJ010000011.1:0-49857 GCA_017744415.1 Solirubrobacteraceae bacterium
GATCGGACCCCCGACGCCCACGCCGTCGCCCGAGCCCACGGCGACGCCGAGCCCCACCCCGGCTCCGACCGCGACGCCCACGCCCGCGACGGATCTGAAGTTCATCTTCCAGCCGGCCTCGACGACGGCGGTTCCGGCGGGTTACACGGCTGACAATGGTGCGGCGTACAGCGCTGGCACGGGTCGTGGCTGGGTGACGCAGGCGTCGGTCGCGAACGGCGGGGCCGGTGTGCCGTTGGATATGACGACGTGGACGCGTGATCGTGGTGGCGTGACGCCGCAGTTGCAGCGCGTGTTCAACCAGCTGCAGCCGACGTCCGGCACGTCGCCCGCTCCGGGTTCGACGCCGGCGGCGTTCGAGGTTGCGGTGCCGAGTGGTCTGTACGACGTGCAGCTGTCGATGGGTGACTCGGGTTACATCAACTCGGTCTATCGCGCCCGTGTCGATGGCCAGGTCGTGCTCCCGAACTTCACGCCGACCAACGCGAACAAGTGGGTCACCTCACCGGTCACCCAGGTGCTGATCACCGACGGCAAGCTCACGCTCGACGCCGTCGGCGGTACCAACGCCAAGATCAACTGGCTGACGATCAAGAGCGTCCCGGCCGCCACGCCGACGCCCACGCCGACTCCGACGGCCACCCCGACCCCGACGGCGACGCCGACGCCGACCTCCACCCCGGAGGTGACGCCGACGCCGATCGGACCGCCGACGCCGACGCCGACGCGCGTTCCGGCTGCGACGCCGACCCCGACGCCGGCTCCGACCGCCACCCCGACGCCGACCCCGACGGCGACGCCGGAGCCCACCGCGACGCCGACGCCGACCCCGACGCCCACGCTGGAGCCAACCCCGACGCCGACCGCAACGCCGGAGCCCACCGCGACGCCGACGCCCACGCCGACCGCAACGCCCACGGCAACTCCGACGCCGACCGCTACCCCGACGCCGACGGCCACGCCGGCGCCGACTCCGAACTACGCCAAGAAGGTCGACTTCTTGCAGAACGCTCCGGCCGCTGCCGGCTACGACGCCGAGAACGGCGGCGCCTACAGCGACGCCCGCGGGATGGGCTTCGTCACGGCGACTAGCCTCGCGCAGCCGTCCTCGCAGCACGTCCCCCAGGACGCGACCGGCTACACCCGCACTCGCACGCAGTCGACCGACGCGAACCTCAACTCGCTCGTGCAGCTCGACTCGCCGAGCCCCTCGGTTGCCTGGGAGCTCAAGCTGCCGAAGGGCCTCTACACCGTGAAGGTCGCCGCGGGCGATCCCGGCTACTTCAACTCGGTCTACAAGGTGAACGTCGAGGGTCAGACCGCCATCAACGCCACGCCCACGACGGGTACCCGCAACTTCACGGGTACCGTCACCGTCCGCGTCGACGACGGACGCCTGACCATCGACGGCAACGGTGGTAGCAACGGCAAGCTGCAGTACGTCGACATCACCGGCGTCACCGACCCAGCCGACACCACGCCGCCGGCCGCTCCGGTCGTCACCACCACGCAGACGCAGACCAGCGTCACGCTGAGCTGGGCCGCCGGCACCGAGTCCGATCACGCGGGCTTCAACGTCTACCGCTCCCTGACGACACCCGTCGTCCCGACCAACCCGATCAACGGGGCGACGCCGCTCCCGGCGACCGCCACGGGCTACACGGACGCCGGCCTCGTCCCCGACACCGACTACAACTACCTCGTCGTCGCGGCCGACACCACCGGCAACACGGCGCCGAGCAGCACCGTGCTCGCGCACACCCCGCCCTACCCGCCGGGCTACTTCACCGCGAAGGTGAACTTCCAGCTCGCCGGCTTCTCGACTCCGCTCGGCTACACGGCCGAGGAAGGCGGCGCCTACAGCGACGCCCGCGGCATGGGCTTCGTCACGGCCGCCAGCCTCTCGCAGCCGTCGCCCGGCCACGTGCCGCAGAGCGCTGCCGCGTACACGCGCACGCGCACCGTCGCCACGGCAACCCCGCTCCAGAACTCCGTCGTGCAGCTCGACTCGCCGAGCCCCTCGGTTGCCTGGGAGTACAAGCTGCCGACGACCCAGCCGTACACGTGCAACGTGACCGTGGCCGCGGGCGACCCGAGCTTCGACAACTCGGTCTACAAGGTGCGCGTTGAGGGCACCACGGCGATCAGCGCCACGCCGACCGCCGCGAACCGCAACTTCACGGGCACCGTGAACGACGTGAAGGTCTACGACGGCCGCCTCACGATCGACGGTGTCGGCGGCACGAACGGCAAGCTGCAGTACGTCGACTTCAACTGCCAGCTGTCCTCCGAGCCGAACACGAAGCCGGGCTCGCCGACGGGCCTCACGAGCGCGCTCGCCCTCGACAACCCCACCACCATCAATCTGAACTGGGCTTCGAGCGCTGAGCCTGACGTCGCTGGCTACCGCGTCTACCGCGACACGTCGCCGTCGGTCAGCACGAGCAGTCCGATGATCAGCGGCGTCAACCCGATCACGTCGACGTCCTACGTCGACGCAGGCCTCACCCCCGGACCGGGCGTCACCTACTACTACGTGGTCACCGCCGTCGACTACGGCGGCCTCGAGTCGCTGGCTTCGCTGTCGGCCCACACCGCCGTCCCGGTGCCGAAGCTCGATCGCAAGATCAACTTCCAGCCGAGCGACGCGCCGCTGCCGGCCGGTACCGGTTGGGAGAAGGACTCGGGCCTTCCCTACGACGCCACCCGCGGCTTCGGCTGGATCACCGAGGCGAGCGCTCGCTCGGCCGTGAACTCGCACGTGCCGACGAGCCTGATCGCCGACTGGATGCGTGACCGCAACAAGACCTCCGACCAGGCACTCGACACGCTCGTCCACATGCAGCCGCCGCGCACGACGATCAAGGGCGCCTGGGACATCGCGGTCCCGAACGGCTACTACGACGTGCAGTTCTCCGTCGGCGACACGTCCTACACGAACTCCAAGCACGTGATCAACGTCGAGGGGCAGCAGGCGCTCGCGGCCTTCACCCCGACGAAGAACGCGCTGTTCAGCCTCGGCATGATCACCGTCCGCGTCACGGACGGCCGCCTCACGGTCGACGCCCGCAACGGCATCAACACGAAGCTCAACTGGATCCGCATCCAGGGCGCCGACGCGCCGCCGCGCCCCGGCGTGGGCGTGATCCGTCCGGGCGACGGCGCCACCCTGCAGTCGCGCGCCCGCGGCGTCACGGCCGACGTCGTGCTGCCCAACGTGGGCGCTGGCGTCGACAGCACGACGCTGAACGACAACTCGGTCTACCTCCAGAAGGTGTCCGACGGTACGAAGGTGCCGACGCAGTCGCTGAACACCAGCGCCGCCGGCGACGTGATCGTTCTGACGCCTGCGAGCCTGCTCGAGGCCAACACCCAGTACCGGTTCGTCGTCACGAACCTGCTCAAGGATGCCTCCGGCGCCGCTTTCATCCCGAAGACGACCTCGTTCACCACGGGTACCGCGACCGGCGAGGCCCAGACGGACGTGAAGTTCATCCAGTCGCCGCAGACCTCGGGCCAGGGCAACTTCATGGCCTCGGTCGAGGTTGGCCCCGACCACCGCCTCTACGCGAGCACGCTCGACGGCAAGATCATCCGGTTCCCGATCCTGATCGACGGCTCGCTCGGCGCGCCGACCACGATCACCACCGTCGCCGACCATGAGGGCGCGCCGCGCAACATCCTCGGCATGGCGTTCGATCCCGCCTCGACGCCTTCCGACCCCATCCTGTGGGTGAGCCACGGCTCCGGCGAGTTCGTCGACGCCCCGGACTGGAGCGGCAAGATCTCGAAGCTCTCGGGCTCGAACCTCTCGCAGATCCAGGACATCGTCGAAGGCCTTCCGCGCTCCGTGCGTGATCACGAGACGAACTCGATCCACTTCGGACCCGACGGCAAGCTCTACATCATCCAGGGCAGTCAGTCGGCAATGGGCGCCCCCGACAATGCCTGGGGCCTGCGGCCGGAGCACGTGCTCAACGCCGCGCTGCTCAAGCTTGATCCGAGCGCCATCACCTCGCTACCGCTGAACGCCAAAACCGAGGACGGCGGCACGTACAACCCGTTCGCGCCCGGCGCCCCGCTGACGCTCTACGCCACGGGTATCCGCAACGCGTTCGACTTCGTGTTCCACAGCAACGGCGAGATCTACTCGACGGTCAACGGCTCCGCGGCCGGCGGCAACACGCCCGCTCAGCCGGCCTCGCTCCCGGCGGCCTGCCAGAAGCGCATCGACGGTGCGTGGACCGGCCCGACGAGCGGCCCGTCGATCCCGGCGCTCGTGAACGTCGAGTCGCAGCCGGATCTCGGCATCCGCATCCGCCAGGGCAAGTACTACGGTCACCCGAACCCGAGCCGTTGTGAGTACGCGTTCTTCGGCGCCAACCCGACCAGCGGTGTCGATCCGTTTGAGACCATCCTCTACCCGACGGGCGTCCAGCCTGACCGCAACTACGTGCCCGGCTTCGACCTCGGCTACCACCAGTCGGTCAACGGCCTGGTCGAGTACCGCGGCGCGCAGTGGGGTGGCGAGCTCAACGGCACGCTGCTCGCCGTCCGCTACTCCGAAGGTGACGACCTCGTCGCCCTGTCGGTCGATCCGACGACGAAGGAGATCAGCAGCCAGACCGAGGGCATCCCCGGCCTGCGCGGCATCTCCGACCCGATCGACGTGACCGAGGACGGCACCACCGGCAACCTCTACGTCACCGAGATGGGCAAGGCCCGCATCATGATGCTGCGTCCCGACGAGACCGAGGGCGCGCCGAACGGCACGATCTCGAGCACCGAGGTGCGCACGAACGCCGAGGTCGGCACGTCGCAGGACACGGCGATCACGATCAAGAACACCGGCAACGCCGATCTCGCCATCAACTCGGTCAACCTCACCGAGGGCGGCGGCGGCTCCGAGTTCTCCGCGACCTCGCTGCCCGTCCTCCCGACGACGATCCGCTCGGGCACGTCGCTCACGTTCAACGTGCACTTTGCTCCGACGAGCGCCGGGGTGAAGACCGGCACGCTCACGATCGCGACGAACGACGAGTTCCACCCGACACTCACGGCCAACCTGCGCGGCCTCGGCCACAGCGGTGAGCCTTCGCTGCAGCGGATCGCCGACCTGTACGGCACCGGGATGAACATCGGCGACGACGATCCGCTGACGGCGGCGCTCCCGGCCGGCACGACCCTCGGCGCCGAGGTGCCGTTCCAGTCGCTGACCAAGGCCGACGGCGCCAGCCAGGTGGAGGTCGATCCGATCGCCGCCTTCGGCACGACGCCGACGAACGTCACGCTCGCTCGCCTCGGCTGGCACACCGTGAACGACGCCACCGACCTCAACTCGCTCGGGACCATCCCGACGAGCGACAGCGGGCGCGTCGAGCCGTCGGTCAACGGCATCGTCGGCTTCGATCCGGGCAGCAAGAGCTTCGGCTTGCACGTGACGTTCCCCGCACTGGGCAAGCGCACCGTGTTCACCGAGGATGCGCTGAACGCCGGTGGCACGCACCAGATGCGCGCCTACCAGCTGAAGAGCGTCGCCGGGAACGTGCTGTCGAACCAGTACCTCGTCGGCTTCGAGGAGACGACCGGCTCGGGCCTGGACTACAACGACCTCGTCATGATCGTCAAGGGCGTCGACGCTGAGGGCGCCGGCGCTGGCCGGGCGAAGCTCAGCAACGGCGACGGCCTGCCGTTCGCGAACCGCCTCGTCATGAGCCGTATCGGCACGCTGAACAACCCGCCGGTCGACGCCACGGTGCACGACCGGGCCACGGTGAACGTCAAGAACAGCGGCACGAGCCCGCTGACGATCACGCAGCTCAACATCACCGGTGCGTTCCAGGTGGAGAGCCCGACCACGCTGCCGATGGTGATTGCGCCGGGTGCGACCGCCGGCATCACCGTGCACTTCGTGGCGGTCGCGGCCACCGGCGCCCACCTCAACAACGGCACGCTGACGATCACGACCGACTCGGCGCTCACGCCGACCGCGAACGTGACCCTCGCGGGCTGGTGGCAGAGCCAGCCGGAGAACCAGGAGGAGCCGTCACTCGCGCAGATCGTGAACAACCTGTTCGGGTTCGGCACGACGATCCTCAACCCGGGCGAGGTGCTCAACGCCTACGGCCACGTGGAGACCGTCGGTGACGAGGTGCTCGCGCCGTACTGGCGTGTGCGCGATTCGGATCGCCCGGTGAAGGTCCAGCAGCTGGTCACCTACCACGGCCCGAACCAGTCGGAGCTGCGGATGATGATGAAGGGCGCGAACAAGTCGACCGACTCGCGTCGCGTGATGCTCCACAACGCGACCGACTACCAGACGGTCATGCCGCGAGGGAACAACCAGGCAACGGCGCTCAACACGGCGACGTTCACGCCGCCCGCCTCGTTCGCCTTCAACATCGGCAGTGAGTGGACGGATCCTGCCCTCAACATCCAGACCGCGGACAAGAACAACGGGTGCGTCTCGCCGTGTGGCCACCACTTCCGCGCTTGGCCGGCGAAGGATGGCAGCGGCAACGTGATGCCGGGCCAGTACCTCGTGACGATGGACTACTCGGGCATCAACTACGACTACCAGGACAACGTGTTCCTGGTGTCGAACGTCGAGCCCGATTCGACCTCCCGTCCGGTGATCGCACGTATCGACACCGGTGCGACGGGGACCTACAAGGACACCGCGAACCAAACGTGGACGCCTGACGCCAACCAGACGCCACCGCTGTTCACGCCGTCGAACTCGGCAGCGGAGGGCTCGACTGCGGTCACGGTGAGGGGCACGGGGGATCAAAAGATCTTCCAGACGTACCGCGGCAACAACGCCACGAACGTCCAGGCCGATCGCACGCTGAGCTACTCGATCCCGACGGACCAGGCGACCAACGTCGATGTGCGCCTGTACTTCGCCGAGCGGTACTGGACGGCGCCGAACCAGCGTCTCTTCGATGTGTCGACCGAGGGCGTGACCCGCATCTCGAACTACGACATCTTCAAGCAGGCCAACAACCAGAAGGACTTCGCGTGGTCGGCGGCGATCACCGACGTCCCGATCTACGGCGGCGACCTCGACCTGAAGTTCTCGGCGAGCGTCGACTACCCGTCGATCGCCGGCATCGAGGTCATCTGCAACGCCGGCTGCTCCGCCGACTAGGCGCCGAGCACGAGCGCAGCGCTTGGACGGGCGCCTCCTCCGCTGACGCGGAGGAGGCGCCCGTCGTCGTTCGTGGGGCTCGTCGGGGCAGCAAGGCGGTGAGCCGCTGATTTCCCCGACTCCAGTCTGGAAAATCAGCGGTTCACCGTCGGGTCTGCGCTGGCTGGGGCGTGAGCCGCTGATTTCCCCGACCCCAGTCCGGAAAACCAGCGGTTCACCGTCGGGTCTGCGCTGGCTGGGGGCGTGAGCCGCTGATTTCCCCGACCCCAGTCTGGAAAATCAGCGATTCGGCGAACGGGCCTCGGGCTGTGCCGGGCCCAAACTGTGCAGGAAGTGCGCGGACTGACACGGAAGTCGCGGACGCTTGCATCAATTCTGCAACGCCCGGGCTCCCGGTGTCGGAGCCGTGATGCGATCGAGCCATGGACCGATCGAAGCGACGAGAAATCGATGAGCTCATGGAGCGGCAGCGCGGCCTGGTCGGTCGACAGCAGCTCTACGACCTGGCCCTCACCGACGCAGAGATCGACTGGATCCGACCTGACTGGCGAGACGTGCATGCCGCCGTCTACCTCAGCGGACACGCTCCTTTGACCGAGTGGCAGCGCTGGTTCGCAGCGACGTTGACCGAAACTGAGACCTACCTCGCGCGATGGAGCGTCGCCGCGTACCACGGCATCCACGTGGAACGGCCCGATCACCCGATCCACATCGTCAGGCACGGCTCGTCCGGTCGGAGGAGGACGCGCGCCACCGATGGTCGCCTCGATTGCTTCGACCTCCGGTACTCGAAAGTGCTGGGTGAGGACCACGAGATCAACGACGAGATCCCGATGACCACGCTGCCGCGAGCGATCTTGGATCTCTGCATGCCGACGAGCTTCCGACAGCGCGACCGGATGTTCCGCGACGCCATTCGGCTCCGCCGCACGACGCGTGAGGAGCTCAAGGCGATCGCCGACGCACACCGCGGGCACCGCGGAGCGGGGAGGTTGCGCGAGTTGCTCGGAAAGTACGAGGCGATTCCGATCGAGCGCACCCGCAGCGACGCAGAGGTCGAAGGGCTCGTCGTGCTCGAGCGCGCAGGGCTGGAGCTGCCGTCGGTCAACGTTCCTGTCGCCGGCTTCGAGGCCGACTTCGTGGATTTCAAGAACATGCGGATCCTCGAACTCGACGGAAAGCAGTCACATCAGTTCCCCGAACGGGACGAAGAGCGGAATGCCGCCTGGCGTGCGGCCGGATTCACCGTCCAACGCCGGCCGACGGATGACGCGTACGACGACGAGGCCAGCGTCCTGAGAGGGATGGCAGGGGAGGACGAGCCCGAAGCCGCCTGACGAGGGGTGCAGCCGTGAACCGCTGATTCCCCGATCAGAGTCTGGGAACTCAGCGGCTCAGCGGTCGGCTCGCGTCGGCGCCGCGGTGAACCGCTGGTTTCCCCGATCAGCGTCTGGGAAATCGGCGGCTCAGCGTCCCGTTCGCGGGAGCCGCCGCGACCCGCCTCGCACGGGTGGCTCACGCGCACGCGTGCGCACGCGCGCGAGGGAGGCCGTTCTGGGACGAGCGTCTATGGCGCGTTGGCGCTCAAACTCGCTGCAGGTGGCGTTGCATGTGGCGCGCAAACACAAGCGGCGCTGGCGGGTTGCCGCTCGCGCGGAAGTGCTCTGGCCGGTCGGCCCAGGCCAGCTGGCCGGTTGAGTGGGCCGAATTCCGGGTGTGGGCGGTGTTGCCCCGGAAAAAAGGTGCTGTAGGGGGTCCGGCGCGCGAGGACTCATTTGGACAAGTGGTCCACCCAGCTGGCCGCGATAGGGGGAGGTGGTTGGACCACGTGGGGCCTCGTGGAGGGACGAAGAGCAGTACACACGTCCAACAACCCGGTTTTCAGTGGACGCCTGTCCAGGCCGGAGGTTGGGGGCTGGTCTGAGTCACCGATGAGCGGCGTATGAAGACGGCACGAATCCTCCTGGCGGGGGCAGCACTCTCCCTCGTAGGTGGCACCACCCCCGCGTCCGCAGCAACGCTCTGGAAATCCGACTACACGCTGAGCAGCCTTCTGAGCTCCTGGAAGGGCATGCAGCAGCCCGACGGGCAGACGGATCGCCTCCTCAGCGTCGTCAACCCCGGTCTTGACGGCACGGAGCCGGCCCTGAAGGTCCTCCGCGCAGAGCTCAAGGACGAGCACGACCTCACCACCACCGGCACCTACGTGGCCACGCGCTCTGAGGTGTACGGCCGCCAGTCGGTCGGCGGCGTCTACCCCGACCCCGAAGGTTCCACGCGCTGGTACCGCTTCTCGATCCGCCTCGACTCCAGCTGGAAGACCGACGCGACCAAGTGGATGACGCTCACGCAGTGGAAGGGCGCGAACGGCAACTCGCCGCCGCTCGCGATCGAGCTCCACGGCAGCAAGATGGTCATCGGCGGCACCCGCCCGGCGGCCAGCAACTTCTCCGACGTCGACCTCGGCCCGGCGCCGATCGGCAAGTGGGCCCGCCTCGTCGTCGGCATCAAGTGGGCCGACGACGGCACCGGCTGGATCAACGCGTACCGCGACGGTGTCGAGATGATCAAGAAGGAGAGCGGCGCCACGATGGAGACCATCAACGGCGCGGCCGATCCGATCTACCTCAAGCAGGGCATCTACCGCGCGAAGAGCTGGACCGCCGATCACATCGCCTACTACGGCCCGATGACGATCGCGACCTCGTCGGACGACTTCGGCGTCGACACGCCGGTGCCGACCGCGACCCCGGCTCCGACCGCCACGGCGACCCCGGCCCCGACGGCCACCGCCACGCCGGTGCCGACCGCAACGCCGACCCCGAAGCCGACCGCGACGCCGACGCCCACGCCGAAGCCGACCGCCACGCCGACGCCGACCGCGACGCCGACTCCGAAGCCGACCGCTACGCCCACGCCGACCCCGAAGCCGACGGCGACCCCGTCACCGACCCCGGCTCCGACCGCGACGCCGGCTCCGACGCCGGCTCCGACCGCGACCCCCGCGCCGACCACCGCTCCGGTCGTGGTGACGCGCCCGACGCCCTCGCCGGCCCCGGTCGTCGATCCGCTGGTCACGGTCGTCAAGGCAGTCAAGGACGGCAAGTCCGGCTACCGCTACGTGATCAACGACGTCGTCAAGCGCTCGAGCGGCGCCACGAAGTGCCCGACCAAGGCTGACGTGCGCCTCACCGTGCCGCAGACGAAGGCCACGTTCTTCTCCGCCACCACGAAGCTCAAGAAGCGCAAGATCGGCAAGGCCAAGCGCGCCGTGCTCAGCGAGCTCTACAAGCTCACCGGCTCGGTCGCGAGCGCCCCGAACAGCTCCTGCGAGGTGAATGCGAGCGCGTTCACCACGACCAAGCCCACCACCGGGGTGACGGTCGAGGTGGAGATCTCGGGCACCGGCCTCAAGGACACGACCTCGACGTTCAAGCTGTAACACGGCAAAAGTCCAGATAATGGACTGACTATCGGCGCCGGCCGGGGGACTGTCCCCCGGCCGGCGCTGGTCGTTGTGATGGTGTTGCGCCCACTCGCTTGACGGTGGGAGGAGCGCAAATCCGTTGCTAGGATTCCGGGCTCGACGGCCCCCTGCCTTCCGAGCCCACCCAGCTCGGTGCGTCGTCGCCACCCGCTCCCGATCCTCACCCCCGCTCGATGATGTCGTCCCGTTCCCGGGTCGCAGCGCTCGCCGCAACGTCCATGCTGCTGCTGTCGTCCCTCGTCCTCGCCGCTCCAGCCTCCGCGGCGATCTACTTCGCCACCAACTACGCCGGTCTCGGCCTCAAGAGCTGGCAGGGCGTCCACCAGCCGGCGAACACCGAACGCGTGAGCATCGTGAACGGGTTCGCGGGCATGCCCGGCAAGGTGCTGAAGGCCGAGGTTCGCCCCGGCGACAAGACCTACACCGGCACGTACGTCGCCGAGCGCTCCGAGGTGTACGGCCGAATGGGCACGAACTACAAGATCCCAACGGGGTACCCGGATCCGGTCGGCTCGACGCGCTGGTACGCGTTCAACATCAACCTCAAGCCCGGCTTCGAGGTGCCGCCGCACGGCGACACGCGCTGGGTGGAGGTCACCCAGTGGAAGGGCGTGAACGGCAGCGTCCCGCCGATCGGCATCATGGCCCAGTGGGACCGCCTGAAGCTCAAGGTGCTCCGCTCCGCCGACCAGCCGGTGATCGACATCGGCGGCGCGAACCGCGGCTCGTGGATCCGCTTCTCCATCGGCGTGAAGTGGTCGACGGGCAACGACGGTTGGATCCAGGTGTTCCGCGACGGCAAGGAGATCGTGCCGCGATTCTCCACGCCAACGATGCAGATCATCAACGGGATCCCTGACGCCGTCTACTTCAAGCAGGGCATCTACCGCGGCGCTGGCTTCACCACCACCCACACGGCGTATTTCAGTGACGTCAAGATCGGGTCGTATCGTCCTGAGATCGATCTGCCCCTCCTTCGCTGATCTCATGACCCACCCGCTCTTCACACCCGTCCGGGTGCGCGTCGCTGCGCCGCTCGTCGTCTGCGGCGCGCTGCTCGCGTCCGCGTCGCCGGCATCTGCCACGCTGCTCTTCAGCCCGAACTACGCGACCAACGGTCTCGGCAGCTGGAGTGGCATCCACCAGCCCGCTGCGGGCGGCCGCATCTCGCTGGTCAGCGACATCGCCGGCCTGGCCGGGCCCGTGTTGAAGGCCGAGGTGCGCCCGGGCGACAAGACGTACACCGGCAGTTACGTGGCCGAGCGTGCCGAGGTGATGGGCCGGACGCCCAACGGCGGCATGAACTCCGGCAACCCGTGGCCCGATCCCGCCGGCTCGACGCGCTGGTACCGGCTCCGCCTGAGCCTGCCCTCGGGTTTCGAGACCCCGTCGGACTCGCGCTGGGTGGAGATGACCCAGTGGAAGGGGCGCGACGGCAGCGTGCCGCCCATCGGCCTCCTCGCGCAAAAGGGCCGGTTCGTGCTGAAGGTCAAGCGCTCGGACGATCTGGCAGTCGCCGATCTCGGTCCGGTCTCCACGGGCACCTGGGTGACCATCGTGATCGGCATCAAGTGGTCGGCCGGCTCCGACGGCTGGGTGGAGGCCTACCGCGACGGCCGGACCTACATCCCTCGCACCTCGGCGCCCACGATGGAGACGATCAACGGCGCGACCGACCCGATCTACCTCAAGCAGGGCGTCTACCGCGGGTCCGGCTGGAAGTCGACGCACATCGCCTACTTCTCCGACACGCTGATCGGCACCACGCGCGCCGATGTCGACAGCTCGGCACCGGCATTGGTGACTCCGCCGGCCACCGGCTCGTCCGGGAGCGGCAGCTCGGCGGGCGGCTCGACGGGCGGCTCGACCCCCAGCACCTCGAGCCCGGCTCCGACGACCGGCGCTGCAGCTTCGGCCACTGCCGCCCAGGCAACGGCGTCGTCCGTGGTGCCCACCGTCACGACCGGCTCGGAGACGGCTGTCGCGCTCTCCGGCGACGAACTCGGATCGACGGCGCGCGACACCGCCACGGCGACCGTACGCCGCCGCAAGAGCGGCCGCCTACGGATCCGCATCGACGGCCTGTCTCGCATCGGGACCCCCACGGGCCGCTGCCCCGACAGCGCCCGCCTGCGTCTCGGCTGGCGCGGCCACCGGGCGTACCATGTGTCGGTTCCCGTGATCGGCGTGAAGGCGTGCCGCGTGCGCAGCTTCCTGACCGACGCCAAGGTGCCCCAAGGCCGCACGGTCACGATCACGGTCGTCGGCAAGGGCTACCGCCGGGCGTCGGCGACGTTCAAGGTCTGAGGCGGCGCCCGAGGGGCGTCAGCTGCGCCGCCGGCGCAGCTTGTGGCCGAGGTCGGCACGCATCGCGTAGAGCGCCTGCGGGTATTGCACGAACGCGAGCTGCGCCGCACCGACGAGCAGCCACCGCACGCGCCCGGGGGTGGCGCCGTTCTCTCGCACCCGCGTGAGGCCGCGCGGCCGGTGGCGGGGCCGGAGCCAGCCGGGGTGCAGGTAGGCGGCCCGGGGCCGGTCGGCCTTCGCCTGTGCGTGGCGCATGTCGCTGACGCCCTGGGCGACGCGCCGCGATTTCGTGAGGAGCGCGCTGGCGGTCGAGCGCGGAGGGTGGGCGATCGAGGCCTCGGGCACGAAGCGCAGCGGTGCTCCGCGCTGCTGCGCGCGGGTGGTCCACTCGCGGTCGCCGCCGGACTTCAGCGTCTCGTCGAACGGCCCGGCTTGCGCGAACACCTCGCGGGTGCAGGCGACGTTCGCCGTGACGGCGTAGCCGAAGTTGTCGATGTAGCGCTCTTGGTCGAGGTGGTAGATCACGTCGACCATTGCAGCGAGCGTGGGGGACGGGCCGAGCGGCATGCGGATCGCTCCCGCCACGACGATCCCCGGCTCGGCCGTGAGCGCCGCGACGATCGCGGTGAGCCAGCCCGGATCGGGTTCGCAATCCGCGTCGGTGAAGGCGAGGATCGCGCCGCTGCTGGCCCGCACTCCGGCGTTGCGGGCGCCGTACGAGCCCTTGCCACCGTCGTTCACGATCCGGCGTGCGAAGGGAAACGGCGCAACGATCGGCTCGAGATCGTCGGTGGAGCGGTCGTCGGCGACGATCACCTCCATCCCGCCATCGGGCACCTGCACCGCGGCGAGTGCCTCGAGGGTCGCCCGCAGGCCGTCGCCGTCGTTGTGGGCGGGAATGATGACGCTGACGCTGGGCGAGGCGGTGGTCATGACGAGGTGGCCCGCAGGTTACGCGGCGCGGCGGAGCACCGGCAACTTGCGAGCGATGGCCTGCACGATCGGATGCTTGATGCGCAGTCCGAGGGCGAAGAAGGCGATGCCTCCGGCCACGGCCTGGAGCGGCAGCACGATGAACGGCGACACCGAATCGGGCAGCAGCCACGCGACGGCGAGCTCCGCAGCGGCCATGGCCACCGACACCGTCACGGCCGGCACGAGCGGCTGTAGCTGGCTGGGAGAGATGCCGAGCGCGCGAAGCAGCGGCCACGCCATCACCAGGAGGCCCAGGACGGCGTTGACGATCAGTGCGGCGGCGACGCCGTGCGTTCCCCAGATCACGCCGACGAACACGGCGATCACGGTGAGGACGGTGGTGATCACGCCGCGGCGGAACAACTGGCCGGTGCGATCGATCGCGCGGTAGACGGCTCCCGTGGAGGCCGAGAGGGTCTGGGGGAGGGCGGCGAGCGCGAGCAGCGTGAGCACCGGCGACATTCCCGACCAGTTGTCGCCGTAGAGCACCACGACGGATGCCGGCGCGGTAACGGCCATCGTGACGGCGATCGGCATGGTGATGAACGCCGCCGCCGAGGCGCCTCGGATCCACGCGTCAGCGACCCGGGCCGGCTCATCGGCGAGGCGGGCGAGCGAGGGGAAGAGCACGCGCCCGAGCACCTGGCTCGTCTGCTTCACCGGCACCATCATCAGGTTGTAGGAGCGGTTGTACTCACCGAGCGCGGCGGGCTCGGCGGCGCGCCCGAGGACGAGCGTGTCGATGTTGCGCGAGGTCCAGTAGTTGAGGATGTTGAAGCCGACGAGCCCGCGGGAGTAGCGCCAGAGGGCCGCGGCCTCCGCGCGATCCGGCTTCATCGTCGGCCGCCAGCCGACGGCAAGCCAGAGCAGGATGCTGCGCAGCACGATCACGGTGAGCGCGCCGATCACGATCGCGTCGGCGCCGAGCCCGGCGACGGCGAGCACCGGGGTGGTGATGGCACCGGTCAGGAAGGCGGTGGTCTCGACGGTGGCGAGACGCCGGTAGCTGAAGGTGCGCTCGAGCACGGCGGTCTGCACCGAGCCGCGGGTGAGCGCGAAGCCGGCCGCGACGTAGAGCAGCAGCCGGAACATGTCGTCGTCGCCGTAGAAGTCGGCCATCGGCTTCGCGATCGCCGCCACGATTGCCGCGACGAGGAGCCCGGCGGCGAGATTCAGCCAGAAGGCGGTGTTGAGGATCCGTCGCGTCGCCACCTTCGCTTGCACGATCGCGGCCGACAGGCCGATGTCGGTGAACACCTCAGCGAGCGCGATGAGTGCCAGCGGAACGGCGGCGAGACCGAACTCCTCCGGCACGAGCAGCCGTGCATTGACGATCCCGAACGCGAACTGCCCGAGCTGGATGAGCAGGCGAGAGCTGGCCATCCACTTGGCCCCGTCGCGAGCGCCCTGGCCGGCGGAGAGTCCGCGCTCGAAGCGCTCGATGATCGGGTCGTGCCCTTCGGCCTCGGGGGATGCGGGCGCCAGATCGGCGTGAGTGTGTTCGTCGATGGGAGGGTGGGGGACGAAGGAGCCGCCGGAGACTATCGAGCCGTGGGGCACCACCGGAAGGCCATTTCCGATGAACGACGCGCCGTCAGGTGACCGGGGCCAGGCGCGTAGGAGATCGTGTGCGCCCGTGGCCCACCCGATACGTTCCTGCGGTGGGATGCGAATGACCGAGGCTCATCGCCGCATCAGAGCCGCAGTGATCACCGGCATCGGGCAGCTGCTCGGCCTCACCGGCTCGATCCTCATCGGGGTGCTCGTCGCCGGCAAGCTCCCGCCGTCGTCGCGCGTCGACGCCTTCTTCGCCGCGAACCAGGTCTACGCGCTGTCGCTCTACGTCGGCCAGGCCGTGCGCATCACGGCCCCCGCGCTGCTGGTGCGCGCCGGGGTGGAGCCGCGCAAGCTGAAGGTGGCCGTGAGCTGGCTGATGCTCGTCACGGTGCTGGTCTTGGGCGCGGCCGCGGTAGCCGGTCGCGCCGCCGTTCCGGCGCCCGCCAGGTCTGATTTCACGCGTGATCTGCTCCTGCTCCTTCCGGCCGCCGCGCTTCACGTCGGCGCTGGTGCGGTGGCCGCGCGCATGGCGGTGTACGGCTCGTTCGCGTGGGCCTCGGCCGCCTACGCCGCCGGCAGCGTCGTCTCGGGTTTCCTGCTGCTCGTCGTGATCGGCGACGACGGCGCGAGCGCGATCGCCCCATGCCTCCTCGCCGGGGCCGTGGCGATGAGTCTCGTGATGGTCGTCGGCCACTTGCGCGTGATGCCGGGGCGGGCGGGCGACGAGCAGCGGGGCCTCGTGGGCGTCGCGCCGGCCGCGACGCTCGTGAGCGCGGCCGAAGGCGTCGACGCTCGCCCTCAGCACGTCGCGGTGGGCGATCCCGCCCTGGACTCGCTCGCTGGCCACGGCACCGCGACGTTCGCCGCCCAGCGCATCGCCTTCGGTGCCGTGCCGGCGCTCGCGATGCAGGCGCTCATTGCTGCCGTCACGCTCGCCGCGGGTCATGTGGTGGCGGGCGGCACCGCGCTGCTCAGCTACAGCTTCCTCGCGCTCTTTGCCTTCACCACCGTCGCCATCACCCCGATGTCGATCGTCCTCGGCCCCGAACTCGCCGAGCGGTGGGACGGCCACGCCGGCTCGCTGCAGTCGATCATCGGCCGCGCCACGCGGCTGTCGATGGTGGTCGCGGTGCCGCTCGTCGCCGTCGGCTTCCTCGTCGGGCGCCCGCTCGCCGGCGAGCTGCTCGCCGCGCTCACGCCGGGCGACCTCGACCTCGTCTTCCAGATGCTCGCGATCCTCTGCCCGTCGCTGCTGCTCACCGCTGCGGCGACCGCCGCGACCGTTGGCATCACGGCCGCCGACCGCCTCGCGACCCTCGCGAAGGTGCTCGCGGTGATCATCGCGATCCTCGTGCCGGTCACGGTGCTCATGGCCGTCGCGCAGTTCCCGTTGCTCGCGATCGCCGCCGTGGCGTCGGCGTTCGCGATCGCATTCTCCGTCGCCACGCTCTTCGTCGCGATCGGCAAGGCGGCGTGGCCGTCGGCGGTCGAGATGATCCGCGAGAACGTGCCGGTGGTGCTCCCGACCCTCGTGCTCGTTGCTCTGTTCGCGCCGGTCGTTCGCGACAACCTCGCCCTCGGCGTCCTGGCCGCGGCGTGGGCGATCGTGCTGCACGGCGGCCTCATGTGGCTCGCGCGCCGCGACGCGCTCGAGCTGCTCGTCGGCGCGCTGCGAGCCCGCCGCTCCGTCGCTTAGGTCTCGTCCGGGTCGACGAGGGCGCGGAGCCGCCGCACGGCACGGCTCGCGATCTGGTGCACGTTGGCCTCGGTGAGCTCGAGCGCCTCGGCGATCTCCGCGGCGGAGAGGTCGGCACCGTACCGCATGGCGAGCACCGTGCGGTCACGGTCGCCGAGGAGCGCGAGCCAGCCCGTGAACGCGTCGGCGGAGAGCGCATCGGCGATCGGATCGGCTTGCGTCGCCAGCCGCTCGGCGATCAGAGGGTGCTCGTCGAGCGAGGTGGCGTCGCGGTGAGCGCTACGCCGGTAGTGGTCGATCAGCGCATTGCGGGCGATGCTGAGGATCCACGTACGCTCCGACGCTTTCGCGGCGTCGTAGCGATTCCAATGGCGCAGGACCCGTTCGAAGGTCGTCGCCGTGAGATCTTCCGCCACTTGACGGCCTACCGAATAGGCCAGAAATGCGTAGACGGCGTCGACGTGTTCGCGGTATACCCGCCGTAGCTCTTCGTTGCGATTTGCCGGGCGCACGCCACGTAGGAGTTTGGCTAAAGATGCGCCACGGTGTGTCGCCATGCAGGCGTTTCACCAGTACTGTGCCCGAAATCGCTGCCGTCTCGGGGCAGCGTCCTCGATCCCTTCCCCTCTGGACCGTCCACTGATGCACCGCGTGAAACGCCTGGTTCCGTTCGTCCTTGCGGCCTCGACGCTGGGTGGTGTCCCCGCCTCGGCGGGCGCCGCCGAGAGCCTGAAGCTCGATCTCTCGAGCCCGGCCAACGCCAACACCGATCCGGCGGCCGCGCCGGTGAGCAGCTCCGCCCTCACGGCCGGCGTGAAGTACATCGTCACGGTCGACGGCACCGGCTCCATCTGGGAGCCCTCCGCCTTCAACTCCAAGGGTACCTGCGGCATCGCCGAGACCGCCCCGAAGTACCCGTCGCCGGGCAAGCTCAACTCGGTTGCGGCCTGGGACGCGGCCACGGTCTTCGCCGCGCCGAAGGGCTCCAGCATCGGCCCGTTCGGCACGGCCTGCTCCCCGACCGTCGCGCTGCCCATGAGTGCGACGTCGTCGACCGCGAGCGGTCGCCACCCGGTCGCCGGCTTCGAGTTCACCGCCGATGCGGCCTACCCGAAGCTGCGCCCAGTGCCGGTCGGCGGCGTCCGCACCACGCCCCGTGCCGATCACACCTACCAGTGGGAGGTCACCGGCACCGGTGCGCCGCTCCGCTTCCGCTTCGCCGACACGCCGTCGGCCGACAACTCGGGCGTCCTGAACATCACCGTCGCTTCAGCGACCGAGTGCGCGGCCTCGAACTGCACCGCCAACTCCGCGCCGGCGTTCGACCAGGTTCCGCCGGCCGGCGGCACCAACGGTGGTAGCGGCGGCACGGGTGGCACCGGTGGCGCCGGTGGCAGCACGCCGACCGCGGCCAAGCAGTCGATCAAGGTCAAGGGCACCCGCACGTGCAAGAGCAGCCCGACGATCACCGTGCAGGTCTCCGAGCCCGACGGCGTCGACTTCCGCAAGGTGACCTACTACTTCAGCGGCGTGAAGAAGCGCGTCCTCTACCGCACGACGAAGAAGACCAGCCGCCTGCTCGTGTACACGTCCGGTAAGAAGAAGGGCCAGATCAAGCCTCAGAAATTCACCGGGCAGTCGATCAAGAAGCAGTACCGTTTGACGCTGCTGATCACGACGACCGCCAACCAGAACGTGACGGTCCGTCGGACGATCCCGGCGTGCACCAAGTCGAAGAAGACGCGCAGCTTCAGTTAGCCAACTCGTGGGAGCAGCCACCAACAAGCACTGGCTCCCGGCGTTCACGATTGCCGGGGTGCTGGGCGCCGCGCTCTACGGAGCCGCGGTCGCCCAGGCCCCGATGATCGCGCTCCCGATCGGGCTCGTCCTCGCGGTGGCGCTCGCCGTGGCGGCGTTCGTGCCAGTGAGCGCGTCGCCGAAGATCGCCGGCGCGACCGCGCTGCTGCTCCTCACGATCTACCCGCCGAAGCTCTTCGGCGGCGGGCCGCTCGCCGCCCCTGAACTGCAGAAGGGGCTGCTCGTGGCCTGCTGGGTGGGCGCCGCCTCCCTCCGCGGCGTCAACTGGCCGGTGATGATGCCCGCCCTAGTGCTGGCGCCGCTCGCGCTGCTCTCGGGCATCCTCGGCCAGGCGCCGGAGGGCCTCACCGCGCTCCAGACGGTGTCGTCGTACGTCACCCTGTCGCTCGGCTGGTCGTTCCTCGCGGTGCGCTGGCGCCCGTCTGATGCGCTCTTCCTGCTGCGGATCCTGGCCCTCGCCCCGCTGGTGTCAGTGGGCCTCGGCATCTTGCTCAGCGCTGCGGGCCTCATCGACCTCTTCCGCGAGACGTCGGTCGCGCGCCTCGGCGGCGCATCGATCGCCGCGCTCCTCGGCGGCATCGGTGCCGCAGGCATCGGTGCGTCGATCACCCTCTCCGAGCTGCGCACGAGCTACAGCCACCGGCTCAACCTCGTGCTCTTCGCCGTGAACTGGCTGATCGTCGTCGCGACCGCCTCCCGCGGTCCGATGCTCATCGGCGCGATCCTCACGCTCCCATGGTTCATCCGCCTCACGCTTCGCCAGGCGCGCGCCGACGGTCTCGTCGCCGCCGTGCGCCTCGGCCTCGGCCTCACGGCCCTCGTCGCCGCGCTCGCCGTCACGATCCCGGCGATCCAGGCCCGCAACGATTCGCAGACTTTCAACGCTGCGACCGGCACCGTCAGCACCGATGCCACCTCGGGTCGCCTCACGGCGTGGAAGGAGTTCCTCAAGCTCGTGGAGCCGAGCCCGGTGTTCGGCCTGGGCGTCGGCGCCGGCCCGATCGCGAAGATCGGTGAGTCGGGCTTCGAGGCACAGCACAACGAGTACCTCCGCTCATACCTCGAGACGGGCGCTGTGGGCCTCCTGGCCATGCTCCTGGCTGCCTTCGCGGCCTTCGGTGCCCTCGTGCGCCGCGTGCCGCGCGCCGGCGCAGGGTTCATGCGCAGGTTCCTCGTGTGGCAGATCGCGGCGTTCGCGCTCTACTCGCTCACCGACAACACGCTCTCGAGCCCCTACCTGTCGGTGTCGCTCATGACCCTGATCGCGACGACGGCCGTCGTCGCGCGCCCCGGTCAGAAGGGCATCGCGCAGCGCACCTAGCGGTGCGCCGGTGCCCGGCTCGCCGTGAGCTCGGCGACCGTGCTCGGCAAGCCTGCGTAGGCCTCGCGGAAGCTGGCGTTGCGCTCACGGCGCTTGCGGGCACCCTCGATGCGTGCGGGGCGCGCAGCGATCGTGAGCGCGGCCCGCGCGGCACGGCGCACGTCGCGGGCGCGGGCGGCTCGGCCCGCGGCATTCCAGAGCACGCCGCCGTAGTAGCGGTCGGAGAGCGCGCGGCCGCCCCACGGCCGCCCCGCGAACGATGCGCCGATGCGGCGACGACCCTCGATCGCGGCGTGGTCGCCCGACTTCCCGCCCTCGTGGGCGCGGTAGAGCAGGACGGGTTCGGGGATCGAGCGCACGGCGTTGCGTTCGAGGTAGCGCACCCAGAAATCGAGGTCTTCGCTGTAGCGGAGGCTCTGGTCGAACTCGATCGCTCGCGCGCTCTCCGTCGTCATCACCGCGCCGCTCACGAGCAGCTCGGCCTCGAAGTCGAGCATCGCGGCCGGGTCGCGCACGGTGGTCGGCTCGGCGGGCACCGGGCCGCGGTAGCCCGTGATGGCCGGCCCATCGAACACGGCCGCGGCCCCGGAGGCGCACGCGTGGCCGTCGGCGGCAGCGAGGAGCGTGGAGAGCGCGGTGGGAAGCCAGAGGTCGTCGGAGTCGAGGAATGCCACCCAGGAGGTGGTCACCTCGGCGAGGCCACGGTTGCGCGCGCCGGCGGCGCGCACGTTGGTGGTGAGGCGCAGCACGTCGGCGCCGGCGGCCTCCGCGCGGTCGGCGGTGTCGTCGGTCGAGGCGTCGTCGACGACCAGGATCCGGCCGGGTGCGCCGCCCTCTTGCGCGAGCAGCGAGGCGATGCAGTCCTCCACGAGCGCCGGCCGGTTGTGGGCCGGGATGACGACGGTGACGTCGGCGGGGGAGGGGCGGCTCATCGGCGGAGCTCGACCGGCGCAGCGCGGTCGAGCTGAACGGCGCGCTGACGAGCGGCCTCCACGAGCAGCTCGGTCGTGAGCTCCTCGGGTGCGAACTTGCGGGCCAGGCCGCGGCCCTCGAGCTCGTCGGCGACGAACGGCTGGTGGTCGTCGATGTGCTCGCCGTGGGCGCGCTCACGCGGCACGAGGACGGGCTGGCGGCCCGCCTCGAGCGCGGTGAGCGCGGAGCCGACGCCGGCATGCGCGATCACGAGGTCGGCCTGCTTGCAGTAGTCCGAGAGGTCCTTGAGCGGCACCATCCCGTGGACCTCGCCGGGGAGATCGTCGTAGGCGTTGGGACCGAGCTGCCAGGTGATGTTCCAGCCTGGCTTCGCGACCTTGCGCACCTGCTCGATGAGGCGGTCGAAGCGGTAGTCGAGCGTGCCGAGCATGACGACGACGTCGAGCGCCTCCGGATCGACCTCGGCCGGCTCGTCGATGACGAACTCGTCGAACACCGAGCCAGCGTTGGCCCAGCGCTCGGAAGCCCAGGCGCGGTACTGGCAGTAGAGGTGCATGCCGGGCACGCGCCGCAGCACCCTGCCGGTGACCGACGGGCCGTGGCTGCGGGCCGCGCTCTCGACGTAGTGGCAGGGGATGCCCATCGCGCGGGCGAGCGGCATGAAGGAGAGCGCGATCGCCGAGCCTGTGGAGACGACCTCGGCGACGTTGTAGTCGCGGAAGATGCGGCGGGCGTGACGCACGTTGGCGGCGACGCTGATCCAGTCGCGCGGTGCGGTGAACCGGACCCACTCGACGTCGCAGTCCGTGAGCAGCGAGCGACTCTGGGGCACGTCGAAGGTGACCCACAGCGGACGGCCGAGGGGCTCCATGCGTTGGGAGAGACGGCTCAGTTGCGTGAGGTGTCCGCCGGTCGCCGCGACGTAGAGCGTGCGCGGTTCTGCAGGCGAAAAGGACGCACTCGCCGTACTGAGCGGCTTCTCAGGGGATAGCGAGGCGGTACCGGGCATGGTGGATCGTTCAGGTGACGACAAGCGGAATCGCCAGCGTAGGCGCCGCGCAGCGGTGTGGCAAGAACAAACGTGATGAATCGGACCGGCCGCACACACGCCGTCGACGACTCTACGATCCGGGCGTGCCCCAACCGCAGGTCATCCACGTCGGTCCCGATCCTCAAGTTCCCGGTGGAATTGCCTCAGTTATGACGGTTCTGCGTACGGGCCGGGTCGGCGGCGACGCGGAGATCGTCCCGTCCTGGAGGCCAGGTCGTCTGGCGCAGTTGTGGGCCTTCCTGACGGCGTGTTCAGTCGTCGCCCGCGCCCCACGCACCGCGATCATCCATGCCCACATGGCCGCCGACGGGTCGATCCCGCGCAAGGGGCTGGTGCTCTGGGTTGCACGTCGGACCGGTCATCCGGCGGCCGTCACCCTGCACGGCTCGCGGTTCGCGGCGGCGACGGAGAGGCGTCCGTGGCTCACGCGCTGGGCCGTGCGCCAGGCCGGCCTCGTCTTCGTGCTCTCCGACGAGATGCTGCAGATCGTTCGCGAGCTGCTTCCCGACGCCAACGTGCACCTCGCCCCGAACCCCGTCGAGACCGTCACCGATCCGACGCCGGCCGGCGAGCAGCCGCCCGGCGTCTTCTTCGGCGGGGAGGTGGGGCCGCGCAAGGGCGTCGACACCCTGATCGCCGCCTGGCCGGCGGTACGCGCGGCCGTCCCGGAGGCTACGCTCACGATCGCCGGGCCGCCGACGAGCCTCGAGGTGCCGGTGCTCGATGGCGTCACTCAGCTCGGCCCGGTCTCGCGCGATCGGGTGCGTGAACTCATCGGGGAGAGCCGCGTCGTCGCGCTGCCCTCGCGGGCCGAGGCGCTGCCGATGATCCTTCTTGAGGCAATGGGGACTTCGCGCCCGTTCGTCGCGACGGCCGTCGGAGACGTCGCCAGGCTGTCGGCCACCGGGGCCGGCGAGCTCGTGCCGCCGGGCGATCCCGAGGCCCTCGCGGCAGCCCTGATCCGCTACCTCGCGGAGCCCGGAACGGCAACGGCTGCGGGCGATTCCGGCTATGCGGCGTGCTCGGCCGACTACAGCGTCGCCGCGATGGCGCGGCTCACCGAAGCGGAGTACAACCGGCTGCGTCAGTCGTCCGCTGCCACAGCACCCTGATTCCCGGGGTATACGAATCGGGCTGCTGTGTGCGCAGGTGCAGCCCAAACCACCGGTACCTTGTGGTCAACTTTCACGAGCCTATGCCGACACCAGTGGCTGGGTCCGACACGAATGGTTCACCAACTTTGACCGAGCAGCACCTTCCGCCGGCCATCTCGGAGACGGAGGCCGCCGACCGCGCCACGCGCCGCACCCTTCGGCGTGCGCTTGAGCAGTGGTGGCTGATCGTGCTGTGCGGCGTCGTCGCCGCCGCGGCCGCCTACGGCATCTCGTCGACCCGCGCGGAGCAGTTCCAGGCCACGAGCACCCTGCAGGTCGGTGAGCAGGATGCCGCCGATCAGGCGCTCGCGAACGCGGATTCCAAGGCCGCCGATCCTGAGCGCGCCCAGGCCGCGGTCGTCGAGCTCTTCTCCCTGCCGAGCGTGCGCAACCGCGCCTCGGAGATGCTGGGTGGGCGCGTCACGCCCGACGAACTCCTCGAGGTCGTGACCGTCGAGTCGCAGGTCGAGAGCGGAGTCATCCGGGTCAGCGCCCACAGCACCGATCCGGCTGAGGCCCGGGCCACGGCCAACGCGATGGTGCAGGCAATGATCCGCCAGCGGCAGAACATCACCCAGTCGAAGATCGACGCGGCTCGCGCCCGGATCAACGAGCGCCTCTCGTCCCTCACTGCCGAGGGCAAGGGCTCGATCACCGAGCAGGACCTCATGGCCCGTCGCCGCGAGCTCACCCTCGCCTCCACGCTCGACGACGGCAACGTCACCGTCACGCAGCCGGCGCTCCAGCCGACCTCGCCCTATTCGCCGCGGCCGATTCGCGACGCGTTCTTCGCGCTGCTCGGCGGCTTCCTCCTGGGCCTCGCGATCGTCCTGATCCGTGCCCGGATGGATGACCGCATCCGAGACCCCGAGGAGTTCACGGAGCTCTGGAACCTGCCGCTCGCCGGCGTGGTGCCCCAGGCCGACAGTCTCAAGCACGGCGGCGCGCACCTGCCGTCGCCCGAGGTGCTCGAGGCGCTTGCGCTGGCCCGCACCAACCTCCGCTACCTGCAGGTCGGCGGATCCGTGAAGACGGTGCTGATCACGTCGGCCCTGGCCGGCGAGGGGAAGAGCACCCTCGGCTGGAACCTTGCGATCGCCTCGTCGCTCGCCTCGGCCCGCGTGCTGGTCGTCGAGGCCGACCTGCGTCGCCCCAAGCTCTCCGCGCGCCTCGGCATCGGCGGCCCCGGTCTCTCCGAGGTGCTCGTCGGCCTGGCGAGCCCGCAGGAGGCGATCCGCCGCGTTGATGTCGCCGGTCCCGGATCGAGCGTCGCCACCAGCGTCGACGTGATGCCGGCCGGCATGGCACCGCCGAGCCCCATCGCACTGCTCGAGGATCCGCGAGCCCGTGACGTGCTCGCCGAGCTGCGTGCCCGCTACGACATCGTCTACATCGACACGCCCCCGGCCACCGTGGTCGGCGATGCGGTCGCGCTCGTGGATGCGGTCGACGGCGTGCTCGTCGTCTCGCGTCTCGGCACGGTCCAGCGCGACGCCTACCGCCGCCTGCACGACATCCTCGTCGGCGCCGGCGCTCCCGTGCTCGCGCAGCTCACCAACAGCGACAGCCACGCGAAGACCTACGGCTACTACGCCACCACCACGGGCGTCGAGCGCACCGGTGCCGCGGCCGCCTCGCCGAAGGCCACCGGCGCGCACACGCCGCGCGCTGGCCAGGCCGACGAACTCACGGCCTTTACCCGCACCGAGCGCGGCTGACGCCCAGCCGCCCGGCGGGCGGCGCCCGCGGCGGCTCAGCGCGTCTTCCAGGTGAGGCTCGTCTGATCGGCGACCCGTGCGCGCAGTGTCACGCGCGGGCCCACGCGCAGCGTCTTCCAGGCCGTACCGTCGCTCTTGCGCTTGAGGGTCGCGACGGGCTTCCAGCCCGTCGTGGTCTGCGCCTCCACGGTCACGTCGCCGGCGACGGGCGGCAGGGTCCACAGGGTGGCGGTGCCGCGCGAGCGGTAGGCGGTGAAGGGAAAGTGGAACGCCGTCCAAGAGGGCTTGCGCACGTCGGCGGCGGGCTCGGCGCCGCGCAGGAAGATCCCCGACTGGAGGCTGACATTCCAGTCGGTGCCCTTGGGGTTGTCGCGCATGTTCCACCAGATCACGTGCTTGGCGCCGTCCTTCCACAGCTGGTAGAAGGCGCCGGCCATGTACTGGGCGTGGGCCTCGAGGCTCAGGCCGTTCGGATCGGGCTGGCTCTCCCAGGAGAGCTCGGTGATCCAGACGTTCTTCGCCGCGCTGGCGCTCACGGTCTTCGCCTTACGGGCCGCGGCGATGATTGCCGTGAGCTTCTCGAGGTCGGGGACGGTGACATCGTCGGCATTGCGGGCCGTGCGGGTGGGCGGCCCGATCGGGTAGGGCTGGTGGGCCCAGCCGTCGATGCGGAGCTTCGGGCACTTCTTGGAGCCGGTGAGCTTGCCCTTGCTCGACTTCTTCACGCAGAGCAGCTCACGCCAGAAGCGGGCGGGCTGGATGCGCGGATCGGCGGGGGAAAGGCCACCGAACGGGGCGCTGCCTGCGCTGAGGACGACGGCCGTGGGCTGTGCGGCCTTCACGCCGAGGTAGGCGGAGTTCTGGAGATCGCGGTACCGGCTGACGCTCGCGATCCGGTATCTGCCGCCGGCCTTCTCCCACTGCGGGGTGAGGTCGGAGTAGAGGTTCGGCTCGTTCCAGCCCATGAACGTGCCGACCCGCGGCAGCGCACGGCCGGGGTTCGCAGGGTCGGGGTAGGTGCCGTCGTAGCGCCTGGCGAGCGCCTGCGCGAACTGGCGCAGGGCGGCGGGGTCGGGCTTCCATGTGCCGGCGGGTACCGTCTGGCTGGTCGGCGGGCGGTTCGCGCCCTCAGCCCAGGTCGGGGCCTTCGCGATCCACAGGATCGGGGTCATCCCGTGGGCGGCGATGCTGCGCAGATAGTTGTCGTAGGCCGTCCAGTCGTAGCCGGGCCAGGCCGGGTCGGCGGCGAGGGTGGCGGGGTTCGGGGCGGTGGCACCGGATGGGCGCGCGACGTAGTTCCACCGGATCATCAGCCGCCAGGTCTTCGCGCCGGCCTGCTGACCGTTGAGGAGACCCGCGTCGAGCTTGGCCAGCTCGGGCTTCTGCCAACCGCCGACCCCGGCGTAGGCGCCGAGTTCCTCGTCGTTGAAGCCGAGGTCGAACGCGCTTGCGCTCGCCGGGGCGGCGAGGGCGAGTCCGAGGGCCGTGGCGGCGAGCAGGCGTCGAGCGGCGGAGCGGTGCACGGAAATAGGTACGCGGCGGCGGCGCGGCGCCTGACATCCCACGCGCCGCCGGCGGCGCTGAGCCGCGGATTTTCCCGATTGGCGCCTGGGAAATCAGCGGTTCGGCGATTGGGTCCGCGCCGACGAGCCGCCCGCGGAACGGTCGGCGGCCGCCCGGCGGGCGGCTTCCGGCGTGGGCCGGGAGGATCCGGAGTTAGATCAGGGCGACGCCGAGGCCGATGGCCGCCGCCGAGAAGACGGCGAAGACGACCGGGATGCTCTTGCGAATGCGCCGGCGAGTGCGGTAGCTGGACACGCTCCTAACCGTACGCAATCGTGCCAAATACGCAACGTGCGCCAAGTCACACGCCGCAGAATTGGAACGGGGCGCCCGTGGTCGCGTCCCGAGTTGCGGGGCGGACTCGCCGGTACCTCGAGGTTCGGTGTCAGGTGGCGCAGGGGTGGCACGTACAAGACCTGAGATGGCGTCACCCGACGACACGACCCACGAGCCAAACGAGGCGATCGAGCGGCTGCTGCGCGCGGCTGCGCCCGGGCCCGATGCCCGGTGGGCGGCCGACCTCGAGCGTCAGCTGCTGCCCGCCCGATCGTCGCGGACGCAGCGCTGGCGCTTCGCACTCGGCACTTCGGTCGGTCTGGCTGTGGCGATCGTCGCCGTCACCTTGGCCGGTGCCGGGCCCCTCGCGAGCGGCGGCGGCGATGACGCGAAGGCCAAGCCGGGTTGCGAGACCGTCTTCGTCACCGAGATCCGCCCGACGGGCCAGCTCCGCCGCGACGCCGACGGCACCGTGCGCGTCGAGACCGTCCGCCAGCCCGTCGTCCGAGAGGTCGAGCGATGCCGATGAGCGCGTGCGCGCCACCGGCTGTCAGGAATCCGCGCGCCGACGCGTAGCTCGCTGCATGACCGTCCCATCTCGTCCGCTCGCTCGCACGCTCGGCGCCGCCCTGGCGACCACTGCGCTGCTCGGCACGACGGCTCCCGTCGTCTCGGCGCAAAGCTGCGTCGGCCGTCCGGGAGCGAGTGCGCTGCAGCAGTACTGCGAGGCCGTGCCGGAGGCCAACGGCGATCGGCAGAAGCCGCAGAGCAGCTCGTCGAAGGACGGCGGCTCGACGGGCGACAACCTGCCCTCCTCGTCCAAGCGGGTGCTCGGCAAAGCAGGTGACGATGGTGCTGCGGTCGCGGCACTCGCCGCCGCTGCGGGCGGAGGCTCGGGCGGTGCGGGCGGTGACTCCGGCGGCGATGGCGCCTCCGGTGGCTCCAGATCGTCCGATGGCTCGTCTGGCGCGAGCAGTGAGTCGTCAGGCTCCGGCTCGTCGGTGGCGCCGCCCTCGGCTCCCTCGGGAAGCGCGCTCGCCGCTGCCAAGCAAGCGGTTGAGACCGGCCCCACGGCCGGCCCGGCGCTCGCCTGGTCGTTGCTCGGCATGAGCGTGCTCGGCGCCATCGGCGCGCTGTTTCTCCGCCGACGTGGCGCGACGCTCACGCCCGTCGCCGATGGCGACGAGACCTAGCCGCGACGCAGCGCGCTAGCGCTGCTCGAAGAAGCGGCCGTTGGGGCGCAGCGCCTTGGCCTGGCGGTAAGCGCGCAGCGCCGCCTGGGGCCGCCCGGCGCGGGCTTCGACGCGGGCGAGCACGAGCGGTAGTCGCCAGTCGTACCGGTCGCGCGCAATGGCGAGCTCCAAGCCCTCACGGGCGGCGCGGAGTTGGCCGGCCTGCTCGTCGACGAGCGCGCGCTGCAGGTACGGCGACGAGGCCCACGGCTGGATCTCGATGGCCTGATCGGCGTGCGAGCGGGCCGCGTTGAGATCGCCGAGTTGCACGTCGCCCTGGCTGCGGCGGATCTCGGAGGTGCCGACGACGCCGGGCAGCAACGCGAGCACGGCGACGACGGAGGCGCCGACAATGCCGGCGCGGCCGAGCCGGGTTGCCGTGGTCGAGCGATCGTCAGTGGCTGCCGGGCGCGAGCTGTGGCCCTCGTCGTCCGTCGCGACGGCCCGCGCGCGCTCCGGCTCTCCAGCTGCGATGAGCGCGCCGAGCAGCAGCAGGGCGACGACGACGAGCGCCGTCACCTCCCAGAACCAGTCGAAGGCGGTGCCGGTGAGGAACGCGCCGGCAGCGGCGCCGGCGCCGGCGACGAGTCCGCGGTCCCAAGCGCGCCGCACGCGCCGCGTCGCGCTGAGCACTACGGCCACCGCGGTGGCCATGAAGCCGATCAGCAGCGCGAAGCCAGGCCAGCCCTGCTCCGCCAGCGCTTCGAGCGGAGCACTGTGAGCATCGCGCACGAACTGCTCATCGGGCGCTGCCCGGTTGTAGATCAGCTCGAAGGTGCCCGGCCCTTCGCCGCGGCCCTTGTTGGCCTTGTACGCGTCGAGCGCCACGCGCCACTGCTCCACGCGCGATCCGTTGCTGAGGTCGGTGAGTCGCGCGCTCGTGCCCGTGCGCACGCCTTCGCGCGCGGAGAACTTGTCCCACGCGTCTTGGCCCTTCGCCGCGCCGATCACGCCGACGGCGATCGCGCCGAGCAGCACCGTCGCGCCGGCCGCCATCCGCGCCTGACGGAGCGGCAGCCGCCAGCCGTCGAGCGCGGGGCTGCCGAAGCCGGCGGCCGCGAGCAGCGCCCCGGAGATGAGCACCATCGTGAGCACGCCGCCGCGCCCGTCAGCGCCCGTCTGATCGGCGATCTCAGGCGCCCCCGACACCGCCGTTGCCGCAAGCGCACCCGCGAGCAGCGCGGCAGCGCTGAGGGCGGCGGCCGTCCAGCGGTTCTTGGCGAGCGCGACGAGCAGGACGATCCCGACGCCGACGCACAGCAGCGACGAGCGCGAGTAGGTGCAGTAGATGACGGTCGCGATCACGGGCAGCGGAGCGAGGGCCGCAGCACGCAGGAGTCGTCCGCTCAGCCCGGCTCCGGCCCGACGCCCACCGTCGAACCCGCGCCGAGCCGCCGCGCCCGAGCCCTCCACTCGCGCGTGCGACGCGATCGCGAGCAAGAGGACCGACGTCATCGCCGCCCAGGAGCCCAGTGCGTTCCAGTAGCCGAGCGGCACCGAGAGGCGCATGGCTGTGTTGGTGAACACGACGGTGGGCGTCTGCTCGAACGTGCCGGGCCAAAGCCGTTCGACGAACCCGACGAAGCAGATGACGAGCGCGCCGAGGGTGACGCCGACGATCACCGGCCGCCAGGCCGAGCGCGGCAGCACGACACCGACGAGCAGGAGGGGCGCCAGGTGGACGATCCAGCGCCCGAGCTCCGTCGCCGTACGCTCCGTACTGAGGGTGTGTCCAAGACCGAGGGCCGTCCACGCCGTGATGCCGGCGGCGAATGCGAGCAGGGCGAGGCCGGCGCGTCCCGGACGCCGCGGCCCGGCGGCCACCACCAGGGCGGAAAGGCCCGTAGCCCACCACAACACCAGGCCTGCGGACTGACGGTCGACGAGGTCGTAGGCACCGCCCGATGCGCCCATCACCACGACGATCGTGGCGCTCGACAACGCAAGGATCGGAGCGACCAGCCGATTCATCGGGCGTACTCTCGCATGCTGGCCGGAAAGACGGTGGCATGCTGGCAACGTTCTGCCATCATTGCTCCAAGATTTGGAGCTACTCGTGTGCAGGGCAAGCGCCGCCCAGGGGGACGAGAACGCGGTCTGTGACGATCGCCGTTCAGGTGTCGCAACTGGGGGACGTGTCTGCCACGATCGACCTTCCCCATCCCTCAGGAGCCTCTCCCGTTGTCCGAAGACCAGCACACCGCGGGGCGCGAAAGCGCCGAGGATGCCGCGGCTTCCCGCCTGCTTCGCAGGGTGGTCTCGCAGTGGCCGCTCATCATCACCTGCGCCGTCGTCGCAGCCGTGGTCGGCTACCTCGTCAGCCACTCCCGCACGAAGGAATACGAGAGCTACGCCAAGATCCAGGTGCAGCAGACCGACCTCGTGTCGCTGTTCCTCGCTGATCAGATCCAGATCAACGACAGCGATCCGGTGCGCCAGGCGGCGACGACCTCCGAGCTCGTCAACCTCCCGAGCGTCCGTGAGCGCACGTCGGATCTCCTCGGCGGCAAGATCGCGCCGGCAGATCTGCGGAACAAGGTGACGGTCGAGACCTCGGCCGATACCGACATCGTCACGATCACGGCCCGCGACACCGACCCTCGCCTCGCGGCCCGCATTGCCGATGCCACGGTCGCCGGGTTCATCGCCGTGCGCCAGCAGGCCACGCGCGCCGAGCTGCTCAGCGCCCAGAACAAGGTGCGCACGCAGTACAACGCGCTGAGCGCCAAGGACAAGACCTCCAACACCGGCCGCATCCTCGAAGACCGCCTCAAGCAGGTGGGAGTGGTCGGCGCACTGGCCGACGGTGGCGTCGACATCGTGCAGGGCGCACGGGTGTTCAACACGCCGGTCGCCCCGGAGCCGCGCCGCGACGCGATCCTCGCGCTGCTCGCCGGCGGCCTCTTTGGGCTGCTGCTCGCGCTGATCCGGGCCCGCCTGGACGAGCGCATCCGCGATGCCGACGAGCTCGCCGAGCTGTGGAAGGTGCCGGTCGTGGGCCTCGTTCCTGAAACGCGCGACCTCGCCGGTGCGGGCCTCCATCTCCCGGAGCCGTCATCGCTCGAGGCCTTCGCCCTCGCGCGCACGAACCTCCGCTACCTGCACGTCGGCGGCGACATGAAGTCGATCGTCGTCACCAGTTCGCTGGAGGGTGAGGGCAAGTCGACGGTCGCCTGGAACCTCGCGGTCGCTGCGGCCCTTGCCGAGAGCCGCGTGTTGCTGGTCGAGGCGGATCTGCGCCGCCCCGTCCTCGCCGAGCGCCTCGGGATCGCCGCCCCGGGTGGCACCTCCGAGCTGCTCGCCGGCATCTCCGAGGTGGACGATGTGATCCGCACGGTCGAGGTCGGCAACGATGACGGTGCCTCGGCGCGCGTCGACGTGATCGTCGCCGGCATGGTGCCGCCGAGCCCGATCGCGCTCCTGGAGCGCGACCGTGCGGGCGACATCATCAACCAGCTGCGCCAGCGCTACGACCTCGTCCTGATCGACACCCCGCCGGCCACGGTCGTCGCGGATGCCCTCGTGCTGCTCGAGCACTCCGACGGCGCCGTCGTCGTGAGTCGCCTCGGCCGCGTCACGCGCAAGGCGCTCTCGCGCCTCAAGGAGCAGATCCTGGCGGGCGAGAAGCCGGTGCTCGGCCAGATCGTCAACGGTGGCGCCAACGCCAAGCAGTACGGCTACAACTCGTACTACGTGCGTCCCCGTCAGGCACAGGCGCAGGCTCCGGCCCACGCGCCGCGCGTCACCAACAACTGATTCGCTTACCGCCGCCGGGCGAGCAGCCCGGCGGCGCGCGCGCTCGTGCGTGCGAGCGATGCCACGCGTGCCGCGGCGATCCGCCAACTCCCGAGCTCGGGGTGCCAGCGGGCGATCGCGGCCGGGTGGCGGAGCCACACTTCGTTGAACCGCGCTCGCCGCTCACCGCGGGGCGCGGCCAGCAGGTCGACGACGGCTGCCTGGGCGAACGCGCCGCGGGTGGTCGCCGGGCGATCGCGCTCACCAACCCGCCGGATGACGCGCGCAGGCAGCCCGCCGCCGGCGGCGGGCAGACCGAGCAATGCGCGTGCCGCAGGAGCGAGGCTCGCGTGCGTGGCTCGTAGCGCCGCCACCTCGCGGAGATGCGATGCCTCGAGGCTGGCGCCGCCGGCGATCGCCGCGCCGATGTCGGCCAGCAGGCGCGCGCGGTGGAGCCCGTCGCGGCCCCAGCAGATCAGGAGCACGTCGAGCACGTCCTGCTGGCTCGGCACGGCGACGGCGCCATCGATGCGGCGCCGCTCGAGGATGCCGCGCGTGTGCGCATCCTCGTCGTAGTACTGCACGCGCCAGTGGAGCTCGATCGCTGGCGTGTCGCCGGGACCCTCGAGCGAGAGGTGCAGCGCCGGGAGCGAGCCGTGGACGATCGCGTCCTCGGGGGGCGCCCAGCCGGCGCCACGCATCACGTCGGCAGCACGCCACAGGTGCTCGCGGGCGACGAGCAGATCCACGTCGCTCGACGGGCTCCGCAGGGCGGCATCGCCGTAGAACTCCGCCGCCATGAGCGGGCCCTTCAGCACCACCGACGGGATCCCGGCGCGCTCGAGCATCCGGGTCGCCTGGAGCGCGACGGCCTCCTGCACCATTCGTGCCTGATCGGCCTGCTCGGCGATGTCGTCCTGCACGTCGTCCCAGTCGTCGACGTGGATGCCCGCCTCGCGCGCGCGCTCGATCGCCAGCGTCGCGACGCCCTCGTAGAGCCAGTAGTCGAGCAGCCGCTCCGCAGCCGCGTCGGCGTCGGTGTCTCCGGCAAGCAGCGAGCCGATCGCCTCGGCGCCGGCCGCGACCCGCTCCGGGAGCGGCGAGATCAGCTGCCGCGTCGCCGTGCGCAGGGCGACAAGTTCGTCGGGCGTCAGCACCGGCAGGCCGGCGCGATCCTCACGCGGCCACCACGGCAACCGGAGCGCTCCCGACACGAGGCTGCTCCCGATCCCTAGAAGCGGCCCAAGGAGCCGACCCGACGCGCGTGGCGCATGCCGGCCTCGATCGTGACGATGCCGATCGGTCCGAGCACGACGAGGAAGCCGACGAGTGCGAGCAGCGACGTGTGGAGCTCGCTGATGCTCTGGCCGTTGATCGCGGCGCCGCGGCTGGCGTCGAGCGCGTAGCGCAGCGGCGAGATGTCGGCGAGCCAGCGGATCCACGACGGGAACACGGAGATCGGGAACACGGTGCCGCTCACGAGCGCGAGGCCACCGGTGATCAGGCCGATGATGCCCCCGCCCTGCTGGAACGCGAGCACGATGCCGGCGCCGATCATGCCCAGCGAGCCGAATACGGCCGTCGAGAGCAGCAGGGCGACGAACACCGAGAACCAGTTCGGATCGACGCCCGCGAGGCCGAACGGGATCGCGAGCAGCACGGTCACCGCCGCACTGAGGATGCCGTTGACGAGCGGGAGCGTCACCCAGCCGAGGCCGAGCGAGAGGCCGGTGACGGGGAGCGTGGCGAGCGCCTCGAGCGTGCCCTGCACCTGCTCGCCGCGAGCGGATTCCATCGCGGCGGCCAGCGCCGTCTCCACGAGCGCGGCGAGGGCCATGCCGATCGCGGCGAACCGGAAGTACTCCTCGGGCGTCTGGAACTCGTCGGTCGGCCCGATGATCTTGCTCACGAAGTAGAAGATGAACAGCCCCGAGAACACCCCGAGGTAGCCGAACACGAAGCTCGCGCGGTAGCTCCACGCGATGCGGAGGTCGCGCTTGCCGAGGGCGACGGCGATGCGCCCCGTGTTGCGCACCCGGCGGGCGAGATCGTTCACGCGGCGATCCGATCACCGACGGCGTGCACGGCATCCGGCCACTCGCCGAACTCGTGGATCGCGGGGGCGGCGACAAGCACCGTCGCGCCGGCCTTGGCCCGGGCGGTCAGCGTGCCGAGGACGAGCTCGATGGCTTCGTCGTCGAGGCCGCGCAGGGGCTCGTCGATCAGGAGCACCGGGGGCGAGCCGAGCAGGGCGCGGGCGAGGACGACGCGCTGGCGCTGTCCGGCGCTCAGGGCGTGCGCGGGCCGCGACTCGAGGTGTTCAAGGCCGACGGCCGCCAGCGCCTCACGGGCCTGATCGTCGCGCTCGTGCTTCGGAACTCCGCGGATGTGCGCGACGAGCGAGAGGTTCTGCAGCACGCTCAGCCGCCAGTAGACGCTGCGATCGTTCACGAGCGCGACGCCGATCCGCTCCCGCACGAGCCGGCCCTGGCGCGCGGGATCCAGGCCGTCCACCGTGGCGGTGCCGCCGTCGGGGAGCACGAGCGTCGCGAGCACACGCACGAGAGTCGTCTTGCCCGCACCGTTGCGGCCCGTGAGGAGGGTGGGCTGGCCCGGGGGCACGTCGAGATCGGTGGGCGGGAGCGCGGGCTCGCCACCGAAGGCCTTGTGCACGCCGCGCACCACGATGCCGCGGCCGCCCGGGGCCGGCGACGTGGGGGTGGAGTCGGGGCTCATCGGCGGCGCGAATGCTACGCCATCCACCTTCGGACTCCGGGCGGCTCGGCGCTTCGTGGACACACGGCGATAGGTTCGTCAGATCGAGGTCTCCTACCCAGATTCCCTGCGTCCGGACGAGGTCGAGCAGTGTGCGGCGCACCTCTTCGGCGACTGGTCGGATGCGCCGGCCTGGCCCGAGCTTGAGGGCGACGCCTCGCCGCGCGCGGAGATCGAGCGGCTGCTCGCCGAGGCGATGGCTCTCGGGCCGGTGGTGGTCGCGTTCTCGGGCGGGATCGACTCGTCGGTGATCCTCGCGCTCGCGGTGCATGTCGCGCGTGAGCACGGCTACGCACTGCCGCACCCCGTCGCCCTCACCGTGCCCGGATCCGACGATGCCGATGAGCGCGACTGGCGCGAGCTCGTCCTCGCCCACCTGGGCCTCGGGCCAGCCGAGGAGATCGACGCGCGCCCGCACCTCGAGCTCGTGGGTGAGCAGGCGCTGCGGATCCTCGAGGCGGTGGGGCCGGTCATCCCGCCGAACGCGCACGCGCTGCTGCCGATCCTCGATCAGGCGCACGGCGCGACCGTGATCACCGGCAGCGGCGGCGACGAGCTCCTCGATGGCGCCCCGCGGCGCTTTACGAGCGCGCGCCGCTCGGGCTTTCGTCCCACCCGCGCGGGGCTGCCGGGCCTGCTCTGGGCCGACGCCCCACACCGGCTCCTGCGCCGCCACCTGCGTGCCCACAGCCCGTGGCATGAGGCCGACTGGCTGCGCGCCCCAGCGCGCGCCGAGCTCATCGACCGCCAGACGGAGGACGACGTGAGCGTGCCGCGCGGCTGGGCCGAGTCGACGGCCGCGCTCTGGCGCACGCGCCAGTTCCACGCGCTGCGGCTCGCGACGGAGGTGGCCGGCGAGGTGGCGGGCGTGCCGGTGCTGGTGCCGTTCGAGCGGGCCGAGGTGTTCGCGGCGTTCGCCGCCCACTACGGCGAGCGCTTCCCCGGCACCCGCGCGCGCATGGTGAACGAGCTCGCCGGAGACCTGCTGCCCGACGAGCTCATCGGGCGCACGAGCAAGGCGCTGCTCGGCGATGCGTTCTTCGGTCCGCGCACGCGTGCCTTCGCCGAGCAGTGGGACGATGCGGCGGGCGTGAACGCCGGACTCGTCGACCTCGAGGCGGTGCGGGCGAGCTGGCTCGAGCCCGGCGGCGACTACCGCACGAGCCTGCTCCTGCAGCAGGCCTGGCTCGAGAGTGGTTGCCCGTAGGCGCTGAGCAGGCAACTTCGGTCGCTCTGGCGACCGAAACGGGCTGCTCGGCGCCGCCGCCCGAACGTGGGGCTCACTTGAGCGCGTCCTGCAGGAAGGCCGTCGCGCCGTCGATGGCAGCAAGGTCTTTCGGACGCCGGAAGGTGTAGGCCGGGAGCGCGGCGAGATCCAGGAGCGCGAACGGGTCGGAGAGGGGGAGGCTGAGGCTTCGCGCATCGGCGATGGCGGGGGCGCGATCCGCGGGCGGCACCGGCTCGAGCGTCGGCGCCTCGCCCGGGTCGCTCCACCCGAGCTGCAGCACGCCGCCGAGTGGCGCACGCGCCGGTGCCTCGCCGGCGGGAAGCCGGAGCCGGCGGCGCGTGGCGATCTCGCCGAGGTCGACGAGCGGCAGGCCCGGGCGGTGCGGTTCGCGGAGGTCGATCGAGCCGGGGCCCATGTGAGCGTCGCCGCCCTCGACGACGATGAGGTCGTCGGCGAGCACCGGCGTGCCCGCGAGGGAGAGCTCGGCGAGGAGTGTGCTCTTGCCGAATCCGCGGTCGCCGAGGACGAGCCAGGCCTTGCCACCGGAGACGAAGGCCCCAGCGTGGAGCGCGATCGCGCCACGCCAGTGGGAGATCACGGCCGCCGCGGGGGCGAGGAGGGGGTGTGCGACCACCTCGTGGGAGCGGGGCTCACGGAGGTAATAGGTGGCGGTGTGGGCCACTCGATCAAGCACCAGAAGCTCGTCGCCATCGCCGATCGGAATGTCGGCTTCGGTGTCGTTCATCTCCGCCTCCGGCGGGATGGGCGGGCATTGCTCCGTGGTCCGGAGCGCAATTGACCACGCCTCAAGAGTGACCCCCGACACCTTGCGCAACGAGGTGGCGTCGTCCAAACCACTCAAAAACAGGCCATAGGCGGCGCGTCGGGCCGTTTCGGGGTGCGGGTTGTGGACTTTCATGGGCTTGGGCTCGGGGTGTCCAGGGTTGCGAGGGCTCCGACGGGTGACGTAGGATGTCCCCAGTTCGGCCCGCCATTCCCTTCTTTCGGACCACCCTTCATGTCTTCCTACTCTTCGCCGTCTGTCACCGACCTCGGCAGCATCCACGAGCTCACCCTCGGCGGCCACAAGCACACCTACTCGACCTCGCGCTCGAAGAAGGGCCGCGGTCACGACGCCCGCGGTTGCGCGACGAAGACGGTCGTCACCATCCACTGCTCGCAGGGCCACACGCGCTAAGGCGCTCTGCCTCAGGTTTGAGAAGGCCTCCGTTCGCGGGGGCCTTTTTTCGTTTTGGCCTCTCACGCGTCCTTTCGCGTCCGCGATGCCGACGTCTCGTTCCGCGAGATCGACGGCGAGATCATCGTGCTCGATGAGCGCACGTGGCGCTACCTCCATCTCAACGGTTCCGGCGCCGTGCTCTGGGCTCGGCTGATGGAGGGCGGCGATGCCGAGTCGCTCGCAGCGGCCCTCATCACCGAGTACGGCATCGACCAAGAGCTCGCCGACCGTGACGCGGCGGCCTTCCTCGCGGATCTTCTCGAGCGCGAGCTGATCGTCGAGGGCTGACGCTCGCCCCCGGCGCTGCCGAGGTTGGGTCGAACGGTGGTCTGCGCCGCTGGGGCGATCGCCTAGCGTGTGAGCGATGGCAGTGCAGGCCTCCAGCGTGCGGTTCGGCCGTGTCGGCGCGGCGTGGGCCGGGGCCCGGTGGGCCCACCGCGCAAAGCGTCAGGCCGCCGCTGGCCTGAGCGACGACGGTCTGGCCGCCGCCGTCGATCCGCCGCCGACCACGGAGCCCGGGTCGCTGCGCGGCGCCCGCGTCGTCCTGGGCTTCGAGCGCGCGACCTGCCTCGAGCGCTCCTTCGTCATCCAGCGCTGGTGGCTCGAATACGGCGTGCCGCTCGATGTCGTCATCGGCGTGAAGTCGTCGAGCTCCGGCGTGAAGGCCCACGCCTGGGTCGACCGCTTCGACCGCGACCAGTCCGACGAGTTCCAGGTGATCCGCCGGCACACGGCCGGCTGACGCCTACCTCTTGGCTTCCTTCTGCAGCACTTCGGCGGCGGCCTTCGCCTTATCGCCGACGCTCTTCTTGCCCTTGGTGGCATCCGCGACGTGCTTCGCCGTCGTCTTCAGTCCCTCGGTGCCGCCGCGGCGCTCGAACTCCTTCTTCGCATCGTCGCTGATGCCCTTCACGCCGCCGCGCTTGTCGAGCTCCGACTTTGCACGCTTGGTGAGGCTCTTGAAGTCCATGCTGTGGCTCCTGCGATGGGATGTGAGCGGCCGGACGAGGCGGCCTCCCCCCAGGGTAGGGCGGCGGAACGGATTGGCAATCCGGTTCAGCGACGGCGGGCGCCAGTGACGGCTCGTGCAACAAGAGGTCGACGCTTCGCGCGGTTGCGCCAAGTCTGGTGGGCACGGGGCACCAGTTGCATCCACCACCGGCTGCGCTCCGGGCCGTTTTGCATTGAAGTCCACGATGGTCGGGCGAAGTGGAAACCCCCGACCACTATTGACCGGCCCGGAATTCTTACGAAAGGTGGCGTCGCGAAAACGCCCGTGCCGATGCGCGTGCTGCTGACAAACCTCAGAGTTGGGTGACGCGGGTTTGGTCACACGGCCCTCGTACCGCGGCCAAACGGTTAGTAGCTTCCCGGACACTGATGGGCAGTTCCCCGAGTTTGACCGTCCCCCGCCGGCGGCCGGGATCCCTCGCGTCGGCGAGTGGGCTCAGCTTTGCGATCCTTGGCAGCCGCGGCTACCCGAGTACCTACGGCGGCTACGAGACCCTCGTCCGCTACCTCGCGCCGTACATGCTCGAGGCGGGGCACAGCGTGACGGTCTACTGCCGCGACCTGCCCGAGCACGGCGAACGCGTGTGGTGGGAGGACGGCGTGCGCTGCGTGGCCACCCGTGGCATCGAGACCACCCAGCTCTCGACGCTCTCGTTCGGCGCCTCGGCCTCGGCGCACGCGGCCTTCAATCGTCACGACGCGGTGCTGATCCTGAACATCGCCAACGGCTACTGGATGCCGATGCTGCGCGCCGCCCGGGTGCCGTTCGCGGTCAACACCGACGGGCTCGAGTGGAAGCGCGCGAAATGGAGTCGGCTCGGGAAGGCGGTGTTCCGTGTGGGCGCCTCGTTCAGCGCGCGCCTCGCGCCGGAGCTCGTGTGCGACTCCCGCGCGCTCGGCGACATCTGGCAAGAGCAATTCGGTCGCCGTTCGACGTTCATCCCGTACGGCGGCGAGGTGCTGGAGGATCTCGGGAGCGAGCGCATCCGCGACCTCGGCCTCTCCAAGCGCGGCTACCTGCTCAGCGTGGCCCGGCTCGTCCCGGAGAACAACGTCGAGCTCACCCTCGATGCCATCGAGCGCCTCGGCACAAGCGCCCCGATGGCCGTCGTCGTCGGCAGCGCCAACTTCGACAACCCCATCGTCGAGCGCCTCGAGGCGCTGCAGGACGAGGGCCGCGTGCTCTGGCTCGGCCACGTCTCCGACCAAGATCTCCTCCACGAGCTCTGGCACAACGCCGCCGTCTACGTGCACGGCCACTCCGTTGGCGGCACCAACCCCGCGCTGCTCCAGGCCCTCGGCGCCGGAGCACCCACGCTCGCGCTCGACACCGTCTTCAACCGCGAGGTGCTCGCTACGAGCGACCACCTCTACGCCCACGACGCAGACGCACTCGCCGGGCGGATCACCGAGGTGTTCGGCTCGCGTGACACGCAGAGGTCGCTGATCGAGCACGGCCGGAGCGTCGTTTCGAAGCGCTACTCCTGGGACGACGTCTGCCGGGACTACACCGACCTGCTGGTGCAGCTCGCGCACGCACGGGTCGCGTGAAGCTGATCGCGCACGCGGGTCCGGCCGTCCGCGTCGGCGAGCGTCCTGCACCCGCGGTCGTCGCGGGAGTTGCGGCCATCGTCGTCTTCGCTGCGGTGTCGGTGCGCACTGGCGCGGCGCTGCCAGTGTTCGCCGCGCTGGCGGCGGCCGCCGCCGGATTCGTCGCGCTCCGGCAGCCGTGGGGTGTGGCCGTCCCGCTCGCACCGGCTTTGCTCTACCCGTCCGTCGCAGCGACGTTCAAGATCGCGCTGGTCACGACAGCGTTGACCGCCGGGTGGGTGTTGCTGCAGCGTCGGCCGCTTGGCATCGCCAAGCTTCCGGCCCTGGCGTTCGGCGGGCTCGCGGTGTTCTCAGCAGCCGCGAACTTCGAAGCCGGTTACAGCTGGCGTGCTTCCGCCGCACTCGGTCTCCTGGCGCTCGCCGGCCTTGCAATCGGCACCGCACTGGGTTCGTGGCGCAGTGGAGCAATCGGGCTCGCCGGCATCGGCGCGTTCGCGACCGTGATCGCGGCCGTGCAGTTGGCCGGGTTCGACAGCGTGTGGTCGGACCTCACCAGCACCGGGCAGGACTACGTCGCCTACATCGCAGCGAAGGGTGATCCACGGTCGACGAGCACCTTCGGTCATCCCCTCATCGCGGGCGCGGGCCTGGCGGTCATCGGTCTGCTGCTGATCGCCTCCGCACGTCGGGTGTTCGGCATCGTCGGCATCGCGTGTCTCGTCGGCGCGATCGCGACGGTCTCCCGCAGCAGCATGCTCGCGATCGCCGCCGGTCTGCTGCTCTATCTCGTTCAGGAGCGGCGCCGACTCGGCCGCCTTGCGCCGGTACTCACCGCGGCGATCGTCGCGATCGTCGCCGCCATCACGTTCGTGCCCGCGTTGAACGAGGCGTTCGTGAACCGGATCGATTCCGCAGAGCCGCAGACGGTCCGGCTCTATGCGCTCCAGCAGGTGCGTGACACCTGGTCGGCCGATCCCGCCTCGATTGTCGTTGGACACGGGGTTGGCTCGACGTACCGGATGATGGCAGCCCGCGGCGGCGTGCTTGGTCTCACGACGCTTGACAACCAATACGTCACCGCCGTCTTCGATCTCGGAGTCGCGCCGCTCGGAATAGCGATCGCGCTGGTGGTCTGGTCGATCGCTACGGCGCCCCCCGCCTCGCGCCGCGCGGGCTTGCCTGCGCTCGTCGCCGGACTCGTGGCCTTGGCATTTGCCGACGGCTTCTACTGGCCATCGCTTGCGCTGCTGCTCGGCGTCGCGGTGGGTGTTGCGACGCGGCGGCCTGAACCGGCGGCCGCAGGCGAGCCCGCCATCGTCCCCGCGGGGGCCGGTTGACGCCGCGGGGCACCGCGCCGCCGTTCACGCGAGGCGTGGTCGTCTCGCCGAGCTCGAGCGGCAACTCACTCGGACGCTCGCTCGTCGTCGCGCGGGTCGCGGCGCAGCTGTGCGAGGAACTCGAGCTGGTGGCGGTCGACGACGGCCCAATCTGGAGGCCCGCGGCCTCAGCCGGCATCTCGGTGGGGATCGGCGATCCGGCGTTCGTTCGCGCGCGGCTCGATGCGCTCGAGCACGATGGCAAGCAGGCGCTCGCGGTCGCGGTGAAGCCCGAGGCGACATCGGCATCGCTCGTTCGAGACTGGTTCTCCGGCGCCGCGGCAACACCGGCGTTGTGGTTCGACGAGGATGACCACGACGTCGCCATCGCCGCGTACTGGACCGGACTGGCACCGTTTCGGCAACGGCTCACGTCACAGGTCACGAACCCCAACGCGCCATGGCGGATACGTCGCCGTCTGAGGTGGTGGACCGAGCATGCCGACGTGATCACGACGTCGTCGTCTGCGCTCGGCGACGAACTCGGGCTGCCCGCCACGACGACGGCCGTCCTCCCGCACGTCCGAGAGCCCCATCCGTTCGAGCCGCCTACGCCCTCCTCGACGCTGCGGATCGGGTTTCTCGGAACGCCCATCGCCTACAAGGGGTTGGAGGAGCTCGTGCACCTCCTTGAGGTGCTACCGGAGGTCGTGCTGCACGTGTTCGACGGCGCGGCGGCGGCCTTCGAGGCCGCAGGGATCGCACGCGAGCGGCTACACCTCCACGACGGAGCCCGGCCTGATGCCGTACGGCACGCGATGCGCGACGTCGACGTCGTGGCGCTGCCGCAGGACGCCAACGAACCCGCAGCGCGGTTCCAGCTCCCGGCGAAGCTCTTGGACGCGCTGCAGAACGGTCGCCCTGCGCTCGTCTCGTCGACGCCGGTGACGGATGCGTACGCGCGCCCAGGGATCGCGATCGTTGACGACTGGTTCGACGCCGAGGCGGTGCGGGCCGCGGTCGCGAGTCTCGGCGCTCGCGACGCACGCGCAGCGAGCGGTGCACAGCTCGCCGAGTGGTGTGCGGAGGCGTTCTCGATCGCGGCGGGCGCCGCGGCCGTTGCTGCGGTCCTCGGGCGGGCAGAATGAGCGCCGTGGAGGGAGAGCGCGTGCTGATCGTGATCCCGTTCGCCGGGACTCAGGAGCAGCTTGCTACGACGGCGGAGGCCTGGCGTGGCATCGGTGACGCCGGTGAGCGGCTCGTCAGCATCGTGCTCGTCGACAATGGGCGCAACGCGCAGGCGGGGTCGGTCGGTCCGGTGACCGTCGTCCCCGCGCCCGACCACGGCTCCTCCTACTACGCGCGCAACGTGGGCGCCGCGACGGCGGCGTCGGACTGGATCCTGTTCGTCGATGCCGACTGCGTCCCCGATCCGGGGATCGTCGACGAGTACTTCGCGGAGGCGTTGGACGAAGAGATCGGCGCAGTGGTGGGCGGGATCCGGCCAGGACCCGGCGACTCGCTCGTCGCGCGCTATTCGGCCGCCCGCGCAATCCTCGATCCCGACCATGCCGGGAGTCTGGAGGAAGGCGCCTCCGCGGTCACCGCCAATCTGCTCGTTCGACGCGCCGCCTACGAGGAGTGCGGCGGCTTCTGCGAGGGCATCCGATCCGGCGGAGACATCGACTTCTCGTGGCGCCTGCAAGAGCGCGGATGGCGGATCGCCGAACGCCGCTCGGCCAGCGTCCGCCACATGCACCGAGAGTCCGTGCGTGATCTCGTCAAGCAGTACCGCCGCTACGGCGCGGGCTACGGCTGGCTCCAGCGCCGCTACGCGACCCTGGATTCGCCGCGGTTCGACGGGACGCGGCCGACGCTCGGCGGCACCCGGCGGGCGCTGCTGTCACTCGGTGCGGCCGCGACGGCGCCCCTCCGTGGACAGTGGCGCGAGGCGAGCTACTCGGTGCTCGATGCTGTCGCCGCGATCGCCTGGGTGCGCGGCACGTGGGACGACAACCGCCCGCGCTGGAGCGCCGCCGCCGAGATGCCCGCTCCGCGCGCCGCGGGAGCGATCGTCGAGGTCGATGGGATTGTCGAAGTGCGCGGCCGCCCGTACGAGCCGCGTGCCGGCGAGCTGCGCGGCCGAGCCCTGCGCTACTGGGAGGACGACGGCTATGGCGAACGCCTTCGGGCGCTCGCCATCGTCGGATCGCGGCTCCTGCTCTCCTGCCGTATCCGCCCGCTCACCTCGTTGGTGGGCTTTGGCCGCCGGCAGGAGCTCGCCGCCCCGGCGCACCGAGTCGAAACCGCGCGCGAGGCGTGGGTCGTCGATCCCGACGCAGGCGCGGCCGCTGTGCTTGCTCGCGTGAGCGCTCGCCTGGCCGATCCGCGAGACTCCGCCACGTGAACGCCGACGCCGACGAGGTCAAGACGCGCGCCGTGCGGAGCGCGATCATGGTCGGCGGTCGCACCGCGCTCGTCCGCGGCATCGGGTTGCTCGGCAACCTCGCGTTGGCACGGATGCTCACGCCGGACGAGTTCGGGCAGATCGCCGTCGGGCTCGTCGTCATCACGGTGGCCGCACTCTTCAGCGACGGCGGATTCGGTGCGGCGCTCGTGCGCGGCTCCGAGGAGCCTGATCGCGAGGACTACGAGACCGTCGCCGGATTCGGCGTGGCGATGGCACTCGCCATCGTCGCGGCGGTGTTCGCGAGCGCGCTGCTCGGCGGGCACCTCGCGTGGATCGCCGCGGTGATGGTCTTGGCGCTGCCTGGCGCGGCCCTACGCGCTCCGCACGCCGCTTACCTGGAGCGGCACCTCACCTACGGGCCGCTCGTGCGGGTGGAGGTCGTAGAGGTCGTGTTCAACCAGACCGCGGCAGTGGTGGCGGTCGCGCTCGGCGCCGGCGTGTGGGGTGTTGTCGGAGCTGTTGCGATCCAGCCGTGGATCGGCGCGTTGCTGCTCACGCTCACCTCCGGGCTCGGGGTGGTCGCACCGGTCCTGCACGTCGCTCGCGCTCGCGCGATCCTGCCATTCGGCGTTCGGTTCCAGCTGCTGGGCCTCACCGGCGTGGCGCTGCTGCAAGGACTCAACGTGCTCGTCGGCGTGATGGGCGGACTCACCGCGCTCGGCTACTGGAGCTTCGCGAGCCGGCTCATCCAGCCGGCGCAGCAGGTGTTCTCGACGCTGCGGCAGGTGTCGTTCCCCGGCATGGCACGGCTGCGCGACGCCGGCGCCTCGCTGGCGGAGGTCGGCCACCGGGCCGTCGGACTGATCGCGCTGGCCACCGGGTTCCTGCTCGTCCCGATCGCGGCCAGTTCTCCCGACCTGATCGAGGTCGTGTTCGGTGCCCGCTGGACCCCGACCGCCGAGGTCTTCACGCTCTCGCTGGTTGCGCTGCTCCTGTCTGGTCCCGTCTCGACCGCGTACCTCGGCGTCTTGCTCGCCGAAGGTTTCGCGTCGGTGATCCTGCGCATCGCGCTCATCCAGCTGGTCGTCTGGCTCGGCGTGGTCGTCGCCACGTATTCGAGCCTCGGCATCGAGGCCGTGGGCGCAGGCGCGATCTGCGCGGGCTTGGCCGATCTCTCCTTCTACCGGTGGTGGGCGCCGCGCCTTACCGACCTGGACTTTTCGATCTCGCCGGTGCTGGTGCCATTCGTCAGCGCGCTCGTCGCGATCTACGGCACCCAGGCGCTCGTGCGCGAGAGCGGCATCGCCGAGCATGCGTTGCTCGCCGCTGTGCTCGCCGTCGCCGTGTCGTCCGCGGCCTATGCGGCTCTCGCGGCGACCACGCAGCGTCACAACCTGCGGAGCCTGACCACCGTGTTGCGGACGCGGGCGTTCAATCTCGCATGACCGGACGCAGACGGATCCTGACCGACGTGCGCACCCTCGTGAGCGAGGCCCGGGGCGCCCTGCCCGCCAACCGGCGCGCGGCTCTGGTCCGTGAACAGGTCGGTCCTGGCTTCGGGCCGGCTGGCCGGGTGTACGCCGGGATCGCGCCGTCGAGCACGATGCTCTCGTGGCTCACGACCGAGGCGCTGGCACCCCGACTTAACGTGCTCGTGCCGTCGGTGGACCCGGGCACGGCGTTCGCCGGCGTCAAGACGGCGCTCACCTTTGCGCATGCGCTCGGCGACGCGCTCGGCCTGCCGTTGCGGATCGTCACCTTCGACCGCGACGGGGCTCCGGAGCCGACGCTCTCTGGTGCGTTCGGCTTCGGCGACGGCATCGAGGTCATCGGCCTCGGCGACGGCCGGCACGGGAGCGTCGGCGACGGTGATCTCTGGGTCGCGACGCACTGGACGACCGCTCATGCCGTGGACGTCGCGCGGCGCAGCGGCATGGTCGCCGCCGATCGGGTCGTGTACCTGGTGCAGGACTACGAGCCCGGCTTCCTGCCGTGGTCGTCGGAGTACGCCGCGGTCCGCGCCACCTACCACGCGGGTTTCGTGACGGTCGTCAACTCGACCCGCTTGCGCGACCACCTCGAGCAGCAGGAGGGGGTGCGGGTCGACGACGGGTTCGTGATCGGACCGAACCTCGAGTTCGACCGTCTTGAACGGATCCGCAACGCGCGAACCGCGAACGCGTCCGTTGGCCTCTTCTTCTACGCCCGCCCGTCCAAGCCGCGCAATCTCTTCACGATCGGTGTGGCGGCGCTCCGGCGCACGGCGATCCTGCTCGGCGACGATGCGCGCCGGTGCACGCTGCACACCGCCGGTGAGGCGCACGCGCCGATCGCACCGCAGGGCTTCGGCGGCGAGATCAATCACGGGGCGATGGCGTGGGATGACTACTTCGCGATGCTGACGCGCTGCGATGTCGGCCTGAGCCTGATGTACAGCCCCCACCCGAGCCACCCGCCGCTCGATCTCGCCTTGGCCGGGGCGCGCGTCGTGACGAACCGGTTCGGCGAGGCCCGCGACGGCCTCCATCCGCTCGTGCAGGCGGTCGAGCCCGATCCCGACGCGCTTGCTGAAGCGCTCGCCGAGCAGGTGCGTCTCGCGCTCGATGGCGCCACGTCGCCATCGGGTGCCGAGGTGCAGACGCTGGCGCCGCTGGGCGCACCGCTGTCCGAGGTCGTTGCGCGGGTCGCGGCGCGGCTCGGAGGGACGGAGCGATGAGGCGTCCGAGGCAGCTGCTGCGCGGGGTCCGTGAGCGAGCCCGCGACCGAGCCCGGGATTGGGTCCGCGAGACGGTCCGCCCCGCCGAGATCGTCGCGGTCCCGCCGGAGGGCGTCCTCGAGTTTTCGGAGCACAGCTACATGCCGCCGACGCTCCTGGCCTTTGGCCGCGAGGACGCCGACCACCGCGTCACGGTGGGCCCCTACTCGTCGCTCAACGGCGGCACGCGCATCTTCCTCGGCGGCCATCACCATCCAGAGTGGGTCAGCACGTATCCGTTCCGCATCAAGTACGGCTTGGAGGGCGCCTACGCCGATGGTCAGCCTTTCTCGCGCGGGCCCGTCGTGATCGGCAGCGACGTGTGGATCGGCTACGACGTCGTGATCCTCTCGGGCGTCACGATTGGTCATGGCGCCGTCGTCGCCGCCGGCTCGATGGTGGTCAAGGACGTGCCGCCGTACACCATCGTCGGAGGCAACCCAGCCCGCGAGATCCGTCGGCGCTTCGACGATGACACCGTCGCCGCGCTCCTTCGAATCGCCTGGTGGGATTGGCCGCACGAGGAGGTGCTCGCCAACGTCGACCTGCTCTCCTCACCGGATCTGGCGGCGTTCATCGCCGCCCACGACCCCCAGGCCAAGGGCCGAGGGGCCTAGTCGGCGAGCAGGCGCGCCGTCCGGGCCGCCGTTGAGCGGTCTCGCACCCATGCGATCCGCGCACTCCTCGCCGGGGCGTTGGCGGGCTCCCCGAGGGCCTGCCGGATCGCCGTGCCGAAGCCGTCGGCGTCGGCGGCGACCGCAGCGAGCGGGACGGGCTGACGGGAGAGTTCGACCGGTTCCGGAAGTGGCGTGGAGACGACGGGCACGCCGAAGGCGAAGTAGTCGAGCAGCTTCAGCAGTGAGTTGCCGAGCGTGAAATCGGTGACACGGAACGGGACCAGTGCGACATCGAACCGCGAGACCTCACGGAGCACCTCGGAGTACGGACGCTGGCCGGTGCACGTCACATTCGGCAGAGCGCGCAGGGTGGGCGGCAGCGTCTCGGGGTCGCCGCCGACGAAGCGGAAGTCCCACTCGGGGTGCGCGCGGGCCACGCGTTCCATGAGCGCTGCGTCGATGCGGTCGCCGAGTCCGCCGGCGTAGCCGACCACCGGTCTCGCGCCCGCCGGCCGCGCCTCGGGCGCCGTCGGCGGCAGCAACGAGAGGTCGAAGCCGTTCGGCAGCACGTCGATCCTTCGACCCGTGGCGGCGCGGCCGGGAAGCAGAGCGTCGGCGACGACGAAACTCCGGTTGACGCCGTCGAGAAGCTGCTGCTCGAGCTGCGACTGGCGATCGGTACCCGGACGCGCATTGGGATACGCGGAGTGCTCGTCGATGCAGTCGTACACGGCGCGGGAGTGCGGGACTCGCTCGAGGAGCTCCGGGAAGAACCACCAGTAGAACGCGAGCATCGGTGCCTCATCGTGCCGCGAGGCCCAGCGGTTGATCGTGCGAGTCAGGTACCGCAGGTTGCTGCGCCGCAGTGGCTCCGGCTGGCTGATCGGCAGCAGCGCGCGCGGGCCGCGGAGCGGAGCCAAGGTGACGTTCGGGCGCGGGGATGGTGGACGATCCCAGGGAAGCAGCGCCCGAGCGATGCGCGACGGGGTCGCCGGGCTGGCGCCCATGCCGGGCTGGCGACGACCGACAATCGACGTGAGTGCGAGCGAGCGTTCCGAGTAGAGGTAGAGCGTCGGGCGATGTCGGGCGCTTTCCCGGACGGTGTGCAGCGTCGTCTGGTTGACCCCGTCGGCGTATTCGAGTCCGCCGATCACCACGAGCGGCGCCGTTGGCGACGGTGACCTGGTCATGCGACGTGGGCCTCGAGTGCGGTGCTGCGCAGCGTCTGCACTGCGCCGTCCCAGTCGTACCGCGCGATCGGCGCGGTTGGGCGGGGGTCGGCGAGCGCAGTGGTGATGCTCGCCGCGATCGCGCGTGCATCGGTGGGGTCGGCGAAGGTGGCGGTGGTGCCTAGGATCTCGCGGAACACGGCGATGTCGCTGGCGACGATCGGGGCAGCGAAGTAGCTCGCCTCGATGCAGGGCATGCCGAACCCCTCGTCGAGCGAGACGAAGACGAACAGATCGGTGTGGGCGTAGAGGTACGCAAGCTCGCCGTCGCTGACGAACCCCGCCATCCGGATCGCGCCCGTCGCGATCGCGCCTTCGGCTTCCGCACTGAGCGCGGCTACCTTGCCCTGGGCTTCGCCCACCACCACGAGCGGGCGCGATGGCGTGCAGGCGCCAGAACGCAGCGCTCCCTGGATCGCCCGCTCCAGATTCTTCCGGACGTTGAGCCGGCCGACGGTGAGCAGGTAGCCCTCGAGCCCCTCGACCCAGGCCGGCGCCGTGGGCTCGGCGTGCACGAGCTGGTCGGGCAGGGCGAGGCCGACGGGCGTCGTCGGTTGTGCTGGCCGCAGCGTGCGGTCGATCCGGGCCGCCTCCGTGCCGGATGACGTGAAGATCCGGTCGGCGCGCCGCAGGCTCGCGCGCAGCACGCGGAAGTACTGTCGCTCGGCACTCGTGAACCACTCGGGGTTCGTGACGAACATGAAGTCATGCACGAACACCGCCCGGGTCGCGCGCCCGCTGATCGGCGCGAAGTTGTGCGTCACCACGATGTCCGGCCGCACGCGCCGCGCAACGACGGGGAGCTCGACCATGGTCGCGAGGCCGTGTTGCGGGATCCGCGTCGATACCCATCGGGCCGCGTCTGGCAGATCGTCGGGCCTCGGGCCGGGACCCGCGATCCACACGTCGTCGGAGGGAAACGCCCGCACCCAACCCGTGACGATCGCTCGCATCACCGATCGGTTCGAGGTCGGTCCTTCGGGCCACCAGTGGCCGTCGAACAACACTCGTACCGACGTCATGCCGGGCGAACAATAGTCGTGCCCATCCCGCACTCCAGCCGGGAAGGTGAGTGTACACTTACTTCCGTGACTGTTCGCACGGATCAGCCTGCACCAAAGCGCAAGCGCGTTCCCGCTGAGGAGCGTCGCGAGGACGTGCTCCGGGTGGCCGCTGAGGTGGTCGCTCGCGACGGCATGCACGCGGCGTCGACGGCGGAGATCGCGAAGCGATCGGGCATCTCGCACGCGTACCTGTTCCGGTTGTTCCCCACCAAGGAGGAGCTGCTGATGGAGGTGAGTCACCGTTGCGGCGACGCGATGCACCAAGCGATGCTGCGTGCCGGTCAGACGGCGAAGGCGAATGGGGCGGACCCACTCGTGGCGATGGGCGTCGAATGGACGAACCAGCTCAACGACCACACCAATCTGCTGGTCTCGTTGCAATCGATCACGGCGTCGCGCTCCATCCCGGCGCTCGGTGACCACCTTCGAGAAGCCTGGGGTGAGGTGGTCGACGACATTGCCCGCATATCCGGGGCAAGTGCCGACGAGGTTCGCGCGTTCATCGCCCAGGGGATGCTGCTCCAGGTGATCTCCGCGCTTGGCGCCGAGGAGACGCCGTGGGTGAGTTGGTTGCACGACGGGCCGCTGCCGTGCGGACCGGTAGCGGCCGATGATCCCGACCGCGTGGCGAAGGTGACGCGGACGGTCGAGGGCATCCGTCGGCGTTCCTAAGCGCAGCTCGAGGCGC
>JAGIBJ010000011.1:49867-83837 GCA_017744415.1 Solirubrobacteraceae bacterium
GGCCACAGACGACGCTCGAACAGCGGGCTAGGATCCGGCGATGCTGCGGGACACGATCCGTCAAGACATCGCCGCCAACCCGGGCGATCGCCGGAGTCAGTACGTGATGGTGATGTTCCGCGTGTGCACGGCCCTGCTCGAGCGCGGAGGGCTTGCGCGCACGCTGTCGAAGCCACTGCGCACGATCTACCACGCGACGACGTGCTGGATCTTGGGGATCGAGCTCCCGCTGGCCGTGAAAGCGGGCCCGGGTCTCCGGCTCCTGCACGGCACCGGCATTGTCGTTCACGGCGACACCACCCTCGGAGCCTGGTGCACGCTCAAGCACGGCTGCACCCTCGGCGTGAAGACGGGCGAGGGCGAGGGCCATCGTCCGCCGGTGCTCGGCGATCGGGTGAACCTTGGTCCGGGGGCGCAAATCCTCGGCCCGGTGCACGTGGGCGACGGCGCCCTGATTGGGGCCGGTGCGATCGTCCTCAAGGACGTGCCGCCCGGCGGCGTCGCGGTGGGAAATCCAGCGCGCGTCGTGCGGGTCGACGATCCACTCCTCCGGCTCAACGGAATGCCCGGCCTCTAACTCGCGGGGTGCCGCAGCGGCACCGGGCCGCGGGTATCGCGTCAGGCGGCGCAAGTGCCGTCAATCGCAATCGGGTTGGCCTGTTCTAGGCGTACGGAGTGCCAGCGCGGGTCGTCGTGATGCCACGCGCACACGAAGTAAGTGATCACTTGCAAACTTGCGGACAAGCGGTTAGCGTGAGCTCCAAGTAAGCAAGTACTCACTACTTGGAGCTAGCCGCCATGTCGTCCACAGCCGCACCCACCCAAGACTCCGCGCCGCCGCTGCAGCGGCGTGCCGCGATCCTCGTGATCGTCATCGCCTCCGTCGCGGCGTTCATGACGTCGCTCGACAACCTCGTCGTCGGCGTCGCCCTGCCGTCGATCCGGGAGGCGATGGGCGGCTCGATGGAGAGCCTCGAATGGACCGTGAACGCATACACCATGGCCTTCGCGGTGACGATGATCGCCATGGCGGCGCTCGGCGATCGCTTCGGCCGCCGACGCGTGTTCTCGGCGGGTATCGCCGTCTTCACGCTGGCCAGCGCGGTGGCCGCGATGAGCACGTCGGTCGACGTGCTCATCGCCGCCCGTGCCATCCAAGGCTTCGGCGCCGCTGCGATCCTGCCGCTCTCGCTGACCATCATCAGCGGCGTCGTGCCAGCCGAGAAGCGCTCTGCTGCAATCGGCATCTGGGGTGGCGTGAGCGGTCTCGGCGTTGCCCTCGGACCGTTCGTCGGCGGAGCGGTGGTCGAGGGCATCAGCTGGGAATGGATCTTCTGGCTCAACGTGCCGATCGGCCTGATCCTGCTGCCGCTCGTGCTGCGTTTGGTGCCCGAGAGTCATGGGCCGAACTCCAAGCTCGACGTACCCGGTCTCGTGCTCGCCGGCGGCGGCCTCTTCGCGCTGACGTTCGGCGTGGTACGCGCACCCGCGCTCGGCTGGACCTCTCTCACGGTGGCCGGCTCACTCGCTGTCGCTGTGCTCGCACTCGTCGCGTTCGTCGTCTGGGAACGCCGCGCTCCCGCGCCGATGCTGCCGCTGAAGTTCTTCCAGAACCGCGCCTTCGCGCTCACGAACGCGCTCTCGGTCGCGATGTTCTTCGGGATCTTCGGCGCGATCTTCCTGCTGAGCCAGTACTTCCAGACAGCCCAGGGGCTTGGCCCGTTCGAGGCCGGCGCCCGCACGCTGCCGTGGACGGCGATGCCCATGTTCGTCGCTCCGATCGCCGGCGCGATCCTCTACCCGCGCTTCGGCGGCCGGCCGTTGATGACCATCGGCCTCGCGCTCCAAGCGATCGCGATGGCGTGGATCGCCGTGGTGCTCGCGGTCGAGACCTCGTACCTCTCGCTGATCCCCGCGTTCGTCATGGCGGGAACCGGCATGGCGCTCGTGATCTCACCGTCGGCCTCGATGATCCTCGAGTCGGTGCGCGACGACGAGGCCGGTCAGGCCTCCGGCGCGGCGTCCACGCTGCGCGAGGTGGGCGGCGTGCTCGGTGTCGCGGTCATGGCCACCGTGTTTCAGCACTCCGGCTCGTACGCGTCGCCGCAGGCCTACACGGACGGCGTCGCCGCGGCGCTCCCGGTGGCCGTCGGCGTACTCGCTGTCGGCGCGGTGCTCGGGGCCGCACTACCGGGGAAGGCCTGGATGGCTGCCCGGTCCTCGGGGTCGAGCCAGGGTGAGGCACGTCACGCGAGCCGCCAGGCTGAGCACGTGGTGACCCCCGCCTGAGGGACGCAACCGCCTGGCCGACGCTTGGAAATCGCGGCATCGGCCAGCGCGGTTGTTGACGGCGCGACCAGGGCCGGACACCGAACCCCTGGTCCTGCACCCGTTGGACTCGTAACATGCGCGGGCAAGTGACGCATTGCCACTTGCCCCGCTTCCCCGCCTCCGAGCGCGCCGCATGACTCCCGCCGCCGCAAGCGACGAGCGGATCGCAGCGACCCGGCTCATGCGCCGCGTGCTGTCGCAGTGGCGGCTCGTCGCCATTTGCGCCGTGCTCGCCGCCATCGCCGGCTTCGTCGCGTCTGCGTCTCGCTCGAAGCTCTACGAGGCGACCACCACGGTTCAGCTGACCGATGTCAACCTTGCGACGCTCTTCACGTCGCAGAACCTCCAGCAGCAGGGCATCGACGCGCAGACCAAGGCCGCGACCAACGTAAAGCTCGTCACCCTGCCGAGGGTGCGGGTCGCGGCGGCCCGCATGCTCGATGGCCGCGTCGGCACCGCGGTGCCACGCGAGGTGATCAGCGTGGCGGCCCAGAGCGGGACGACCCTCCTCGACATCAGCGCCCGCGATCCTGATCCGGCGTTGGCCGCGTCGATCGCCAACGCCATCCGCTCGGCGTTCATCGAGACGCAGCAGGACACAGCGACGGCGCAGCTCGCCGCGACGCGTCGACGCGTGCGAGATCAGCTTGAGTCGCTGCCTCCAACGCAGCGTGGCGGCCAGGCAGGCGACGACCTCCGCTACCGGCTGAATCAGATCGACAACCTCGAACTGGGCACCGGCGCCGGCGTCGCCACGGTGCAGGTGGCGTCCACGCCTACCGCGCCGGTGTCGCCGCGGCCCAAGCGCGATGCGATCCTGGCCCTGCTCATCGGCGGTATTCTCGGCATCGGCGTTGCCGTCCTCCGGGCCCGACTCGACGATCGCATCCGCGACCAGAGCGAGCTCGCCGAGCATTGGGAGCTTCCGGTGCTCGGGATGATCCCGCCGTCGCGCGCGCTCGCCAAAGAGGGCCGGGAGCTCGCCTCCGGCGCGGCGATGGAAGCGTTCGCGCTCGCCCGGACGAACTTGCGCTACCTCCACACCGACGGCCAGTCGGGCGGCCCCGTTGTCGTCACCTCCTCCATCGCGGGCGAGGGCAAATCGACGGTGGCGTGGAACCTCGCGCTCGCCGCCGCTATGGCGGGCAGCCGCGTGCTGCTCATCGACGCCGATCTTCGACGGCCCGTGCTGGCGCAGCGCCTCGGCGTCGCGGCGCAGCGGGGCTTCTCGGAGGTGCTGGCCGGCATGGTCTCGCCGTCGGACGTCATCAAGCGCGTGTTGGTCAGCGTGCCCGGCAACGGGGACGTGAGCGTCGACCTGATCCCGGCGGGTTTCGCACCGCCGAGCCCGATCGCCCTGCTCGAGCGCGACACCACGAAGCCGATTCTCGATCGACTCGCCGCGCGCTACGACCTCGTGCTCGTCGACACGCCGCCGGCCACCGTCGTTGCCGATGCCAAGGTCCTGATCGAGCGGTCTTCGGGCGCCATCGTCGTCTCCCGCCTCGGGGTCGTCACCGGGAACGCGTTCGAGCGGCTTCGTGATCTCCTCGCGACCTCTGGTTCGCCGGTCCTGGGAACGATCGTGAACGACGCCTCGGCCGTCGGCCACGGTTACGAGAGCTACTACGGTGCCGCTCCCGCCGGCTCCCAGGAGCCGGCGCGCCCGGCGCCCGCACCGCGTGCCCAGTCGATCGCCCCGGACGACGCCCCGGCCTCGTCGGCGGCGGTGGCTCCGAGCCGCAACTAGCGCCGCCTCGCCATCCGGGGTCGCTCGCTCTGGCGCGATGGCGACATGCGTCACACGTCGCCCTGAGGGCCCGTCAGCATGCGAATCCGCTGCTTGACGGCGCGTGGCGGATCGCTCAGGGTTGCGGAGGTGTTCCGCCGACTTCCAGGGGATCGGCTGCGGTCGCCGCGCCGTCGCCAGCCTCTGCACCTCGCCCTGCTCACCCTGTTCGCGACGCTCGTCGTCGCCGCGCCGGCGGTGGCCGCTGACGCCGCGCCGGCCGCCCCGAAGGTCACCACCGGCGCGGCGACGGCGATCGGGCCGTACGCCGCGACGCTCACGGCGACCGTCGATCCCGTTGACGAGACCTCCGCGGAGTACGGCTTCGAGTACGGCCGCGACGCGAGCTACGGGAACACCACCGCGACGGTACTGCTGCCCATCACCCTCGCCGGTCCCGTGCAGCTCAACGTCACGGAACTCGCGCCGGGTGCCGTCTACCACTTCCGCGCGTTCGCGAAGAAGGATGGCATCGCCGCCGTCTACGGCGACGACCAGAGCTTCACCACCGCGCCGGCGCCGGCCGGCGTGTTCGCACCGACGGTGGCTGCGCTGCCGATGAGCGACGTCACCACCACCAGCGTCACGGTCAACGCGCGCGTCAACCCGGGCGGCCAGGCGACGACGGTGCGTTTCGAGTGGGGCGCGACGACCACCTACGGCAAGACCGTCGACGACGCCGGTGCGGGCGCCGGCTACGGCGACGTGATCCGCAGCACGACGCTCACGGGCCTCACGACCGGCACCACGTACCACCTGCGGATCGGCGCGAAGAACGCCTCCGGCACGGCGTACACGAAGGACATCAGCTTCATGCCCGGCCGTGGGCTGACGAAGCTCGTCGCCGACGTGTCGGCGCCGTCGATCCAGTGGGGCGGCACCGTCGCCTTCGAGGGACGCCTGCACGGCGCATCGGCCAACAACGTGCGGCTCGAGATCCTGCGCCAGGACTACCCGTACAAGGAGGGCGAGTGGACGCGCATCGGCACCACCGGCACCCTCGACGACGGCACCTGGGGGCTCCGCCTCAAGGGGATCTACACGAGCACCAAGCTCCGCGCCCGCGTGATCGACGAGCCGACCGTCTACTCGAACCTCGTCAAGCTCGGCGCCGAGCTGCAGGTGCCGTTCGTCAAGGGCAAGCTCGGCCGATCGGCGATGCAGGCGCGTGGCGCCGTGTTCCCGGTCGCGAAGAAGGCGAAGATCACGCTTCAGCGTTACGCCGGTGGCGGCAGGTGGGTGAACGTGAAGCCGATCACCGGCAAACGCAGCAAGTCGGGCCGCCTCACCTTCAAGGTCGCGATCAAGCGCAACAAGAGCACCCAGAAGTACCGCGCATACGTCGATCCGAAGGACGGCGGAGCGCACGCACTGACCGGCTCCGCGACGGTCACGGTGCCCAAGCGGTAGCCGCTGAGCCGGCGCGGGCGTTCGGCTCGCGCCTACTCCTCCGGCACGCGCGCCGAGTAGATGCCGTCGCCCTCCGGCGCGGCCTCGGCGATCACCGCGTTCGGCGGCGCCGGGCGGGAATCGAGGAGGCGGAAGAGTTTCACGGCGGCGTCGCGGCGATGCTTGTCGGCACTCACGGCCTCCTGGAGGAGGTCGCGGATGGTGTTGTCGGGCAGCTGGCGCTGGCCGAGCTCGGTGGCATCGTGCGGGAGCTCGAAGGTGCCGTCGACGCGGGGCAGTCGCTCGCAGTGCTCGAGCTCCACCCGCACGTCCCCGGAGCAGGCGCGGGGGAGACCGGCCGGGTTGGGATCCGGCACGTTGAGGCGGAAGAAGCGGCCATTCGGGCGGGCGCGGCGGCCCTCGGCCATCGCAGCGAGCGCCGCCTTGGGCTCGCCGGCCTCCGCGTGGGCGCGAGCGAGGAGCGCGAAGAGGCGCCAGTCGCCGCGGCCGGGCGAGCGATGGAGGGCGAGCTGGAGGTCGACGATCGCCTCCGACGGGCGGCCTGACGCCTCCGCGAGCAGGCCGCGCTGCGTGTAACCGTCGGGGCGCTCGGGCTCGGCGGCGACCGCGCGATCAGCGGCGTTGCTGGCCTCCGCGAGATCGCCGGCGCTGGCTGCGCGCTGGCTGTCGGCAAGCGCACGGTCGGCCTGGTTGGGCACGAACTGGGCGGCGGCGGCGACGAGCGCGACGAGCGCAGGCAGCGCGCGGACCGGCAGCGGCACCGTCCAGCGCGGCTCTGGCATCCACGGATCGCGGGCGGCGCGGATCGCCAGCGGCACGAGACCGGCGGCGAGCATCGCGAACGCGAGCGCGCGCACGGCGGGGATCTCCCAATACCAGTCGATTCCTGCACCGAGCATGATCGCCGTAAGTCCCGCCGCGGCCGTCGCGACAAGCCCGCCGCGCACGGCCGAGCCGCGCGCGGTGCGGCGGCTGCACACCAGCGTCGCGGTCGCAACGGCCATGAGCGCGACGAAGAGCAGCAGTCCTTCGACGCCATGCTCGGCGAGCCGCTCGAGGTAGACGCTGTGGGCGTCGCGGGCCGTGAACTGCAGGGGCGCGACCTGGTCGAACGTGACCCGGAAGGTGTCGGTGCCGGTGCCGGAGGGATGAGCGCGGAAGCTGTCCCAGGCGGCGTGCCAGAGCAGCGTCCGGCCGCCGCTGCTCGTATCGCTGAAGCGGTCGCGCACGTCGACGGTCGGGCGGTACGGCGCGTCGAACCCCTCGACGACGCTGCGGATCGCGAACGCCGCGCCGCCGATCACCACGGCGGTGAGGAGAAGCATCGCGAGCGGCCGCCCGACGCGCCGATCGATCCAGCCCGCCACGCGCTCCTGGGCGACCTCGGCCCGCAGGAACGCCGAAGCGCCGCCTGCGCGGTCAGCGAGCAGGGCACCGGCGCCCGCGGCGACGGCGAGCACGCCGACCGTCCATGGATGAGCCGTGGCCGAACCGAACGCCACGCCGGTGTCGAGCGCGACGGCGCCGATCGCGACCGCCGACGGCACGAGCGTCGCTCCCAGCTGCAGAAGGAGCGCGCGTCGGCGCGGCGCGAGCCACAGCGCGGCGACGAGGCCGATCGCAGCGGCGAGGATCGCCCCGCGCGAGTAGGTGAGGTAGCCCGTAGCGAGCAGCAACGGCACAGCGGCTCCGGCGGCGCGGCGAGCGATGCGATGGCCGGCGTGCGCGGCGCTCATCAGCTGGACGAGGCATGCGACCGCGCACCACACGCCCAGCGCGTTCCAGTAGCCCAGCGGCTGCGAAACGCGCGGGCTCGCGGGCGAACCGGGCTGCAGCGGCGGAGTCGCAGGCCACAGGCCCGCCAGGGTGAGGCGATCGCCCAGAACGACCAAAGGCAGGACGGCGGAGGCGAGCCCGAGCAGCATCCAGGTGCCGGCGCTCACCGCGCGCGCGGGCGAGGAATCAGCGCGACGCGTGGACACCCCCAGCACGCTGGCACAGGCCGCAGCGTTTTACCACCTTCTAGGGTCCGAACCGCCTGCAACTGAGCGTATGCAAACGCGTACGCATCGCACACTCCGCTTGCGGAGGTGCGATCCCGTGGCGGTGGGGCTCGAGCGGCGGACGCAGCCGACCGAGCGGCCGCGCATCACTTGCGGCTGGACCTCTCGGCCGGCACGCCAGGCTCGCGTTCCAGAGGTTGCCGCAACTTCTGGCCCCGGGCAGGGTTCGGGTGACTGTGTCCAGTCCTGCCCGCTCCGGCCGCCGCCTGCCCATGCGCGGCGTGCGCTCACTCCCTGCCGTCCTGATCGCCTCGTCGATCGTGCTGCTGCCCGCTGGCGCGGCCATCAGCGCGACCGACCCCGGGACGACCCCGACCACTCCGGTCACCACGCCGACCCCGACTCCGGCGCCCAACCCCGATCCCCCGAAGGTCACCACCGGCACCGCCGAGGCGATCGGCACCGGCGGCGCGACGCTCACGGGCACGCTGAGTGCCAACGGCTCGGACACCAGCTATCAGTTCGAGTACGGCACGACGAGCGCGTACGGCCTCACGACCACCGCCGCCAGCGTCGCCGCCAGCGCGTCGAACACGACCGTGAAGGCGCCGGTCACCGGCCTCACCGCGGCCACCACCTACCACGTGCGGCTCGTCGCCACGAACGCCGCCGGCACCGTGCGAGGCAGCGATCGCACGTTCACCACGTCGTCGCAGGGCAAGGCGCCGAGCGTGAGCACGCAGGCCGCGTCGAAGACCGCGAGCACCAGCGCGACGCTCAACGCGCGCGTCAGCCCGCAGGGCCAGTCCACGACGGTGCGCTTCGACTGGGGCCTCACGAAGGCCTACGGCAACACGACCGCGACGACATCGGCCGGCAGCAGCAAGGGCACCGTGAGCCGCGGGATCGGCGTCGGGTCGCTCGCGGCCGGCACTACGTACCATTACCGCGCCGTCGCACAGAACGCCGCGGGCGTGCGCTACGGCAGCGACCGCACGTTCACCACCACGCGTGGGCTCACGAAGGTGACGGCGAAGGCCTCGGGCAGCGAGATCTCGTGGAACGGCTCGCTCAACGTGAGCGGCCAGGTGAGCGGCGCCAAGCCCGGCGGCGTGAAGCTCGAGCTGCTCCGCCAGGACTTCCCCTACAACGCCACGTGGCGCCGGATCGGGACGACCACCACCTCGTCGACGGGCAGCTACAACGTGCGCCTGCAGAAGGCGTTCAACTCCGTGAACGTGCGGGTGCGCGTGATCGGGTCGACGTCGCTCGTCAGCCCGGCGATCCGCGTGGGCAGCCAGATCCTCGTGAAGATCACTCAGGGCGTGCGCAAGGCGCGCACCTCACGCCTCCGCGGCACGCTCTTCCCGGCCAAGCGCGGCGCCACTGCCGTGCTGCAGCGCCAGACGCCCTCGGGCCGCTGGGTGCGCGTGCGCTCGCTGCGCCTCTCCGTGCGCACCAACAATCGCCTGAGCTACAAGACCGTCGTGCGCCGCATCGGCCGCGACGCCTCCTACCGCGTGGTCGCTGATCCGCACGATGGCGGCAACCACGTCACGACGACGAGCGGCACGGTGACCGTGAAGGCGCGCAAGAAGTAGGTCCGGACCCGCCGGCGTGCCGCGCTGGGCGGCGCGCCGGCGTTCGGCCGGTGGCTGCGCGCCCGACGCCGCGAGCTGCCGCAACCGTGACGCCGAGCGGCGGGTTTCGGGTGCGTGTTCACCCTCCGTCGCTCCGTCCCGCTCCTGGCTGTGTGTGGCCTTCTGGCCGCCGGGGGACTGCCGGGGGTGACGGCGCCGGCGATCGCGCAAGGCGTGGATCCGAGTCCGACGCCGGATCCGGCCGTGACGCCGACTCCGGCGCCGACCGCCGCGCCCGCCACGCCGACCCCGGCCCCCACCGCGACGCCGGTGCCGACGGCAACTCCGCTCCCGGCCGGCTCGCGCAAGCCGGCTGTCGCGATCCGCACCCCGACGGCCGCCGGCGAGACGACGGGCACGATCGCCGGGCGGGTCAACCCCTACGGCCTGCCGACCACGTACGCGTTCGAGTGGGGCACGTCGTCGAAGGTCTACGGCCAGCTGACGCCCGCCGGGAGCGTCGCCGTAGGCGCGACGGCCACGGTCACCGCCGATCTCGCCGGCCTCGCGCCCAACACCCGCTACGTCTACCGCGTCGTCGCCACGAACGCGCTCGGCACGGTGAAGAGCAGCGCGCGTAGCGTGACGACCACTCGCGGGCTCACGGGCGCAACCCTCAAGGCCGCCCGCACGACGCTCGACTGGGGCGGCGTGACGGTCGTCAGCGGAGCCGTCTCGGGCACGGTGCCGGTCGGCGCGACCGTACGGCTGATGCGGCAGAACGCGCCGTACACGCGCGCCTACTCGGAAGTCGGCTCGACGAAGGCCGGGGCTGCGGGCACCTTCGCGTTCTCGATCTCTCGGATCTGGGAAACGGCTCGGCTCAAGGTCGTCGCCGACGCCGGTGGCACGGATGGCGTGGCGACCGCCGCGAGCGGCGCCGTGCGGCCTGTGATCACGTCGGCCAAGACGCCCGGCGTCGAGAGTGGCGTCGTCACGGTGCGCAGCCGCGTGCTGGCGCGCCTCACGCTGAGCTCGCGTACCTCGAGGAGCGCGGTGCTCCGCGGCGTCGTCTACCCGTCGTCGTCAGACACGCGCGTCGCGCTGCAGCGGCGCGCCGCATCGGGCCGCTGGATCACCGTCTCGCGGCCGACGCTCCGGCGCCCGTCCGGGTCGGAGCGCGGCACGTTCGCCAAGCGCGTCTCCCGTTCAGCGGCCCGCACGCTGCGCTACCGCATGGTCGTCACGCCGAACGACGACGGCGCCCACCTCACCACCACCGCCAAGTCGGTCTACGTGCCCCGCAAGCGCTGATCCCGGGCGGCGGCCGGGGCCGCCGTCTGCGTCGGCGAGTTTGCTGCGCTCTGCGTGTGGGCTGGTTTGCGCGCGTTGCCGGAGTGCCGCGTAACGTTGCCGGCATGGCGGAGCGGTCGCGGGGCCCGAAGACGACGAGCGCGGTGCGTGGCGAGGACTGGGACGGCGAAGACCTCTCGGGTCGCACGTTCGAGCAGGTCGCGTTCCTCGAGATCGACTTCACGGATGCCGTCGGTACCGGCGTGGTGTTCGACGGCTGCACGTTCACCGACTGCCGGCTGAGCGGGGTCGCCTTCACCGATTCGTCGCTCATCAACTGCCACGTCTGGAACTCGAACCTCTTCGACGCGCAGCTCAAGGGCTGCAAGGTGGTCGGGACGACGTTCGAGGACTGCCGCTACGACCTGCTCCGCGTCGACGGCGGCGACTGGTCGTTCGCGTCGCTGCGCGGCGCCGACCTGCGAGAGGTGAAGTTCGAGGGCGTGCGGATGCGCGAGGCCGACCTCACCGGCGCCCGCCTCGACGAGGCCGTGCTGCGCCGCTGCGACCTCTCCGGCGCCGCGTTCTCACGCGCGAGCCTGCTGAAGACCGAGCTCCGCGGCTCCGAGCTCCCGGATCTCGACCCGACCGAGGTGCCCATGCGAGGCGCCATCGTCGACCCCCATCAGGCGATGATGATCGCCGTCGCCCTCGGGCTCGACGTGCGGCCCGAGGACGACTGAGCCAGCGGCCGCCCGTCACGGCCGCCCGGCTCGATCGAGGGGCCGCCGGGTTGGCGTGGGCTGGAATGCCGTCGAATAGCGAGGGCAAACCAGCCCAGCGGCGCGTCAGTCGCCGGCGACGGCCCGATAGCCGACGAGCACGATGATCACGCCGATGATTGCGCTCACGAGCCCCCCGAGATCGAAGGCATCGTTGTCTCCGATGCCGAGCAGGCGGGTGAAGAGCAGGTAGCCGAGGAACGCGCCGACCAGGCCCAGCAGCGTGGTGACGATGATGCCGCCGCCCTGCTTGCCGGGGACGAACAGCTTGCCGAGCGCACCAGCGACGAGTCCGAGGATGATCGCACCGATCATGGGGTGGCCTTTCGTGTGGGGAACCCGCGAGAGCGGCGGGTTGGAACACCACCAGCGTAGGTGCGCCAGGGAGGCCAACCCCGGTCGCGGGCTTGCCCGACCCGGCGATCCGGCGATCCGGCGAGGCGGCCGGCGTCCGCTAGGACGAGGCGAGGGTGCGGCGAGGCCGCACGGGCAGGAACTTCCTCGTCTGCACGAGGTGGTCTGCCTTCTTCCGGGCAGCGTCGACCGAACGCTCGATGTCAGCGATCTCGACCGCCGGCACGGCGTCGATGTCGACCGCGGGGCCGCGATATTCGCGACGGAGATCCTCGTTGGTCATGAAGCGCATCGTATGACAACCGGCGGTCGCCGCGAGAAGGCGGCGATTCCAATCCAGTTGTCGGTCGTCGAGCGTCAGATGTCGAGATATCGCCGGCCGGTAACGGCCAAATAGACGATGAGCTTCACGAGGCCGTCAGGGGTCCTCAGCAGGTTCGTCAGCTCGGCCCGCTCGCCATCGGCGCCGCGTGCGTTGAGGCTGAGCACGCCGACGGGGAGACGGACCGGCCGCTTGCCGTCCTGGATGCTCACCGGCACGGCGACGAGCTGGTCCCACGTCGCCATCGGTGCCTCCGCGAAGCTGACGGCTTGGGAGGTGAAGGCCTTGACGGCGACCCGGTCACCGCTCTGGTGGAGGAGGCGGGTGTCGACCGACTCCGGCTCGATCCACGAACGGTCGGACGCGCCGACCATCCCGAGCGAGCAGATGCCGTTCTCGTTGATGAGATCCTCGGCCCGGCCGTACGTGAGGCGCTGCGGCATACGGCACCAGAGATGGAGGGCGAGGTGATCCTTCTCGAGGCTCGGGAATCGATCCAGTAGGTCTTCGGCGATCGTGACCCGGAGCTCGGCGCTGAGCCGGCGCTGCGCCTCCTGGAACGCGTCGCTCGCCTGCTGTAGATCGTCGTCGTCGCCCTTGGTGGACGCGCTGATGAGCGAGTCGCGCTCGTACGCACGGCCGAACCACGAATCAAGCCGCGCGCCGTACCGCGCCGTCTTGTTGAACTGGCGGCGGCCCTTCGCACCCTGGAACTCGGAGCTGCGCGCGGTGGCGAGCTCGTGACAGAACTGCGCGATCTGGAACGCGAAATCCGCGTAGAGCACCCGCACGCCCACCGCTTCCCAGCGAAGGATCGCGGCGCGCTCGTAGGCGAGGCGGGCCGTGCCCTCCGGCTCCGTGAGCGAGGGGAGCGGAGTGGGTCGCAGGAGGAGCGCATAGGCGCGGGGCTCGGAGTCGTCGCCGGAGGCTTCGTGCGTGCGGTAGAGGTGGCGGACGAGCGCGGGGTCGGCGAGGCTGGTGCCGACGATCAGCAGCCGCGCACCGGAGCCGAGCGTGGATTCGACGACACGATCCTGCCAGTCGGGTCCGGTGCCGCGCCCGTAGTAGCCGGTCTCGGAGAGCACGAGACGGTTGGAGTCCGAGACGCACTCGTCGACGTCGGTCGGCAGCCCGAGGTGCTTCGCGGCCTCCACGGGGTGAGGGAGCCAGCCGTGCAGGTGGTGCACCTTCCAGCGACGCTTCCCGCTGGGCGGCGAGGTCCGGTCGTCGGTCGCCGGCCCGACGACGACGGCGTCGTCGTGCTTCAGGCTGCGGGCGCGACGCAAGATCGCGAGCTCGAGCAGCACGTCGAAGTTCGTGGTGATGATGTAGCGCGGCTCGAGGCCCTCGCGGACGTCGACGCAGAGGTGCGCGATCGCCAGCGCGGTCTGGCCTGGGCCGTCGGCTTCGTCCACGAGCGGTCGCCGAGACGACGTCGCCTGGACGCCCATCGCGTTGGCGACGAGCCGCGCAAAGTCGGCCGGGCGTCCGGCGTAGGCGGCCTCCACCAGCGACGCGCGGCCGAGCGTGCTCTCGACGGCCTCTGCGGCCTCTGCGAAGCCGTCCCAGTCCTCGATCTGCTCGGCGTTCGGCACGGAGCGCAGGAGCGCGTCGAGCAGCGCGTTCCAGGACGGCATGCCGGCATCGCTGGACACTCCCGAGCCGGCGAAGATCGAGAAGTCCTCGGCCTGGGCGAGCGCGCTCAGCGCGCCCTTGACGAACGACCTCCGGAAGAACGGACGATCGAGTTCGTGCTCCTGCGCGATATCCCGCGGCGTGGACATAAGTCGAGCAATCTACTGCGGCGCGTTGCGGATTCCGATCCGCCGCCGCGCAATTTGATTCGGGTGTCACACAGCGTCGGCGGCGCGGGGCCCGTAACCTCCGGCGTCGCATGGCCCTTCGCTCAGACCTCCGCACCGTCGCGATCGTCGCTCACGTCGACCACGGGAAGACGACGCTCGTCGACGCCATGCTGCGCCAGAGCGGCGCGCTCGGCCGCAGCATGGAGGGCGAAACCCGGGTGATGGACTCGGGCGACATCGAGAAGGAACGTGGCATCACGATCCTCGCCAAGCACACGGTCTTCACCTACCAGGGCACGAAGATCACGCTGGTCGACACGCCCGGCCACGCCGACTTCGGCGGCGAGGTGGAACGCGGTCTCGCACTGGTCGACGGCGTGCTGCTGCTCGTCGACGCCGCCGAGGGCCCGCTCCCGCAGACGCGCTTCGTCCTGCGCAAGGCGCTCGAGGCCGGCCTGCCGGTGGTGCTCGTCGTCAACAAGATCGACCGCTCCGACGCCCGCCCCGACGAAGTGGTGCACGAGGCCGAGGAGCTCTTCCTCGAGCTCGGCGCCGAGGACGAGCAGCTCGACTTCCCGACCGTGTTCGCGATCGCTCGCGAGGGCAAGGCCGGCACCGATCACACCGCCCTCGAGGACGACCTCGGCCCGGTGATGCAGGCGCTCCTCGACACGATCCCCGCGCCGGAGTACGAGGAAGGCCACCCGCTGCAGGCGCAGGTCGGCAACCTCGACGCCAGCCCGTACCTCGGCCGCCTCGGCGTCGTCCGCGTGCGCCAGGGCGAGATCAGCAAGGGCCAGACCGTCGCTTGGGCCCGCACCGACGGCTCGATCCAGAACGCCAAGATCACCGACCTCTTCGTCACCGAGGGCCTCGAGCGCGTGCCCGCCGACAAGGTCGGCCCCGGCGAGATCGCCGCCGTCGCCGGCTTCCCGGACATCATGCTCGGCGAGACCCTCACGAGCCCCGAGGATCCGCGCCCGCTGCCGCTCATCGAGGTCGACGAGCCCAGCCTCGCGATGACGATCGGCGTCAACACGAGTCCGCTCGCCGGCCGCGACGGCGACAAGCTCACGGCGCGCATGATCGAGAACCGGCTCAACGAAGAGCTGCTCGGCAACGTGTCGCTCCGCGTCAGCCCGACCGAGCGCCCTGACACCTGGGAGGTTGCCGGTCGTGGCGAGCTCCAGCTGGCCGTGCTCGTCGAGACGATGCGCCGCGAGGGCTTCGAGCTCACCGTCGGCAAGCCGCACGTGCTCACCAAGGAGGTCGACGGCAAGCGCATGGAGCCCCGCGAGGCCCTCACGATCGACATCCCCGAGGAGCACATGGGCGTCGTGCAGACGCTCCTGGCCGAGCGCCGCGGCGAGCTGACCAACATGGTCGGCCACGGCACCGGCTGGCTGCGCCTCGAATACGGCATCCCGGCCCGCGGCCTCATCGGCATCCGCGACAAGTTCATGACGCAGACGCGCGGCACCGGCATGCTGCACCACGTCTTCGACGGCTGGATGCCGTGGGCCGGTGTGATCAAGAGCCGCCACAACGGCTCGCTGATCTCCGATCGCTCCGGCGTCATCACGCCTTTCTCCGTGCTGGCGCTCCAAGAGCGCGGCACCATGTTCATGGGGCCCGGCGAGGACGTCTACGAGGGCTGCATCATCGGCAGCAACTCGCGCATCGAGGATCTCGACGTGAACATCGTCCGCGAGAAGAAGCAGACGAACATCCGCTCGGCCGGCGCCGACGAGCTCGTCCGCCTCACCCCGCCGGCCCGCAAGACGCTCGACGAGGCCCTCGAGTTCATCGGCGACGACGAGCAGGTCGAGGTGACCCCGAACTTCGTGCGCCTGCGCAAACGTGCCCTCTCGGCGACCGATCGCCAGAAGGAAGCGCGCAAGAAGGCTCGCGGCGAGGCGTAAGCCCGCCGGCCTCGGCGACCGGGTTCACCCGGCACCGAGGATCACGCCGTCGCCTATCGTCGGGCCGGAGCCATGACTCTGGGATCCGACACAGCGAATCGCGCGGCGGACGCACCCGTGTGGCTGATCACGGGCGCCGGCCGCGGACTGGGAAGGGCGTTCGCCCAGGCCGCCCTCGACAGCGATGCGCGGGTGGTCGGGACCGTCCGCACACCCGACGCTCTCGCCGAGCTGACGGCAACCGCACCAGACCGAGTCCGCGAGATCGTGGTCGACGTGCGCGACCGCAGCGCCGTGCACACCGCCGTGCGTGCCGCCGCCAATGCGTTCGGACGCCTCGACGTGGTGGTCAACAACGCCGGCTTCGGGCACGTGGGCACGATCGAAGAACTCACGGAGACGGACTTCCGCGACCAGCTCGATACGAACCTGCTCGGCGCGGCATGGGTGGCGCAGGCCGCGATCCCCTACCTGCGTGATTCCGGCGGCGGCGACATCGTGCAGATCTCGACCGTCGGTGCGATCGGCGCCATCCCCGCGTTCGGCGCCTACAACGCCTCGAAGTGGGCGCTCGAAGGCCTGAGCGAGGCGCTCGCGCTGGAGGTCGCGGGGTTCGGCATCGGCGTGACGATCGCTCAGCTCGGCGGCTTCGCCACCGACTGGGCCGGATCGAGCATGCGCTTCTCCGCGCCCGACGCGCACTACGACGAGCTGCGCACGCAGATGTTCGGCACCGCCGACGTGCCATGGCCGGCGGCCGATCCGGCTGAGCCGCCCACCGATGCTCCCGCGCGGGTCGCCGCCGACGCCCTCGTCGCGCACCTTGCTCGGCCACGTGCCGATCGGCCTTTGCGCGTGCTCATCGGCGCCGACGCCCCGGTGCACGCCGGCCTCGCCTACGCCGCTCGGCGCGACTCCTACGGCGACGACGCGCGTCTCGACTGGCCCGGACCCGGGCTGCGGCCCGCCTAGAAGTCGGTGAGCGCGACGTTGCGCTCGACCGTGGTGCGGTTGCCCGCCTTGTCGATCGCGACGATGCGCACGGTCACCGTGATCTTCAGGAAGCGGGGGAGCCCGCGCTTGGCGTCACGCGTGAGCGGAATGGCAAGCGTCTGCGTCTGCGAGGGCAGCTCGCGGAAGGTCGCCCGGCCGAGCGTGATGAAGGTGGTGCCACGGCTCGGCGTGAGCAGATCCTCGTCGGTTGGGCGCTCGGCGATCACGTAGGCCTTGACGGTCTTGGCACCGGCGAGATCCAGCTGGATGCGCAGACCGCGGCGGATCGCGCGGGTGAGGCCCTTGGCTGACGAGCGGATGCGGACGGTCGGCCCGAGCGGCTTCGTGCGATCGGCAATGGTGACGAGGTCGCTGCCGACCGTGCGTGTGATCGTCGCCGGGGCGTCGCTGGCGCCTTGCACGTTCGTGGTGGCGGTCTTCGGCGTCGACGCCGGGTCGGCGGCGTTGGCGCCGAAGCGGCAGCCCGGGTCGGGTGAGGCCAGTGCCTGCTCGAGCCAACGGCCGGTGCTCACGGCGGGAACCCAGTCGGGCTGCGCCGCGCGGGCGCACTCCGGAGCGAGCCACGGCCCGCCGGTGACCGTGCCGTCAATGGCGACGTCGTCGACGCGGGCGGGGAAGAGGATGCCGCCGCTCGCGAGATCGAGCGCGCCGCTCGAGCGCGTGCGCGGCGTCTCCTGCAGGAACGTGACGTAGCGGCCATCGGCGGTGAACTGCGGGGCCGTGGTCTCGGCGCCGAGGGTCAGGTCGCGCGGGGCGTCGATCCCGTCGACATCCACCACGTGCGCGGCGGTCGCCGACTTCACGGCCGGGTTGAGGTAGCCGAAGGCGAGGTGCCGCCCGTCGGTCGACCAGCCGACCGACGCGACGGACACGTACTGCGCGCCGCTGCCGGCACTGCGGCTCACGGGCTCGAGGTCGGAGCCATCGCCGGCCGCGAGCCACAGCTCGTCATGGCTCTGCGAATCGTCGGCGGCCTGTGCGCGGGTGCGGATCGCAAGGTGGGCGTCACCAGCCGACGGCAGCACCTGCGCGACGGCGATCGTCGCCGGCGCCTCGAGCTGGATGGCGGCGAGGAGCGCGTCGTCGGTCGGCTGAGCAGCCGACGCGGACGAGGTGACGGCTGCGGCCGCGGAGAGCGCAGCTGCAGCCGTGAGCAGGAAGGGACGGAGCGGCAGCAAGAACACCCACACTCAGCCATCCCCGAGGCCCTGTCAAGCGGGAAAAGCCCCTGGACTCCGTAGTTTTCGGACGCTCAACGTCCACGTGGACGGACCGCCCGACATCGTCCGTCCGGCCAATCGCGCGCCCAACTGCGGAGGTTCCGGCAGGAACGGGCGACGAACGGGGGAACCAAGACCTGCACGCGCACCCTCGCGCGACCGTTCGCCATGCTTTCTCGACGCACCCGCCGACCTGTGATCCTGCTCGCACTGTTCGCCGTCGGCGGGCTGGGCGCCGCCGTCGCACGCGGCTCGTCGACGCCCGATCCGGCGCAGGTCGCGCTGGAGCTCCACGACGACGTCTCGCGCGACGTGCTCAGCCGCACCCGTGACTTCACCGCTGCCGTAGGCCCGCTCGACTGCGTCGAGACGCGCCCCGGCATCGGGAGCTGCCTCGCCAACCTCACGAGCAGCTCGCACCGCGCCGACCACCTGATGGTCGCCGTCACCTACGAGGTCGGCCCCGACGGCCACCTCGTCTGGAGCGTCCGCCTCCCCTGAGCGCGTTCAGGCCGCCGGCACCGGCGCGAGCACGGGGCGGGCCTCATAGCGGCCGGCATCGAAGGTGGCGAGCCGCTCGCGCAGCTTGAACGTGTACGTCGGCCACGTCGACGAGTTCCGACCCGTGCGGTCGACGTAGTAGCTCGCACAGCCACCGGCCAGCCACACGGTGCCGGCGCTGAGCTCGTCGATCTCGCGCACCCACTGGTCCATCACGTCGGGGCGCAGATCGTACGAGCCAATATCTTCGGCGGCCGCCCGCGCGATCGCCTGGGTCAGGTAGCGCACCTGCCACTCGATCATCAGCAGGATCGACGTGTGGCCGACGCCCGAGTTCGGCCCGACGAGGAAGAACAGGTTCGGGAAGCCGTCGATCGAGGTGCCGAGGAACGCCTTCGGGCTGCCCTGCCAGTGCTCGGCGAGCGTCTTGCCGTCGCGGCCCACGACGACGTCGGCGGCCGGTGGCGTGGTGACGTGGAAGCCGGTGCCGTAGATGATCGCGTCGACCTCGTGGGTGACGCCGTCGGCGGTGACGACCGCGGTTGGGGTGATCTCCGTGATGTCGGACGTGACGAGGTCGACGTTCGGCCGCTGCAGCGCCGGGTACCAAGCGTTGCTCAGCAGGATGCGCTTGCAGCCGAGCGCGAAGTCGGGGGTGAGCTGGCGCCGCAGCTGCGGGTCGGCCACCTGTCGGCGCAAGTGGAAGCGGCCGAGGCCCTCGAGCGCCTTGCGCACGACGAGGTTGCCGCGCATGCCGGCGACGAGCACCTCCCGTGACCAGTACGTCGCCTTCCGTGAGAGCCGCTGCAGCGGGGGAAAGCGACGGAACAGCCGGCGCTCGATCGCGGTGGTGCCGCGGTCGGTGCGCGGCAGCACCCACGGTGCGGTGCGCTGGAACACCTCGAGGTGGCCCGCGGATTTCGCGACGGCGGGAACGAACTGGATCGCCGAGGCGCCCGTGCCGATCGCGGCGACCCGCTTGCCGGCAAGGTCGGCGGAGTGATCCCACCGGGCCGAGTGGATCTGGATGCCCTCGAACGTGTCGCGCCCATCGATCTCCGGGTAGACCGGCTCGGTGAGCGGTCCCATCGCGCTCACGAGGAACTGCGCGCGGATCGTGCCAGCGTTCGTCTCGACCTCCCAGCGCTGCGCGTCGTCGAGCCAGCGTGCCCCCGTTGCTTCGACGCCGAAGCGGATGTCGTCCATCACGCCGTAACGCGTGGCGACATCGTGGATGTAGCGCGCGATCTCCCCGCCGGGGCTGTAGGTGCGCGTCCAGTCCGGGTTGGGCGCGAACGAGAAGCTGTAGAGGTTCGAGGGGACGTCGCACGCGATTCCCGGGTAGGTGTTGGCGAGCCAGCAGCCGCCGGCGTCCGGCGCCCGCTCGATGATCAAGAGATCGCGCTGGCCGGCCGCGCGGAGCTGGATCGCGGCGTCGACGCCACCGAAACCCGCACCGACGATGAGTGTGCGCACGTCGCGAGGCAACGGGTCCCGAGCGGGTGTGTCGGCGACCGGCGAGGGCAGATGGGTGGACGTCATGGCGCGAAGGTACGACTCGGTACCGCCACGGTCAACGCAGACCCGTAGCCGCCCGCCAGCACGTCGGCACGCCCGCATCGCCGGCTACGGGTTTCCCCGAACTGCCCGCAGAACGGAGGCGGGGCCGCCGCACCCCGATGTGCGACGGCCCCGTCAGCCTTTCCGTTGCAGCCGCGTCCCATTGACGGCCGGTTCCGGTTTCGCCACCGTCGATGTCCCTTCCGACGGTGTCGATTGCGAGCCGCGCGGAGGCGGCTGCTGCTCCTTGCCGGTGGTGTCCCATCCGCCGGCAGAAGATGTGGAAGATCAGGTCAGGACCGGGCCCTCGTCGCCGCCGCCACTGTTGCCGCCGCCGTCACCGGCGTCGCCGCAGCCGTGTCCGTAGCCCCAGCCGTTCCCGTGGACCGAGTGGCCCTTGCCCTGCTGGTTGGTGTGGCCGTCGTCCTCGCTCACGCCGCGGACGTAGCTGCAGTCCGCGTGCGGCGCCGGCACCTTGGCGGTCGTCGGCGGGGCCGCGACGGCAGTACCGGTGAAGAGTGCCGAGCCTGAGAGGGCAGCGGCGGCAGCGAGGCGAAGGCTGAGCATCGTGTCAAACGTCCGTGTCCGAGTGATGAGATCTGGACGCCGTAGTCCGGCGTCGTGGTGTGTCCATCGGCTCGGCCGGACGAGGACTGAAGCGGGTATGGAACTGGTTGGACGTTCGGCCGGGGGTCTAGACCCCAGGCACGGCTCGGCGTGGGGTGCAGACCGGAGAAAAGGCCCGGAACCGCAGGCGATCCGTCGCGGATCGAATGGCTGCCAAGCGCTATTCCTGCGGCTCGTCGTCGACGACCTCGTTCGCGTATGAACTCGTGCGCGGCTGCTCGACGACGCGACCGTCGGGGTAGCGGATCACGCGCGTGACCGTGATCGTGAAGTTGCCGCCAGGGTTGGGCTGTCGCTCGCCGGGCTTGGCCTCGACGCGCCGCCCGCCGTTGTGGCCGTAGAGGGTGACCGTGACACTCGTGTCGGTGTACGACGCCCGCACGAGGATCGGCGCATCGGTGTCGTTCTGCCACTTCAGGTCGATCGTCGGCCAGTTCAGAGTGGTCTCGCGGCCCGCGGGGTAACGATCGATGTAGAGCGAGTGCGGCTGCGACGCGACGATCGGCAGGCCGGCGAAGTAGGCCGCGTTGTACATGGTCGTCGAGAACTGCGAGACGCCGCCGCCGACCGACGGCTCGATCTTGTTGCCCGCGATGAAGGGAGCCTCGACGTAGCCCTTGGCCTTGGTGCGCTCACCGGCCACACCGTTGAGCGAGAACTCGGCGCCCGGCGCGATCACGGTGCCGTCGACGCTGTCGGCGATGCGGTGGATGTTCGTGACGCGCGGCTGGCCTGGCGGGTGCACGGTGGTGAACGTCCCGATCACCTGGTCGATCTTCTCGGCCGCGCTCTTGGATACGGGCGCGGGAGTGACCTTCGTCGGCACCTTGGCCGCGTGGCTGTTCTTGCGCACGGCCTCACGCACGCGCGCGTTGAGGCTCTTCACGTCGACCGCGAGGCCCGAGCGGCCGTCGGAGCGCACGGTCACCTCGGCCTTCTTGGGGCGCCAGCTCACCTCGGCCTTGCCGTCGACCGTGGGGCCCGTCGGCGGGGCCGAGATCGACGCGCTCTTCGCCGCGCGGTCGCGGGCATCGGCCACGCGTGCCGTGAGCTTGGAGAGCTCGGCGCTGTTCACGCCCAGGCGCGCCGAGCTGCCGCCCTTGAGCGGCTCGACGGCGAGCAGGTCGGCGAGCTGGGCCGGCTGCACCGAGTAGTCCTTCCCGGCGCCACCGAGCACCAGGGGGGCCTGGAGGTAGCGCTCGGCCTCGTCGGCGAGTTCCTGCAGGCGGGCCGACGACACCGGCGTACCGTTGCTGATCGGCACCCGTACGACGGTCGAGCCGGGGCGCAGCAGGCGCTCGCGCAGGTCGTCGGCGAGCTGCTGCTGGCGCACCACGCGGCCCGCCTTCGACGGCACCACGGTGGCCACGAGCGTCTCGTTGTCGATCGACAGGCCGCCGGCGTAGGCACCACGGTCGATCGCCTTCGCCACCTGCTGGACCGTGTCGCGCAGCTCGGCGCCGTCGACCGTCGCGCGCAGCGCCACCCGCTCGGTGCGGAAGAGCGCACCGAGCGGCGAGAAGAATCCGGAGCGGTGGGCGTCCATCGCGTCGTCGACGGTGGCGGCAGGCTCGGAGCGCAGCCCAGCGCCGCCGGCCGTGATGTGCAGGGTCTGCCCGGCACCGGTGAGGTTGAGCTGCCGATCCGATGCGCCGAGGCGCTCCGCCGCACGCAGCAGCTCGGCCTTCGACTTGCCGGAGACGTTCTCGTCGCCGATCTGCGTGCCCGGCATCGCCTGGCCGGAGTAGAGCACGCGCATCGCGAGGGTGGTGCCGACCACGAGCACGATGATCACCCCGGCGGCCCCCAGCAGGCGCTGCCAGGCAGGCCGGCGCGGACGCGCGCGCGTGGGCACCCGGCGCGGTGGGGTGGCTGCACGGCGCGGGCCGCGTGATCCGGCGCTGGCCCGGCGTGGGCCCCGCGGTGGTGCGGTCATCGAAGCATCACGATCACGGTAGAGGGGCCGCGCCCGTCACCGCCCCGCTGAACGGAACGCTGCAGGCGCGCTACGCGATCGTGAGGATCTTCAGCGGCCGGTCGCCCTTGGGGGTCGATACGGCGACGCTCTGGCCCACCTTGGCGCCCTGCAGCGCCTCACCCACGGGCGAGTCGAACGCGAGCTTGCCCTCGGCCGGCTTGGCCTCGGTGGGGGAGACGAGCGTGTACGTCATCTCGCGGCCGCTCTGCTCGTCGAGCACCGTGACCGTCGAACCGAACCCGACGCTGTCGCCGCCGGCCTGCACCTCGCGGATCTCGGCGTTGCGCTGCTTCTCGCGGAGCACGAGGATCTTGGTCTCGAGGTGGGCCTGCGCGTTCTTCGCGTCGTGGTATTCGGCGTTCTCCTTGAGATCGCCCCACTCGCGAGCCGTCTTGATGCGCGCGGCGATGTCGCGGCGGCCCTCGCCCTCCAGGCGCTCGATCTCCGCCGACAGCGCGGCGAAGTCCTCAGCGGTCATGACGACGGAATCCGACATCTGACGCACGGTACTCCTGTCGCGCCCCGCGGCGCATCGGCCCGCGCGGCTGGGGCACGGAGCGGTTCGTGGTTCGAGGTGGCCCCGCCGGCGTTCGAACCCCCTGCCGGCGGGCCACCCTGAACCGCCTCGGCCCGCCAACCCCTGTGGATGGCGGGGCGACGGGCCGGAGGCTTCGCCCGAAGGCGAGGGGAGGGCGCCGGGGCGCCCTCCCGAGCGGGACGGGGTCGAGGTCGAAGAGCGGTTCGGCCCAAGCCCGGGCGGGAGCCCAGGCCAAGGTCGTCCGACCTGCCCCGCGCGGCTTCGCTACTCGAAGATCGGACCCGGCGTCGGGGTCGGCTCCGGCGTCGGCGTCGCGGTCGGCTCGGGCGTCGTGGTCGGCTCGGGCGTCGGGCTCGGCGTCGGCTTGGGCGGGATCACGGTCGGAATGACGGTCGGCGTGGGCGTGGCGGTCGGAGCCGGCGTGGCCGTCGGAGCCGGCGTCGCGGTCGGCGTGGGCGTAGCCGTCGGCTTCGGCGTGGCGGTCGGCTTCGGCGTCGGCGTCGGCTTGTGCGGGCACGGCGGGCCCCACACGGGCGGCTTCGGCGTCGCGGTCGGCTTGGGCGTCGGCTTCGGCGTCGGCTTGGGCGTGGCCGTCGGCTTCGGCGGGCCCCACTGGTGGCCGTGATGGCCGCTGTAACCGCCGGGGCTGCCACCGCCCTTCACGCAGGCTGCGGCGATCGCCGGGGCACCGGCAAGAGCCGAGATCGACAGGGCGACGGTCAGTGACGTGCGCTTGGACATTGGTGGGATCCTCCGAGCGGGTTGGAAGGCAGTTGGTGAAGCGTTTGAGCGCGGTATGGAACTGCGCCTGGCCTCCTTCGGCCATCGACCCCGAAACCCTCAATCGATCCGCAGCGGAGTGGACGGTTGTATGGCTTCTTGCACGTCGTCCACCTCGACGGGCCGTCCGCTCTGGCATCCCGTGCCGCCGGTCCGGCGTGGCCCCGATCCCAGCGCGGGCGGGCCCGCAGCGCTCCGGCTCCGTACCATTGACCGTGATGTCGACCGACTCCATCACCCCCGGCGAAGCCCCCGAGCGCTCGCTGCACGATTCGTGGCAGCTCGCTGGGATCACCGTGCCCAACCGCGTGCTGCTCGCCCCGCTCGCCGGCATCGGCAACTGGTTCGTACGCTTCCAGGCGCAGCGCCACGGAGCCGGCATGACCGTGTCGGAGATGGTCTCGAGCTTCGCGATCCACTACCGCAACGAGAAGACCTGCCAGGAGCTGCTCAAGGTCGACGAGCGTGAGCGCCGCGGTGGCCCGCTCGCGATCCAGCTGTTCGGGCAGGACGTCGACGTGATGCGCTCCGCCGCCGCCTACGTCGCCGAGCACGCCCGCCCCGATGTCATCGATCTCAACATGGGCTGCCCCGTGCCCAAGGTGATGGGCTCGGGCGCCGGTGCCGCGATGCTCAAGGACCCGGACACCGCGGTCGCCGTGGCCAAAGCCGCCCGCGAGGGCTCGGGCCTCCCGGTCACCGTGAAGCTGCGCTCGGGCATCAAGAAGGGCGAGCACGACGGCTACGCGGTCGCGCAGCGGCTCGTCGAGGAGGCTGGAGTCTCCGCGATCACCTTCCACCCGCGCTCGGCCCAGGTGCAGCACAAGGGCGCCCCCGATCTCGAGCTGGCCGCCAAACTCGTGGCCGAGCTCCCCGTGCCCGTGATCCTCTCGGGCGGCATGAACGAGCCTGAGTGGATCACCGACGCGTGGCGCGACACCGGCGCCGAGGCGATCATGCTCGCCCGCGGGGCCCTCGGCGACCCGTGGCTCTTCGCGCGCGTGCTCGGCCTGCGCGAGGGCAACCCCACGCGTGAGGAGATCGTCGGCGAGCTGCTCTGGGTGATGGACCAGGCGACCGGCCACCTCGGCGAGAAGCGCGCCACCGGCTACCTGCGCAAGTTCTACCCCTGGTACGTCGAGACGCTGGGCGACGGCCACGTGCTCCAGAACGACCTCCAGCGGGCGGAGAGCCTCGACGACGTGCGGACGATCGTGCGAGGGCTGGTCGACGAGCCGGCACCCGTCGACGAGACCGGGGTCGCCGGCTCGATCCTCCGCAGCGGCGTGGCTGCCTGACGCGACCGGCCGCCCGGCCCCGGCCGTCGCCGCGTGGACGTGCGACGGGGTTCCACGGCTCCGTCCGGGCCCTTGCTATCCTCTCCGGCTCGCCGGGCCCATCTTGGGTCTTCGGCCTCGGAAATCCGAAGAACGATCAGACGGTCCACATGTCGCGCGACGTCATCCTTACCCGTGATGGCCTGGAGAAGCTCCAGGCCGAACTCGAGCACCTCGAGACGGAGGGCCGTCGCCAGGTTGCCGACCGCATCAAGGAAGCCCGCGACTTCGGCGACATCTCGGAGAACTCCGAGTACGACGACGCGAAGAACGAGCAGGCCCAGATCGAGGCCCGCATCATCCAGCTCCAGGACCGGATCCGCTCGGCGACGGTCGTCGACCACGACGACGTCAAGGGCGACGTGGTGATGGTCGGCTCGACGGTGAGCTTCACCGACGAGGAGTCCGGCAAGGGCCAGGTGTTCACCATCGTCGGCTCGGCCGAGGCCGCTCCCGGCGAGGGCAAGCTCAGCAACGAGTCGCCCGTCGGCAAGGCGCTGCTGGGCGGCAAGCTCGGCTCCGTCGTCACCGTGCAGCTCCCCAAGGGCGAGCCGCGCAAGCTGAAGATCACCAAGATCGACGTCGGCATCTAGGCCGTCCGGATGGGCGGCCCGGAGGCGGGCGGCAGCCCGCCCGCGTCTTTCGTAGCGTTCAGGCGATGAAGGACGGCCTGATCGATTGGTCCGAGCGCGTGATCGACGCGGTCGCCGAGCTTCGCGCTGCGGCGGGTCCGTTCGCGCGCGACCCCTCCGACCAGGCCGCGGCCCAGGGGACGCTCGAGCGCCTGCGTGAGGTGCGCGAGCTCCTCGACGACCGCACGTGGTGGGAACCGGTCCGCGAGCTCGGCCTCGGCGCGCCGACCGTCGAGGGCGAGGTCCCGTTCCTCGAAATGGCCCCGGTCGAGCTCGACGGACTCATCCCAGGGGTCGAGCAGCTCGCCGCCGGCCAGCTCGACGACGATCCGCGCGCGCTCGCCAAGCCGCTCTCCGTGTGGCTCCGTGCCGCCGACAAGGAGATGAAGGGCTGGAGGAAGGACCTTGCCGACCTCCAGCAGGCCGAGGCGGCCTCGCGCGCCGAGGCCGAGATCCTCGCCGCTCGGCGGGCCAAGCTCGACCGTCTCCGTGAACAGGGCATCGAGCCGTTCCCGTACGAGTACGACCGGGTCGAGCCGATCGCCGACGTGCGCGCCGCCCACGAGGGCCTCGAGGCCGACACGCAGACCGAGGCTCGCCACCGCGTGGCTGGCCGCCTCGCGAGTCGTCGCGATCAGGGCGGCATGAGTTTCCTGGATCTCTACGACCGATCCGGCCGCATTCAACTCCAGGCGACTTCCGACACGCTCTCCGCCGACGCCTTCGCGCGCCTCACCGAGCTCGTCGATCTCGGCGACCTGATCGGCGTCGACGGGCGCGCGTTCGTCAGCCGCCGCGGCGAGCTCACCCTGCACATCGAGGACTTCGAGATCCTCGCCAAGGCGTTGCGCCCTCCGCCCGACAAACGCCACGGCCTGCAGGACACCGAGGCCCGCTACCGCTACCGCGAGGTCGACCTCATGGCGAACGAGGAGAGCCGTCGCGTGTTCATCGCGCGGTCTCACATCATCGCCGCGATCCGGCGCACCCTCGACGACGACGGCTTCCTCGAGGTCGAGACGCCCACGCTGCAGCCGCTCTACGGCGGCGCCGCGGCGGAACCGTTCGTCACGCAGCACAACGCGCTCGATCGCACCCTCTATTTGCGCATCGCGCCGGAGCTCTACCTCAAGCGCTGCCTGGTGGGCGGCCTCGAGCGCGTCTATGAGATCGGCAAGAACTTCCGCAACGAAGGCCTCTCGCCGAAGCACAACCCCGAGTTCACCTCGATCGAGTGGTACGAGGCCTACGCGGAGTACGGGCGAGCCGCTGACCGCACCGAGCGCGTGGTGCGCGCCGCCGCCGAGAAGGCCGGCTACGACTTCGAGGCCGAGGGCGCGCTGCGCTTCGACCGGCCCTGGCGACGCCTCACGTTCGCCCGAGCCGTCGAGGAGGCCACGGGCATCAACCTGCTCGCGCACGCCACCGACGAGTCGCTGCGCGACGCCGTCCGGGCGAACCCGAAGCTCACGAAGAAGATCCCCGAGTTCGAGCAGCTCAACTGGCCGAAGCTCGCCGACGAGCTCCTCGGCGAGTTCGTCGAGCCCGGCCTGATTCAGCCGACGTTCATCCTCGACCACCCGGTCGAGCTCAGCCCTCTCGCCAAGCGCCACCGCGACATCCACGGGCTGACCGAGCGGTGGGAGGCCTACGCCGGTGGCATGGAGATCGCCAACGCCTTCTCCGAACTCAACGATCCCGACGAGCAGCGTGCTCGCTTCGAGGCCCAGGTGCGCTACTCCGAGGGGGGCGACGCCGAGGCGCAGCCCTACGACGAGGGCTTCGTGCGCGCGCTCGAGCAGGGCATGCCGCCGGCCGGCGGCGTCGGCATCGGCATCGACCGCCTCGTGATGCTTCTGACCGGACGAGCGACGATCCGCGACGTCGTCCTCTTCCCGGCGCTGCGCGAGCTCTAGCCCGGCAGCGCGCGGCGCTCGCCCGGCGCCGGGGTGCCGGACGCCTCACCCCAGACACGTTTTCGTGTCCTGGTCCCGAAAACGTGTCCGCGCGGCCGGCGCGGGGTTGGGCTCGGACACGTTTTTGTGTCCTGGTCCCGAAAACGTGTTCTTGGCGGCTGTCGCGCGGACTAGGCGGCCTGATTCGTTGCCACGGGCGGCTGACTGTTCAGCGCGAGGAAGCGCTGGATGCGTTCGATCGTCTCCTCGGGGCGATAGACGACGGCGTACCAGTTGACCCGCATGACGGCGTATCCGAGGTCTTCGAGGGCGCGCCACTTGGCGATGTCGCGCGCCACGTCTGCGGGCGACGTATGGAACTCACCGCCATCCGCTTCGATGATCGTGCGGGTTCCGTGCCAGCGCACGTCGACTTCCATCCCGTGGACGATGCTGTTGACCATCGGGGTCGGGAGATCGCTCTCTTTGACCAGGGCGATGAGCCGACGCTCGAGCTCCGATCTCGTCAGGCCGGCCGTCTCGTCGAGGCGGTCGATCGCACCGACCAAAGCGCTGTGCCCGGGGGCATCCGGCCACTCACTGAGGACGCGATCGAGTGCCACGCGGTCGAAGATGCGAAGCCGGACGCTCCGGTCGAGCGCACGGTCGAGTTCCGTCCATCCGTGGAGGCCTGCCGCTTCAAGGATCGATCGAGCGAACGACGTGGTGCGCAGGAGGCCCGCCATGCGCACGTCGGTATCGGGAAGCGACGGCCTCTTGCGGACGGTCATGCCTCGCTGACGGCGCGGGCGACCATCGGTCCGAAGGACGCGAACATCGCCCCAGGCGGGCACGATGTCGTCCAGCGCGAGGGCGTGCGTCGCGGTGACTGCGGCGTCCCCACCGGCACTCAAGGTCGCGCTCCAGCACTGCGCGCTGAGGTCCCACGCCTTCCCCGGGAACGTGTAGGTCCATCGGAAGCGCGGGTCGAGCCACCCGGCCGCACACCACTCCCGGATCTGGTCGCCCGTGACGCGAGCGGCGATGAGCTGGTTCCGGTGCAAGACCCCGCCCTGGCGATCGGCGATCGCCCGAAGCGAGGAGATGGTTGCCGGGTCAGGGCGGTTTGGCTGATGTCGCATCGCTCGAGAGAAGCGCATCGGCCGAGCCGCGTTTGCGGCTGTTGCGCGTTTGACACGATCTCGCGCGTCTAGCGCGCAAATCTCCGCAATATCGTCACGAACTCGAGTCCGTCGGGCTGGGACACGTTTTCGTGTTCTGGTCCCGTAAACGTGTCGGCGTGCTGCGGGGCGAGGCGGGGGTCGCCGGGCCGGCTGGTCCGAGGTCGGGCCGGAGCGAGCCCGAGAGCGTTCTTGCACTCCCGATCGGGGACTGCCTTCGCGCCACGTACCCAACCGGGTACTCCCCGCAATTGGCCGGTTGGCGCTGGGCGATTCTCGACGCGGGGATGGACCATTCGGCGGAGCTATGGACAGCGGTCCAATCCCCGCGGGGGCTCGCTGGCGTACAACCTTCTGACGAGTCGATGAACGTGGCGGTGGACGACACCCCCTCGTTGTAGACTCGGCATACGCGGTGAGTCACCCGATTTGGTTCAGCGATCGAGGCAACCGGTCGATGATCTGGAAAAGGTGCACCGCGCACGGAAGGCCCTGATGGCCGGAGTGGAGGACAGCCAGCAATGTTCGAGCGATTTACAGAGCGCGCACGCCAGGTCATTGTCCTCGCGCAGGATGAAGCCCGCACGCTGAAGCACAATTACATCGGGACCGAGCATGTCCTTCTTGGCTTGCTCCGCGAGGAACAGGGCTTGGCGGCCCGAGCGCTCGAAGGTCTTGACATCACCGTGGAGCGGGTCCGCGCGCAAGTCGTGCGCATCGTCGGCTCCGGTGAAGAGGTGACGACGGGCCAGATCCCGTTCACCCCCCGGGCGAAGAAGGTCCTGGAGCTCGCGCTCCGGGAAGCCCTCAGCCTGGGCCACAACTACATCGGCACCGAGCACCTGCTGCTCGGCCTGGTGCGTGAGAACGAGGGCGTTGCCGCGCGCATCCTCCTCGACTTCGACGCCGACGCCGAGAAGATCCGCGGTGAGGTCATCCGCATGCTCTCCGGTCCGAGCGGCCGCCGCCAGGGCGAGGGGTCGGGTTCCGGCTCTGGTGCCGGTGCGGGCGCCTCGTCGGGTTCCGGCGAGGGGAAGAAGAGCAGCAAGCTCCTCGACCAGTTCGGCCGCAACCTCACGAAGCTCGCTTCGGACGGCAAGCTCGATCCGGTCGTCGGCCGGGCCACCGAGGTCGAGCGGATCATGCAGATCCTGTCGCGCCGCACGAAGAACAACCCGATCCTCATCGGCGAGCCGGGCGTCGGCAAGACCGCCGTGGTGGAAGGCCTCGCGCAGGCCATCATCCAGGGCGACGTGCCGGAGCTCCTGCGCGACAAGCAGATCTACACGCTGGATCTCGCTGCCCTCGTCGCGGGCTCCAAGTACCGCGGTGAGTTCGAGGAGCGCCTCAAGAAGGTGATGAAGGAGATCACCCAGCGCGGCGACATCATCCTGTTCATCGACGAGATTCACAACCTCGTCGGCGCAGGTGCCGCGGAGGGCGCGATCGACGCCGCCAGCATCCTCAAGCCGGCGCTCGCCCGCGGCGAGCTGCAGACCATCGGTGCCACCACGCTCGACGAGTACCGCAAGTACCTCGAGCGCGACTCGGCCCTCGAGCGTCGCTTCCAGCAGATCCGCGTCGAGCAGCCGACGGTCGACCAGACCGTGCAGATCCTCCAGGGCCTGCGCGACCGGTACGAGAGCCACCACCGCATCGAGATCACCGACGACGCCCTCCAGGCCGCAGCGGAGCTCTCCGATCGCTACATCTCCGACCGTCAGCTCCCCGACAAGGCCATCGACCTCATCGACGAGGCCCTCCAGCCGCAAGCGCATCAAGTCGATGAGCTCGCCGCCGGTCCACCGTGAGCTCGAGGACGAGATCGAGGAGGCGCGCCGCGCCAAGGAAGCCGCGATCGAGGCCCAGGAGTTCGAGAAGGCCGCGAGCCTGCGCGACGACGAGCGCAAGCTGGTCGCGAAGAAGCGCGAGCTCGAAGACGAGTGGCAGGCGGGCGAAGGCGACGGCGAGCGTCCGAAGATCGGCGAGGAGGAGATCGCGGAGATCGTGTCCATGTGGACCGGCATCCCCGTCTTCAAACTCACCGAGGCTGAGACGCAGAAGCTCATCCGCATGGAAGAGGAACTGCACAAGCGCGTCATCGGGCAGCAGGCCGCCGTCGAAGTCATCTCGAAGGCGATCCGCCGCTCGCGTGCCGGTCTCAAGGATCCGAAGCGCCCGACGGGCTCGTTCATCTTCCTCGGCCCCTCGGGTGTCGGCAAGACCGAGCTCGCCCGCACGCTCGCGGAGTTCCTCTTCGGCGACGACGAATCGATGGTCCGCATCGACATGTCGGAGTACATGGAGAAGCACGCCGTCTCGCGGCTCGTCGGTTCGCCTCCGGGCTACGTCGGATACGACGAGGGTGGCCAGCTCACCGAGGCCGTGCGCCGCAAGCCGTACTGCGTGCTCCTGCTCGACGAGATCGAGAAGGCGCACCCGGATGTCTTCAACCTGCTCCTGCAGATCCTCGAAGACGGCCGCCTCACCGACTCGCAGGGCCGCACCGTCGACTTCCGTCACGCGATCGTGATCATGACCTCGAACATCGGGGCCAGCGAGATCGCGAAGGGCACGCCGCTCGGCTTCGCCGTCGTGGAGGACGACATGGGCGTCTCCTACGACGACATGAAGGGCCGCGTGATGAGCGACCTCAAGCGGGCGTTCCGTCCCGAGTTCCTCAACCGCATCGACGACGTCATCGTCTTCCACAAGCTCCAGAAGGACGAGATCAAGCAGATCATCGACCTCCTCCTCGGCCGCATCCGCGCGTCGCTGGCGGAGCGCGAGCTGCAGCTCGACCTCACGGATGCCGCGAAGGACTTCCTCGTCGACAAGGGCTGGGACCCCGGCATGGGCGCACGCCCGCTCCGCCGCGCGATCCAGCGCTACATCGAGGATCCGCTCTCGGACTTCGTCCTCCGCAACGCGATGGACGCCGAGGCCGGCAACACCGTCCTCGTCGACCACCAGATCGGCGGCGAGAACGACGGCGAGCTCACGCTGACGTTCGTCCAAGGTGAGCGCAAGCCGGTTGCGGTCGGCGCCTCCACCGAGGAAGATGAACCCAAGAAGACTGACGACGGTCCAGAGTCCACGCAGAGCGCGGACAGTCCCACCGAGGACTAACCCTAGGAAACCGTCGCCGAAGGCCCCGCCGCACAGCACTGTGCGGCGGGGCCTTCGTTCGTTCTGGGGCGGCGCACTGGGGGTCACACGCGCGCCGGTGCACGTCCCTGCCCGCACGCTGCGGCACCGCTGATCCTCAATGCAGCAGGGCTGCACCTGCGGTCATCAGCACCGCATCGCACGCCCGATGAACGCACCCCGGCATCACGTCTGACCCCCAGCACACCGCCGAGGGCGGCGCCCAAGGTTGACCGTGCTGCAATCGCGTGCCCGGAACCTGTGGCCCCGTGCGGTGTTCTTGCGGGTGACGTCACCGCCCCCTTGTAGGAGTCCCGACCAATGAAGATCAAGGCACCCAGTCCCTCCATGGGCGTAGCGCTGCTCGCGCTCGCCATGGCCTCGACCGGCACCGCCGTCGCCGCCGTCAGCTACGCCACGAACGCGGGCAAGGTCGATGGGCGCGACGCCGTCTCGTCGAAGTCCTCGAACGACTCGGCCGCCGGCAAGCTCGTCGCGACGGCCGGCGCCGGCCCGAGCAAGGGCAAGATCCCTGGCAAGTTCCTCGACGGCGTCCAAAAGGGCGACGCCGACTCGTTCGTCCGCTACGCCGAGGTGCAGGACAACGCGAGCGACGTGGCGAGCCCGCTCACGACAATTCCGAGCATCGGCACGTTGACTGCCAGCTGCGGCGACCAGAACGCCAAGGGCGGCGTCGAAGACCCGATCAGCCAGATCGTGTTCTCCAACACGAGCGGCGCCGGCGTGAACGTCGTGCGCAACCTCGGCAACGGCGCCCCGGAGATCAACGTGATCGCCCCCAACACCACCGCCGTGATTAACATCGGCGGCACCAACACCTTCCGCTGGTACATCGAGAAGAGCGGCTTGATCTCGGTCGTGGAAGGCGTCGTGCGCCAGGACGGTCGCGGAACTGCCGCGGCCCAGTGCCTGGTCTTCGGTTCCGTCGAGCAGATCCAGAACATCCGCTAGCGCCGATCCCTTGCGCAAGGGAGCGGGGCCTCCGCGCCTCGCTCCCTGCGCCGATCGGCGGCTGCGCCCGGCCCGGCGCGCCGCCACCATCGACTTCCGCCGGATGGCGTGGTTACCTTGCCGGGTTTTCGCCCGCAGGGCCGCCACAACCCGCGACGCTGCGCTACGAAGCGGCCCACGTCCTGGAAAATCGGGCCTTTTCTCGATACCATGGAGTAGTGATGTCGGGGCGTTTGGACGAGTTCATCGACCTCGACGCCCAAGAACCCCGGCTCGTTCGGGCGCTCGAGATGGTCGCGCCCGGCACCGCGCTTCGTGAGGGCATCGACAACATCGTGCACGCCAAGACGGGCGCGCTCGTGATCGTCGCCGACCCCGACGAGGTGTCGTTCCTCTTCTCTGGCGGCATCAAGCTCGACCTCGATTACTCGCCGGCGATGGTCTACCAAGTGGCCAAGATGGACGGCGCGATCGTCCTCAACGCCACCGCGACGAAGATCACGATGGTGAACACCCAGCTGATGCCGGATCCGACGATCCTGTCGCTGGAGACCGGCACCCGTCACCGCACCGCCGAGCGTGTCAGCAAGCAGACACCCGCGCTGGTGATCGCTGTCTCGGCCCGTCGCGACGTCGTCTCGCTCTACGTCGACGGACAGAAATACATCCTCGAAGACATCCCCGTCGTGCTCGCCAAGGCCAACCAGGCCCTCGCGACGCTCGACAAGTACCGGATGCGCCTCGACCAGATCGCCACGCGCCTCATGGCGATGGAGTTCGAAGGCGGCGTGCTGCTGCACGACGTCCTCGTCGCCCTCCAGCGTTACGAGCTCGTCGCCCGCATGGCCGTCGAGATCGAGCGCTACATCGTCGAGCTCGGTCGCGAAGGCCGCCTCATCGAGATGCAGCTCGAGGAGACGATGATGGGTGTCGCCGGAGACAAGACCGCGCTGCTGCAGGACTACCTCGTCGAATCGACCGACGAAGGCCTCGCTGC
>JAGIBJ010000012.1 GCA_017744415.1 Solirubrobacteraceae bacterium
CGAGCAACGCGGCAGTCACACCGGCAGGACTCCGGCGCTCCCAATAGCGGTTGAGCGCATCGAGAATGTAGCGCTGGTGCGCTTCGGTGTGACCAGGCCGCATCGCTCGTTGGACAACCGCGCCGCGCCGCGCGACTAGAGCGCGTCCCTCGTCGTGGCCTCGGGATACGAAGGCACCTTCGGCACGGGCGAGCAGCGTGTGCGCCTTACCTGGATTGCTCCTCGCAAACTCGACGGCACCCAGCGCGGCCGCGGCGAATCCGACCGTCGTCGCCATCCGGAGGCGCTCGGCCCGATCGAGACCATCGGTCAAAGCAGCCTCGGCCTCGTCAAGGCGGCCGAGGCATCGGAGCACTTCACCCGTCTGCATCAGAGCGTCGGCATGGAACCGCTGATAGCGATATGTCTCCGCCAGCTGACCCGCTTCGACGAGCGGGGGCAATGCGGCCTCGAAGTCGCCGCGGAGTCTCTGCACGAATCCCTCGACGAAGAACGCGCGACACAGGCCGTAGGAGTCTTCGACTCCGGCAAACACGTTGCGAGCCTCGTGGGCATAGTGGAGAGCGGGCTCGTGCTGCGAATTCCCCCGCAACTCATCGGCCATGCTGACGAGCGCCCAGCCAGCACGACTCGTCCAGTAGGCGCCTCTAGCGGACTGTCGACCCAGCCGTTCGAAATCTCGGACCGAACCGCCAAGGTATTCCATCCGTTTCGAGAAGCCACCGTCTTCTCCAGACAATCGCCTCCCTTGTTCGTAGCCGAAGTAGGCGGCGGCGCGGGGCACGGAGTCTGGCCCAAACTCAGCGCCAGCATTCCCAGCCGCCACGGCATCGAGTTCCCGGAGCAGCCTCGACCGGCCCACGTCGTCGCCGAGATGTCGGAGGGTAGCGGCCATCTCGGCCATCGCCCGCAACTCAATGTGGCGTTCGCCCGCAGCTGATGCCTGCGTCCGAATCTGACTTAGGCGTCCAAGAACGCCTTCGGGATCGTTGGTCTGCGCACGCCTTGCCACCGCGGCAGAAAGCGCCGACTCGAACTGCGCGTTGGTGGCCGTACTGGCAACGGGAAGCTCCGGCAACGGCACCGCCAGAAGCGCGACATAGTCGCGTAGTTCTTGCTCGCCCAGAGCCGTCAACGAACATAGCCAGCGACGGCCATCGGCCGGATCCTTTGCTTTGGTGACCAGCTCTCGCTCTGTCAGGTCAGCCAAGACTCGCGAGATCGTTTCGCGAGTCAGCCCGAGCGCGTGGGCAAGTTCGCTTGGCGCCTGCGCCCCCAAGGACAATGCCTCGATTATTGCGCCCCGTGCGCCTCGGAACTCGTCGCGCCGACGACGAGCGCGCTCAACTACGCGATCTGATGCTGAGCGGTCCTGAGTGACGAGAACGGAGTGTTTGGCATTTTGCGGCATCGGACATCAAACAGAATATCAATGATTTTTCATTGTGAAGCCGCTTTGGGGGACATGTGTCCGGTGTATCGGTTTGATGGTTCTCCCTGGCCGGCCCCGTTCGTTCCTGGCGAGCACGCAGAACCGTGGCTTTGGCCACTCGCGGCCGCTAGGCCGGTGCTGAGCCCGTGGCTTCGGGCTGGCCCGGCTTCGGGTCGGTGGCGCGCTTGTTGTGATCGCGGGAGAAGGTCCGCGGTCGGGCGGGCCCGGCCTCGGCCGTGTTGAGGTTCGCGACGTCGTGCTGACCCGTGAGCGGCTGCTCGAGCGGACGCATCAGGCGCACCTGGTCGAGGCGGTGCTGGTCGACGCACCAGGCGAGGAAGGCGTCGGCATCGAGCGGGTGGGCGTAGTGGAAGCCCTGCCCCATCGAACAGCCCATCATGGCCAGCATCTGCACCGTCTCCGGGCTCTCGATGCCCTCGGCCACGGTGCGCATGCCGAGGTTGCGCGCGAGATCGAGGGTGCTCCAGACGATCACGCGGTCGTCCTCGTCGGTGACGATGTCGCGCACGAAGGAGCGGTCGATCTTCAGCTCGTCGCAGTTGAGGTGCTTGAGATGGGCGAGCGACGAGTAGCCGGTGCCGAAATCGTCGAGGGCGACGAGGATGCCGAGCTCGTTGATCGCGCGGATCACCTCGGCGGTGCGGGCCGGATCGGCCATGGCGACATCCTCGGTGACCTCGAGGCGAAGCGCCGAACCAACCACCCCGTGGCGATCGAGCAGCTCCGCGAGGCGAGCCGGGAGGTTCACGTCGGCGAGGTTCTGCGGCGAGAGGTTGACGGCCACGTGGAGCCCAAATCCGTGCGAGCGCCAGCGCTGCACCTCGCGCAGCGAGGCCGCGAGCACCCACTGCGTGAGCGCGCCCATCTGGCCCGTGCGCTCGGCGACCGAGAGGAAGCGATCCGGGAGCAGCAAGCCCTCCTCCGGGTGGCGCCAGCGCACGAGCGCCTCGGCACCCACCACCTGGGCCGTCTCGAGATCGATCTTCGGCTGGAAGAACACGCGCAGCTCGTCGCGGTCGATGCCCTCGCGCAACTGGGCAGCGAAGAGCAGGCGCTCTCGGCTGCGGAGATCCCGGGCCGGGTCGTAGATCATCAGCGCGACGCGGCGGTCCTTCGCCTCCTGCGCGGCGATCTCCGCGCGCTGCAGGAGCTCGCCGACCGTGCGGCCGTGCGCGGGGAAGAAGACGAGCCCGGTGCGCACCTGCGCGGCGAGCGCGACGCCATCTACCTGCAGGGGCGTCTCCAGGCGGCTCGTGAGCTGCTCGAGCGCGCGGCGCGCCTCGCGCTCGCTGGTGTGCGACCGCAGCACCAGCGCGAAGGTGTTGCCGGCGAGGCGAACGGGCACGTCGGCGCCGGAGTTGCCGGCGAGGCGCGCGGCGAACTCACGCAGTACCTCGTCGCCCACCCGGTGGCCGAGGGTCTCGTTGATCTCGTGGAGGTTCTCGACCGAGAGCACCGCCACGGCGACCGGCATCCGCCGGTGGTCGGCGAGCTCGATCTCGCGCTCCAGCACGGCCTCCAGCTCGTAGCGATCGGGCAGGCCCGTGAGGCGATCAATGCCCCCGATCTCAGAAGGATCGGTGCGCGGCGGGCGACTCGACGGGGCGAGCGCGCGGCCGAACACCGCGCAGAGCACCACGACGCCGAGCGTGTCGGAGAGGATGCCGCCGCCGGTATCGCGACCGTGCAGCACGAGCACACCGAAGGCGATCACCGTCGAGATGAACATCGCGGCGTTGGTGATCCACGCGCGCTGGGCTGCCGGCAGGCCCGGATCGCCGAAAATCGCGCCGCCCATCAGCGCCGCCAACGCCAGCACCTCGAGCGGGACGAGCGGCCGCGGATCGGGATCGGCGCCGGCGACCGCGAACATCTGCGCGCCGAACAACAGCACCGCACCAAGCAGGAACAGTGCCACGCCGGGCGAGGGTTTCCAGCCCTGCGAGAGCACGAGGGCCGTGGTGGAGCCAACGATGATGATCGAGGTCACGACCATGACGAGCTGGTCGACGCCGAGGTCTTGGAGCCAGTCCTCGACGGGCAGCACGAATGAGAGCAACGCTGCGAGGGAGTAGACGATCGCGATCGCCTCGAGCCGGTGGATGCCGTCGTACGGCCGCCGGCCGCTGGTGACGAGCGCGGCGAGGCCGGCGAGCTGCGCCATCGCGAGGTGGGCGGTCGAGCCGACGTCGCCGCCGAAGATCCAGGCGATCACGCCCCAGGCGATCGCGGCCGCGACGAGCGGCGGCGCCCAGCGGTAGACGCCGAGCGTTTGCCGATCGCGGAGCATCGCGCTCGCGAAGATGAGCGCCGCGCAAGCCATCAGCACGGCGAGGAGTCCCTTGGGCGCGGCGGGCACGATCTCGTGCCAGTCGGGCACGATCATCGCGGAGGCGACGACGCCCGCGGCGACGAACGCAATGGCAGCTCGAAGGAGCCGCGAGGAGGACACGCGCGCGCGGGGCACCCCTGCAGACTCAAGGGTCGTGCGCGCATCGGTGCGACTCATGGACAAAGGGGGGACGATTTCGGAGCTACTTGGCCGATGCGCACTGTGGATTGACCAGCCCTGCCAGGCGTGTCATGCCGCGGTTCGGCCGATGATCTGGACTCTCCCTGCGTTTCGCTGCCCCGTCCGGATTCCCCTGCATCCAAGTGGGAACGGATGACCCCGCACACACGACGGGCCGCCCCCGCGCTTGCGCGCGAGAACGGCCCGAAGGTCGGGGGATCCGGGATGTGGCTACATCCCGAAGGCGTAGGCGTCCTCGCCGTGAATCTCCTTGTCGACGCCCGCGAGCTCCGCCTCGTTGGCGACGCGGAAGCCGATCGTCTTCTCGATCGCGTAGCCGATGATGAACGTGATCGTCAGCGAGAAGAGCGCGACACCGACGGAGGCGATCACCTGCACGATGAGCTGGTCGAGCTTGCCGCTGTAGACCAGGCCAGTGTCGGTGGCGAAGAACCCGAGGAACCAGCAGCCGACGAAGCCACCGACGCCGTGGATGCCCACCACGTCGAGGGAGTCGTCGAAGCCGAACTTGTACTTCATCTCGATCGCGTAGGCGCAGAGTCCGCCGGCCAGGAGGCCGAGGGCGATCGCCCAGAGCGGGTAGAGGTTGGCGCAAGCCGGGGTGATGGCGACGAGGCCGGCGATGGCGCCGGAGCCGGCGCCGACCGACGTGCTCTTGCCCTCCTTGAAGTGCTCCACCGTGACCCAGCCGAGGATGCCGGCCGTGGCCGCCGCGAACGTGTTGATCACGATGAGGCCGAGGCCCTCGAGGTTGTCGGAGAAGGCAGCCGCGCCGCCGTTGAACCCGAACCAGCCGGCGAACAGGATCGCGACGCCGATGAGCGTGAGCGGCACGTTGTGCGCCTGGTCAGCGCCCTTGGCGAAGCCGACGCGCTTGCCGAGCACGATCGCCAGCGCGAGTGCGGCGGCAGCCGAGTTGATGTGAACGGCGGTGCCGCCGGCGTAGTCGATCGTGGAAGCGTCGAGGCCGAGCGAGGTGCCGAGGTCGAACACCCAGCCGCCCGGGCTCCACACCCAGCCCTGCACGAGGAAGTAGTTGAACGTGCCCCAGAGCGCGGCGAAGATCATCCACGGCACGAACCGCGAGCGATCGGCGATGGCGCCGGAGATGAGCGCGACGGTGGCCATGGCGAAGGTCGCGCCGTAGAACACGGCCAAGAAGCCACTCTCGTTCGAGTTGGCCATCTTGCCGAGGCCGAAGTCGGAGAACGGGTTGCCAGCGATGCCGGAGATCAGGTTGCCGTCGCCGGCCGCCATGGTGCCCATGTTGAAGCCGTAGAGCACCCAGAGCACGCCGATGATGCCCATCGCGCCGAAGCTCATCATCAGCATGCTGATGACCGACTTCGACTTGACCAGGCCTCCGTAGAAGAAGGCGATGCCTGGTGTCATGAACAGCACGATGATGCCGGCAACCAGGTACCAGGCGGTTTGTCCGGTATCCACGGGACTACCTCTCGTTTGGGGTGGGGGTGAGGATGGCGGCGACGTTATTCACCGCCTCCCGACCTGACACCCTCCGCGCGTACAGGCCGCAGGGGCCCGCACCCGCCACCGGGGCGAAACGGCGATCGGTAGCGGCCGAATGCCGACGCGCCTGTTCGAGGTGCGCGACGCCGGGTCACCGGAGCAACCGCAGATGCAGGCGTTCCTTCGGCGCGCGCTACGCGAACAGCGTGAGATCGGCTTCGCGGTCGCCCCGGACCACCGCGAGATCGACCTCGACCCAGTCGATGCCGCGGCTCGCCGCGAGCGTGCGCGCCTGCGGCGCGATCTTCTGCGCGACGAGGATGCCGCGGCAGTCCGCGAGCACCGGATCCTCGCGCATGCGCTCGAGGTAGCGGCTGAGCTGCTCAACGGCGTCGATCGTGCCCATGCGCTTGATCTCGACGGCCACCCAGCCGTCGGTCTCGTCGCGGCACATCAGATCCACCGGACCGATGTCGGTCGGCCACTCGCGGCGCACGAGCCGCAGACCCTCCCCGCAGAACTCCGGCGCCGCCGCCAGCGCCTCCTGCAGGTCGCGCTCGACGCCATCCTTCTCGAGCGCCGCCGCCTCGCCCATGTCGTGGAGCACGTCGCTGACGATCTCCTCGACGGTGATGTCGAGCTCATCGTCCTGGCCCACCTTGCGCACGTGGATCCGCTCGACCGGGTCGCCCTCGAAGTCGATCACCGTCGGCGGGGTCATCCAGTTCTGCGGCTTGTATCCACCGGTGTCGGCGTGCACCATTACCGAGCCGTCGCTCTTGATCATCAGCAGCCGCAGGGCCATCGGCAGCACGGCGGTGACCCGCCCGTTGTAGCGAACCTCGCAGCGGGCGACGATCAAACGCATCGCATGAGGGTACCGGCCTGCCACGACCGAGCGGATTCGTCGGCAATCAGCGTCGGTGGGCTAGGTACGTACCGAGGCCAGTGCCCGTGACGAACTGACTAAACGTCTCGCCGGAGGCGACGGGGACGCCCATCAGCGTGTCGCCCCGAATGGCACGAACGAGGGCGTTCAACGCTTCCTGACTTCCCGCACCGCAAGCGGCCTGAATCTGCCCCAGCGGTTTCCCAGACGCTCGGAAGATCCGGAGAACTTCGTCGTCCAGTCCGCTGTATCCGAGCATGAGTACGTCGAGACGATCTTGTCGCGCGAGCTCTTCCTCCAGGAATCGGATGTGCGACGCGGGACAGGTGAGTGGGTCCGGCGCGCCGAGCGGAGCGGAGAGCGCCGGGTAGAACGCGTAGTCAGCATCGTTGAGCGCACGGAGCCCGCCGACTTGACGCCACACCTCGTACGAGTTCTCGATAACGGAGAGCTCTGCAG
>JAGIBJ010000013.1 GCA_017744415.1 Solirubrobacteraceae bacterium
GGCCGACAAACCCCAGCAGCCCGACTGAACAACCTGCTCGGTACTTACAGCTAGCCGAGCGATCTCACCAGCCGCGACGCCACCGGCGGGCAACCCCACCGGCGGCTGCGTCCGTCCGAGGCAGCCGCCGGGCCGCCGGGCCGCCGGGATATCGGCTCGGATTCGTTCCGCGCGTCCTAGAATCGGGGAAAGGAGTCACATGCGTACCGTCATCGACGTCACCCCGGTCAGCAGCCGCACCACGGGTCCGGCGGAGGATCAGCCCGCGCCGCCCACGCGCTGGGAGATCGCCAAAGCCCGGCTGAAGCTGCGCCTGATGGTGTTCGCGTTCGTCGTCACGGTCGCCGCCATCGTCGCGCTCATCGCCACGATCGGCTTCTTCATCCTCCTCGTGCTCGTCGGCACTGCGGCGGTGGTGGCCGTCGCCGGCTGGGTCCGCTCGCTGTTCGGTGGCAAGCCGGCCGCGGGCCCGCCCGCGCGTCGCTGGCCCAGATGAGCGGTTCCACAGCCCCGCACAGCGTCTGCACGCACCGCGCGGCGATCTGAATCCCCCGGTGATCCACCCTGGGCGGCCGCCCTGTGGTGACTCACTGGGCAATCCCGCTCATCCACGCGGCGAGCACATCCACAGCACGCCGCCGTGGAACCCCCCCATCTCGCCCGGGAGTCCGCCGCAGGCAGGCACGTCCGCTTTGCCGGCTACTGGACATTCGACGGAAATCGGTATGGCAGGAGCGGCGACGCGCCGATGGATGCTGCATGCGGCGGGCACGGATCGCCTGCCGCGGGCTCTCTTTCTGCTCGAGGACGTCACGGATGCACGCCAAGCTCAGGACCGCGATCACCGCAGCGGCGATCGTCACCGCTGTTCCCGCCGCGTCGATCGCGAGCGCCCACGAGGGCATGGGTGGCGGCAAGGGCCAGAGCGGAGCGAAGGGCCACCACGGAGGCAAGGGCCACGGCAAGCCGGGCAAGCGCTGTGATCGCGGCCGCGGCTACGAGGCTCAGGGACGCCTCGCCGACGGCTCCGAGCTGGTGCAGGTGGCCGGTGCCGACACCGATCGCCGCGGCGACGACCGCTTCTCGGGGACGCTCGTCGTCGAGGTCAAGCAGGGCAACCGGCGCGGCCGGGCCGACGTCGGCCTGACGAGCTACGCCGTCGACCAGATCCGCGCGCTGGGCACGGCCTCGGGGGACGACCCGCTCCCGGCCGTCGGCACGCGCGTACTGCTGGTCGGCACGATCGCGAACGCCGCGTGCCCGACGCCGAAGCCGTCGCCCTCACCGGATCCGACCGCCACTCCGGCGCCGTCCTCCGACGACGACCCCACCGACTACCCGACCGCGACGCGCGCCAGCGTGACGGACGACGCCGAGAGCGACGATCCGGCCTCGTGGGATGGCGGCGGCGACGATGCCTCGAGCCGTGGCGACGACCGCAGCGAGGACGACGCGGGCGACGATCGTGGCAACGGCGGCCCGCGCGGCAAGGGCGGCGACGATTCGCCGAGCTCCGACTACCCCAGCTCGGACGATCCCGACGCGACGAGCCCGACCACGCCGGAGGCCGCGACCGCCTCGGCAGCGTCGATCAAGCTGGTGGTCTTCAAGAACGGGAAGCGCTGGCACCGCTGAATCTTGGTCCCGGTCCAGCGCGCGCCGGGTCGCCCTCACGCGACTCTGGCGGCGCGCCACCGGGACGACCCTTCGGATCCCCTGGTGCCCGGCGGATACCGTGCCATCCGCCGGCGCCTGGGAATCCGAGATTGCTCAGCGGCCGGGCTCGGCCATCTGGCTCAGTGACCGGGCTCGATCCTCTGGCTCAGTGGCCGGGTCATCTGGCTCGGTGGCCGGGCGCGAGCGAGCCGCGGCTCCTAGCGACCGGTGAAGGTGGCGTTGCCCGGGCCGACGTCGAGGAACGAGCGCACCGCGTTCTGGAGATCCTCGGTGGCGAAGAGATCGCCGCAGACCGTGGGGACGAGCGCATCGGCGGCCGCCACGCCGCCGCTGGCCTGGGCGGCGAGGATCGCGCGGGTTGCGTTGTGCGCGATCGTCGGCCCGGCCGCCAGCTCCCGGGTGAGGGCGAGCGCCGCGTCCTCGAGCTCCTCCGGCTCGACGAGGTGCGTGACGACGCCCCACTGGTGCATCTCCTCGGCGCCGTAGAGCGCGCCGCTCATCACGAACGCCTTCGCGCGCGCGTTGCCGGCGCGGGCGGCCAAGCGCTGGGTGCCGCCCATCGACGGCGTGAGCCCGACGACCTTCTCGACCAGGCCAAACTTCGCGCGCGGCGACGCGATCAGCAGGTCGCAGCCGAGTGCGAGCTCCAGGCCCCACGTGAGGCAGAGCGCATGGGCGCTGAACACCGACGGGCACGGCAGCGCTTCGAGGCGCTGAGTGAAGCCGAGGAGCCGCACCCACAGCTCGTGACCGCCCTGCGCAGAGCGGCCGGCGAACTGCTCCACGTCGACCCCGCCGCTCCACACGCGCCCCTCGGCCCGCACGAGCAGCGCACGCGGCGGCGCGGCCTCGAGCTCGGCGATGGCGGCGTCGAGCTCCTCGGTGAGCTCGGCGTTCAGGAGGTTGAGCGGCGGCGCGCTGATCGTGAGGATCGCGGCCTCGCCGTCGCGGGTGATCGAGAGCAGCTCGAAGCTCATCCGCGCATCATCGCGCGTGCGCGCGCTGAAGGGCCGTTCGATGCCGGTGGCTGACGTGTGGACGGATCCGGCGCATACCGCGGGATCGGTCCACAGCTCAGCGGTGCGGGTGGGTTGTGGGCTGACGTGTGGACGGATCCCGCAGCTACTGCGGGATCGGTCCACAGCTCAGGCGGTGGCCGGCGCCGCCGGCGTGCGTAGCCAGGTGGCCTTCAGCGCGGCGAGCGTGAGCGCGGCAAGCAGGCAGAGGGCGCCGCTCACGTAGAAGACGCCGTCGTACGTACCCGACGAGTCGCGCACGGCGCCGGCGAGGCCGGCCGCCGCGGCCGCGCCGAACTGGTGGGCGGCGAACACCCAGCCGTAGGCGACGAGGCCGGTCTCCCGCCCGAAGCGCGACGTGATGATCGCGACGGTGGGCGGCACCGTGGCGATCCAGTCGAGGCCGTAGAAGATCGTGAAGGCCGTGAGCACGTGGCCCTGCGAGCTCAGCGCGGCGGGGAGGATGAGCAGCGAAAGGCCGCGACCCGTGTAGTAGACGAGCAGCAGCATCCGAGCGGAATACCGATCGGTGAGCCAGCCCGAGCCGGTGGTGCCGAGAATGTCGAGCACGCCCATCGCGGCGATGAGGCCCGCGGCTTGACCGGCCGGGATGCCGTGGTCGTGCGCCGCCGGGATGAGGTGCACGGCGATCAGTCCGACGGTCGTCGCCCCGCACACGAAGAACGCGCCCGCCACCGCGAGGAACACCGGATCACCGATCACCTCGCGCAGCACCGCGAGTGCGGGCCGACGCTGCTGGATGACGATGCCGTCCTCGAGCGTGCCGCCGTAAGGGGCGACGCCGACATCCGACGGCCGATCGCGGAACCAGACGACGACGACCACGAGCGCGATGATCGCCGCCCCGGCGACGACCGCCATCACCCAGCGCCAGTCGCGGTCGCCCGTGACGAGGTGGGCCATGAGCGGCAGGAAGATCAGCTGGCCGGTGGAGTTCGCCGCCGTCAGGGCGCCGATCACGAGCCCGCGCCGCTCGACGAACCAGCGCCCGCCGATCGCCGCTGCCAGCACCGGTGCCACCGCACCCGTCGCCGCGCCCGCGATCACGCCCCACACCACGTAGAGCTGCCACAGCGCGCTCAGCTGCGTGATCAGCCCGGCGCAGAGCGCGATCACCGCGAGCGCCACGATCACCACCCGCTTGAGGCCATAGCGCTCGGCGATCGAAGCCGCGAACGGCGCGGCGATGCCGAACATCACGAGGTTCAGCGACGCCGCAGTCGAGATGTCGCCGTGGCTCCACCCGAACTCCATCATCAGCGGCTCCATCAGGATGCCGAACGTCGCCCGGATCGCTGCTGACGCGAGCAGCGCAATGAAGCCCGCGGCGGCGACGATCCAAGCGCGATGCATGGCCGTCAGCCTAGGACCGCGAGCGGAGTCCAATCATCCGGCAGTGGCGCCCCACCGCTCCGACGTTCCCCGCGGGACCCGCAGGACGATGCCCGCGGGACCCGGAGGACGATGCCGCGGGGAGCCGCAGGACGATGCCGCGGGGACCCTAGGCGGTCGCGGGCGTCGGCTCCGTGGCCGGCTCGGCCGCTTCGCGGCGCGGGAGCGTGGTGTAGCTCTCGAGGTCGAAGCGCTTGGTGAGGGCGCGGTAGCGGAAGGTGAAGTCGGGCCAGAGGGTGGTGTTGCGGCCGTTCGCGTCGAGGTACCAGCTCGCGCAGCCACCCTTCACCCAGATCGTGTCGGGCATGCGGCGCTGGATGCCCTGGTTCCAGCGGCGGTAGCGTTCGGGGCGCACGTCGACCTGCGCGATGCCGTGCTGGTCCATCTGCTGGAGCGCGTCGATCACGTACTGCACGCTCGCCTCGACCATGAAGATCATCGACGAGTGCCCGAGGCCGGTGTTCGGGCCAAGGACGAAGAAGAAGTTCGGGAAGCCCGACACGGTCGCGCCGCGGTAGGCCTGCATCGAGCCCTTCCACTCCTCGGCGAGGGTGGTGCCGGCCGCGCCCCGCACGTGCTCCGCGATCGGGATGTCGGTCACGTGGAACCCGGTGCCGAGGACGATCGCGTCGACCTCGCGCTCCTCGCCGCTGCTCGACGTCACCGAGCCCTTGCCGATCGCGCTCACGCCCGAGGCGATCACCTCGACGTTCGGCTGCGCCAGCGCGGGGTAGTAGTTGCTCGAGAGCAGGATCCGCTTGCAGCCGATCGTGAAGTTCGGCGTCACCTTCTCGCGCAGCGCCGGATCCTTGATCTGGCTCCTCAGGTGGCGCTGGGCCAGCAGCTGCGGCAGCTTCATCACGCCGCTGAAGCGGGTGAAGCCGATCACGTACGCCTCGTGGCCCCAGTAGAGGTATTCGCGTCCGAGCTTCTGCAGGATCGGGAAGCGACGGAAGAGCGAGCGCCGCAGCTTGCTCGTGGCGTACTCGGGGCGGGGGAGGAGCCACGGCGGCGTGCGCTGGAAGAGCTTGAGCTCGCTCACCTCCTTCTGAATCTCCGGGACGAACTGGATCGCCGAGGCGCCGGTGCCGATCACGGCGACGCGCTTGCCCTTGAGATCCACCGAGTGATCCCATTCGGCCGAATGGAACACCGGGCCTTCGAAGTCGGCGAGGCCGGGGATGTTCGGGATCGACGGCGCGCTCAGCGGACCCGTCGCGGAGACGAGCACGTCGAACTCATACGGGCCCTGGCTCGTCTCGACCTGCCAGCGCTGCGCGTCCGCATCCCATCGCGCGTCCTGCACGAACGTATTGAGATGCGTGGAGCGGAGCAGGTCGTACTCGGCGACGACCCGGTTGGTGTAGTCGAGGATCTCCGGCTGGTGCGCGAAGGTCGTCGTCCATTCCGGGTTGGGTGCGAACGAGTACGAGTAGAGGTTGCTCGGCACGTCGCAGGCGCAACCCGGGTAGTCGTTGTCTCGCCAGGTGCCACCGATGCGGTCGCCCTTCTCCATGAGGATGAAGTCGTCGACGCCCGTCTGACGCAGGCGGATCGCCATGCCGAGCCCGGCGAAACCGGTGCCGATGATTCCGACGCGCGCGCGTCGCGTGGCCTTCTGCGCTTCCGTGCTCATGCGGCGGCGAAGGATAACTGACCGCCGGTCAGTCCGCGAGTGGCGGGTCAGACGGTCGTTCCGGCGCTACCTCGCGGCACGCGTGACGCCAAACGTTCGGACGACGGTTCTCGCGCCGAGCTGAACGCCCCCGCCGCAACCCATACGCATGCGTCGTGTTCATTGAGGTCGCACGGCGCCTGGCACATTCCGTAGCACGATCTGCCACCGTGCCCAAAGCCCGCTGTCCCTAGCCCCGACCGGACCCGCCCTCCACATGCGCAAGTACCTCGTCGCCCTCCTCCTGGGCCTCACCGCACTCTTCGCCACGACAAGCTCCGCCTCCGCCGCACTCGCGATCGGCATGGGCGACCAGAGCCCGCAGCTGTTCGAGACGCCCTCGTTCCAGAAGCTCAAGAAGATCAAGACGGTCCGCTACATCGCGCCCTGGGATGTCGAGAACGACCCGGCCTCCAAGGCCACCGCCGATCTCTGGATCGCCAACGCCAAGGCCAAGGGCTACAAGGTGCACGTCACCTTCAACTACTCGCTGCTCAAGCCCGAGAAGCTCCCGTCGGTGGCCGCGTACACCAAGGCGACGAAGGCGTTCGTCACCCGGCACAAGGCTGATGTCGAAGCATGGGGCGTGTTCAACGAGGCCAACCGCGGCACCGTGAAGGGCCGCTTCGCCACCCCTGGCCCGAAGCTCGCCGCGCAGCTGTTCCTCGCCTTCCGCAAGAGCATCTGCAAGGGCTGCAAGATCGTCGGCCTCGACGTGCTCGATGGCAACTCCATCAAGCCCACCATCACCTACGTGAAGAGCTTCCTGAAGAACACGAAGGGCGTGAAGCCCACGATCTGGGGCTTCCACAACTACTCCGACACCAACCGCTTCGGCACCAGCCGCACCGCTGCGTTCCTGAAGGTCGCCAAGGGCGGCCAGGTGTGGCTCACCGAGACCGGCGGCCTCTACCGCCTCGGCAACAGCTTCAAGCCGAGCACCGCCCGCC
>JAGIBJ010000014.1 GCA_017744415.1 Solirubrobacteraceae bacterium
GACGGCTCCTGCTGGAGCGAAGTGATCGCCCGCCTCCAGCCGATGGGCTTTGCCTGCACCGCCGTGCAGAACCCGCTCACCACCCTGCCCGAGGCGATCCGCGGCGAGGCCTTCCCCGGCGGACGCACCCTGGCGGGCGACCCGATCGAGCTTCCGCCCGCGATCGAACCGCCAGCGATCACCGGCACGCTCCGGCTCGACGACACGATCGACTCGGGCGACGGCTGGCTGCGGCGCGTCGAGGCCGGTGAGGTGCTGCGGATCGTCGACCTCGAAGGCAACCAGGCCGCCGACACGGTCTTCTTCTGCGCCGAGCGCCCCGCCGACGTGCGCTACTCGTGGACGGCAACGATCGCCGGGCAGCGCAACCCCTACCTCACGACCGGCTCGGTGATCCGCGCCACCGAGGGCGAGCCGTTCGCGACGATCACCGCCGACACCGTCGGCAAGCACGACACGTGCGGCGGCGCGTGCGCGAGAGAGAGCAACGTCGTGCGGTACGGCGAGCACACCAGGTATCAGCACGCGTGCCGCGACACGTTCGTGCGCGAGCTCGTCGAATCCGGGCTGCCGATCGGCAAGCGCGACCTCACCGCCAACATCAACTTCTTCATGCACGTGCCGCTCGACTCCGAGGGCGGCCTCGACTTCGCCGACGGGCTTTCCGGCCCGGGGCAGTACTTCGAGCTCACGTTCCACCGGCCCACCTGGGTGCTGATCAGCAACTGCCCGCAGATCAACAACCCGTGCAACGCCTTCGACCCCACGCCGATCCAAGCGCAGGTGTACGCGCCCGCCAGCAGCGACCAGGTGGCGTGATGCCCGAGCACGACACCGATCTCCACACCGACTTCGGGTTCAGCCACGGCCAGACCCTCGCCGGGTTCCTGCGGGTGCTGGAGGTAGAACGGCCCGGAATGCTCACGACGGTGCAGGACCTCCCGGGCCGCACGGGACTCTGGGAGGTCGGCGTGCCGCCGTCGGGTCCGATGGATGCCCGCAGTCTCGCGCACGCCAACGCGCTCGTCGGCAACGACCCTGGTGCCGCCGGCCTCGAGGCGACGCTCGAAGGCCCGTCGTTCCGTATTCCCGGAGGCGGGATCATCGCGGTCTCCGGCGCCGACGCGCCGATCACCGTCGACGGACAGCGCGCCCCGGCCAACCAGGCGATCACGGTCGCGGCGGGTGCGCTCGTCGATGTCGGCTGGGCCACGAAGGGCGCGCGGATCTACATCGCCTTCCGCGGCGGCCTCGCGGTGCCCGAGTTCCTCGGCTCGCGATCGACGTTCATCGCCGGGCGGTTCGGCGGGCACGAGGGCCGGCCGCTCGTCGCAGGCGACCGGGTGGTCGTCGGACGGGTCGGTGATCGCGGGGTGCCCGACGCCGGCGTGATGCACCGCCCGGAGCCGTTCCCCGCCGCAGCCACCGCCGACGACCCGTGGATCCTGCACGTCCTCCACGGCCCGCACGGCGCCCCCGACGTGCTCGCGCCCGAGGGCCTCGAGACGATGCTCTCGGCCACGTGGACCGTCGGCACGATGGCCGACCGCACCGGCGTGCGCCTCGAGGGCGCCGAGCCCGAGTGGGCACGCGACAGCGGCGGCGACGCGGGCCTGGACCCGAGCAACGTGACCGAGACGCCGTACGCGCTCGGGGCGATCATGGTGAGCGGATCGACGCCGATCATCGTGGGCCCCGACGGACCGAGCCTCGGTGGTTTCGCGGCGCCGCTCTGCGTCGCGATCCGCGACCGCTGGAAGATCGGGCAGCTGCGGCCCGGCGACCACGTGCGGCTGCGCCCCGGCGACGAGAGCGGCGTCGTGCAGGCCAGCGGTGGCGTGGTGCGCGGCGGCACGCTGCGGGCCGGGCTCACCGAGGCGATCCTCGCAGAAGATCCGGCTCCTCCTGGCGCTACCGATCTCGGCCTCACGCCGCCGGTGCGCTACCGGCGCGCCGGCGACCAGGACCTCGTCGTCGAATACGGCGAGCCCGTCACCGATCTCGCGCTGCGCTTCCGGGTCCACGCGCTTCAGCAGGCGCTGCAGAACGTCGCCATCCCGGGCGTCCTCGACGTCACCCCGGGCATGCGCTGCATGCAGGTGCGGTTCAATCCGAGCCAGCTCGACCATGCCGACCTGATCGCCGCCATGCGCGAGCTCGAGGCCGGCCTGCCGCCGGCCGCCGAGCTCGAGGTGCCCTCACGCGAGGTCGTGATGCCGCTCTGCTGGGAGCATCCGGGCGTGGTCGAGGCGATGCGCCGCTATGCCGCCGGCGTGCGACCCGACGCACCGTGGTGTCCCGACAACATCGAGTTCATCCGGCGGATCAACGGGCTCGACTCGATCGCCGAGGTGCAGGACACCATCCTCAGTGCGAGCTACTGCGTGATCGGCTTGGGCGACGTGTACCTCGGCGCCCCCGTGGCGCTCCCGCTCGATCCGCGCCACCAGCTCGTGACGACGAAGTACACGCCGCCGCGCACGTGGACCCCCGAGAACGCCGTGGGGATCGGCGGCTCGTTCCTCTGCATCTACGGCATGGAGGGCCCCGGCGGCTACCAGATGTTCGGCCGCACGGTCCAGGTGTGGAACCGCGCGGCATCGGTCGGTGGCGTCACCGCACCAGGGCGCGTCGACGGAGAGCCGCCGTGGCTGCTGCGTCACTTCGATCGCATCCGCTTCGAGCTCGTCGACGAGGCCGAACTCGCGCGCCTGCGCGATGCGTCGGCCGCCGGGCGTCACGTGGTGTCGATCACCGACGGCACGCTGCGGCTCGCCGACCGCCTCGCGCTCGAAGCGGCGCACGCCGACGAGATCGCCACGATCCGTGCCTCGCGCGCAGCGGCCTTCGACGCCGAGCGCGAGCGCTGGAACGCTTGACCCGCCCTCCCAGAATCGAGAGGTTTTCCTGCAGATGAGTACCGCGTCTCCCGCAGATCATCCGTCGGCCGCTGCCCACTCCGCGCGCGTGGCCGGGGTGTGGGCACCCGAGTCGCTCGGTGAGGTGCTCGGGCGGGTGCGCTCGGGCGCGTCGACGCCGGAGCTCGAGGCCGCGGCAGCGCTGGGCCGCGCCGATGCCTATGGCCGCCCGGCCGCCGAGGGCCAGGGCACGTCGCTCGAGCCGGCGGAGTCGTTCGACCCCGTGTGGATCGACCGCCTCGACGCCGCGGCCGTGGCCGCCGGCGCGGCGCAGTCGTCAGCGGGCGGCGCGCACCTCCCGCTCACCGGCGTGCCGGTGGCGATCAAGGGCAACATCGATGTCGCTGGCCTGCCGACGACGGCGGCGTGCCCGAGCTTCGCCGACGGGCCGGCTGCGGTTCACGCCACGGCCGTGCAGCGCCTCGCCGATGCCGGCGCCGTAATCGTCGGCACCACCAATCTCGATCAGTTCGCGACCGGCCTGAACGGCACACGCTCGCCCTACGGCGCGCCGCATGCGGCCGGCCTGCCCGGACACGTGAGCGGCGGGTCGAGCTCGGGCTCGGCCGTGGCAGTCGCCCGCGGCGACGTGCCGCTCGCGCTCGGCACCGACACCGCCGGCTCGGGCCGTGTGCCCGCCGCGCTCAACGGGATCGTCGGGCTGAAGCCGAGCAAGGGGCTCGTGAGCACCGCCGGCGTGCTCCCCGCGTGTCGGTCGCTCGACGTGGTCTCCGTGTTCGCAGCCGATGTCGATTCGGCGGCGCTGGCGCTGACGGTCCTCGCCGGGCCGGATCCGGCCGATGCGTGGTCGCGCACCGCCGACGGTTTCACCGCCCCCGAGGGCCTCGGGGCGCTGCCACCGCGCCTCGGTGCCGGCCGGGCGCTGCGCCTCGGCGTGCCCGCGGCCCTCCCGGAGGGCACGCGGATCGATCCCGAGGCTGCGGCAGCGTGGGAGGCCGCGCTCGCCGTCGCCACGGAGCTAGCCGGCGAGGTCGAGCTCGTGCCGGTCGACCTGGAGCCGTTCTTCGAGGCTGGCAGCATGCTCTACGGCAGCGCGTTCGTGGCCGAGCGTTACGCCAGCGTCGGCACGTTCATCGAGCAGGCGTTCGCGACCGACCCGGGCGACACGGCGCTGGATCCGACGGTGCGCGATCTCGTGCTCGCTGGTGCCTCGCCGTCGGCCGCGACGCTCTTCGACGACCTCGACCGCATCCGCGTGCTCTCGGCGGGCGCGCATGCCACGCTCGCGACCGTCGACGCGCTCCTCACGCCGACCGTGCTCGAGCATCCCACCCACGAGGAGCTCGCGGCAGACCCCGTCGGCGCGAACGCTCGCCTCGGCCTCTTCACCACGTTCGGCAACTTGCTCGATCTCGCCGTGCTCGCGCTGCCGGCGGCGCGCCGCTGCGACGGGTTGCCGTTCGGCGTCTCGTTCCACGCGCCGGCCTTCCAGGAGGCGCGGGTGCTCGAGCTGGGGGCGCGGTTCGAGGCGGCCGTGCGCGACTCTGGCGCGCCGGTCGGCACGGGCGACGTGAGCGAGCCCACGCTGCTGCGCCCTGCTGGCGCTCCGCCGGCGACCGACGCCGAGGGCCGGTTGCTGCTCGCCGTCGGCGGCGCCCACATGGCCGGTCTGCCGCTCAACCACGAGCTCACGGGCGCGGGCGGCGAATACCTCCGCCTCACGCGCACCTCGCCCGACTACGTGCTCCACGTGCTCGACACGCCGCTCGGCCCGCGGCCCGGCATCGAGCGTGTCGGCCGTGAGTCGCCCGCGACCGCGTCGACCGGTGGGCTCGGTGTGGAGGTCGAGCTGTGGGCCCTTCCGTCGGAGGCGCTCGGAAGCTTCGTCCACCGCGTGCCGCCGCACCTCGCGCTCGGCCCGATCACCCTCCTCGACGGCTCCACCGCCATCGGCTTCCTCGGCGCCGCCAGCGACGAGGTCACCAGCTCACGTCTCGTCCCCAGCTGGCGCCACTTCGCCCGCGGGCTGTAGCCCTGTTACATCGAAGAACAGCGGTGGCTCAGCGTGCGTGCGAGGCGCCGCCCCAGCCGCCTCCTGAGGTGGCTGGGGGTGGTGGATCGTGCGTGCGATGGGCCTTCGGCGCGAAGCGGCGAGCGCCCACGCTGGCCGCCCACGACCGCAGGTGTAGCCCTGCTACATCGAGGATCGGGGGGTGGGTCAGCGTGCGTGCGAGGCGCCGCCCCCAGCCGCCTCAGTCGGGCTGGCCGAAGACGCGGACGAGATCGATGAAGTCGTCGAGTTCGGCGTTGGTGATTGGTGCGGGGTCGTCGTCGCGGCCTGCGGCGGCTCGGAGCTCTTCTCGGAGAGCGCCGGCGAGGGGGTCGTCGCCGCTGACGAGGTCGTCGAGGTGGCCGATCCAGATGATGTGGAAGAAGTCGTTGACGAGTTCGTCGAGTTCTTCGGCGGCGTCGGGGCCGAGGTCGGGCAGGTCGCGTAGCGCCATGTCGAGGTCGAACTGCGGTTCGCGCCATTCGTCTTGGTCTTCCTCGAACGCTTCGGCGTCGACGAACGCGTGGGCGTCGAGGAGGGCGTATTCGAGCGCGAAGCGCGTCGGGTACCAGAAGAACTGCTCGTCGCCGCCCTCGAACGGGTCGCCGATCAGCACGCCGAACGGCGCCTGCCGAGGATCCGCGTCGCGTGCGGCCTCGAGCGTGCGCAGCACCTGGGCGTGCGTGTCGTAGTTCGGGCGGGGTTCGCTCACCCTCGAAGAGTTACCAGGAACCCCACGCCACGCGCGGCGCCAGCGGCGTGTATGTCGTTCTGCGCCTGCGTTTTGCGGGTCGCCAACGACATACACGGATCTCGATGGCTCGCCACGCCGTCGCGCTGCCACCGCCTTCCGACCCTGGCGGGGCGAGCCGCCAGGCGAGCCGTCGCCAGGGTTCAGAAGACACCCCACAAGCCGGGCCCCACTCACCACCGACGCCGACCCTCAGAACGAGGACGCAGGACCGACTGATCCCGGCCCGAGCGACCCAAACAACGCCGACCTACCGCTGCGATCGTCGAAGATCCGGCAGCGCTGGCGACCACGCCCACCAGCGGGGCCGGGTGGCCTCTGCGAAGCGAGCCGGGGAGGCGCCGCAGCGACGCGAGCCGCCAGGCGAGCCAAAGCGCGCCGCCGGAC
>JAGIBJ010000015.1 GCA_017744415.1 Solirubrobacteraceae bacterium
CCACCAGCCTCCAAGGAGGGCCGGATGAACAACGTGCTCAGGAACTACAGCTAGCGCAACTTGTGCATCCCGGCACCCGGCTCGAGCTGCACGCGCGCGGCCTTGAGCGTGGCGGCGAGGCCGGCGTAGTGGCCGGCGAGGAGGCAGATCTCCAGCACTCGGCGCTCGTCGAAGCGGGCGCTGAGCGCGGCGAAGGTGTCGTCGGAGAGATCGCGGTCGTCGAGGAGCTCGTCGGTCGCCTGTACGAGGAGCTCGGCGAGGGCGCCCTCGATGCCGTCGTCGCCGGGTGCCGGTTCGCTCGAGCCGCGCGGCAGTTTGGTCCACGCCATCACATCGGCGCCGAGGCCGGCCTGGGCGCCGAGCGCCTCGTGGTGGTGGCGTTCGTAGTCGCTGCCGGTGCGCGACGCCACGCGCAGGATGATCAGCTCCGACTCCGTGCCCTTGAGCGAGCCGAACGGCATGAGGCGCGACGAGTAGAAGAGCCACGGCAGGAAGAGCCCGCGGTGCCGCGCGAGGGTGCGCATCACGTTGGGGATCGGGCCGCCGGTGCGCTTGGTGACGAGCTGCATGAACCACCAGGTCGGGCGGCCGATCTCGCGCACGCCACCGGGGGCGATGCGCGGCTGCTCGGGCGAGTTCGTCGGCATGCCGCGAACCCTATCTGTCGCCGCGCGCCCGCTGACCGTGCCGGGCACGAGGGCGCGTGGCCCGAAGGTGCGGCCAGCGCGGTCCGTTGCGGCTCAGGTCGGGGGACCCAGGTGCCGATCACCCGTCTATGCGCCTCGTCCCGGCCCGGTCCCTCGTCCTCACCCTCGTCAGCGTCCCGCTCCTCGTGGCCGCGTCGGGCTGCGGAGGAGGAGGCGCGCCGCTGGCCGCCGCTGAGCGCCCCTACTCCACGACGCCCGAGCCGGTGCCGTTCAAAGTGGTGCGCGCCGTCGACAGCGAGGCCCAGGTGAGCGTGCAGGCCGTGGGCCGCGACCGTGCGTGCGTGAGCTACCAGCCGTTCGCGATCGAGACCGGCGGGCGCGTCGTGATCACGGTCGTCAAGGACGAGCGCGGCTGCGCCGGTGATCGCTCGGCCGAGAAGGCGACGCCGGTGCTGCCGGTGAAGCTCGACGCGCCGCTCGCCGGCCGCGAAGTGTTCGGCGCCGCCGACTAATCACCGCGCCATCCAGGTCGGCGCCGGCCACCGTCGGCCGCGCACCGCGCACTGCCCGCACGCGGCAGCCTGCGACGCATTGGCGCGCAACCTTCGACATACGTCGAACCGAGATGTGCGAGGGTAGGGACGTGCTCTCGCCGATGACGCTCGACGCTCTGCGCCGGGGGAGATCTGCGCGTGCATGAGGGCCAGACGATCCTGGTGATCGGCGCGCTCCTCGCCGTCGCCTTGGCCGCCTCGCTGCTGGCCGGCCGCCTGCGCGTCCCCGGCCTCGTCACCTTCCTCGCGATCGGCATGCTCGTCGGCTCCGACGCGCTGGGCTGGATCGACTTCGGCAACTACGAGATGGCGAAGGCCGTCGGCGTCGCCGGGCTCGCGCTGATCCTCTTCGAAGGCGGCCTCGCGATCGAGCTGCGGGCGCTGCGGGAGGTGGCCGTGCCGGCCAGCCTGCTCGCACTCCTCGGCACCGTACTCACGGCCGCGATCACGGGCGTCATCGCGTGGTGGCTGCTGGATCTGAGCCTGCTCGAGAGCCTGCTGCTCGGGTCGATCGTCGCCGGTACGGATGGCGCGGCCGTGTTCGCGATCATGCGCGGCTCGACGATCCGGCGGCGGCTCGCTCACACGCTCGAGGGCGAGGCCGGCCTCAACGACCCGGTCGCCGTGCTCCTCACGGTCGCCCTGATCGAGCTCATCACCGAGCCGGAAACCGGCGCCGCCGACATCGCCTTGCTCTTCCTCGAGGAGCTCGTGATCGGCGCCGCGATCGGCATCTTCGTCGGCATGGCGGGCGCCTGGGCGCTGCGCTCCGTGAAGCTCGGCTCGGCCGGCCTCTACCCCGTCGCATCGCTCGCGATCGGCTCGCTCGCGTTCGGCGGCGCTGACACGCTCCACGGCTCCGGCTTCCTCGCCGTCTTCCTCTGCGGCGTCGCGTTCACCGCCGACGAGATCCCGGCGCAGCGCACCATCGAGACCTTCCACGAGGGCCTCGCGTGGGTCGCTCAGCTCGGCTTGTTCCTCACCCTCGGCCTGCTCGTCTACCCGTCGCAGCTGCCTGAGGTGGCGCTCGCCGGGTCGCTTCTGGCGATCCTCACCGCCGTGGTGGCGCGACCGCTGGCGGTGGTGATGGTGCTCGGCCGGATGGACTTCTCGTTCGCCGAGCGGATCGTGCTCGGCTGGGCAGGTCTGCGCGGCGCCGTGCCCATCGTGCTCGCGACGTTCCCGATCATCGCCGGCGTTCCCGGGGCTCACGAGATCTTCAACATCGTGTTCTTCGCCGTCACCGTCAGCACCGTCCTACAGGCCGCAACGTTCGAGCCGCTCGCCAAACGCCTCGGGGTCACGACCGAGCACCGCGCGATCCCGGCGCCGCTCATGGAGACCGGCGCGGTGCGCCGCCTCGGTGCCGAAGTGGTGCAGTACGCGGTGCGGCCCGACGACGCGATCGTCGGCCTCCACGTCCGCGACCTCGAGCTTCCGCGCGACGCCCTCCTCAACCTGATCGTCCAGAACAGCGCCGCCGTCCCGCCCCGAGGCTCCACGGTGATCCAGGCCCGTGACGAGCTCCACATCCTCGTCCGCCAAGAGGCCTTCAGCGATTTCCAGCAGCTCCTCGGCCGCTGGCGCCGCGGCCCGATGCAGCGCCCCGAGCGCCGGCCCGTCGGCGTGCGCAAGGCGACGATCTTCTATACCGGCCCCTGGCGCGAGGTCGATGGCGATCCTGGCCGCCCGCCGCAGGTCGGCGGGACGATGGTGATCGAGCAGATCCGTACCCGCCGCGACGAGCCCGGCGCCGTCGTCGCGCTCGAAGACGGCCGCTTCGCCTACACCGGCAGCGTCACCGCCGTCGGCACCGCCCGCGACCTTCGACGCGCCGCCGAGCGCCGCCTCGGCCTCGCCCAGAGCGACGCCGAGCAGAGCTGGTGGCGCGAAGTCATCGGGGCGCTGGCCCTCGGCCAGTAGGGGCGCGGCGCTAGGGGCGGCCGGGCCGCGGCCGGGCGGGCCGCGGCGAGTGGCGACGGCGGCGAGCGGCGAGCGGCGAGCGGCGAGCGGCGGCGAGCGGCGGCGGGCGGCGGCGGCAGGCCGTGTTGGCGGTGCCGCCTCGCTGGCGGCCGGCGTCGAGCCGGCGGTGACGCCAAGCCGGCGGTGAGGCGCCTTTCGGCGCGCAACCACGAGGGAGAAGCGCTTGGCGTCCGGTCTTAGTTGGGTGGGCGGCCGTCGCAGGTGGCCGGCTGGGCTGAACGTGACTTCGTCGGCACCCCGAGTCGTTGTGCGGGCAGTCCTCACGGCCGGGGCGTTGGTGGCGGATCGGCGCGTGCACCGGCGACTTCGTCGGCGGCGCGCCACCTGGCGTCGTCAGCGGCGGCCCGCGGCCAGCGCGCCGTGCCAGACCGCGCGCGCTGCGCAAACGCGGGCCGCGCGGGCGGGCATAGTCGCCGTTGTCGCGGCCCAAGATCCAAGCTTGGGCCGGATCCAGCCAGGATCCCGCTGTCCCGCCGACGCCACGCCAGCGCCGACGACGCCCGCATCGAGCACGTCCCCCGAAGTCGACGCTGCCATCCGGCGACAGCCATCACCGATCAGGCAAGTCGCCCGAACCCAACCAGCCAACTGGCCTGTTCAGCGCCCCGCCGGCCGCCAACCAAGACACACCTCGCCAGCTAGCGCGGGTCAGCCTCCACCGTCACCGCACACGACCACCAACCGCAGCCCCTCACCAGTGCCGGCCGCGGCACCGCCCCGGTGCCCGGGTGATCAGCACCGCACGAGTGGCGCCCACGTAGGCGCCGGCAGCGACTCCGGCACTGGCGGCGCGTCCGCCAACGCGCGCACCGCCGCTAGTCGCGCAGCGTCTTCTCGAGCACTTCGGCCTGGGTGACCTGGGCGGCGGCGAGGCGCTCGCGGCCGGCGTCGGTGATGCAGGCGTAGATGCCGCGGCGGTCGTCGGCACAGGTGCGCCGCTCGACGAGACCCTCGTCGTGCAGGCGGCCGATCAGGCGCGAGAGGGCGCTCTGGCTCATGTGGATCTCGTCGACGAGTACCTGGAGCCGGCAGCCGTCCTCACTGTTCTCGACGAGGCGCGAGAGCGCTTCGAACTCAGTGACCGTGAGCTGGTGACGGCGCTGCAGATCGCGCTCGAGCGCGGCGTTCACGCGGGCGTGCCGCGCCATGAGATCGCGCCATTCCTCGGTGAGGTTCTGCTGCTTCGTCGGCATGACAGGAGACACGTTAGCGCACGATGGATGCGTGCGCGTTCAATGCATGCACTTGCAATGCATGCACATGCATGTTGTATCGTGCCTGCCATGACGACGATGACCGCCTCCTCCCACATCACGAGCGAGCGCTTCGACCGAAGGGCCTGGGCACTGCTGCTGGTCGTGTGCGGCGCAGTGTTCCTCGACGGCCTCGACATCTCGATGGTGGGCGTGGCCCTGCCGTCGATCGACGCCGACCTCCACATGGGCACCTCGAGCCTGCAGTGGATCGTCTCCGGCTACGTGCTCGGCTACGGCGGCTTCCTGCTGCTCGGCGGCCGCGCGGCGGACCTGCTCGGGCGGCGGCGGGTGTTCCTCGCCGCGCTTGCGCTCTTTGCGGGCGCGTCGCTGCTCGGCGGACTGGTCACCGACGGCACGCTGCTCATCGCGACCCGCTTCCTGAAGGGTGTCGCGGCGGCCTTCACCGCGCCCGCCGCGCTCTCGATCGTCACCACGACGTTCGCTGAGGGCCCGGCCCGCAACCGCGCACTCGGCATCTACGCGGCCACGGGCGCGACCGGCTTCTCCAGCGGCCTGATCTTCGGCGGCGCGCTCACCGAGCTCGGCTGGCGGTTCACCTTCCTCGTGCCGGTGATCCTCACGGCCGGCCTGATTGCACTCGCGGTCAAGTACGTGCCGAATCATCCGCGCGAGGAGACCGCGCACCGTTCGATGGATCTCCCGGGCGCGGCGCTGATCACGGCGAGCATGCTGCTGGCGGTGTTCACGATCGTCGAGGCACCGAACGCCGGCTGGGGCTCGGCACGCACGATCGGCTCGCTGGTCTCGGTCGCCGCGCTGCTCTGGGCGTTCGTCGCCGTGGAGCGGCTCTCGCTCTACCCGCTCGTGCGCCTCGGGATCTTCCGGATGCCGCAGCTGCGCAGGGCCAACCTCGTCGCGATGACGGTGTTTGGCGGCTGGATCGCGTTCCAGTTCGTCGGCACGCTCTACATGCAGCAGCTGCGCGGCTGGAGCGCGTTCGAGATGGCCGGGGCGTTTCTGCCGGCTGGCCTGATGGTTGCGTTCGGATCGCCGCAGTCGGGCAAGCTCGTCACCCGCTTCGGCTCGGCGCCCGTGATCGCGAGCGGCATGGTCGCGTTCGTGATCGCCTACGCGCTGGCGATCGACCTCACCGCCACCTCCAGCTACCTCGGCGGGTTCCTGCCGACGATGCTCTTTGCCGGCCTCGGCTTCGTGCTCACGTTCGGACCGCTGAACATGGCGGCAACGCAGGGCATCAGCGACGAGGAGCAGGGGCTCGCATCCGGGCTGCTCTTCACCTCACTGCAGTTCGGTGGCGCGATGAGCCTCGCGATTGCGACCGCTGCGATGGAGGCCGGCGGGGCCGTGGAGGGCGCGACGACCGCGGCGACGATGGACGGCTTCCACGCCGCCCTCACCGTCTCGGTCATCGTCGCGATCACCGGGCTCGTGATCGCCGCAACCGGTGTGATCTCGCCGGCCCGAGCTCGTGCCGCGGCGCGGCTGAGCGATGCCGCGGAGTCGGCGAGCGACGCATGAACGCGCATGCCGCATCGGCGCGGGGCCAGGGGGCGCGGCGCCGCGCGCAGCCGCGACCACCGTGGCCCCCCCCCCCCCCCCCCCCCCCCCCCCCCCCC
>JAGIBJ010000016.1 GCA_017744415.1 Solirubrobacteraceae bacterium
GATCCTGAGCGGCGGCGGTGGTCTCACGCCACACCACGAGCTGCCGGGCGACGGCGCGCGTGACCGGGTCCTGACCGGCGATCTTCGGCAAGCGCTCGAAGAGCACGTCGGGGTCGCGGTCGTCGGAGGCGGCGGCGAGCGGCGCGCACTCCTGGACGGCCCAGCTGAGGCGCCCTGACTCGAGCAGCCGCTCCTGGATCTTCACCGCAGCCTCCTCGAGGTGCAGGACGTCTTCACGGGCGTAACGCAGCTGCTCGGAGGTGAGTGGGCGGCGATCCCATTTCGTGAAGCTCGCCGACTTGTGCAGCTTCACGCCGAGGATCGAGCGCAGGAGCGCCTCGTAGCCGATCTGGGCGCGCAGCCCGGCGAACGACGCAGCGATCTGCGTGTCGAACACGCGCGTCACCTCCGTCTGCCAGGTGCGGCGCAGCAGGGCGACGTCCTGGCGAGCGGCGTGGAGGATCACTTCGATCTCCTCATCGGCGAGGATCCGAGCGATGGGAGAGGGATCGATGTCGCGATCGAGCGGGTCGATCAGCAGCACCCATGGCTCGTCGTCCTTGCCCGCATCGTCGAGGTAGACCGCCACCTGCACGAGGCAGAGCAGCGACTGGTACTTGCCCTCGCCGACGAACTCCGTGTCGATCGCGAAGCGCCCACGCGCCTCCGCCAGCTCGGCGAACCGCCGGAGTTCGTCATTCGTCGCCAGGAGCGAGGCGTCCGCCGTGCGAGACGTCAACGGCCTGCCTCCCCGCCGGGGGTCTCGTCGGGCCAGTGGCCGTGCTTCGCGAAATAGTCGCGTGCGTCCTCTTCGACGTCGCGGTCCTTGTCGCCCGACACCCCGACGCGCCAGAGGAAGTTGACGAACCAGATCGAAGCGCCCGCGGAGAACACCGGGATGCCGACCTCGAGCGACTCCTCAGAGGCTCCACCGACCGCGATCACGACGATGCCGGCGACCATCAGGACGACGGGCATCACGACGCGGACGAACCTCAGCATCCCTGCATCATGGTCGATTCGGTCGGCAGACGGCGGTACGAGAAGCCCGCGACGAGTTCGTCGAGCTCCGGAACGGACCCGGGTTCACACAGACCGGCCGACGCGGCAAGGGATCCGCGTACCTCCGCAGCGCTCGCCGGAGTGCCCGGCGTGACGCCCGCGAGCTTGACCCCGCTCGTCCCCGCGAGGGCATCGGCGAGGGTGGAGGCGCCGTGCCGCTTGGCGAGGCGCTCGCCGTCAGGACCCAGCATCAACGGCACGTGCGCGTAGTCCACCGGCGGGAGCCCGAGCGCGCGCTGCAGCTCGCGCTGCGTGCCCACCGAATCGAGGAGATCGGCGCCGCGCACCACCTCGCCGACGCCCTGGTCGGCATCGTCGAGCACCACCGCCAGCTGATAGCCGAACCCACCGTCGGCACGCCGCAGCACGACATCCTCCGGTGCCACGCGCACCGTGCCCTGCACGAGATCGACGACGAGCTCCGGAGCCAGCGACGACCGCAGCCGCCACGCCGGCACGCGGCCCGATGCCGCACGCTCGGCACGCTCCGGCTCCGACAGCCATCGGCACGTACCCGGGTAGCTCCCCGCCGGGCGGCCGTGCGGCGCACTCGACGCCTCGCGGATCTCCGCCCGCGTGCAGAAGCACGGATACACCTGGCCGGCCGCCTCGAGGTGCTCGAACGCGGCCCGATACCTCCCGAGCCGCTCCGACTGCCTCGGCACCGGCCCGTCGTGATCGAGCCCGAGCGCCGCCAGATCCGCCAGCTGACGCTCGGCGATCTCCGGCCGGGAGCGGCCCCCGTCGAGATCATCGATCCGCAACATGAACCGCGCACCCTGGTGGCGCGCCGCCAGCCAGGCGATCAGCGCGGTGCGCAGGTTGCCCAGGTGGAGATCGGACGAGGGGGAGGGGGCAAAGCGACCATCCGAGGGCACGGCCCGGAGCCTAGATCACCGCTCCACGGCCGCTCCGGGCACGGCCCGGCCGCCCCGTCCGCGGTTGCCGGCGGGGAATCGTGCCGCCCAGCGCCCGCGTTGACTAAGCTGCCGCGCATGGCCGACACCACCGCCCCCGCACGCAACGGCCGAGCCGCGCGCAACGAGTCCGCCGAGGAGGCCACTGGCGGTCCGCAGCCGTGCTCCGCCTGCCGCGCCACCGGCCGCGTGTTCGCCAACCGCGAGGGCGGGCAGATCGAAGTCGCCTGCCCGTGGTGTCAGGGCTCGGGCCAGTGGGAGCCGGGGTATGACGCCCAGGCAGCCGCGGTCCACCCTGCGGCGTAGCGGCCTGGCGCACCGACCACCGAACGCGTGATTCCGGCGTTCTGATCGACCGTCCCACGGTGTGACCGGAGCGCTGGCGCGCCAGCGGCGGTCGACCTTCTGGGTATGACACTGGACGGATCGCCGAGGGGGAGGGGTCGACCGCCCGCCGAGCGGCATACGCCTCCCATACGCGCGCACCGATACGAGGGGCATGAGTCTCCTACGCCTGTTGCCCGCCGCCGCGCTGGCCGCCGCTGCGCTGGTGGTGCCGGCGACGGCATCGGCCGCGCTGACGCTCACTCCCACCGGCGTGACCGTCGATCACACGGGTGACAGCGACGGCATCCTCTCGCCAGGCGAGACCTTCGACTTCGTTACGCATTTCAGCAATACGGGCGGTGGTGACTACCAGGGCGGCCGCGGCCAGCTCGGCACCTCCGACCAGCTGATCACCACCGTGACCTCGTCGGCCGCGTTCTCGGAGAACAACGGCGACGTGGCGAACGATCCGAGCTACCCCGCTGTCGACCTGCCCAGCACGGGCACCACGACCCCGGTGCGCTACCGAGCGACGCTGGGCACGAACTTCCAGTGCGGCAAGAACGCGGCGTTCAGCGTCAGCGTCGCGGGCAACGACGGCACGTTCGGGGGCGCGTTCAACGTGCCGACGGGCGCCGCGGGTGCCTACCGCACCTACGCGACCTCCCAGGCCGGCGCGACGATCCTCAACGGCACGACGACCCCCTACAACGTCACCGTCCCGACCCCGGCCTCAGGCGACTCGGTCAACGACTACGTGCGCGGTGTGCAGGTCCACATCGACAGCCTCGACTACATCTACACGCCCCACTGGATCAAGCTCCAGCTGGTGTCGCCGGACGGCAAGACCGTCACGCTCTTCGACGACTCCGAGCGCTCCGCGTTCCCGGGCAACGACGAGGCCTACAAGAACAACCACTTCACCAACCTGACGTTCGTCTCGAAGGGCACGCCCGGCGCCGTCGATCTCCAGACGGATCCCGACGGCCTCCAGAGCGGCGCCACGATCCAAGCCAACGACGACCTTTCGGCACTCATGTCGGGCGCCAAGCGCTCCGGTGACTGGAAGCTCCGCGTGACCGACGTCGACCCGCCCTCGGATCCCCGCTCGTTCCGTCGCGGCCGCTCGGCCGGCACCCAGGCGGTCGGCACGCTCGGCAGCTGGCGCCTCGGCGTCGCCGCTGCAGTCTGCTCGGCCACCCCGGGCGCCAAGGCCGGCCCGGACGCGTGGTTCGGGGGCATCGACCCGCTCGTCCTCGATCCGGCCACCGGCGGCACGCTCACCGCGTCGGCCACCGTGACGAAGTCGGATGATCCGGCCATCACCCCGCCGACGATCACCGGCTACGGCTGGGACACCCACACCTCGGCCGGTGCTCCCGGCGCCTACACCGACGGCTCAGGCAACAGCATCACGCTGCCCAGCCAGACGCGCGGCACCAAGGCCGTGAAGCTCCGCGTGACTGACAGCAACGGGAAGGTGAGCACCGTTGAGCGGAGCGTGATCTTCTCCGAACTCCCGGTGGTCGAGGCCCTCACCGCCGACCCCACCCAGCCGGACGCCGGTCAGACGGTGTCGCTCAGCGCGCTGATCAGCGATTCGGCGGGCGGCGACAAGATCACGAAGATCGAGTTCGACCTCGATGACAACGGCACGTTCGAGGCGACGAGCTCGCCCTCGACGGTGTCCGGTCAGCCGACCAAGGTGACCGGCGCCGCGAGCACCGCGTTCGCCGAGGCCGGCACGCACGTGGTCCGCGTCCGCGCGACGAACGATCTCGGCGCCACCGCGGTCAAGTCGCTCGTGATCACGACCGCCAACCAGGATCCGATCGCGAAGTTCGCCTTCACCGGCTACGCCGTCGGCGTCACGCCGGTGTTGCAGGTCGGTCAGCAGATCACGTTCGACGCCACCACGGCCTTCGACCCCGATGGCACGATCATCGGCTACGAGTGGAACCTCGACGCCGGCACCACGGGCAACTACATCGACCAGGGCAGCAACAAGACGTACACCACGAGCTACTCGCAGCCCGGTCTCTACTCGGTGTCGCTGCGGGTGCGCGACAACCTCGGCGCCACCGCGGTCGTCGAGCACGACGTGAAGGTGACGGCCGCACCGACTGCGAAGGCGGTCGCCTCGACGACGACGCCGCAGATCAACCAGTCCGTCTCGTTCGACGGCACCGGATCGACCGACTCGGACGGCACGCTCTCCGCCTATGCGTGGGACCTCGACGGCAACGGGTCGTTCGAGACCAACGGCGCGACCGCCAGCAAGAGCTACCCGAACGCCGGCACGGTGGCCGTGAAGCTCAAGGTGACCGACAACGACGGCGCCACGAACATCGCGGTGCTCCCGATCACGGTCCAGGCGGCCGGTGGCGGTGGCGGTGGCGGCGGTAGCGGCACTCCCACCCCGACGCCGAAGCCGACGGCGACCCCGACGCCCCCGGGCGGCACCGGCAACCCTGTCACGATTCCCGGCGGCGGCGGAACGATCAACAACCCGGTCGTGGTCGACGTGGCCATCGCCCAGGCGCAGGTCGACAGCCTCAACGAGACCAACACCGACGCCTCGGACGCGATCCAGCTCGACGACTTCGCCGCCGGCCTGAGCATCACCGCCAAGCAGAAGGCCAAGAAGGCCTACAAGAACGGCGTCGCCGTGGGCTTCAAGGCCACTGCGAAGAGCAAGTTCACGGTGAAGGCGATGATCACCAAGGCCGCAGCCAAGAAGGCCGGGATCAAGAGCAAGACGCCGATGTTCACGATCGGCTCGGGCAAAGCCACCCTGACCAAGGGCGGCACCGTGAAGTTCGTCGTGAAGTTCAAGAAGGCGTACGCAGGCAAGCTCAAGAGGCAGGCCAAGCTCGTGGTCTCCTTCCGCGGCGTGGTCGTCGCGCCCAGCGGCGACAAGCTCGCATTGGCGAAGAACGTCACCATCGTGAAGTAGTCCTCGGGGCGCGCCCCGCGCCCTCAGAGCGCCGCAGACGGCCCGTATGCCCTTTTGGTGGCGTACGGGCCGTTGTCGTTGCACCAGCGCTCCTCGTGGCGCGTACGCGCCCCGTGGCGCCCGCACGTGACCGCTGGTCCCGACGCCACAGGCGCGTTGCCGTGCCCGCCGAATCGCCCGAGTTGTCGGGCGTAATGCGAGTTTGGGGCCCGCCCCGTCGATCGGATGTCCACGCCGCGCGAACCCGCTCAAGGCATGGGGTCCAGACCCGATATCTAGGGTGCCGACCCGGCGAACCACTACGAACCACACGTGCCCCCAGGAGACTGCATGCGCAATCGACTTTCTGACGAGCAGGGCTTCACCCTCATCGAGCTTCTCGTCGTCATCCTCATCATCGGCATCCTCGCCGCCATCGCTCTGCCGAACTTCATCGGTCAGCGCGGTCGCGCCCAGGACTCGTCCGCCAAGACGGACGCCCGCAACGCGGTGTCGATGGTTGAGGCTTGCTACACCGACACGCAGGACTACACCGCCTGCACCACGACCACCGGCCTCGGCACCAACACGGGCCTCAACTTCGTCGCTGCCGCTCCGGCTGCCGGCGAGGTCCAGGTGACCGCTTCGGCCGCCAACGCCTACTCGATCGTCGCTGGTTCCCGCTCGGGCAACCGCTTCACGATCGCCAAGGCCGCCACGGGCGCCATCACGCGTACC
>JAGIBJ010000017.1 GCA_017744415.1 Solirubrobacteraceae bacterium
GACCGGAGGTCCACCTACGTTCGCGGGCGGGCCATCGCACGCACGATCCACCACTCTCAACGCACGGCTTATTTGGTCTTGGCGTGCGGATAGCCTGCGGCCCTATGGACATCTGGACCGTCGTGCACTTCCTGCACCTGCTTGCGATGGCGTTCTTCATCGGCGGGCAGATCATGCTCGCCGGCGTGCTCGTGCCCATCCTCAAGGGCAAGGACGAGATGAAGGCGGTCGCCAAGCGGTTCGGGCTCGGCTCGCTGATCGCGCTCGGCGTCCTGATCCTGACGGGCGTGCAGATGGCCGGTCACGAAGACGCCTGGGGCGATGGCAACCTCCAAGCCAAGCTCGTGATCCTCGCCGTCCTGATCCTCACGATCGGCTACCACGTGCACACGGCCACCAAGCGCTGGCTCGATCCCGTCATCTTCGTACTCAGCCTCGCCGTGATGGGCTTGGGGGTCGTCCTCGCGCACTAGGACCGGCGCCTCGCCCCAGAACGACATCGGCCACCGGTCGCGCCCGAACGAGGAGCGTGACCGGTGGCCGATGCGGTGTGAGCGGGGGTGGGGCTACTTGCGGAGCGGCATCGTGGGTCTCGAGCGGTTGAGGGCTTAGAGCGTGATCACGCGGGGGCGTGGTCTCCCTTGGATGTCGGCTCCTCATCCCAAATCCCTTCCGGCTCTGGACGCATGACTGACAACTTGCATGCGTCCAGAAACCGGGGGAACCCAGCTATCTCGTGCTCTGTGGGTGGTGGATCGTGCGTGCGATGAGCCGCGGCGAAACGTAGGTGGGCCTCTGGCCCATTGAGGCTTCGGGGTGGCTCAGCGTGCGTGCGAGGCGCCGCCCACGGGGCACGAGACTCCCGTTCCTCCGAGGCCGCAGTAGCCACCGGGGTTCTTGTGGAGGTACTGCTGGTGGTAGGTCTCGGCGAAGTAGAAGGTGCCGGCGTCGGCGATCTCAGTGGTGATCTCACCGAGGCCGCGATCGGCGAGCGCCTTGCCGTAGCTCTCCGCGGAGGCCTTCACGGCCGCGGCCTGGGTCGGCGTGGTCGTGTAGACGGCGGAGCGGTACTGGGTGCCGACGTCGTTGCCCTGGCGGTTGCCCTGAGTGGGGTCGTGGCCCTCCCAGAAGGTGCGCAGGATCGTGTCGAGCGGGATCTTCTCGGGGTCGAACACCACGCGGACGACCTCGGTGTGGCCGGTGCGGCCCGAGCACACCTCTTCGTAGGTGGGATTCGGGGTGTAGCCCCCGGCGTAGCCGACGGCGGTGGTGTAGACGCCGGGCAGCTGCCAGAACAGGCGCTCAGCACCCCAGAAACATCCGAGCCCGAGCTCGATGTCTTCGAAGCCCTCGGGGTACGGCGGCACGATCGAGGTGCCGAGGACCGCATGGGTCGGATCGACGCGGAGCGGGGTGTCGCGGCCGGGCAGCGCGTCCTCCCGGGCGACCATCTGAGCCTTGCGGCGAAGTGTCTCGAACAGCAACGGAACCTCCATGGGCCGCCGCGCCGGCGCAGGCGCACCGGTTGCGCGCGGAGCCTCTAGTACCAGAGTAGTCCTCCCTGGACGCCGAATCTGAACGGGCAGTGACGTTGACCCATCGTGACCGACAAACGCGTGGTAACCATGGGTTCTTCCCCCGTTCCGACTGACGGACGCCCCGGCCGGGTCTAGGCTGGACGAGTCCGTTGTGTGCGCCAGGTCTCGGAGGCCTCCGCACCGGGCCCATCGTGATGTCCCACTCTTCCTCGCCAGCGCTGCTGCACGAACCCAGGATGCTCGTCGTCCTGGCCGGTGCTGCGTCGGTGGGCACCCGCACCGTCACGGCCCTCGAACGCGCGGTTGCGCCGAACCTCGAGGCCCTCGCCACCCGGGGCCGCACCGGCCGCCTGCGCGCGGTGGCGCCCCACCTGCCAGCCGAAGAGGCGAGCGCCCACCCGACGCTGCTCGGGGTTGCGATTCCAGAGTCGCTCGATGTCGCCACCGTCGCCGCCGAATCGGTCGGGGCATCGCTCGCCCCAGGCGAGCACTGCACGCTCATCGAGGTACTCGACCACGCCGGTGAGCCGGCGCCCGCGCTGCACGTGGCCCGCGCCGTCGAGGTGTTGCGTAGCCTGCTGCCAGGGCACCGCGTCGCGACCGTGCGCCGCGGCAACCAGGTCCTGCTCGCCGGCGATCGCATCAGTGCCCTGCCGGTGGTCGACGGCCTCGAGCTCCGCGCCGCTCCCGAGGGCTGGCTGCCGGAGCGCCCGCCGCTCGACGACCGCACCGTCGTGGTCGCCATCGCCGGCACGGCGATCCTCGGTGTGGCGCGGCTGCTCGGCGCCGCGAGCGTCGTCGTCGACGGCGTCCGTGCGGGTCGTGTGGATCCCGTGCCCGGGCGCCTGCGCGAGGCGGCAACCCGCGCGCTGCTCGGCGGCGCCTCCACCGTGATCGTCGAGTCGGCCGCGCCGCTGCTCGCCCGCCGAGGCCTGCGCGACGAGCCGGGCCGCGAGCGTGCCGTGGGGGAGGCGATCGCAAAGCTCGATCGCGAGCTGATCGGCCCGCTGTGGACCGCAGCCACGTGGCGCAACGCGGCCTTCGCCGTCACCGCTGACATCGCCCGCTTGAGCTCCGGGCAGCCCGAGCGGGGCGACGTGCCGCTCATCGTTGCTGCAGGCCGTGAGGCCGTGCGCGCGGCCGCCATGCCGCGCACCGCCGGCGACGGAGTGCTCGTGCCCGCCGCCTACAGCGAGCGGGGCGTGCGCGATCGGCCGATCGTGACGAGCCCGTTCGTCGAGCCGCCGGTGCGTGATCCCGATGCGCCGGTGCGTTTCACGCGCGACGCCGAGACGGGCATCACCGTCCCGGCACCGGTCGAGTAGCGGGCGACGGATCGCACCTGCCGGGGCCGATCGGTCGCCGGTTAACGGGCCCGCTCGAAGACGAGCACCACGGGCTCGATCTCGGGCGGCAGCACGAGCCGGGCGAGCTCGGGTGCATCGCGATGCGCGAAGCCGTGTTCGGCGGCTGCGGCGTAGGCGGCCTGGTCGCCCCAGCCCGCCGTCTGGCGGTTGCCGACCACGACGTACCGCTCGACGCTCGCCGTCTCGAACACCGCGCGCTCGAAGTCGTTCCCCGATGGCGGCCAGCTGCAGACGACCACGCGCGGCTGCGCGTCGCGCAGGGCTGCGCGCGCATCGAGGCGCTCGACGTCGTCCGGGAAACGCACCGCACCCCACGAGTGGTCGTCGGTCGCGCGGATCGCGGTGCCGCGGGCGCGCAGGAACCGGCTGAGGGTGCCGTCGCCGGCAGCGATCTCCAAGGCTGGGCGGTCGCCGATCAGCTCCGCGAGCGCCTTGATGAACTCGCCCGAGAAGAAGCAGTAGATGCCCTGCGGCTGCACGAGCGGCATGAGCTTGGAGCGCTCGTCGCCGATCAGCGGCCAGGTGAGCCGGAAACGGCGCATCGAGACCGGCTTGCGCTCGAGGCCGCGCTCGAAGAACAACCCCTGCGCGAGCTTGCCGGCGCGCGTGCTGAAGCGGACGACGTTGCCGGTTGTGCCCGTCGCAGCGCGCAGCGAGATCGAGCGTACGGCGGCCGCGGCCATCCGCTGGCGCACGCTCGCCGCGAGCTTGGCATCGAGGCCGGAGGGTGAGCGTGGCGACCCGGCCCGTACCGGCGCGGGCCGCGCGACCTTCTGCGCGTACGCGGCGAGCAGCGCCGGATCGCCGCCGCTGAGCACGTCGCCGAGCTCGCGCTCGACCACCTCCCACTCGTAGGGGAACGCCTCCCGCAGCTCGGCGAGCGGCGGGTCGGTCGCAAGCCATGCGCGAACTTCGCGTGGGCGGTTGGCGGCAGGCGGCATCCCTTGCATCATCGGCCGCTCACCGGCGCCCACACAAGCCCGCGGAGCGGTGCAACGCCAGTCGGCCGCGGACCCGCCGTCGCCGGTCGCGCCCGGCCGCCGTCCTTGGACAACGGGACAAACGAGCAATCCGCGACAGGGCGTACGGTGGTCGGCGCAACCCACCCCACCGTGCATCCCCCGGTACGGTCCTCTGCGGGTTAGGCTCGCGCCATCCGACCCCCAAGCCACCTTTTCGGAGTGCCCATGCGTCTTCGCCGCCCCGTCGCCGGTCTCGCGTCGCTCACCATCGCCCTCGGTCTCGCCGCCTGCGGCAGCGACGATTCGTCGTCAGATTCGGGCTCGTCGGAGTCCACCGGATCGACGAGTGCGAGCACGATCACCGTCCCCGAGGCCATCAAGGGCAAGGGCTCGCTGAAGATCGCGGCCGATGCCAGCTACGCGCCGAACGAGTTCATCGAGCCCGGCGGCAAGGACATCGTCGGCATGGACGTCGATCTCGGCAAGGCGATCGGCGAGAAGCTCGGCCTCAAGGTCGAGTTCGAGAACGCGACCTTCGACGCGATCATCCCGGGCCTCGCCGCGGCGAAGTACGACCTCGGCATGAGCTCCTTCACCGATACGAAGGAACGCGAGCAGACCGTCGACTTCGTCACCTACTTCTCCGCCGGTACCTCGTTCTTCGTGAAGAGCGACGGCGGTCCGGCGGTGGCGTCGCTCGAGGATCTCTGCGGCAAGAAGGTGGCGGTGCAGAAGGGCACCACGCAGGCCGACGACGTGCAGGCACAGGCAAAGAAGTGCAAGCTGACCGCGCTCGTCTACCCCGATCAGAACGCCGCGAACCTCGCGCTGAAGTCCGATCGCGCCGACGTGTCCCTCGCCGACTCTCCCGTCGCCGCCTACCAGGTGAAGCAGTCGGCGGGCGCGTTCAAGCTGAGTGGTGAGGCCTACGGCACGGCGCCGTACGGCATCGCGATCCCGAAGGACAGCGGCCTCGCCGACCCGGTGCTCGAGGCCGTGAAGGCGCTGATCGCCGACGGCTCGTACACGAAGATCCTCGAGCAGTGGGGCGTCGAGGCGGGCGCCATCACCGATCCGGTGATCAACGGCGCCGAGTCGTAACACCCCCGCCGCCACCTCCCGTCCGGATTCCCGCCCATGGCCGACGCCACCCCGCCGACCAGCACGATCCCCGCCGACAGCGGCGGGGCGGGCGGGGTCCGGCCTGAGGACATCAAAGCCGTTCCCGTTCGCCACCCCGGGCGGTGGATCGGCGGCGCCGTCGTGATCTACGTGCTCGTCGCCCTGGTCAACTCGGCCGCGACGAACCCGCGTTTCGAATGGAACGTGATCTTCGACTACCTGTTCTCGGACCCGATCATGCGCGGGCTCGGCAACACGCTCGCGCTCACCGTGATCGCGATGGCGATCGGCATCGTGCTGGGGATCGTCCTCGCGGTGATGCGCCGCTCCGACAACCCGCTGCTCTCGAGCGCGGCATGGGTCTACATCTGGATCTTCCGCGGCACCCCGCTGCTGGTGCAGCTCCTCTTCTGGAGCTTTATCGGCGCGCTCTATCCGGTGATCACGCTCGGGGTTCCGTTTGGCGGGCCCGACCTGATCGACGTGAAGGCGAACTCGCTCATCACCGCGTTCATGGCGGCGATCCTCGGCCTCGCGCTCAACGAGGCCGCCTACATGGCGGAGATCGTCCGCGGTGGCCTGCTCTCGGTCGACGAGGGGCAGACGGAGGCAGCCGAGGCGCTGGGCATGAGCAAGGCGCAGACGCTGCGCCGGATCGTTCTCCCGCAGGCGATGCGCGTGATCATCCCGCCGACCGGTAACGAGCTCATCTCGCTGCTCAAGAGCACGTCGCTCGTGTCGGTGATCGCCTTCACCGAGCTGCTCTACAGCGCGCAGCTGATCTATGCCGCGAACTACAAGACCATTCCCTTGTTGATCTGCGCGAGCATCTGGTACCTGCTGATCACGTCGATCCTGCAGACCGGGCAGTTCTACGTCGAGCGCTACTACGGCCGAGGGTCGACGCGCGTGCAGCAGCCGACGATGTTC
>JAGIBJ010000018.1 GCA_017744415.1 Solirubrobacteraceae bacterium
GCGCGAGGTCGTCGCACTGGTCGCCGCGGGCCGCACGAACCCCGCGATCGCCGAGGAGCTCTTCCTCTCGGTCAAGACCGTCGAGACCCACCTGCGCAACGTCTTCTCCAAGCTCGGCGTGGCCTCCCGCGCCGAGGTCGCCGCGGCCTTCGCCCGCGCCTCAGACGCGGTCTAGCACCGCTTCTGCGGCTTTGAGCCGTTCAGCGGCACGCACATGCTCCGGCTCGACGGGATCACGCCGCGCCGGATCACGAACCGCGACACCTTCGCGATCGTGTTCGGCCGGCTGATCATCACGTCGAGCGTGATCCCCGGCTGCAGGCGCTTCTTGAACAGCTTGGTCAGCGAGACCTCGCCGTTGGCGTCGGTCGTGCGGACGCGCTGCTTGAACGGGCAGCGCTTGCCGGCGCACAGCACGTCGACGCGCGCGCCCGCCGGCGCGTCGACGACGCGCAACAGCTCGACCCGCGGACTGGACCGCTTGCCGGCCAGCGTGAACTTGTTCCGCACGAGCGCGACCACCTTCCCGGGCTGATCGCCGCCCGAGCAGTCGTCGTCGATGCCGTTGCCGGGGATCTCGGCCGCGCCCGGGTGGACGGTGTTGTTGACGTCCGAGCAGTCGGTGGTCGAGGGATACCCGTCCCCGTCGGCGTCCACGAGCGGCGAAGGCGTCGGCGTGGGCGTGGGCGTCGCCCCGGGCTGCGACGGCGCGGCGGGCCGCGTGATCGTGTGCGAGACGCAGGTTCCGTCGTTGCGGCAGAGGTCGTAGCGGATGGCCGCGATCGCGTTCGGGCTCGTGTCCAGCCGCCGGTCGATCGGGCGGTACTGCGCCGTATTGTCGGACACGACGTACGACGTCAAGGACTGGCCGCTGGTGCCGAGCGCGGTCATCGTCATCTTCACGCCGAAGCCGTCAGGCGTCCCAGCGTCCTTGACCTGGCCGCGCGGGTAGACCTGCGTCGGCGGAAGCGCCGCGCCGCCGTTGGGGTCGTTGAACGGCCTGTCGTCGATCACGCCGTAGGCCCATTTCTGACCGAAGTCGTAGGCCTGCGCGCTCGACGCCGCCGCCAGACACACCATCACCGTCACCAGCCCCGCCACTGCCCGCATCGAGCGGCAGCATGCCAGGTCGCCGCCGCTACGTCGAGCGGCGGCGACCCGTCGGCTCATCGACCGAGCATGCCGTCGGCCGTGACGGCGCGCACGCTGACGCGCTTGGCGCGCGCCGTGGTGCGGAGGGTGAGCGAGCGGTTCGCCACCTGGCGGACGACGCGGCGGCCGTCGGAGAGCGTCAGCGTGACGACGTAGCGCTCGGCGCCCGCGGCGGCCTTCCAGGACACCGCGAGGCGGGTGCCTCGGCGGCTGGTCTTGACGCCCTTGACGAGGCCGGGGCGGAAGACCTTCGGGGCGCGGTAGTGGCCGACGACCAGCTGGTCGGTGACCATGCCGTCCTGCTCGACGATCGCGACGATCTCGCGCTTCTCGCCGGCGCCGCCGGCCGGGGTGAACGTGAGCGCGCCGGCGAGCTTGCCCGCCGCGCCGATCGTGCCGGCGGTGCTCGGGCCGCGCTCGATGAACGAGACGGTCTGCGAGGGGTCCTTGGTCACCGCGTAGGTGAGCTTGCGCGAGGCGCCCTTGCCGCTCACCTGCACGTCGATCTTCGGCTTGGCGATCGCGCCCGCGACCTTCAGCGAGGTCACCGGGACCGAGCCGTCCTCGACGATCACCTTCCAGTCGCCCGCGCTGGGTCGCAGGACGGCGACCTGTGTGATGTTGGCCTGCGGGTTCTTCATCAGCAGGAAGGGCTTGGCCTCGACCGGCATCAGGTCCTCAGGCGTCGAGATGCGCTCGCCCTTGGGACCGACGAGGGTGATCTTGGGCGGCGCGCCGGCGCCGGTGGCCACGAAGGCGGTGCCGGGCAGCCCCGCGGGGACCTTCACGACCCGCTCCTCCAGCGCGGCGGCGCGGGCGCGGTTGAGGTGCTCGCGGTACGGGCCGAGCGAGCAGCCGGAGAAGTACGGGGTGGGCAGCGAGTCGCCCCACTTGTAACCGAAGCCCGGGCGCCAGTCGTCGATCCCGTAGTCGATGACCATGCACACCGCGATGCCCTTGGAGGACACGAGCGCCTTCACGCCGCGGCACCAGTCGACGAAGTCCAGGCAGCCCTTGACGCCGCCCTCGGCGTTGAACTTCTTGCCGAGCACGCCGAGCTCGAGGTACCCGCGGATCGAGGCGAAGCCGTCCCAGCCGTAGTGGACGTTGCCGGCGACCTTGAGGAAGCCGTCGGTGTGGGCCTCGAACGTCGCGTCGGCGAACGGGATCGTCGCCACCTTGACGTTGCCGAAGGCGCGGAAGACCGACGGGCGGTCGTCGTAGGTCGCCAGGCCGAGCCCGGCGTCGAGCGAGATCAGGCTGGCGCCGAGGACCTTCGGGCCGCCGGTCAGGCCGACCTCGCCGCACAGCGCGTAGGTCGGGACGCCGTAGTCGGTCTCGAAGACGAGGGTGCCGACGACCTGCTTCTCGACCCCGAGGTGCGGCACGCACTCGCTCTTCTTGGGCGAGACCTCGACGCGGAACTTGATCCTCTGCAGGTAGACCGGGCCGAACGGGCCGGCGCCGGGCGAGCCGAAGCCGACCTCGGCCCCCGCGTAGTTGAAGTCGCCCTTGTAGATGCCGGCCTTGGCCTCGACGTAGGCGTCGAGGACCGGGACCTGGACGTTGGCCTCGATCTCCCACAGGCCTTCGCCGTCGTAGCTGACGAGCAGCTTGTCGAGGCCGATCGGGCCGATCGAGGCGTTCGGCACCGTGAAGCTGAACGCGTCCTCGGCGGATGCGGCGCCGGCGATCTTGCGCTCGGTCGAGCGCTGGGTGACCACGATCGGCTTCTCCGACGTCGGCGCGCCGAACGCGTCCGGCATCTTCACGTAGAAGCTCGTCCGGCTGGCGCCCTTGGCGGGCAGCTCGAGGTAGTCCGGCGCCCCCGTGATGCGCAGGCCGTTGAGCAGCTTGCCGTCCAGCGAGGCGACGTTCTCCAGGCGCCCGTTGCGCGCCACCCAGTGCAGCGCGCCCTTCTGCAGCTCGACGGCGCCGTCCTGGAACGGGAGCGTGGCGACGGCGTCGCCGGCGATGATCTCGAAGCGCCGCAGCAGCCCCGAGCCGAGCACGTTGAGCAGCACGCGCTTGCCGTTGCGCGGCACGATCGTCACACCGTTGACGGTGATCGGGAACGCCGAGCGGTACTGGACGCCGTTGTCGAGCGAGTAGCGGCGCAGGCACGGGCCGGTGGCGACGATCCGGCCTTCGCGCATCCAGTCCTGGCATTCAGGCTCGAGCTTCGTCAGCGCCATCGTGGTCTCGCCGGTCAGGCCGTCGTCGTCGGTCACGCGCAGCCGTAGCGTCGCCGGCCGTTCGTCCTTCAAGGTCACCGTGTACTTCGGGTTCGCGCCGGTGTCGGCTTCGAAGACGCCATTGCCGTCGACGTCCCACTCGTAGCGGACGATCTGGTGGTCGTCGGTGGACGGGCTCGCGTCGAACGTCTTGGGCTTGTCGAGCGCGACGATCGGGCCGAAGCAGAGCTGGGTCGTCCCCAGCGGGCCGCACTGCTGGTCGATGCGCGCGACCGGCGGGAGCTTGATCTTCGGCGCGTGGATGACCGTGGGGACCGGCGTGGCGGTCGGCGTGGCCGTCGCGCCCTCGCGCACATGGATCGTCCGGGCGACGGAATCGGTCACGACGGCGGTCCCGACACGCTTGACGCGCAACGTGACGCGATGGTCGCCCGGCGTCGTGAAGGCGGTCGTCACCGCCATCGAGTTGCCGTCGTCGAACACGTCGTCGGCGTCGAGGTCCCACGCGTACTCGAGCTTGGCGCCCGCGGGGTTCTTCGTCGTGTCGGTCAGCGTCACGAGCTCATTGACGGCCGGCTCGGCCGGCGTGAACTCGAACGACGCCTCGAGCGGGGTCTGTGCTCCGGCGGTGGCGGCGCCCAGCAGGGCGAGCACGCACACCCAGAAGAGCACGGCAGGTCTCAGCAGGTTCATGCCGCCAACCCTCTGGGCCCGCGGGCCCGCGGTCATCGGGCGACACCCGGATCCGGGTGCTCAGGGTGCGGACAACCGCCCGCCCGCGCACGCTCGGGGTGTGGTCACCTCGGGGTCCGGGATCGGATCCGGGCGACCGGCGACCTTGCAGAGGGCGAACCGCCCGGTCGCGAAGTCGATGCTCGCGCGGTACGGGTCGCCGAGCGCGCCGCCGACCGTCGCGGCGCTGCGGTCGATCTCGCCGGTCACGGCCAGGCACGCGTAGCTCCCGCCCTTCGCGCTCGGGTCGAGCTCCGGCGCTGGCTTGCCGACGGTCTTCGGGAACGGCTCGCACTCGGCCCGCCGAGCGGATGCGCCCCGCCCGCGGGCGTCGGCGAGGATCGCGCCCTCGAGGTCGCGCACCATCGCGGGCGGTGCGGTCGCGGTCGAGGTCCCGAAGTGCGGGCGCTGCTCGCGGATCAGCTTCTGGACGGTCTCCCGGTGGCTGATCTCGCGGGCGCGGCGATCGGCCGCGTCACGCGCCTGCGCGTCGTGCCGGAGCGCCGGCACGAGCACTGCCGTGGAGACGATCGCGACCAGCAGCGTGAGGCCGGTGACGACCCGTGTGGCGGTGCCGGTGCGGCGCCACAGCCAGGACGGAAGTTCTGCGAGCCCGGGGAGCGGCTCATAGCGTTGCTCGTTCAAGCCACGCATTCTCAGCGGCACCATCATCAAGCACAAGCACCGATTCCCCACGCTCGGCGTAAGCTGGGCTTATGCTCGACCTCCGGCGACTGCGGCTCTTGAGCGAGCTGGCGCGACGCGGCACGATCGCCGAGGTCGGTCGCGCGGTCGGATACTCCGCCTCGGCCGTCTCGCAGTCGCTCGCCCAGCTCGAGCGCGAGGTCGGGATGGCGCTGCTCGAGCGCGACGGCCGCAACGTCCGGCTCACGGCCGCGGCGCACCGGCTCGTCGCCCGCACGGATCGCGTCCTCGCCGAGCTCGACGCGGCCGAGGCCGAGCTCGCCGCCGAGCACGGCGCCGTGCGGGGCGAGCTGATCGTCGGGGCCTTCCCGAGCGCGGGCGCGCGGCTGGTCGCGCCCGCCGTCGCCGAGCTCGCGGCGCGCCACCCGGAGCTCGTGTGCTCGATCCGCGAGCACGAGCCGGAGGACGGCATCCCGCTGCTGCGCTCGGGAGCCCTCGATCTCCTGGTCTCGGAGAGCTACGAGGACGTTCCCGCCGCGGCGGTCGGCGGCCTCGAGCAGCGCGTGCTGCTGTCCGAGCCGCTGCTGTTGGCGCTGCCGGCGCCCGCGCACGACACCGTCGCGCTCGCCGACCTCCGCGACGCGGGATGGATCAGCGGGATCGCCGGTACGCAGTACGTCGGCGCGGTCGAGCAGGCGTGCCGGGCGGCGGGCTTCGCTCCGCGGATCGCCCACCGGGCCGACGACGCGACGCTGATCCTCGGGCTCGTGGCCGCCGGGGTCGGCGTCGGGCTGGTGCCGGAGCTCGCCTGCGTCGAGTACCCGGGCGTCGCCTACGCGCGCGCCGTCCCCGAGCCGCCGCTCCGGCACATCAGCGCGCTGCTGCGTCGCGGCGCGGCGCAGCGACCCGCGCTCGCGGCGCT
>JAGIBJ010000019.1 GCA_017744415.1 Solirubrobacteraceae bacterium
GCTCGATGTCCCCGCGGCGAACGGCGACCGACCCCCAGCGAAGCTGCGGGCCCTCCTCTTGGTTCGGCTCGTACTTCCGGTCCTCGTCTCGGGACGTGCCGCCAGGCGCCCTCAGTACGCCCGTTGGCTCGGCCTCGCACTCCCGGAGGCGTGGAACACGCCGCCCGGCGCTTTGGACGACCTCGGCGCACTTCCCGCGCCTCGCGATCTGCTCGACGAGGCGCTCGCACTCGACGCGGGCGATCGGGTAGCCGCGGCTGCATGGATCTCGGCGACCGCTCGCGGTTTCGAGTACGACTTCCATGAGTTGCCGAGCGGGCTCCTCGGCGACCCGGATGAGATCCTGCGTGACATCGCGCGCCTCGAAGCGCTCGCCACGACGTTCGGTATCCGGGAGCCGTTGCCAGCCCGGGTGGCGTTCTGGCGCGACCACGCATTGGCGTACCGCGACTACATCGGATTGGGCGACAGGGCCGGGGGCTACGGGGCCTACCTCGCAAGCCGCGGCCTCTCGCCGCATTTCATCCGCCCACCTGACGCTGGTGGCGCCCCGCCCGAGAACGACGAAGGCCTCGCTGGGCGAGGCCTTCAAGTGGGCGATGCTGGATTCGAACCAGCGACCTCTTCCTTATCAGAGAAGCGCTCTAACCGACTGAGCTAATCGCCCGCGGCGCCGACCCTATGGGGTGGCGCGGGACGCGTATGGTAGCGCGTCCTCGCGATGGGCGGCGCCCCGGTCGGCGGCATGCGTCGCCCCATTGGGTCGATGCTGCACCGCGGGTCGCCCGCTCAGGAGAGGCGGTCGGTGAGGCTGCGCGCCGCGCCCATGTCGTCGAGGTCGAGCTCGACGCGGAAGCCCTTGCCGTGCGGCTTCACCCGCACGTCGAGGCCGAGGGTGACGGAGAGCTCGTCGGACAGCTCCTCGGCGGCGGCCACGTGGTCGGCTGACGGCTTCGGCGCCGGAGCAGGCTTCGCCTTGGGAGCGGGGAGATCGCTCCCGGGGCGAGCACGACGCTCCACCTCTCGCACGCTCCAGCCTTCTTCGATCGCCTCGTGGGCGAGCCGCCGGCGATCGCTCTGATCGGGCGCGAGGAGCAGCGCGCGGCCATGACCCTCGGTGAGGGAGCCGTCTTCCAAGTAGCCGATCACGTCGTCGGGGAGATCGAGCAGACGGATGAGGTTGGACACTGCGGAGCGGCTACGGCCCACGCGGCGAGCCACCTCTTCGCGCGAGAGGCCGAGCTCCTCAACGAGGCCGGCGCAAGCACGCGCCTCCTCGATCGGGGTGAGGTCGGCGCGGGCCATGTTCTCGACGAGCGCGGCCTCGAGCGTCTCGGCGTTGGTGCGCTCGCGGATGATCGCCGGCACCGTCTCCTGGCCGGCGAGCTGAGCAGCGCGCCAGCGGCGTTCGCCGGCGACGATCTCGTAGCGGCCACCCGGCCGCGGGCGGACGAGCACCGGCTGGAGGAGGCCCTGCACGGCGATCGAGTCGGCGAGCGCCTGCAGCTCCGCGGGATCGAAGCGGCGACGCGGCTGATCGGGGTTGGCCGAGATGAGCGGCACTGGGAGCTCGCGGAGCTCGGACTGGGTCGGCGCGGCACCGCCGCCGGGCGCGGGCGAGGCGGCGAGGATCGCCTCGAGGCCGCGACCGATCCCGCGCTTCTGGCCGCCAGCTGCGGGGCGAGCGCTGGGCGCAGTGCCGGGGCCTCCACCGAGGCCACCCTTGGAGCGCTTGGCCTTTGAATGCTCAGGCACGGGTGGCAAGCTCCTCCGCGAGGTGCACGTAGGCCTCGGCGCCGGTCGAGCGCGGGTCGTACTGCGTGATGGGCTGGCCGTAGCTCGGCGCCTCACTGAGGCGGACGTTGCGCGGGATCACCGTCTCGAACACGAGCTCCGGGAAGTGCTTGCGCACCTCAGCCTCCACGTCATGCGAGAGACGCGTGCGCGGATCCCACATCGTGATGACGAGGCCCTCGATCGCGAGGGCCGGGTTGAGCTGCTTCTGCACGAGACCCAGCGTCTCGAGGAGCGAGCCCAGACCCTCGAGCGCGAAGTACTCGGCCTGAACCGGCACGATCACGCGGTCGGCGGCGCCGAGCGCATTGAGCGTGAGCGGCCCGATCGACGGCGGGCAGTCGAGGAAGATGAACTGCGCCTCCTCGCGAAGTGAGGCGAGTGCGTCGCGGAGGAGGTAGTCGGACGACTCCATTCGCGGGATCTCCACGTTGGCGGCAGCGAGATCGGAGTGTGCCGGGAGCACGCGGAGGTTGGGGACGGCCGTGTCGCGGAGAGCATCGACGGCCGGGGTGCCAGCGAGGACGTCGTAGAGCGAGGGCTCCTGATCCTTGGGCAGGCCGAGTGCAACGGTCGCGTTGGCCTGCGGGTCGGCATCGACCACGATCGTCTTGGCGCCGGCCTCGGCGAGGCTCGCCGCGAGACTGACGGCGGTGGTCGTCTTCCCGACGCCACCCTTCTGGTTCGCAAGGGCGTAGATGGCCACGAGCCGAGCCTAGAGAAGCTCGCGCCACGACCGCGCCTCCGTGCGTGAGTTGTGACCGCTCTGTGCGCGTTTCACGTGAAACGCCACAAAGCCGCGGGGTCCGTTTCACGTGAAACGGATGTCGGCACCCAACTCAGTTCCGCGCCAGCCGGGGCCCGCAAATCGGCGCGCTCGCTAGGTTGGACGGCTCGGGCTCTGCTCTCTCCGCCCACCGCATGCCTGCCGCCCACCCCCTCCCCACGCTCACTGACAACGACCTTGTTCTGCGTCCGTCACGACCCGGGGACGAGGTCGCGGTGAACTCTCTCCTGCAGGAGCCGGAGGTCGCCGCCTGGTGGGGCGAGAACACCGAGGCCTCGGTCGCCGAGGAACTCGTCGGCGCCTTCACGATCGAAATCGACGGCACCGTCGCGGGAATCCTCGAGTGCCACGAGGAACTGGAGCCGATGTACCCCTCGGTCGCCTTCGACATCGCGCTCGGCGTCGCGTGGCACGGTCGTGGCTATGGACGCCGCGCCCTCCGGCTCGCGATCGATCACTTCGTCGTCCGCGGACACCACCGGTTCACCATCGATCCCGCCGTCACCAACCAGATGGCGATCCGCTCCTATCAGCGCGTCGGCTTCCGACCCGTCGGAATCCTCCGCTCCTGCGAGCGCGCCCCCGATGGCACCTGGCGAGACGCACTCCTCATGGATCTCCTGCGGTGGGAGCTCGACGAGTTCCCCCTTCACGGCTGATCCGTTTCACGTGAAACGGGCGCCGCTCCGGCCGACCGGTTCATGCGAACAGCGCCGGGCCATGTAGCGCTGTCGACGAGGCACCCGCAGCAGCAGCCCGCCCGGTCCTCGCCGCAGGCTGTCGTATCGTCGCGACCGTGCCGTTCATGTTCGATCTCGACTTCCCGAAGCTCACACCCGAGCTCGGAGTGGCGATCGAGCAGGCCGTCGCGGACGCCGGCGCCTGGCCGGTGCGGTTCACGCCCGGGCGCGAGGAGCGCCGCTGGTTTGGGATCCGCAAGCACTACCCGGCGGTCCTGGAGATCTCCACGCAGGATGGCCGCGGCCACGTCCTCCTCGACCCCGACCACTGGGACGAGACGAGCTGGGAGCTGCGCCCTGACGCGACCGAACGCGTGGCGACGCTGATCGTGATCCTTGCGGAGCACGCCCCGCTCGGGTTCCTCTTCCGAGCCACGTGGGCGGGATCTCCGGTCGAACACCAGCACGCGATGAGCGCCGTGGAGCTCGCGGCGCTGGTCCGCGGCGGTGAACTCAACGACCACACGTCCTACCTCGTCGAGTCCGTCGAATGACGTCACACCCCGAGCTCCACATCCTGGTCGAGATCGCCGACCGCGCCCGCGACGGCGACTTCCTCGATCTCGCCGACCTCCTCCGAGCCCTCCCTCCCACGGCAGCGGAGCGCGACGGGCGCATCCTCGCGCTCGATGCCGCTCCGCTCGCGCGTCCGTCGGCCGAGCTGCGCGACTTCCTCGATCTCGGGCGATCAGACGGCTCGGGATTCGCAGCATCGTGGACCGATCTCCATGTCCTCGCCCAGAACACGCTCACGATCCCCGACGCGCTGATCGTGGCGCCACACCCCGATCGCACCGCGCCGACGGCCGCCGACGACGACCTCGCGATCCTCGCCGCCTCCGATCTCGTCCTCGCCGCCCGAGCCGCCACCGTGTGGACGCTCTGGATCCCCGAGGCGTGGCTCCCCGCGCTCGCCACCACCTTCGGCGAGATCCGCGAGGTCGAACCCGGCGACCACCCCCTCACCTCGCGCTAGTCGCAGGCGAGCCGCGCCCCCGGTCGAGCGGTCGCTTTCACCGATGCGAACGCGCGCAGCGACGCGGCCGAGTCCGTCTGACCCGGCTGATCCACTTCGTTGGGCGCGCCTGCTCCTCACGTCGCCCCCAGCCGATGACGTGAGTAGCGCACGCCCCAGCCTCGACCCGCCTCAACCAGGCTCGAGTCGACCCTGAGCCCTCAGGCTCCTCCCCGCTCAGCGCAACTTTGCGGTGCAGCGCAACCACCACGGGCCGCACCCTCAACCCACCTCAGCCTCCACCTCGGGCCGAGCTCGCCGTGCCACCAACGTGGGCCGGATCCTCGACGAGCGCCACTCAACACTCCGATCGGGAGGCAGGCAAAGCATCTCTGGCACGACACCGCCCCAACCCGCCGGCACCGACCAACCGACCGCCGGTTATCGAGCCAAGCCGAGCGGCTTCTTCTTCGCCATGCCCTCGCGGCGTGGGAACCGCTCAGGCGTCTTCGCCACCTTCCGGGCGATGACGAGCGATCGGTCGCGGGCACCAGCGAAGGGCTCGACGGGCAGGATGCGCTCGATCTCCATGCCGAGCTGCTCGGCCGCGCGGTAGCCGCCGTCGCGTTCCTCGTCGGTGAGCGTGCCCTTCCAGGCGACGGAGCAGCCGCCGAGTTGGAGGAGGGGTGCGGAGTACTCGAGGACGACGTCGAGGGTGGCGAGGGCGCGGGAGGTGATGAGGTCGTGCTGGCCGATGCCGTCGGGCCAGCCCTCGGCGCGGAGCGTGACGACCTCGCAGCGCGCCTCCAGCCCGCAGGCCTCGATCGCCGTGCGCAGGAACGTCGTCCGCCGGCTGACGGATTCGACGAGCGCCATGCGAAGGCCGGGCAGCGCGATGGCGAGCGGCAGCGCCGGGATGCCGGCGCCCGTGCCGAGATCGGCGGCGCGCGTCGCGCCACGCACCTCATCGAGCTCGAGCGCGACCCAGGAGTCGGCGAGATGCTGATCGACCGCGGCCGCCGGATCGGTGACGCGCGTGGACGCGAGTTCGTCCTCGTCCCACAGCGCGAGCAGCGTGCGAGCGTGCGCGACGACCTCCTCACCGAGCACGTACCGCTCGGCGAGCTCGACCAGTCGTCCTTCAGCGCGGGAACTCATCTTTCCAACTCGCCTGATGCGGCCGGAGAGTGGTGGATCGTGCGTGCGATGGGCCGCGGCGAAACGTAGGTGAGCCTCTGGCCCATTG
>JAGIBJ010000020.1 GCA_017744415.1 Solirubrobacteraceae bacterium
GGGCGTCGAACTCGGCGTCGGTGTGGGGCTCGGCGTCGGCGTGGGAGTCGGAGTCGGCGTGATCCACGGCGTCGGCGTCACGACGGGCGTCGGCGTCGGGGTCGGCACGGTGGTGGGCAGCGGTCCCGGTGTCGGCGTGGACAGCGGCTCGCCGACGCGCTTGAGCCCGATCCAGTTGATGTTCGCGATGCCGGAGCTGCTCGGGCCGGCGGCGTCGAACACCAGTCGCAGCACGGCGTTCTCGGCAGCCGGGAGAGTGATCCCCTGCGTCCAGTAGGTGAACCAGCGCGACCAGCTCCCCGACGCGGGGATCTCGATGTCTCCGGTGACGTCGACGCCGTTGAACTCCAGGTGCGCGATGCCGCCGTCGCCGAGCGCTGCGAACCGCAGGGCGAGGTCGTAGGTCGCGGCGCGGGCGACGTTCACCGTGTACTCGACCCACTCCCCGGCACGCGAGTTGCCGAGCTCGTAGCCACCGTTCTTGTCGGTCGTTGGGCGCAGGTCGACGCCCTCGCTCGTGCGGTACGCCCCGCCGACATTGGCCTTGTCGGTGTCGTGGTAGGCCGTGCCCTCCCCGCCGCGGTCGTAGTTCTCGGCCTCGATGATCGCCGGCAGCGTGACCGGTGAGGCGTCCCACGGCGACTGCGCCGCGTGGGCGCTCGTCGGCGCGAGGAGGAGCGCCGCGGCGAGCAGCAACCCGCGCGGTCGGATGCGCCGACGCGTAGCGGGCGCATAGGGACTCAGCTGCTGGACAGGCATGCCGGGCGGCACGCTATCGGCCACTCGCGCGCGAATCCAGCCGCCGGCGCCGCATTGCTCTGCTGTTTAGGGCCCGTCAATCCAGGTGTGACGCGGGACCACTGCGAGCGGCGCGGCGCCGACCCACTGGACGAGCGTCCGGAAGCGGTGCGACGAGCGCGGCTTCGCGCCGACGACTGGAACAGGTCAGCGGCACGGACGTCGCGGATCAGGCCCTCGGGTCGAACCGGCAGGACGCCCATGCGTACGCTCCACACCCGTCTCCCTGATGCGCTGCGCCGGCCTGCACGCCGGCGACGGATCGCTGCCGCGCTCGTCGCGGCCTGGGCCGGGACGCTCGCCGGCCTGCTCACGCTGCCGGCGAGCGGCGGAGCGGCCACGCTTCAGGCCCGATCGGCGGCGGAGTTCCGCGACAGCGTCGGCGTGCAGACCCACTTCCCCTTCACGGGCTACCCGTACGACGCCGCTTCCACCGAGCAGCTCGCGGGGATGCTGAAGACCGTCGGGATCCGCCACCTGCGCGACGACCTCTGCTTCAACACCGAGCAGGCATGCGCGCGCGTGCGCACCCGCCTCGCCGCCATGCGCGATGCGCTCGGCCCCGGCGCCCCGAAGGTCGACCTCCTCGCGGGCTACACCCGCGAGATCGCGTCGGCGCCCGCGCGTGCCGGCCGCGACGCCGACATCGAGCGCGCCCTCACTGCTGCGACGACCTCGCCGCTGGCCCCGATGCTCGCCGGTCTCGAGCCGGTGAACGAGCCCGACCTCAAGGGCTCGGCGGGCTGGGAGACCACGACCCTCGCGGACGACGCGACCTTCCGCCGCCTGCTCGCCGAGCCGCGGTTCGCCGCGCTGCGCCAGCTCCCGGTGCTGAGCCCGGCGATCGGCCACCCGCAGAACACGGCCGCCCTCTTCGCCAGCGGCTGGACCCGCGCGCGAGCCGACGCCGGCAACTTCCACCCGTACCCGCCGGCGTGGGGCGGGCCGGAGAACGGGCTCCTCACGCCATGCAGCGGAAAGACCGACGCGCTCGGCTGCGCCAAGGCGCTCGGGCAGGGCGCGCCGATCGCGACCGAGACCGGCTACTCGACGTCCGGGAACGCGTTCTCCACGAACTGGGTGAGCGAGCGGGCGCAGGGCATCTACCTGCCGCGGCTGCTCCTCGAGAACTTCCGCGCGGGCGTGTCGCGCACCTACCTCTATGAACTCGTCGACCTCAAGCCACTGCGCGCGGCCGCCGTCGACGGCTACGGCCTCTGGCGCTCGAAGGCGGTCGGCTCCACGTTCGTCCCCGATGCACCAAAGCCCGCGGCGCTTGCGCTCGCGCGCATGAACGCCACGATCGGCGACCTCGGCGCCCGCGCCTCGACGGGCCAGCTTGAGGTCTCGCTCACCTCCGGCGGGCGCGAACTCGGCGACGCCGCGATCCGGCGGGTGCTGCTGCGCCGCGCTGACGGCTCCTACGTGCTCGCGCTCTGGCAGCCGCAGGCGGTGTGGAACAACACCGTCTTCCGCCAGGCCGAGCGCACCGTGCCCGCCACCGCTGTCGACGTGAACATCGGCGGTGGGCGCTGGACGATCCGGGCCTCGCGGCCCAGCGCGAACGACGCCACGACGAACCTCGGGCGCAGCGTGCAGTCGGTGAACGTGCGCGTCGGCGCCGACGTCACGCTGCTCGATCTGCGGTCCGCGCGGGCCACGGCCGGACGTCGCCACGCACGCTGAACGAAGCCGCCCGTCACCCGAGCGTGACCGGTCACCCCAAAATTTAGGACCACGTTCATCGCTGGGTGAGTTAGCGTCTTGCGTGTCCCCGGTCACGCTCGCCGAGCGTGCCGTCCTCAAGTTCCCCGTCAAGTATGTCCCGCTTGCCCGTCCCTGAGCGTCGCCTCCGCGTACGCCGCCTCCTCGCCATCTCCGCCGTCGTCGGCGCCGCGATCCTGCCCGCCTCGGCCGCGCATGCGACCCCGCTCGCCTCGCAGCCAGCGTCGTCGTACCGCGACAGCATCGGCGTGCAGACGCACTTCCCGTTCCCGGGTTTCGCGTACGACAAGGCGACGACGGCCGAGCTCGCCACGATGCTCCGCACCCTGGGGATCACGCACCTGCGCGACGACACCTGCTTCCTCGCCAAGGAGCCCGACTGCGCGCGTGTACGCACGCGCCTTGCCGAGCTGCGGGGGGCGTTCGGCACCAGCGGCCCGAAGGTCGACCTCCTCGCGCTCTACAGCCGCGAGCTCTCGAGCGTCCCCAATCGCGCCGTGCGGGACGCCGACATCGCGCGCGCCCTCACTGCGGCCGCCTCGCCGCCACTGGCCGGGATGGTCGCCGCCCTCGAGCCGGTCAACGAGCCCGATCTCAAAGAATCGACCGACTGGGCCTCGGCGACGATCGCCGACAACGACACCTACCGCCGTCTCATGGCCCAGCCGCAGTACGCGAGCCTCCGGGGCCTCCCCCACCTGAGCCCGGCGATCGGCCACGCGAAGAACACCGCGCTGCTGCTGGCACGCGGATGGAACGCGTCGCGCGCGACGATCGGCAACTTCCACCCCTACCCGCCGGTATGGGGCACGCCGGAGATCGCCCTCGACACCGCCTGCGGCACGGGCACCGCCCTCACGTGCGTGCGGCAGCTCGGCGCGTCGGCCACGCCATGGGCCACCGAGGTGGGCTATTCCACCTCGGGCACGGGGATCGCGACGAACTGGGTGAGCGAGCGAGCGCAGGCCGTCTACCTGCCCCGGCTGCTGCTGGAGAACTTCCGCCGTGGCGTGAGCCGCACTTACCTCTACGAGCTGCTCGACCTCCGCCAGGACTTCAAGCCACTGATCGGGTCGGCGGTCGACGGCTTCGGCCTCTATCGCTCGCGCGTCACCACGAGCGGCTACTACCCGGCCGGGCCCAAGCCGGCTGCGCTCGCCCTCTCGCGGATGAACACCACGATCGGTGACCTCGGCGCGGGCCGTGCCGCTGCCGCCACGCTCGACGTGACGGTGGGCAACGCCGGGAAGGTCGTCGACGACTCGGTGGTGCGGCGGGTGCTGCTGCGCCGAGCCGACGGCTCGTACGTGCTCGCCCTCTGGCAGCCGAAGCCGGTGTGGCGCAACACGGTCTGGAAGCAGGCCGACCTGAACGTTCCCGAGCTCACGGCTCAGGTGAGCATCACGGGCGGACCATGGAACGCCACCGCCTCCCGCCCCACCTTCGGCACGGCGACGACGGGCAGCTGGGCCAATGCGCAGCAGCTCACCCTCCCCATCGGTGCCGATGTGACGCTCATCGACCTCCAGCGGGTCGGCGGGAATGAACCGGGTTCAGCCGGAGGGCCACGCGATCCATGGGCTGCGGCACAGGCTGCGCTCGCCCAGGCGGCGTGGGCTTGGTGGACGAGCCTCTTCTAAAATCCAGTGCCTGAAGGCGTGTACTGGAGTGACCGGGCATGCCTTGCAAGTGACGCGTTCGGGGTTGACAAGACGCCCCGCCGCACGCGAGTCTCCTAGGACTCGTGTGCTCGCAGTCACGCCTTTTGGCGTGCCCCTGAGCACCAAGTGTCCACCGTCCCAACCTGAGGTCTGTCCATGCCCACGTTCCGCTCCGTGGCCGCCGCCACGGTCGTAGCTGCTGCCCTTGCCGTCCCGACGACGGCCAGCGCGATCCAGACGTCCACGCTTACGTACCAGTGCAAGTACCCGCTGATTGGCATCAAGGCCCTCAGTGTGAAGATCAGTCTTGATATCCCTGATACGTGGCCGACGTCGACGCCGACCAAGCCGTTTGGTGTTGTTGCTGAGGCTTCGGCGTTTGACATGGCGGCTGGTCTTGATGCCGTTGATGACCTGACGTCGATCAAGGGTTCTTCGACGGCGTTTGCGACGGTCAAGACGGCGCAGGGTTTCAACGTTCCGGCGAAGACGGTCGCGACGATCGCTGAGACGGTGCTGCCGGTTCCGGTTCCCGATCCGCTGGTGCTCTCGGCGACTGGTTCTACGCCGGCGCTGACGTTCGATGATCCGGGTGTTGAGGAGATCTACCTCGACAAGCTCGCGATCAACCTCACCGCGCTGGACTCCGCGGGTGACCCG
>JAGIBJ010000021.1 GCA_017744415.1 Solirubrobacteraceae bacterium
GTCGAAGGCCCCGGTCGTCACCGGGATCCTTGGTCGGATCGCCTACGCCAACTTCGGTGGCGTGGCAATCGTGACGGGCGCCAACTTCGGCGGCCCGATCACGGTGACCGTCGGCACGAAGCCGGCCGCCGTCATCGGCAAGCTGGGCAACTCGACGCTGCTGGTCGGCCTGCCGCGCCTCAGCGCCGGGACCTACCCGCTCGTCGTCACGTCGCCGACCGGTAGCAGCGCCTCGACGCCTGCCACCACCGTGAAGTACATCCCGCTGTTCGGCTGGGGCTTCGGCGGCTTCGGCTGGTAAACGCAGCGCGGGCCGCAGGCACCAGGTGCCTGCGGCCCGCCGAGGCCCCGCGTGACCGCGGTGCATCGAGCGCCCGCCCCACCGAGTCCGGTGGGGCGGGCGCTGCTCGTACTACTCGTGGAGCTTCGTGTTGATGCTCGTGACGATCTTGTTCTCGTCGGTCGCGAGATCCGACGTGAGCTTGGTGGTCTCCGAGAGGATGCCGGCGAGCTCGGAGTTCTTCGCCTTCTCGAACTTCCCACCGAGCTTCTCGAGCTCGTCACTGAAGCGGGCCATGAGCGCGACGTAGTCGGCGTGCTCCTTCGTCACCTCGCTCGGAGCCTCAATGGCGTCCAGCTCCTTGGCGTTCGCGCCCACCTGCGTGCCGAGCTCCTCGAGCTTCGCGCCGATGTCCTTCGCCGACTTGGCCTTCTCCATCTCGGCGGAGAGCTTGTTGGCCTCGTTCTGGGTCTTCTGCTGGACCTTGGTGACGCTCTCGACGTAGGCGTTCTTGTCGACGCCGCCGCAGGCGGCGAGCGTCGCCGCGAGCAGGACGGAGACGGCCGTCGTAGGCACGATTCGCATGGGTGTCGGTCTTTCCGTTGGTCGGCCAGGGCGCCGAGACGTGGGTGGGATCAGCGGTACGTGATCTTCAGCCCGGGTACACCCTCGAGGTGCCCGTGCTCGTTGAAGGAGACCAACGTTATCCCGCGTTGACCGCGAACGACCTTCGTGACGGAGGTGTTCACCATCACCCGCTGCAGCGCAGGCCACCCGGTCGGTGGGATTCCCAGCAGCGGTGCGGCCGCGGCAGCAATCGACCCGGCCGACGACACCACCAGCGACATCCCCGACTGCGTGGAGACGTCGTCGAGCGCAGCGTGGATCCGGCGGCTGTAGTCGAGGAACGACTCGACGACGATCGCCGACGGATCGTCGGGGAGATCGAGCTCGTGGCGGCCACCGTCGGGCCGCTGGAGGAGCTCGCCGCTCCTCGGGTCGACGACGGCGGGGGCGTCGGCCAGGAGCTCGTCGTCGTCCTCGGTCGTGGGCGTGCCGAGGGTATCATCGACCCAGAGTGCGAGTGCGCGATCGATCACCTCCTGGAGGCGGCGGCTCGGGTTGCCCGTGCGGGCGAGGTCGGCGACCATCAGCCAGTGGCGCCGGTACATCGGCTTCACGCGCGCGATCAGCGGCATGTACTCGTACTCGTTCCACCGAGCGTCGACGTGGATCGGCCGGTCGCCGAGCGCCGTTGCGAGCAGGTCGGCGGTCTCCCGCTGGCGCTGCAGGGCGCCGCAGACGATGCGCTCCACGGGCAGTCCGCGCTCGCCGAGCACCTCGGCGAGGCGCCGCGCCTGATCCCGGCCGTGGTCGGAGAGGCGGTCGTACGAGCCGAGCCCGAAGCTTGCGTGCGCATGCCGCACCATGAGGACGACGCTCATCGACGGGGTGCCGGGGAGAGGGGGGTCGGTGGCGTCATCCGCGCATGACCCGCCGACAGCGCAGATGGAGGTACTGCACGGCCAGCCAGTACTGCTTGAAGGCCGGATTGGTGGTCTGCCCAAGGTGGTAGCGGCGGTAGATCTGCTGGATGATCACCGCGAGCCGGAAGAGGCCGAACACCTCGTAGAACCGCCAGTCGGCGACGGACCGCCCGCTGGCCTGCGCGTAGTAGGCGACGACCTCGTCGCGCGTGAGCATCCCGGGGGCGTCGGTGGGCTGGCGGCGCAGCCACTTCATCGCGGGGCCGTCGCCCGCCTCGACCCAGTATGCGAGTGCACCGCCGAGATCCATCAGCGGATCACCGAGCGTCGCCATCTCCCAGTCGAGCACGCCCACGATCCGCGACGGGTCGTCGGGGGCGAGCACCACGTTGTCGAGGCGGTAGTCGTTGTGGATCACGCACACGTCGGTGTCGGCCGGCTGGTGCTCGTCGAGCCACCGCATCACCGGCTCGAAGCCCGGGACGTTCCAGGTCTTCGCGGCCCGGTAGCGCTTGCTCCAGCCCGCCACCTGGCGGCCCACGTAGCCCTGTCCCTTTCCGAGGGCGGCGACCTCTGGCTGCGTGGTGTCGATCCCGTGCAGCGTGACGAGGTTGTCGATGAACGACTCGCAGAGCGCGCGCAGCTGAGCGGCGTCGAGACCGAGGTCGTCGGGGATCCGAGAGCGCAGGATGGTGCCCTGGACGCGGTGCATCACATAGAAGTCGCCACCGATCACGGCCTCGTCGGTGCACAGCCCGACCATCCGCGGCACCGATGGGAACGACGGTTGGAGCGCCTGCTGGACGCGGTACTCGCGACCCATGTCGTGGGCTGAGGCGATCTTCGCGCCCGCGGGCGGCCGTCGCAGGATCAGGTCATGGGCCGGATAGCGGAGCAGGTAGGTGAGGTTGGAAGCGCCCTTGGAGAACTGCTGCACGTCTGGCAGGCCCTCGAGGTCGAGTTCCGGAGCCGCCTCCCGCAGCCAGCGGTCGACCGCAGCGACGTCGAACGCATCCTCGCCGCGGACGGCCCCGAGATCGGAGCCGCTCGGGGCACTCACCCCTTCGTCTCCGTGGGCTGCCGGTCGTACTTCTCGGCGCTGTCACGCAGGCGGCGCGACGCCTTCGCGACCTGCTGGCGGTAGAGCGGCGGCACGAACCGCTTCACCCACCAGGCGATGCGGCCCTGGCGATCGGTGAGCACGAGGTACTTGCCCTCGTCGACCCCGTAGACCACCTGCTCGGCGATCACCGACGCCGGGATCGTCGACTTGCTGACGAGCTTGTCCATCGCGCGCTCCACGCTCGCATCCGTGGTGCGCAGGTTCTGAGCGAGGTTCGTCTTGAAGAAGTTCGGGCAAACGACCGTCGTGCTGATGCCGTAGGGCATGAGCTCCCAGCGCAGCGTCTCCGAGAGCGCGACGACGCCGGCCTTCACCACGTTGTAGGACGCCATCGTCGGCGGCACGATCAGGCCCGCGAGCGAGGCGGTGTTCACGATGTGGCCGGACCCCTGCGCCTTGAACTGCGGGATGAACGTGCGGCAGCCCGCGACGACGCCCAGGAGGTTGATGTCGACCACCCAGCGCCAGTCGTCCATCGAAGCCAGCTCCATGCGCCCGCCCGTCGCGACGCCGGCGTTGTTCACGAGCACGTCGAGGCCGCCCCACGTCTCGTTCACCCAGTCGCGGGCGGCGAGCCAGTCGTCCTCGTCGGTCACGTCGAGCGTGAGCGACGCGATGCGGGGCTCCGGCGGAGCTCCCGCGCCCTGCTTGGACGCCAGGCGAGCGGCAGCCTCCTCGCCGCGCGTGCTGCGCGGCTCGATGGCCGCCAGGCGAGCGGTCTCCCGGGCGAGGGCTTCCTCGTCACGGTCGGTGAGGAGCACGTTCCAGCCGCGCTGCGCCCATGCCTCTGCGAGCGCGAGCCCGAGGCCGGAGGCGGCGCCGGTGATGAGGACGCGCCGCGGCGCGCCGGGGACGGTGCGGGAACGGCCGAGCAGGGTGCGCGCCGGGGCGATCGGATCCATGAGTCAAAGGCTCCTGAGCAGGACAGGCGAGGAGGACCAAGTGAGGCGGCGGTCGAAGCGGCTCACTTGCCGCCCCACTTGCCCGCACCGTACTTCGCCAGCTCGAGCCGCGCCAGCACACCCTGGTGCACCTCGTCCGGACCGTCGGCAAGGCGTAGCGACCGGGCCCCCGCGTAGGCCGCAGCCAGCGGGAAGTCGTTGCTCATGCCGCCGCCGCCGTGGAGCTGGATCGCCATGTCGATCACGCCGCACGCCATGCGCGGCGCGGCGACCTTGATCGCGCTCACCGCCGCAAGCGCCTCGGGACGCCGCTCGTCGAGGAGCCACGCTGCCTGCAGCACGAGCAGGCGCGTCTGGTCGATCGCGATCCGGGCATCGGCGATGCGCTCGCGGTTGCCGCCGAGGTTGATGATCGGCTTGCCGAAGGCGACGCGATCCATGCCGCGGCGGATCGCGAGATCGAGCGCCATCTCAGCCAGGCCGATGAGGCGCATGCAGTGGTGCACGCGGCCCGGCCCGAGGCGGGCCTGCGCGATCGAGAACGCCTCACCAGGCTGCCCGACGACGGCGCTCAGCGGCAGGCGCACATCGGTGAAGCTCACCTCGCCATGGCCGCCAGGCTCGTCGAAGTAGCCCATGGTCGGGAGCATCCGCTCCACCTCGACGCCCGGCGCATCCTTGGGGATCGCGACGATCGAGTGGCGGTGATGACGATCGGCGTCGGGGAAGGTGACGCCCATGAAGACGAGCACGCCGCAGTTCGGGTGGCCGATGCCGGTGCTCCACCACTTGCGACCGTTGACGACGATCTCGTCGCCCTCGATCAGCGCCGTGGCCTCCATGTTCGTCGCATCGGACGAGGCGACATCGGGCTCGGTCATGCAGAAGGCCGAGCGCATCGTGCCCTCGAGCAGCGGGTGGAGGTAGGCGTCCTTCTGCTCGGGCGTGCTGAACA
>JAGIBJ010000022.1:0-59750 GCA_017744415.1 Solirubrobacteraceae bacterium
GTCACCTCGGTACAGGCCATCTACGTGCCCGCCGACGACCTCACCGACCCGGCCCCGGCCTCGGTGTTCGCCCACCTGAACGCCCAGACGGTGCTCTCGCGTGCGATCTCGGAGAAGGGCATCTACCCGGCCGTCGATCCGCTCGAGTCGACCTCGACGATCCTCAAGCCCGACGTCGTCGGCGTCGAGCACTACGAGGTCGCTCAGGAGGTCAAGCAGGTCCTGCAGCGCTACAAGGAGCTTCAGGACATCATCGCCATCCTCGGCATCGACGAGCTCTCGGAGGAGGACCGCATCCTCGTCCAGCGTGCACGCAAGGTGGAGCGCTTCCTCTCGCAGCCGTTCCACGTCGCCGAGATCTTCACCGGCACCCCCGGTGAGTACGTGCCGATCGCCGAGACGGTGCGCTCGTTCCGCGAGCTCCTCGACGGCAAGCACGACGACCTCCCCGAGTCGGCCTTCTTCCTGAAGGGCTCGATCGAGCAGGTCATCGAGGCCTCGAAGGCCTAGCGATGGCGCACCAGCCCTACAACCTCGAGATCCTCACGCCTGAGGGTCAGGTGTTCTCCGGCGAGGTCGAGTTCATCTCGACCCGCACCGAGACGGGTTCGATCGGCATCTACGCCCGTCACCAGCCCCTGCTCGCGCTGCTCACCCCGAGTGAGCTGCGCGTGACGAAGGAGGGTGGCGAGATCGTGCGCTTCGCGCAGGGCGAGGGCTACGTGCAGATCTCCCCGGAGCGCGTGCTCCTCCTCGTCGAGGAGGCCGTCGATCCGAAGGACCTCAGCGCCGAGGAGCTCGAGCAGCGCCTCGCCGACGCCCAGGCGCGTGCCGAGGCCGCCGCTGAGGGCAGCGAGGAAGCCAAGCGCGCCGAGCGCGACCAGCTCCGCGCGACCGCGTTCCTCGAGGTCGTCCGCGGCGCCGCCGCCTAGGCTTCGGCACGAGTGCCGAGCGGGCCGCGCTTCGCCGCCCGAACCCACACCCGGTTCTGTACGAACGCCGCTCCTCCGGGGGCGGCGTTCGTCGTTCCGGGCCCGACTGAACCGGCGTCGGTGGGCCGGACTGCGCTCTAACGTGCCGCCGAGTGCCTGCCGCCCGTCGACGACACTGGCCCCGCTACCTGCTCGCGCTCACCACCGTGGTGCTGCTCACGGCGGGGGCCTCGGCGTTCGCGGTGATCAACGCCGTGCCGCTGCCGGATCCCGAACCCGGCAAGTGCACGATCCTCTGCCCCGGCGATGGCGAGCTGCCGTTGCCGACCCCCGCGCCCGGGCGCCCAATGACCATGCTCCTCATCGGCTCGGACGCGCGCATCGCGACCTCGAGCGATGGCGACGTCGGCCGGCGCTCCGACACGATCATGCTGGCCCGCATCGGCGGTGGGCGCCCGACGACGCTGCTCTCGATCCCGCGCGACCTGCACGTGACCATCCCGCTCAAGGGCGGCGGGTCGCGCATCGGCAAGATCAACGAGGCCTTCAGCGAAGGCGGCCCCGAGCTGACGGAGCAAGTCGTGCGCGACCTGCTCGACATCGACATCAACCACATCGCCGTGATCGACTTCGAGGCATTCCAGCGCGCGGTCAACCGCCTCGGGTGCCTCTACGAAGACGTCGACCGCAGCTACTTCAACGATCGCGGCGGCCCGGGCGGCTACGCGACCATCGATGTGAAGAGCGGCTACCAGCTGCTCTGCGGCGGCGACACGCTCGACTGGGTGCGCTACCGCCACACCGACTCCGACCTCGTCCGTGGCGCGCGCCAGCAGGCATTCGTGCGCGCAGCGAAGGTGCAGGTGGCAGCGTCGAAGCTGTTCGAGAACCGCACGGACTTCATCAAGATCTTCCAGCGCTACGTCCATACGACGATCAAGACGCGCGGCGCGATGATCGGCGTCATCAAGTCGGCGGCGGAGGCGGCGGGGGAGGGGACGCGCACCGTGCCGTTCATCGCCAGCGACGGCGGCGATGCCGAGAACAGCTACCTCGTCACGTCGCCGGCCGACATCGCGAAGATGCGCGCAGCCTTCCTGGCCAACCCGAAGTCGCCCGCCTCCTCGAGCACGCCGACGCCGACGCCGAAGGCCACGAGCCGGGCGAAGCGTTCCAAGAGCTCAGGCTCCAAGGCACTCGCTCCCGGTCTGCAGCAGTTCCCCGCCGACCAGACGCAGTCGCTCACGAACGCGTCGTTCCAGCTCGCGGGCAAGCTGCCCGTGTATTACCCCGCCGTGCGGCTGAGCTCCGGTGGCTGGGCCGACCGTGATCCGGTGCGCGCCTACGGCATCCAGAAGAGCCGCTACTCGAAGGGCACCTACCCGGCCTGGCGGCTCACGTTCAGTGCCGGCGACGGCCCGTTGCTCGGGCAGTACTACGGCGTACAGGGCACCACGTGGAAAGACGCGCCGATCCTCAGCGGCACGCACCACGAGGTGCGGCGCAACGGCCGTACGCTGCAGGTCTACCTCGCGGGTACGCGGGCGCAGATCGTGTCGTGGACGACCTCCGACGGCGTGTTCTGGGTGAGCAACACCCTCTCGCAGTCGCTGACGACGCGCCAGATGATCGACATCGCCGCCAGCCTGCGCCGCGTGCCGGGCTGACCGATGCCTGCTCGCCGGCCTTCATCAGCGGGGCGGGACGGCCGGGCGCTCCCGTAGAATCGCGCGTCCGTGCAGCCGACCGCTCGCCACTGGCCCCAGTACCTGGGCGCATTCGCCGTGCTCATCCTCCTCGCGGGGGTGGCGAGCGCCTCCGCCGCACTGCTGCAACTGCAGCAGGTGACCGACACCTTCAACGAACTCAGCGTCGACATCGACAAGGGCGCGCAGGACCAGCTCGCCGACGTGCAGGCCGGTCGCCCGCAGACGATCCTGCTGATCGGCTCCGACAAGCGCAGCAAGAAGGCGGCCGACGGCGGCCGCTCCGGCGCCCTCTCCGACACGCTCATGCTCGCCCGCCTGGATCCGGATTCGGGGGCGACCGCGGTGCTCTCGATCCCGCGCGACACAAAGGCCCAGATTCCGCTCAAGGGCGGCGGATTCCGCACGGCGAAGATCAATGAGGCCTTCGCCGACGGCGGCGAGGAGCTGACGATCAAGACCGTGCGCGAGCTGCTCGGCCTGCCGATCAACCACGTGGTGATCGTGAACTTCAACGCCTTCCAGCGTGCAGTGAACTACCTCGGCGGGCTCTACCAAGACATCGACCACCGGTTCTTCAACGACAACTCTCAGGGCGGCGACCGCTACGCGACGATCGACGTACACGCCGGTTATCAGCTGATGAAGGGCAGCGACACCCTCGACTGGGTGCGCTTCCGCCACCAGGACTCCGACCTCGTCCGCGCCGCCCGCCAGCAGGAGTTCCTGCGCTCGGCCAAGAACCAGGTGGCGGCCTCCGAACTCGTGAAGAACCGCAACGATCTCCTGCGGATCTTCGCGCTCTACACGCAGACCGACATCGACGATCCCGCGGCGATCCTCGGCGTCCTCAAGCTCGCGCTGAACTCCGCCAAACAGCCGGTGCGCAGCGTGCGGTTCCGTGCCGACGAGCAGCCGGGCACCACGTTCCTGACGGTCTCCGACGCCAACCTCGAGCTGATGCGCCGCGAGTTCACGCAGCTCAAGGCCGCCAGCGGCGCGGTCACGCCATCCGACACGGTCAAGAAGGCGCGCAAGACCACGAAGAAGGTCAAGCGCAAGGGCCTCGCGACCGGCCTCATCCCGACCGCCTCTGACGTGAGCCGCACCGATCTCGCGGGAGCGTCGTTCAACCTCGCCGGGCAGCTGCCCGTGTACTACCCGTCGGCGCGCCTCGGCAAGGGCGGCTGGGCCGAGGTGGAGCCGGTACGCACCTACAAGATCGGCACGCGCGTGAAGGGCCAGACGTTCCCGGCCTACCGCCTCTCGTACTACTACGGCGAGAACGGGCAGTACTGGGGTGTGCAAGGGCTCACATGGCGCAACCCGCCGATCCTGCGCGATGCCCACTCCGACGTGCAGCGCAACGGCCGCAAGCTCACCGTCTACCGCACCGGCAGCCGCTACCGGCTCGTGTCGTGGCGCACCGCAAAGGGCGTGTACTGGGTGTCCAACACCGTGTCGAACCTGCTCACCAACGCGCAGATGCTCGACATCGCCGCCAACCTGAAGCGCGTCCCCGGCTGAGCCGGAACGCCCGCGGCGCGGGCCTCCAGAACCATTTGAGCGTGTGTCGTACGGCAACGACGGGCACCCCCGACGACCGGTAGTCTGCTCTGCCATGTCCTCTCGCGAACCCATCGGGGTCATCGGCACCGGATACGTCGGCCTCGTCACTGCGGTCGGTTTCGCCGAACTCGGCAGCGATGTGGTGTGCGTCGACATCGACGCCGGCAAGGTCGAGCGGCTGCAGCGCGGTGAGATCCCGATCTACGAGCCTGGTCTGGCCGAGCTCGTCGAGAAGAACCGTGAGCGCCTCACCTTCACCACGGATCTCTCCGTCGCCCTCGACCGCGCACGCCTGCTCTTCGTCGCCGTCGGCACCCCGCCCACCTACTCGGGCGACGCCGACCTCTCCGCCGTCCACGCGGTGGTCAACGCGATGCCCGCCTCCGATCGCCACGCGCTCGTGATGAAGTCGACGGTTCCCGTCGGCACCGGCGAGGCGATCAAGCGCGTCTTCGAGGAGCAGGGCAAGTCGGGCTTCCGCTACGTCTCCTGCCCGGAGTTCCTCAAGGAGGGCTCGGCGATCGACGACTTCCTCGATCCCGACCGCGTCGTCATCGGCGACGAGGGTGGCTGGGCCGGCGACGCCGTCACCGAGCTGTACCGCCCCGTGCTCACCCCCGAGCTTGGCGGCAGCAAGCGCGGCGAGCTCGTCCGCACCGACATCAAGTCGGCCGAGATGGTCAAGCTCGCCAGCAACGCCTTCCTCGCGACGAAGATCTCGTTCATCAACGAGATCGCCAACGTGTGCGAGGAGACCGGCGCCGACGTCGTCGAGGTCGCCAAGGGCATGGGCCTGGACGACCGCATCGGCTCGAAGTTCCTGAAGGCCGGCATCGGCTTCGGTGGCTCGTGCTTCCCGAAGGACGTCAACGCGCTCAAGCAGCTTGCGGGCAACTCCGGCTACCACTTCCAGCTGCTCAACGCCGTCATCGAAGTCAACGAGCTCCAGAAGCGCCGGGTGATCGGCAAGCTTCAGAAGAACCTCGGCTCGCTGGTCGGCAAGCGCATCGCGCTGCTCGGCCTCGCGTTCAAGCCCGAGACCGACGACATGCGTGAGGCCTCCTCCCTCGTGCTCTCCGCTCGCCTGATCGCCGACGGCGCCGAGGTGGTCGGATACGACCCGATCGCCGCTGAAGAAGCGGGCAAGCTGCTCAAGGGCGTCGAGCTCGCGGGCTCCGCCTCGGAGGCGCTCGCCGGCGCTGACGCCGTGGTGCTCGTCACCGAGTGGCCGGAATTCAAGGAGCTCGACCTGGCGGCGGTCGCCTCCAGCATGCGCGGCAACGTGTTCATCGACGGTCGCAACCTGCTCGACGGCGACGCGGCGCGCAGCGCCGGACTGGTGTACGAGGGCATCGGACGCGGTTACGCTCCGCAGGCCGACGTGCCCGCCGGCAGTTCGCTCTAACCGTCCGCATGGTCACGCAGGCCGTCATCCTCGTCGGCGGCGAGGGCACTCGTCTTCGCCCGCTCACGTCGCGCGTGCCGAAGCCGGTGCTCGACGTGGTTGACCGGCCGTTCCTCGGGCACATGCTCGACTGGCTGTCGCGCCACGGCATCACCGAGGCGGTGCTCTGCTGTGGGTTCAAGGCCGATTCGGTCGTCGAACACCTGGGTGAGGGCGAGGCCCACGGCATCGCCCTCACGTATGTGCACGAGCCGGAGCCGCGCGGTACCGCGGGCGCGCTGAAGTTCGCCGAGGACCATCTCCACGAGCGCTTCCTGATGCTCAACGGCGATGTCCTGACCGACCTCGATCTCACCGCGCAGCTCGCCGCACACGAGGCGACGGGAGCCACGTGCACGCTCGGCCTCGTGTCCGTCGAGGACCCGTCGGCGTTCGGGCTCGTCCGGCTCCACGACGATGGGGCCGTGCGCGGATTCGTCGAGAAGCCCAAGCCCGAGGAGATCGACACCGATCTGATCTCCGCCGGCTGCTACGTCCTCGAACGGTCGGTCGTCGACCTCATCCCGGCCGACCAGCAGGTGTCGATCGAGCGCGAGGTGTTCCCGCGTCTGGTCGACAACGGGCTCTACGGCGTCGCGCACCGCGGCGCCTACTTCATGGACCTCGGCACGCCGGAGCGCTACCTCGACGGCGTGCGCGACGTGCTCACCGGCCGCCTGGCCACCGCGACGCATTCCCTGCTCGACGCCGCCGGCATCCAGCAGTCACCCGACGCCTCCGTGGCCGGCCTCATCACCGGCCCGGCGTGGATCGCCTCGGGCGCCCAGATCGGCGAAGGCGCGCGCATCGGGCCGAACACCGTGATCGGCGCGGATGCCGTGATCGGCGCGGGCGCCGCCATCCGCGACTCCGTGGTGCTCGCCGGCGCCTCGGTGGGGGACGGCGCGCAGCTGTACCGCTCGCTCGTCGGCCACGATGCAGAGGTCGGGGCGGACGCGGTCATCGGCGCGCTGGCGGTCGTGGGGCCTCACGCCGTCGTCGCACCCGGTACGGTCGTTCCTCACGAATCCAAGGTCGAAGCCGACCTGGAGGGACGCACATGACGCACACCGGGACTGACGAACTCAGCGCCTCCGCGCTCGCAGCCAACGATCCCCGCGACATGCTCGCGGATGCGCTCTCGCTCGCCGACCAGCTCCGTGACGCGGTGTGGAAGGTCGAGTCGGCCGGGCTCACGCCGTGGGAGTCGACGGGCGGCCTCGTGATCGCCGGCATGGGCGGCTCCGGCGTCGGCGGCGCGCTCGCGCTCGCGGCGATCGGCGACGAGGCCTCGCTGCCGATGTCGATCGCGCAGGGCTACGAGCTCCCGACGTGGACCACGCCCGACACCACGGTGCTCTGCAGCTCCTACTCGGGCGACACCGAGGAGACCCTCGCCTGCTACGAGGCGGCCGGCGCCGTCGGTGCCCGCCGGGTCGTCGCCACCACCGGCGGCGAGCTCGGCCAGCTCGCCCGTCGCGACGGCGTGCCCGTCATCCCGATCGCCGGCGGTCTGCAGCCGCGCGCCGCGCTCGGCTACGTCTTCACCGCCGCGATCGAGGTCGCCGGCCTCGCCGGCGTCGCCCCGCGGCGCACCACCGAGCTCGACGTCGCCGCCGCGCACCTCGAGGAGCTCGCCCGCGAGTGGGGCCCGGCCGGCCCCGACGACAGCGAGCCCAAGCAGCTCGCCCGCCAGCTCCACGGTTCGATCCCGCTGATCTACGGCACCGGTCCGACGCGCCCCGTCGCCTATCGCTGGAAGTGCCAGTTCAACGAGAACGCGAAGCTCCACGCCTTCGATCACTACCTCCCCGAGCTCGATCACAACGAGCTCATGGGCTGGGAGCGCGCCGCCGATTCGGGCCAGTTCGCAGCGATCTTCCTCGAGGACGACGATCTGCATCCGCGGATCGCGCGCCGCATCGAGGTCACGCGCGACCTGATCGCGAGCCAGGCTGCGACGACGGTCGTCGTGCCCTCGCGCAGTGGATCGCGCGTGGAGCGGCTCCTCGCTCTCACGCTCCTCGGCGACCTCACGTCGATCTACCTCGCCGCGCTGCGCAGCGTCGACCCCTCGCCAATCGCGGGGATCGACGCGCTCAAGCGCGCGCTCGCCGAGTAGCACCGGGCGCTCGACCGGGCCTTCGCCGGCCCTGTCAGGACGTTCCGGATCCCTGCGGTGTGCCGTTCGGCACTCGTTGCGCAACTTTCCGCTCCGCCGCGTGCTGGAATGGCCACGCGCCAAACCCGGCGCGCAGGAGAGGGGAACCATGAAACGGATGTCTCGACACCTCGGCGCAGCAGCAGCGTGCGCGCTCGCCGTTGCGGCGGTGCCCGCCTCGGCATCGGCCCTCGGGGTCGCACTCAGCACCTCGGGCTGGAACTGGACCAACCCCGCGCCGCAGGGCAACACGCTCACCGGCATCGTCTTCACCGGCAACACGGGGTTCGCCTACGGCGCCGGCGGCACCATCCTCCGCACCGACGACGGCGGCACCACGTGGAAAGGCCTCGCCACCGGTACGAGCGCGTTCGTCTACGACGTCGATGTCGTCGACGCCAACACGATCGTCGGCCGCGTTGGCGGCAGCAAGGCCTGCTCGCTGCGCATCTCGACCGACGGCGGCCAGACCTTCACCCGCGTCGTCTTCGACGGCGAAGTGGCGAACTGCGACGTCGGCCTTGAGTCGGTCGATTTCGTCTCCAAGACCAACGGCTTCTTCCTCATGGACGATGACCGCGTCCTCACGACGACGAATGGCGGCGCCTCGTTCGGTACGGCCACGAAGGTCGAGGGCGGCCGGCAGATCGCGTTTGCCGACACCACCAACGGCTTCGCGATCACCGCGAGCACCCTGAAGAAGACGCCCGACGGGGGCCAGACGTGGAGCGATGTCGGCCCGCTGCCCTCCGGCGTGAGCGCGTTCCGCCTGCTCGGCCCGACCACGCTCGTCGCTTGGGGCAAGGACGTGCTCGCCACCTCCACCGACGGCGGCGTCACCTGGGCGCCCCACACGCTCGGCGGCCTCGATCCTCAGTCCGTGAGCTGCCGGACGATCACGCAGTGCGTGCTCTACGGCGGCAACAAGATCGTCCTCACCGCTGACGGCGGCGCCACGCTCACGAGCGCGGCGATCGGCAACGACGACGTGCGTGCCGTCGGTTACGGCTCGGGCACGCGCCTCGCCGCGGTCGGTAAGCGCGGCGTCACCTACCTCTCCGACGACGACGGGGCCACCTTCCGGCGCACCTCGAGCGATCCGGTCGCCGAGTCGATCACCAGCATCGACGTCCGCGGCGGTGGCGGGCCGGTCGGCATCACCGACAACGGCCGCATCGCGCGACTCTCCGGCGACGCGTGGACGCTCCTGCCGACGATCTCGACCGGGGCGCTCGCCGACGCCGACTTCGTCGACGACAAGCTCGGCTTCGCGCTGGGCGCGAACGGCAAGCTCCAGCGCACGCAGGACTGCGGGGCGACGTGGACCACCCTCGACACCGGTACGCCGAGCCCGCCGAGCTACGTGATCGCGTTCGACGCGACGACGCAGGCGCTCGTCGGCAAGTTCGGGGTCTACCGCTCGGGCGAGGGCGGGGTGTTCGGCAAGATCACGTCGAAGGCGCTCCGCGGATTCCGGGCGAGTTCGCTCGATGCCAAGGGCAAGCGCGCTGCGGTCTCCGACCCGAAGGTCAAGGGCGGTGGCATCCGCGTGACCTCCGACGCGGGGAAGACCTGGCGGGCCGTCACCCTGCCGAAGGGCAGCAAGCGCGTGACGGCCGTGAGCGTGATCCCCGCAAAGGGCCTGCTCGCGACGATCGATGGGCGCCTCTACAAGTCGTCGACCGATGGCGGCAAGTGGACGTCGCTCCCGGCGGCCGGCGCGCAGCTCGAGGATCTCGAGGCGGCCAGCAGCAAGGAGTTCTACGTGGTGCCGCGTGGCGGCGAGTGGGGCACGGCGATCGTGCTGCGCTCCAGTGACGGCGGCAAGAGCTTCGCTCCGCAGTCGCTCGCCGGCGGCGGCGACGGCGTGAACGCGCTTGCGGTCGACGGACCGGGCAAGGCCTACGCGGCCGTGTTCGGCGGCGAGGCCCCGGCGCTGTTCTCCACCTCGACCGGCGGCGTGAGCGGCACGCCGGGCTCGCTCTCGCTCAGCCGTACCGCCGCGAAGCAGAAAGCCAAGAACCAGGCCACGATCAGCGGCACGCTCAAGGGCGCCGTCGGTGGCGAGGAGATTCGCATCGCCTACCGCAAGAAGGGCTCGGCCTCGTGGACGAGCAAGACGGTGATCGCGGGCGCCAACAGCGGCAGCGTCACGCTGCGCGTGAAGCTCACCAAGGGCACGTACGACGTCGTCGCCCAGTGGGCCGGCGACTCGGGCCGGGCCGGCACGGGCAGCGCAGCCCGCAGCATCACGCTGAAGTGAGCCTCGGCGCGCGGGGGCCGGGGCTGCACGTGGCAGCCCCTGCCCCCGCGCCCACGCCCGATACCGTTGGTCTGGTGGAGGGACTCACGATCCATGAGGCCGCAGCGACGACCGGCTGGTCGCCGCGCATGCTGCGGTACGTCGAGAGCGTCGGCCTCATCGATCCTGCGCGCACGCCGGCCGGCTACCGCGTCTACGGCGCCGCTGAGCTTCAGCGCCTGCGCACCCTGCGCGAGCTGATCAGCGAGTACGACCTCGGTCTGGGCGACCTCGCATTCGCCCTGCGCCTGCAGCGCGACGCCACCCTCGCCGAGCGGGTCGACGCCTGGCTCGAGGAGGATGCGGCGCGCCCCGAGGAGGTCGCCGACGACGGTGCCTGGCTCCGCTGGGAGCAGGAGAAGCACCAGCGCCTGCTCCAGGAGCTGCGCGACGCCGGCTGAGCCGGCGCCATGCAGCACACGGGCTACGGGGCGGTGTACGCCCAGGCGCCCTGGAGATCGGTGAGGCCGCCGGTGTTGCCGATCGTCATGCGCACCGCGAACGCGCGCGTGCGGTTGTAGGTGACCGCCGCGCCCGCGACGCTCGACACGTCGCCGGTCGGGTCGTCGATGTAGACGCACACGTAGCCGGAGGCGGCCGTCGGCGACGATGCGCTGCCGGTGCACTGCGCCGGGTCGCCGTCGGTGAGCACGCTGCCGCTGGTGAGCACGTTGACGACGTTCGCGTGCAGCGGCGCCGGAGCGATCGCCGGCAGCTGGACCGGGATCAGCACGCTGGCAGCGCTGTTCGCAGGCACGATCTGGCTCCACTGCAGGCTTCCGGTGATCGTCGTGCCGGACGGGATCTGCTCCCATGCCGACCGGCCGGGGGCCCCCGCAGCGCCGGTGATGCCCGTGCCGCCGGTGTCGCCCTTGTCGCCCTTGGCACCCGTGAAGCCGCGCACGCCCTGGGCTCCCTGCGGACCGACCGGGCCCTGTGGACCCTGAGGACCGGTCGCGCCGTCGTCACCCGGGTCGCCCTGCGGACCCTGAGGGCCGGTGGCTCCATCTGCGCCGTCGGCTCCATCTGCCCCGTCGTTTCCGTTCAGTCCGTCGGCGCCATCGGCACCGTCCAGGCCATCGTTGCCATTCAGGCCATCGACGCCGTCCTGACCGTCGGCGCCGGGGTCGCCCTGGTCGCCCTTCGGGCCCTGCGGGCCGGCCGGGCCGGTGTTGCCCTGCGGGCCGGCCGGGCCGGTGGGACCAACCGCGCCGTCAGCGCCGTCAGCACCGTTGGCACCGTCAGCACCATCGGCGCCGTCAACGCCGTCGCGTCCGTCGGCACCGTCGTTGCCAGGAAGTCCTTGTGGGCCCGCAACGCCCTGCGGACCGGCCGGGCCGGCCGGACCGGTGCCGCCCGGCCCCTGCGGGCCGGTAGCGCCGTCGGCACCGTCGGCACCGTCCGCTCCGGTCGGGCCGGGAGCGCCCTGCGGGCCTGCCGGCCCCGTCGCGCCGGCTGGGCCGGTTGCACCCGCGGCGCCAGTCGGGCCGGCCGCTCCGATCGGGCCAGCAGGTCCGGTGGCGCCCACCGGGCCCACGGGGCCATCGGCGCCGTTCGTACCGGCCGCGCCGCGCGCACCTGTCGCGCCGGTGGCACCTGCTGCGCCCGCGTCACCCTTCGCTCCGGTTGCGCCCGCGGCACCCTGTGGTCCGGCGGCGCCCGTCACGCCCTGCGGTCCTGCGGGGCCCGGCGTCGTGCGCTGGAAGTTGCGGACCGTCGCCGGGTTGATGTCCTTCGCGCGAATCGTCCCGTCTTCGATGTCCTTCGTGGTCACCACGAATTTGTTGGCCGCGTACGCGGTCGTCGAGAGCAGCGCCGCCATCGCGACGAGCGCGACGATCACCGAGCCGGTCGAGCGCATGGCCCGTCGAACCAGGCGCGCGGCGAGCGTGGGGAGGAAGGAGATTCGGGACATGCGAGCGGAAGCCTTGGTGGGAGGCAGTCGTCCTGGTCCATCGGCCGGGCACCCCCTGCTGGTTCAGCCAGCTGGCCGGATGGTTGGCCAGACGGACGTTCGTGTCCGATTCGTGCGCCGTGCGCCGTGCGCCGGCGTGCGCGATCCGGCGACTTCTCCAAACCTTGACACGATCGTGGTAAGGTTTCGCTCGACGGGGCCTCGCCACTGGTGGAAGCCCCATGCCCTCGTAATGCACTGACGACGAAAGCCGCTAGGACATGAGCAGCCCGACTCTCACCGAGACCGATTTCAAGGTCGCCGACCTCTCCCTTGCCGCCTTCGGCCGTAAGGAGATCGAGCTCGCCGAGCACGAGATGCCCGGCCTGATGTCGATCCGCCGCGAGTACGCCGCCTCGCAACCGCTCGCCGGCGCGCGCATCATCGGCTCGCTCCACATGACGATCCAGACGGCGGTGCTGATCGAGACGCTCACCGCGCTCGGCGCCAAGGTCCGCTGGGCCTCCTGCAACATCTTCTCGACGCAGGACCACGCCGCGGCCGCCGTCGCCGTCGGCCCCAACGGCACCCCTGAGAACCCGCAGGGCGTCCCCGTCTTCGCCTGGAAGGGCGAGACGCTCGAGGAGTACTGGTGGTGCACCGAGCAGATCGTCGCCGGCTGGCCGGCTGACGAGCCCGCCAACATGATCCTCGACGACGGTGGCGACGCCACCATGCTCATCCACAAGGGCACCGAGTTCGAGGCCGCCGGCTCCGTCCCGGACCCGGCCGGCGCCGAGTCCGAGGAGTTCGAGGTCTTCCTCACCCTCCTCACGCGCTCGCTCGCCGAGGACGGCGGCCGCTACACCGCCATCGGCAAGGAGATCAAGGGCGTCACCGAGGAGACCACCACGGGCGTCCACCGCCTCTACGAGCTCGCCAAGACCGGCGAGCTGCTCTTCCCGGCGATCAACGTCAACGACTCCGTCACCAAGAGCAAGTTCGACAACCTCTACGGCTGCCGCCACTCGCTCGTCGACGGCATCTTCCGCGCCACCGACGTGATGCTCGCCGGCAAGCACGCCGTCGTCGCAGGCTACGGCGACGTCGGCAAGGGCTCCGCCGCCTCGCTGCGCGCCCAGGGTGCCCGCGTCACCGTCACCGAGATCGACCCGATCTGCGCGCTCCAGGCTCTGATGGAGGGCTACGACGTCAAGACCCTCGAGGACGTCATCGGCGACGCCGACGTGTTCATCACGACCACCGGCAACAAGGACATCATCACCGGCGAGCACATGGCCGCGATGAAGCACAACGCCATCGTCGGCAACATCGGCCACTTCGACAACGAGATCCAGGTCGCCCGCCTCGCCGAGCTCGGTGCCGAGCGCATCAACATCAAGCCGCAGGTCGACGAGTGGAAGTTCCCCGACGGCCACTCGATCATCCTCCTCTCCGAGGGTCGGCTCCTGAACCTCGGCAACGCCACCGGCCACCCGTCGTTCGTCATGTCGAACTCCTTCTCCAACCAGACGATCGCCCAGATCGAGCTGTGGACGAAGAACAGCGACTACGACAAGCAGGTCTACGTGCTGCCGAAGCACCTCGACGAGAAAGTCGCGCGCCTGCACCTCGACGCCCTCGGCGCGAAGCTCACCGAGCTCCGCCCCGACCAGGCCGCCTACATCGGCGTTCCCGTCGAGGGCCCGTACAAGCCGGATCACTACCGCTACTAAGCCGGACTTGGCTTGAGGCCGCGGCGGGGCGAGGTGTCCCGCTGCGGCTCTCCTACGCACCCGCTGCTCCGCTCGCCTGGCGGCTCGCTGCGCATCGGGTGCTCCGAGTTCGCCTCCGCGGGGCACCTCACCCCGCCTTCGTCTACGCCTTGCTCGGCTCCGAGCGGGGCGTTCGTCGTTCTGGCGGGCATTTGATCGGTGGGCCGTTCCGGCGGGCTGGTCGGGGCGGAGCTCGCTGCGTTCGCGCCGAGGGTGTGCAGGTGGCCCTCCGGGCCCGCGCGGGCGGGACGAGGATGGAGTCGACGTAGGGGAGTGCGGCGGGTAGCTTCGTGGCATGGCCTACGACGAGGACCTCGCCCTGCGGCTCCAGGTGCTGCTTGCCGATGAGGCGGGGCTGACGACGAAGCGGATGTTCGGCGGGCTTGCGTTCCTCGTCGGCGGCAACATGGCTGTCGCCGCGTCGAGCAAGGGCGGGATCATGGTGCGCGTCGAGCCCGGCGAGCACGACGCGCTGCTCGGCGAGCCACACGTGAGCCCGATGATCATGGGCGGCCGCGAGACGCGCGGCTGGCTGCGCGTGAGCGACGAGGGCGTCGACAGCGATGCCGACCTCGGCGCCTGGGCCGCCCGGGGCGTCGCCTACGCGCGCTCGCTGCCGGCGAAGTAGGCCGCAACGCGGCGTTGCGACGCCGCGGAGAAGCCCCCGCAGCGCGGCGTCGCACCAGAACGACGTTCGTCGTGCCGTGTGATGGATGGCACGTTCGCGCTACGGACGGTGTTCGATAGCTTCCGGGCCGTGTCGTCCACTTCGCCGTCCCCTGTCCCAATGCGCCGCGCCTGGCGTGCCGCGGCCGCACTCCTCGCCGGCGCCTCGGTGAGCCTCGGCGCCGCGCCCGCCGCCCACGCATGGGACCGCACCGACACGTTCCCGGTGCCCTCGACGAAGGGGAACATCGATCTGTCGGTCTCGCCGGTGAATGGCAGCGTCGGCCTCAACGCCAAGGTGCTCCTGCCCGACGGCTACGCGGCCAACCCGACGAAGCGGTACCCGGCGCTCTACCTGCTCAACGGCGCCGGCGAGAACTACACCGGTTGGACCGACCCCAACGGCGGTGACGCCGCCAACCTCCTCAAGGGCCTCGACGCGATCGTGATCATGCCCGAAGGCGGGCGTGGCTTCTACAGCGACTGGTGGTACGGCGGCAAACGACAGGGCTCCAACTGGGAGCAGTACCTCCTGGACGAGGTCGTGCCCACCATGGAGGCCAAGTACCGGATCCTCCCGGGACGCAGCAACCACGCGATCGGCGGCCTCTCGATGGGCGCCTACGGCGCGCCGTACCTCGCCGCCAAGCTCCCCAGCTACTTCGGCAACGTGATGAGCTTCTCGGGTTTGCTCGACAACCAGTCGCTCGACACCATCTTCGGCTTCATCATGCGCAAGGAGTCGGCCGACTACGACCAGGTCTGGGGCAGCTCCAACGGCATCTACGCCGCCGCGCACAACCCGCAGAACCTCGCGAGCAACCTCGCGAAGAGCCGGCTCTACGTCTACAGCGGCGACGGCAACGCCAACTGGAACTACGGCTTCCTCCCCGACGAGTGGTTCCTCGGCGGGTCGATCGAGCGCTCCGTGAAGACCCAGAGCGTGGCCTTCGTGAACAAGGTTCGTGCCGCCGGCGCCAACGTCACCACGTCGTTCAAGGGCGGCGTGCACGCCTGGCGCTACTGGCGCCCCGAGCTGCCGCTCTACAAGGCTTACAACCCGTTCGGTGCGGCGCCGGTGCAGAACACCGCCGACAACACCTCGTGGACCTACAAGACGATGCAGCAACACGGCAACGCCTGGGGCATCGGCTACAAGCTCGAGGCCGCGCCGAACAACGTCGTCACGATCCGGCGCGAAGGCAACCGCATCCGCGTCGAAGGTGTCACCGGCCGGATCCAGCTCACTTCGAAGGCCGCCGACTCCGACGCCTCGGGCAATGGCGCCGGCTGCTCCGGGATCGCCACGCTCCCGGTCGAGTTCGACCTTCCCGCCGGCTGCTAGCCGGCGCATGATCTGGCGCCGGCGGCCGACTCTCCCCAAGTCCGTCGCCGGCGGCAGGGCCTTCGCCCTCCGCGCGGGGGCGGCTCGCGCTACAGCGGCCGGTAGGGCGGGGGTGCCGTCGTCGGCACCTCCGGCGCCTTGGCCGGCACCGACACCACCTCGGGCGGCAGCTCCGGCGCCGTCTCGCTGATCCCCATCTTGTCGTGGAACCGGCGCAACGGCCCGGGGGCCCACCAGTTCCACTCGCCGAGGAGCTTCATCAACGACGGCACGAGGAGTGCGCGAACGAGCGTCGCATCGATCACCACGGCCAGCGACGTGCCCACGCCGACCTGCTTGATGAAGATGATCTTCGAGGTCGCGAACGCGCCGACGGCGATCACGAACAGCATCGCCGCGGACGTGATGATCTTGCCCGTCTTCTGCACGCCGATCGCGACCGCCTCATCGTTGGTGAGCCCCTCGTCCCGGCCCTCCTTGATGCGCGTGAGCAGGAAGACGCCGTAGTCGGTGGAGAGGCCGAACGCCAGCGCGAGCAGCAGCAGTGGCTGCGTGACCTCGAGCCCGCCCTGACTCGTGTAGTCGAGGAGGTTCTCGAACCTGCCGTCTTGGAAGATCAGCACCAGGAGACCGAACGCCGCCGAGATCGCCAGGAAGTTCATGATCAGCGACTTGATCGGCAGCAGCAGGCTGCCCGTCATCAGGAACAGGATGAAGACGGTCGCCGCCGAGATGATCACGAGCACCAGCGGCACGCGCGAAGCGATGGCGTCGACCTCATCGAGGAAGCGGGGCGCTTGGCCGGCGACGAGCATCGGTCCGGGAGGTTTGAGCGCCCGGATCTGCCGCACGAGCTCGAGCGAGCGATCGTCGAGCGTCGAGTACTTGGAGTTCACATCGAACTGCCACATCTCGAACACGGGCACGGCCTGCGGGGTCGAGACGCTCTTGGTGCTCGAGAGCGACCGCACCTGATCGGCGATCGCCTGCACCTGCTCGCGGCCGGCATCGGTGTCGGGCACCTGCTGGATCACCACGGAGATGGGCTCGGTCTCCGCGTTCTGGAACTCCGTGCGCAGGGTGTTGTCGACCACCTTCGCGATGTTGTCGTCGGGCAGGGCACGCGTATCGATGCCCGTGAACTGGATGCGGAGGAACGGGGCGCCCATCGCGAGCAGCAGGCCGCTGCCGACGAGCGTGACGAGCACCGCGTGGCGCATCACCCAGCGCGACCACCGGTACCAGAAGCCGCTCTCCACCTTCTCCTCGCGCCGCTGCCAACGCTTCGGTGCGAGCGAGTTCACGCGCGGGCCGAGCGCGACGAGCAGCGCGGTGAGCGCGACGAGCGTGATCGACGACGCCAGCAGCGCGGTGATCGAACCCGAGATCGCCATCGACGACAGGAACTGCTGCGGGAAGACGATCAGCGAGGCCAGCGCTGCCGCGACCGTGATCGAACTGAACGCCACCGTCTTGCCCGCCGTGTGGATCGTCTGACGGATCGCGATCTTCGGATCGAGGCCCTTGGCGAGCTCCTCCCGATATCGGGAAACCATGAAGAGCGAATAGTCGATCGCGAGGCCCAAGCCCAGCGCGACCGTGAGGTTGAGCGCGTAGATCGAGAGCGGCACGACGGCGTTGACGATTCGCAGCACGGCGAGCGTGCCGACGATCGTGAGGATGCCCACGAACAGCGGCAGCAGCGCCGCGACCACGCCGCGGAACACGAACAGCATCGCGATGAACAGCACTGGGAATGCGATCTGCTCGGCGGCGGCGAGGTCCTCCGTCACCTGGTTGCCGATCGCCATCGCGCCCGGGCCCGGACCGCCCACGGTGATGTAGTCGAGGCCGTAGAACGCCTGCTCCAGGCGTTTGCCGATATCGCCCTCCTCGACGACCGGCTTGGCGAACACGGCGATGTAGGTCTTCGTGCCGTCCTTGCTGACGAAGCTCGTCGTGTTGACCGGATCGCCGCGCTTCTTCGCCTCGGCGGCAGCCCGGTCGGCATCGCGAACGTCGAGCACGCGCTTCACGTCGGGGTCGCGCGCGGCGCGCCGTGAGATCGCCCGGATGCGCCGCATGCCCTCCTCCGAGCGCGCACCCATCGGCGTCTTGACCAGCAGCAGCACGCCGGGCGCGGCGCGACTGCCGGTGAGGTCCTCGTAGAGCTCGTTCGCGCGCGACGACTCCGACGCCGGGTCGATGAACGCGTCGGCCGGCTTGAGGCGGCTCGCCAGCGACCCGCCGAAACCGGCGGAGAGCACGAAGAACATCGCTGCGCCGACGAGCACGGCAACGGTGCGGCGCGTGGCTAGGCGGGTGAACGCGTCGAACATCGAGAAGGGGTGCGCCGGGGACAGGCGACCGACGGAGTGTAAGTCCCTGCACGCGCGGGTGACACCGGCCGTCCGTCCGGCCAGTCCGCGCCGGTGAGTTACACGTCTGTAAGATCGCGCCGTGCCCGAGAACCAGCACCCCCAGCGCACGGCCTCCGGGCGTCGCCTGAGCCCCGCCCGGCGCGTGCGCCACGCCGCGCTCGAGGCCGCCGACGGTGCGATCCGGCAGGGGCTCAAGCACCCGCTGCTCTCGCCCGCCGTGATCGCGCGCCGCATGCGAGGTGCCGAATCGCTGCGCCGTGCGGTCGGCGGGAAGACCGTGGTGATCACCGGCGCGTCGTCGGGCATCGGTGAGGCGACGGCCCGCCAGTTCGCCGCCGCAGGCGCCGAGGTGGTGCTCGTCGCCCGCCGCTCCGAAGAGCTCGAGCGCGTCGCCGGAGAGATCCGCCAGGCCGGTGGCGACGCCGACACGTTCACCTGCGACCTGTCGGACCGCGCCGCGATCGAGGCGTTTCTCACCGAGCTCACCGCTGCCCATCCGCGGATCGACATCGTCGTCAACAACGCGGGCCGGTCGATCCGCCGCTCGGTCGTCGACTCGCTCGACCGCTTCCACGATTTCGAGCGCACGATGGCGTTGAACTACTACGGCCCGGTCGCGATCACCCTTGGTTTGCTGCAGCGCATGCTCGACCAGGGTGGTGGCCAGATCATCAACGTCTCGACCTGGGCGACGCAGCTGCCATCGCCCCAGTACGTCGCCTACACCTCCTCCAAGGCGGCGCTCGACGCGTTCACGCGCGGCACGGCCGCCGAGCTGCTCGGCACCGGCGTCACCCTCACGTCGGTCCACCTGCCGCTGGTGCGCACGCCGATGATCACGCCGGCGCTCGACGCCTACCGAGGCATGCCGTCGCTCAGCGCCGACGAGGCCGCGCAGCTCATCGCCGATGCCGCCATCGGCCGCGGCTCGCGCGTGGAGCCGGCGATCGTGACGCTCGCGCACATCGGCGATGCGATCTCGGCGCGGGGTACCGATCTCGTGATGGGTGCGATGCAGCGCATGGGCCTCGGGCCCGTCGGCCGCAGCCGCTGACGCCCCGCGTCCCGCCGCTCCGATCAGGTCGGCCGGGCCACCGGGAGATCGAGCAGGTCGACGACGGCGAGTTCGAGCTCGCGGCGGTCGGCCGGGGTCCACGCCTCGACGGCCGTCGCCACATCACCCGCGGCGACGTCGATCACTTGCCCGCGCGCCCACCGGTCGACGACCCGCGGGTCAACGTACGACGAACGCGCGACTGCTGGGGTGTTGCCGAGCTGCTCGGCGACCTCGCGGATCACGCCGGCGATCGCGCGATCACGGCCCGCCCGCGACGTCGGGCGCTCGAGCGGTGCAAGCAGCGCCGCGGCGAGCACGGTCGCATTCCACGTCCGGAAGTCCTTCGCGGTGATCTCCGACCCCGTCGTCGCTTGGAGGTACGCGTTGAGGTCCGCGGCGCGCACGCCCGTCCAGCGCTTCTCGTCCTGCGTCGCGAAGAGCCGGGGCGCCGGATCGGAGCGACGGCGCTTGAGGCGGCTGACGAGCTCGGACGATGGCTCGTCGCCGATCCGCTCCACGCGGCGCTTTCCGTGCTTGGCGGTGTAGTCGAAGATGATCGTGCCGTCTCGTTTCACCGTCGCATGCTCGCGCAGCAGCGTCGTGAGGCCGAACGTGCGGTGCTGAGCGGCGTAGCGCTCGCTGCCGATGCGGAAGAACCCGAGGTCGAGCAGCCGGGCGAGCCCGGCGAGAACGCTGGTCGAGGTGAGCTTCTCCGGGTCGAGATCGCGCTCGACGGCGGTCCTGAGCTCGTCGAGCGCCAAGGCGAAGTCCCCCATGCGCCGGAACTTGGCCCGGCTGCGGCTCGCGGTCCAATCGTCGTGGTAGCGGTACTGCCGCCGCCCGGCAGCATCGATGCCCGTCGCCTGGATGTGACCCTGCGGTGAGGGGCAGATCCACACGTCATGCCACGCGGGTGGGATCGCGAGCGCCCGTACCCGCTCGAGCGATGCCTCGCCCGTGAGCGGTCGCCCGCGCGCGTCGAAGAGCTGGAATCCGCGGCCGCGACGGCGCAGCGACCACCCCGGCGAGGCCGGATCGCTTCGCCTGACTCGGGGCACGCGCTGAACGCTAGGCACGCACTGTCTACGGACCTCCGGCCGCCAACGGTCAAGGCCCTCACGAACGAGGTCAGAATTGCCGGCCCGGGCGCGTGAGGCGCCCGGGCCGACAACCGGCGCGCGCTGTCCCGACGCGCGCTGGTCCCGACAGGCGTTGAGGCCTGTCAGCTTGGGACTCGCTCCTGAGCGATGCCGCGGGCGGCGGCGAAGCGAGAAAACTCTTGATGGACAGAGGGAACGGCTCGGTACCGAACCACAAGGTACCGGACGAGTGTGCCACGGGTGAACGACGACGGTGGACGGATCGACGGGGTGTCCGCGCGCCAATTTGCATCATTGTTCACCGAATAGGGGCAGATCGCGAGGTCGTGTGACCGATCGCGCGTTGCGAACCCCCGAGGTGGTCGGCAGCGAAACGCTGTTTCACCAAGCTGGGCGGGGAACCGGATTGCGGATAATGTTCGGATCCGTGAGCGAGGGAGCCGTTCCAGAGGTGCGCAAGACACGGCGCGAACGGCAGGCCGAGACCCGTCAGCAGGTGGTGACGGCCGCGCGTGAACTCTTCCTCACGCGTGGCTACCACGGCACGACGCTCTCGGCCGTCGTCGAGGCGGCTGGTTTCACGAAGGGTGCGGTCTACTCGAACTTCGCCAGCAAGGCCGAGCTCGCCCTCGCCGTGGTCGAGGAGATCGAGCGCGAGAACGTGGAGAAGCTCGCCGGCGCGTTTCAAGGTGCGAGCGACCCGGCCGAGCGCGCGAAGCTCCTCACGCTCTGGGGCGAGACGATCCTTTCCGACACCGCGGCCCTACGCCTGCGCGCTGAGCTGAGCTTCGCGGCGATGGACGACCCGGCGCTCGCCGAGACGATCCGCCACAAATCGCGCAACGTCCGCGCTTCGGTCGCGGCCATGCTTCGCGGCATCGACCATTCCGAGCGCTTCCAGCTCGACGTGCCGGTGCTGGCGGATGCCCTCACCGCCCTGGCGAACGGGGTTGGCATGCAGCGGCTGGGGGATCCCGACTTCGACGTTCAGGCCTTCGTATTGGCTGCCGGCGTCCTGACGGGCATGCCGCTCTCGGGCGAAGTGCCCGACGCGAGCTGAGCGCGATGCCGCCTGCTGCTCACCGCGTCGCCGCGGGCCGTGACGCCATCGCCTGGGCGGAGCGTCGAATGCCGGTGCTGCGCCGTGTCGCGGACCGGCTCGAGCTGGGCGGGCAGCTCGGCGGCGCGCGGGTCGGCGTCTGCCTGCACGGCACGGCTGAGACCGCCGCGCTCGTGCGCGCGCTCGTGCGCGGAGGTGCCACCGTCGACTTCGTCCCGAGCAATCCGCTCGCCGTTCACGCCGAGGTGGCGGCCGCGCTCCAGCAGGAGCCCGGGGTGGAGGTGCACCTGGCTGCGGGGAGTCCGGCCGGGCATGAGCGAGCGCTGACGGCGGTGGCCGACCGTACTCCCACGGTCGTGATCGATGACGGGGCGGACCTTGCGCGCGTGCTCCACGCGGCCGGCGCGGCGAGTGCGGTGATCGGCGGGACTGAGGGCACGACCACCGGCGTGCTGCGCCTGCGCAGCCTCGCGGAGCGCGACGAGCTGGCCTATCCGGTGCTCGCCGTGAACGACACCCCGATCCGCCACCTCTTCGACAACTCGCTCGGTACGGGCCAGTCGGTGCTTGACGGGCTCCTGCGCACGACGGGCGTGCTGCTCGCGGGTAGCCGTGTCGCGGTCTTTGGCTACGGCGCCTGTGGCCGCGCGATCGCACTCCGGGCGCACGGCCTCGGTGCGACGACGATCGTCTGCGAGGTCGATCCGATTCGCGCGCTCGAAGCGCGGATGGACGGCCACCTCGTCGTTCCCGGGCTCGAGGCCGCGGCCGACGCCGACGTCGTGATCACGGCGACCGGGGCCATCGACGTGCTCGGCACCGCGCATTTCGAAGTGATGCGCGATGGCGCCATTCTCGCGAACGCCGGTCACTTCGATGTCGAGATCGATGTCGCGGGCCTCGCGGGTCTGGCCTCGGCGCGGCGTACCGTGCGCCCGCTCGTCGACGAGTTCGACGTCGGTGGCCGCACGGTGGTGCTCGTCGCCGAGGGACGCGTGATCAACCTCGCCGCCGCCGACGGCCATCCCGCCGGCGTGATGGATCTGCTCTTCGCCGGCCAGGCGGTCGCCGCCGCCTGGCTCACCGAGCACGGTGCGGGCCTCTCGCCTGAGGTGCACGCCGTGCCCGCTGCGATCGATGTCGACCTGGCTCGCTTGGCCCTCGATGCGCAGGGCGTTCGCATCGACGAGTTGAGCGACCATCAGCGCCGTTACCTCGTGAATTGGTCGCCGGAGCCCCGTTCCGCCTAGGAAATACGCCGGAAACGGAGGGAGTCGGTATGTGTCGGATCTCCGGAACGCCCGCGCCTGCACAACGGCGCTGCGGGACGATACGGTTCCCGACGTGAAAGCCATGGTCCTTGCTGCAGGTCTGGGTACCCGCCTGCGCCCCCTCACCTACGAGCTGCCGAAGCCGATGGTGCCGGTGGTCGACCGGCCGGTGATGGCGCACATCGTCGACTTGCTGAAATCGCAGGGCATCACCGACGTGATCGCCAACCTGCACTACTTCCCGGACACGATCCGGGACTACTTCGGCGACGAGATCACCTACCGGTACGAGCCCGAGCTGCTCGGCACCGCGGGTGGCGTGCGCAACTGCCGCGACTTCTTCGGCGATGAGCCCTTCCTCGTCATCTCGGGCGATGCGCTCACCGATCTCGACGTCGGCGCACTGCGTGCCACGCACGACCGCCTCGGCGGCGTCGCGACGCTCACCGTCAAGCAGGTGCCCGACACCCGCGAGTTCGGCGTCGTGATCACCGACGAGAACGACCGCATCCTCGGCTTCCAGGAGAAGCCGGCGCCGGAGGAGGCCAAGAGCGATCTCGGCAACTGCGGCATCTACCTCTTCAGCCCGGAGATCTTCGACTACTACCCGGAGGCCGATCCGGTCGACTGGGCGTTCGACATCTTCCCGACGCTGCTCGCGAACGACATCCCGTTCCACATCCACCGCGCGAACGACGAGTACTGGAACGACGTCGGCTCGCTCGCCGAGCTCAAGGCCGGCACGTTCGACGCCCTTACCGGTGAGCTCGCGTTGCCCGCCATCGAGGGTGCCGGTCCTGAGGCCGTCATCGTGGGCGAGGGCTCCAGCATCGACGCCGCGGAGGACGTCAAGGGCCCGGTGTTCATCGGCTCCGACGTCACCATCGGCGAAGGCGTGCGCCTCACCGGCCCGGTCGTCATCGGTGACCGCGCCGTGATCGGCGAGGGCGCGATGATCCGCGATTCGATCGTGCTCCCGGGCACCGTCGTCGAACCCGGCTCCATCGTCATCGGCGCCACGCTCGGCCGGGCCGGCATCATCGCCGCGATGACGCCGCGTCACAGCCCGACGCCCGCCTCCTAAGCGCGGGCACACTCCCGTTGCGCAAGCGGCCGTCCCGGTGATGCGGGGCGGCCGCGCGTCGTTACGGGCGGTCCCGGGCCTGGGAGCTAGTAGAGCTCGCGCGACGTGCCGGGGCCCGCTGGGCGTTTCGGATCGCCGTACTTCTCGATCCGCCGCTGCTCCTTCTCGCTACGGTCGATGGTGCGGATCACGAGCCACGCGAGCGCGACGCCCATGACGATCGTCTGCTCGAGCGCCATCAGCGCGCCGCCGAGCTGCTGGTCCTCGCGCGGTGTGAGTCCCCACGAGCTCGTACCGGCGTACACGTCGTAGAGCGCCTCGGGTGCGAACGTGAGGGCGATGCCGAGGATGCCGACGAGCACCTTGGTGGTGAGCATGTAGAGCACGGCGCCCATGGGCGAGAGCTGACGCTGGTCGCGCACCGGCGAGATCAGATGCCACCAGTAGAGGCCGCCGGCGACGGTGAACACCATGTGCTCGAGGGCGTGTACACCGGTGTGGCGCACGGCGGCGTCGTAGAGCGCCGGCACGTGCCACGCCCACATCGCGGCCGTGTAGACCGCGAGGCCGAAGATCGGCGACATCAGCCAGGGCGCGCCCTTCTCGAGCTGGATCACGCGCCTGGTCGCAGGGCGGAAGATCTGCTTCGTCAATCCGGAGATGCAGAGCACGGGCGCGAAGTCGAGCAGCAGCAGGTGCTGGACCATGTGCATCGTGAAGTGCTGCTCGCCGAGGGCGTCGATCGGCGAGAACAGTGCGGCGACGGCGCAGGCGATGCCGGCGAGGAACGAGATGAGCCGCGCGGGGTGCGCGCCGACCACGAGCCACCGGCGTACGTACGCGACGGTGATCGGGACGAGGATGAGGAGCGGCCCGGGGTAGAAGGTCCAGCCGACGGCGTCGGTGGTCGCAAGCGGCAGCACGGCCGCAGGATTGTCGCAGTGCGCGCGCGTTTCGTGACGCGCTCCCCGGCAGGCTGAGAGGATGCGCGAGCCCGCCCCTTCACGATTCGTCGGAGCGTGTTGCCCAGGATGCGGGCGACTCGATGACCAGAGGTCGTCGCGCGAGGTGTGGTGCACACACTGCCGCGACCGGTGGGGCACGGTGCCCGGCTGGTGGCAAGCCGAGCCGGGCGGCGTGGCGGGCTGGGCGGCAGCGCCTTATGCCGGGCCGGTGCGGCGCGCCGTGCTCGCCGGCAAGCGCGGGGCGGGCCAGGGCCTCGTCGAGCTCCTTCTTGCGCGTCTGCCGCTGGAGTGCCTGCCGGTCGACGCGGTAGTCACGTGGATCCCCGCGCATCCACGCCGAGCGATCCTCCGGCCGGACCCGGGGGAGCCGCTCGCGGTGGCGCTCGCGCGCCGCGAGGGGCTCTCGTGCCGGCCGCTGCTCGCACGGTCGCCGTTCGGCCGCCGGCAAGCGGGGCGTGACGCCGACGAGCGTCGCGCGGGCGGGGCCACCCTCGGCCTCAGGCTGCGCTCGGCGGCGCCGCCCGCGGTGGTGGTCGTGGACGACGTTCGCACCACTGGTGCGACGCTCGATCGCGCCGCCGAGTTGCTCCGCGAAGCCGGCACTCGACATGTGATGGGGGTCACGGTGGCGGCGGCCCGCTCTCCGGGCTGATGTATGCGCGCCACGTTCGCTCGGCGGCGGCGGCCCTGCCGGCCCCAGGGTGCAGGCGTTCTCGGACCACGCGCTACCGCACGGGAATTGGACGGGGTCGCGGCAAGGGGACAGACGGCTCGTACGAACGTCCACCTGGCGTCTTCACCATCCGTTCACGAGAGGAAGATCTTGCGCACCAGGCATTCCGGCAACCACCTACCTTTTCGAGGAGGTCATTGGTGAGGATCGATGTCAAGGGCCGCAACACTCCGGTGAACGATGAGCTTCGAGCGCTCATCGAGCGACGATTCCGGACCGTGGCTGCTCAGCTGCCGGAGGACACGCGCCTAGAGGTCGAGGTTCGCGAGGAACGAAATCCCGCGATCACCGACTGCATGGTCGTGGAGGCCCGCCTCAAGATGCACGGTCGCACCGTGTGCGCGCACGACTCGTCGCACAGCATGCGTCACGCCATCGTCCTGTGCTCGGAGGAACTCGCGCGCCAGGTGAAGGCCACGCGCGAGAAGCGACGCCATATCCGTGAGGCGCGCATCAGCGCCCGCGACATGCGCGGCGCTTCGCCAGCGATCTAAGCCAGCCCGGCGTGCCGCCGGGATCGACCAACCTCCAGCGCCCGTCGTGCCCAGCACGGCGGGCGCTGTTGCGTCCGGGATGCGCCGTAGCGCAGGGCCCGGCCCTTGGCCTCATTCACGCGCGCGAGGGCGGCGGGTCGCGAGCGCTCCCCTGGTAGTGTGACCCTTCTCATGAGCATCCTCGAACGCGCCCTCCGGATCGGCGAGAACAAGCAGTTCAAGCGCTTCCAGAAGCAGGTCCAGCTGATCGGCGCCTACTCCGAGGAGCTCGAGCTCGAGAGCGACGAAGAGCTCAAGGCGCGCTTCGCCGCACTCCGCGAGGAGGCCGAGGCCGGAGCCAACCTCGACGACCTCCTCGTCGAGGTCTTTGCGATCACCCGCGAGGTGGGGCGCCGCGTGATGAACATGCGGCACTTCGACGTGCAGCTCATCGGCGGCATGGCGCTGCACAGCGGCGCGATCGCCGAGATGCGTACCGGCGAGGGCAAGACCCTCACGGGCACGCTCCCGGTCGTCCTCAACGCAATGGCCGGCAAGGGCGTCCACGTCGTCACGGTCAACGACTACCTTGCGCGCCGCGACGCCGAGTGGATGAGCCCGCTCTACAACTTCCTCGGGCTCACCGTGGGCATCCTGCAGAACCAGGACACCACCGAGAACAAGCACCTCGCGTACGCCGCCGACATCACGTACGGCACCAACTCCGAGTTCGGGTTCGACTACCTGCGCGACAACATGGCGCCGTCGCTGGAGGAGAAGGTCCAGCGCAGCCACACGTTCGCGATGGTGGACGAGGTCGACAACATCCTGATCGACGAGGCCCGCACCCCGCTCATCATCTCGGGCGCGCCCGAGCAGGCAGCAGAGCTTTACGTCACCTTCGCCAAGCTCGCCCGCACGCTGAAGGCCGGCAAGACGCCGGAGGGCATGGACCCGCGGATGAAGAAGGACTTCGTTGCCGAGTTCGACTACGAGTTCGAGGAGAAGCACAAGACCGTCTCGGTGAGCGAGCAGGGCGTCGCCAAGGCCGAGAAGTTCCTGAAGATCGACAACCTCTACAGCGCCGAGAACGGCCACCTCGTCAACCACCTCCAGCAGGCGCTGAAGGCAGAGTCGCTCTACAAGCGCGACGTCGACTACGCCGTCGTCGACGGCAACGTCCAGATCATCGACGAGTTCACCGGCCGCATCCTCGAGGGCCGTCGCTGGAGCGAGGGCCTGCACCAGGCGATCGAGGCCAAGGAGGGCGTCCGGATCCAGGAGGAGAACCAGACCCTCGCCACGATCACCTACCAGAACTACTTCCGCCTCTACGACAAGCTCGCCGGCATGACGGGCACGGCGATGACCGAGGCCACCGAGTTCATGAAGATCTACAAGCTGGAGGTCGTGGAGATCCCGACCAACCGGCCGATGGTCCGCGACGATCGCAACGACCAGATCTTCAAGACGCAGGAAGGTAAGTGGAACGCGGTCGCCCAGGAGGTGGCCGAGGCCCACGAAGCCGGTCAGCCGGTGCTCGTCGGCACGATCTCCGTCGAGGTCAGCGAGCTGCTCTCCCGCAAGCTCAGCAAGCGCGGCATCAAGCACACGGTGCTCAACGCCAAGCCGGAGTTCGCCGAGCGCGAAGGTGAGACGGTTGCCGAGGCCGGGCGCAAGGGCGCCGTCACCATCGCCACCAACATGGCCGGCCGTGGTGTCGACATCAAGCTCGGCGGCAACGCCGAGCACCTCGCCAAGCTCGACCTCGCGACCAACCAGCCCAAGCTTCTGCCGGGCACGCCGGAGTACGAAGAGGCCTACAAGGCGCTCTACGAGAAGCTCGAGGCGCAGGTCGAGGCCGAGCGCGAAGAGGTGATGGAGCTCGGTGGCCTGTGCATCATCGGTACCGAGCGCCACGAGAGCCGCCGGATCGACAATCAGCTCCGCGGCCGCGCCGGCCGTCAGGGCGACCCGGGGCGTTCGCAGTTCTTCCTTTCCGGCGAGGACGATCTCGTTCGGCTGTTCGCCGGCGACCGCATCTACAACATCCTCGATCGCTGGGGCGAGTCCGACGAGGACGGGAACGAGATCCCGATCCAGGCGGGCATGCTCAGCAAGCAGATCGAGAAGGCGCAGCGCAAGGTGGAGGAGCAGAACTTCCTCATCCGCAAGCGCGTCCTCGAGTACGACGACGTGATGAACGAGCAGCGTCGCGTGATCTACAAGCTCCGCGACCAGATCCTCGAGGGCGACAACGTCGGCGAACGCGCCCGCCGCGAGATGCGCGGCGTGGTCGAGGGCCTCGTCACCGAGTACACGCAGGGCGAGTTCTTCGACGAGTGGGACATCAACGGCCTCTGGGACCGCCTGATGGAGCTCTACCCGGTCTCCGTCGAGCCGACCGACTTCGACGGCAGTCCCGGTCGCGACGAGCTGATCAGCCGGATCACCGAGGACATCGTCGACTACTACGACGACCGCGAGGAGGAGCTCACCCCGGAGATCATGCGCGATCTCGAGCGGTTCCTCCTGCTCCAGATCATCGACGAGACGTGGCGCGAGCACCTCCACGACATGGACTACCTGCGTGAGGGCATCCACCTCCGCGGCTTCGCGCAGATCGAGCCGATCATCGCCTACAAGAACGAGGCGTTCGATCTCTTCAACCAGCTGATCAAATCGATCTGGACCCAGTTCGCGCAGCTCGTGTTCAACGTACAGGTGCAGGTGGAGCAGCCGATCCCGCAGCCCGCTGCGGCGCCGACCCGCGTGGCCGGTTCGCCGAACAAGCCCGCGCGCATCACGTACGAGTCGGGCGGCAGCGAGGGTCTGTCGGCGCTGGCGGCTGCGGCCGCGGGCATCGATCCGATCGCTGCGGCCGCTGCTGCATCGTCCCCCGGGCCCGTCGACGAGTCGCCGGCCCTCAACCGTGAGCAGCGCCGCCAGCTCGAGCGCGAGAAGAAGAAGCAGGCCAAGCGCGGCAACACCCCGTAGCCGTGCCCCTCGCATTCGACACCGACCAGCGGATCTCCGCGGTCCGCAAGCAGTTCGGCGCCCTCGGCCAGTACCTCGACCCCGAGGCGCTGGCCGCCGAGGTCGGCGAGCTCGAGGGCAAGATGGGCCAGGCCGGCTTCTGGGACGACCAGGCGGAGGCCACCAAGGTCTCCTCGCAGCATGCCCAGGTGAACAAGCGCCTTGAGACCTACCGCTCCGTCGAGCGTGACGTCGGCGATCTCGACAGCCTGGTCGAGCTCGTCGAGGAGGACGACGACCTCGCCGCGGAGCTCGAGGAGCAGCTCGACACGCTCGAGCAGCGCCTCGCCGAGCTCGAGGAGGAGCGCCTCTTCTCCGGCCAGTACGACGCGGGCGACGCGCTCGTCACCGTCAACGCCGGCACCGGCGGCACCGACGCCCAAGACTGGGCCGAGATGGTGCTGCGGATGCTGATGCGCTGGGCGGAGCGCCGCGGCTTCAAGGTTGAGCTGCTTGAGGTGAGCGAGGGGGAGGAGGCCGGTATCCGCTCGGCCACCTTCAAGGCGGAGGGCGAAAACGCCTACGGCCTCTTCTCCGCCGAGAAGGGCGTGCACCGCCTTGTGCGCATCTCCAAGTACGACTCCCAGGGGCGCCGGCAGACGGCGTTCGCGGGCGTCGAGGTCGCTCCGATCCTCGACGACGTCGGCGATGTCGAGATCGACGCCGACGACCTGCAGATCGACACCTACCGCGCCTCAGGCGCCGGCGGCCAGCACGTCAACAAGACCGACTCCGCCGTCCGCATCACCCACCGCCCCTCGGGCATCGTGGTGCAGTGCCAGAACGAACGCTCGCAGACGCAGAACCGCCTCACCGCGATGGGGATGCTCCGCGCGAAGCTCATCGAGCGTGAGGAGCGAGCACGCCAGGATGAGCTCGCCAAGGAGAAGGGCGGCGTCCAAGACGTGAACTTCGGCTCTCAGATCCGATCGTACGTGCTCCACCCGTACACGATGGTCAAGGACCACCGCACCGGCGTCGAAGCCGGCGATGCGCAGCGCATCCTCGACGGTGATCTCGACGCGTTCGTGCGTGCCGAGCTCGACCGGAAGATCAGCGGTCGTGCGCCGCTGCGCGACGAGGCTTAGCGCCGCTCGTTCCGCGCCGGGCCGGTGCGGCTAGCGCCGGCCGGTGCGCAGCTTCAGCGTGTACGTCGACACCGCGCGGTTGCCGGCAGCATCGACGGCGATCGCACGCAACTTCGGCTTGTCGGCCTTGCGAAGCCCGCTCAGCTGGAGCACGTACTGGTCATCCTTGTGCTTCCCGCGAACGACCTTCTTGATCGTCTTCGTGCACGGCCTGCGCTGGCCCTTGTTCGCGCCCTTCTTCACGACGCACGTCGTGTGACGCGTCGAGATCACCGTGAACGTCACCTGTTTGACGCCGGAGATGATCCCGCCACTGCCGCGGTCGATCACGACGAGCGCCAAGCGGCAGCCGCCACTGGAGCACACCATCGAGCTCTTGCTGATCACCGGCTTCATCGCGTCCGGCGCCGCCGCAGGCGTCGGTGAAGGGGCCGGCACCTCAGGCGTCGTGGCCCCGATCGTCTTGTCGCTCGGCAGCGCGGTCGAGAAGCTCGAAGCAGGGGCGTTGAACGCTGCGTAGCCGCCGGGGCCGCGGCCTGTGACCCGGCAGCCATAGGCGACGTTGGAGGCCTTCGCGTTGGCGGCGAGCTCCGACGTCGACAGGCCATGGGAAGCGCTCCGGCCATCGGCGGCGGTCGTCGTCGCGAGCTGCGGCTCGGTGTTCACGTTGCGCGTACCGTCGCCGTTGTCCTTCCAGATGCTGAACTCGAACTGCGTCGCGCCCGTCCACGTGCCGGCACCACAGGTGATCGCGCCGTTCTGCTGGTACGCGGCCGTCACCGTCGGGCCCTGAGCGAGGTCCGGCACGTCGGGCATCGATGGCGGATTGTCCGAAAGGAGGTAGCTGCGGATGCCCTGCGCGCCGACGCGGGCGTAAACGCCGGGGTACTTCGGAGCCGCACAGCCCTCACCCCACGAGACGACTCCCACGAGCCGCCAGTAAGAGGCATCGGAGCGAGCCGCGACCGAAATCGGCCTCGCGGCCTTCAGCAGCGGGCCGCCCGAGTCGCCCTGGCACGCATCCGGCGTGACCGTCGTGCCGTTCGCGCTACCGGCGCAGAGCATGTCCTCGGCGCGGAAGTCGGAGCCGAGGCGATCTGCCGCGCCGCACACGGAATCCGGCACGCGCGGCAGGCGAGCGTTGCCGTTGAGGTTGCCGCCGGCGACACGCATCACGTTCGGCTGCGTCGTTGCCCCCGAATACTCGGCGCCCCAGCCGAACACGTACGTCGGCGTCCCCGGGCCCCAGCCCTCGGGCTCGCTGATCGTCGCGTCATCGCTCACGTTCGCGCCCGCAGGATCAGCCAGCGCGACCGCCAACGTCGCGGGCACCGCATCCTTCAGCGTGAGGATCGCGACATCGTCGTAGTAGCGGCTCACGTCGGCTTGCGGGTGCAGACTGATCGCCGCGACCCCGATCCGCAGACCCTTCGTGAACGGCGCCCCCGCCGACAACGGGTCGTTCACGTCGCCCGACGTACAGTAGCCGTAGGCCGCCTTGCCGAGGGAGTTGTCCTCGCCGGCGCACATCGACGTCTGCGACACCACCACCTCGATCGACGATGGCTGCGCTTGATACGGCCCGGCGGGGTCGATGCAGTGCGCGGCGGTGACGACGCGGTTCGTGCCGATGACCGTGCCGCCACAGAAGTGGCCGCGGTATGCGGTCGCGCCGGCCGGAACGATGGAGACCGTCCACGGATACGAACCGTCGGCCACCTGGCCGCCGAACACGGTGCTGCCAACCTTCCACACGACGGCGTTCGCGGGGGCCGCCGCGCTCAGCCAGATGGCGAGCGCAGCCAGACCGGACAGCAGTCCGGTGAGGGGCAGCGGAATGCGGAGCACACGTGACACAGGGCGCCTTCCCATGATCATCGGCGTGAGAGGTCAGTCACTTGAGCAATTCGTCCAGCATTTGGCGCACCGGAGCCCGGTGGTTCATGGGTTCCGCGACGAGCGGCTGATTCCACCTTCCGCACGCCACCGTGCACGCGCATCCCGTAGGCTCGCGGCCGTGAGCGGAACTGGAGTCGACGCCAACCTGCTGCGGGCCGAACTGGAGCGCGCCGTCGCGATCGCACTCGCGGAGGACCTCGGCAGTGGCGACGTGACTGCCCTCGCGACCGTGCCGGAGGGCACCACCGCCACCGCGCGCGTCGTCCAGAAAGAGCCCGGCGTGCTCAGCGGCCTCGACTGCGCCGTCCACGCTCTCAAGGTCAGCGACCCCGACGTGCAGGTCGAGCTGCTCGCGAGCACCGGCGTCTGGCGCGAGGGCGGCCCGGTGCTCGAAGCGCGTGGCGACGCCCGCGCCCTGCTCGCCGCCGAGCGCACCGCTCTCAACTTCCTCCAGCAGCTCGGCGGCGTCGCCACGCTCACCGCGGAGTGCGTCCGCGAGGTCGAGGGCACCGGCGCCAAGATCATCGACACCCGCAAGACCGTCCCCGGGCTGCGCCACCTGCAGAAGCGCGCCGTGCTCGACGGCGGTGGTGCCAACCACCGCATCGGCCTCTTCGACATGGTCCTCATCAAAGAGAACCACGCTGCCGTCGCCGGCGGCATCACCAAGGCGATCGAACGTGCACGCGAGCTCGCCCCGGACCTCCCCCTCGAATGCGAGGTCCGCGACCTCGCCGAGCTCGACGAGGCCCTCACCGCCGGCGCGCCGCGCGTGCTCCTCGACAACATGGACGTCAACACGCTCCGCGAAGCCGTCGAACGGGCCCGCGGCAACGCCGTCACCGAAGCGAGCGGCGGCCTCGAGATCGGCAAGCTCCGGCAGGTCGCCGAGACCGGCGTCGACCTCCTCTCCCTCGGCTCGCTCACCCACTCCTTCAAGGCGTTGGACCTGAGCATGCTCATCGAGCTCCACTGAATCCGGCGCGATGAGGGGCGCCCCGCGCGCGCGATCCACCACTCCTCCCGCCAGATTGGGAACCCCTATGCTCCGGGGTACCGGGCCGCTCAAGCCCGTGCCTTCCGCTCTCCCTCAGAGGACGACCGCATGATCGAACTGCCGATCGCCGACGCCGCTCCCGCCGCCACCGCAGTGCCGCGGCTCTCGCTCGCCGAGCTCACCGAGCTCTCCGCAGAGGTGCGCGCACTGGCCGCCGAACGGGGTGCGGTCATCCTCGCGCACAACTACCAGCTGCCCGAGATCCAGGCCGTCGCCGACATCATCGGCGACTCGCTCTTCCTCTCCCAGGAGGCCGAGAGGGTGCCGCAGCCGGTGATCGCGTTCTGCGGCGTGCACTTCATGGCCGAGACGGCCTCCGTCTTGAGCCCCGAGAAGACGGTGCTCATCCCCGATGTCGACGCCGGCTGCTCGCTCGCCGACTCGATCACCGCCGAGCAGCTCGCCGGCTGGCAGGCCAAGCACCCGGGCGCGATCACGGTGATGTACGTCAACACCACCGCCGAGGTGAAGGCGCTCACCGACTACTGCTGCACCAGCGGCAACGCCGTCGCCGTCGTCGAGCACATCATCCGCGAGCACGGCCCCGACGTCGAGATCCTCTTCGGCCCCGACATGTTCCTCGGTTCGTACGTCGCCAAACAGACCGGCCACCCGGGCCTGCGTGTGTGGGACGGCGAATGCCACGTGCACGCCGGCATCCGCCCAAGCGACATCGAGCGCGTCCGCCGCGACCACCCCGGCGCCGACTTCCTCATCCACCCCGAGTGCGGCTGCTCCACCTCCGTCATGGAATACGTCGCCAGCGGCGACGTCGACACCGAGGGCGTCCACATGCTCTCCACCGGCGGCATGCTCGACTACGCCCAACAGCAGGAGGCCGCAGGCGGCGAGCGCAAGACGGCGATCGTCGCCACCGAGGTCGGCATGCTCCACGGCCTGCGCCAGGCGTCACCGGGCACCGAGTTCATTCCCGCCAACGAGCAGGCGGCGTGCACCTACATGAAGATGATCACGCTCCCGAAGCTTCGTGACGCGCTCCGCGACATGACCGGCGTCGTGAACGTGCCCGTCGACATCGCCGAGAAGGCCCGCATCCCGATCGAGCGCATGGTCTCGATCGGCCGCGACGCCGGCATCCCGCTCGTGGGCGAGTAACGGTCAGCCGATCGGCGTGCAGAGCTCGATCAGGGTGCCCCAGGGGTCGCGGACGTACGCCACGGTCTGGCCGTGCGGCTTTTCGGCCGGCTCTGCAAGCAGCGTGCAACCCGCGTCGACCGCGCCCGCGACCGCTCCGGCCACATCGTCGGTGGTGAACGCGAGCTCGATGTTCGCGGGCTGCTCGTCGAGCCCGGGCCGACGCGGGCCACCCGGGAAATTGCCGTCACCGAGCTGGTCGCTGGCGAAGGCGAGCACGGTGGCGCCGGTGTCGAGCTCGCCGTAGCTGCCGTCGGGCGCGACGAACCGCTGCGACAGGCCGAACGCCTCGCCGTAGCATTCGATCGCCGCCGGCACGTCCGGAACGTAGGCGATCACCCAGGCGAGCTTGAGTGCGGTGGGCATCAGGAGACCTCCTTGATCTCGTCGACTGCGGAGATCCTCGCGGTTCCGCCACGCGGCGTCTTGTCGAAAACGGACGACTCGGCGGCGGGCCGCGCTCAGCGGTGCAGCAGCATCGCGGGCGTGGTGTCTGCGAGCGCGGCGACCTCGTGCCCGAGGTGCGCCTGATCGACGTAGCCTGCGGCCGCGGCGGTGTCGGCAAGGCTCACGGCCGGGTCGGCGCCGGCGATCTCGACCGCGCGTCGCAGTCGCAGGATGCGTGCGAGCAGCTTCGGCGGATAACCGACCTCGGTCTGCACTCGCCTGCGCAGCTGTCGCTCGCTGTAGCCCACTTCGCCGGCGAGCTCCGCGACCCGCCTCGACGGGTCGGCGCGGAGCGTGCGCGCCACGTGGGCGACGACGGGGTCGCGGTGGTCGCGGGAGCGCCGGTCGCTGACGGCCCAACCGGCGAGCAGTCTCGGCCGGCCGTCCGGCGGGGCTCCGGCGAGACGGCGCGTGAGGTCATCGGCCGCGCGCTCTCCCAACACCTCTGCTGCCGGCACCGTGGTATCCACGAGCGCTTCGCCGCTCCATCCGAACGCGAGCCGCGCCGCACCAGGAAGGAAGCGCACGCCGCAGGCGGGCGGCATCGACGGCGGGCGCCGCACCATGCGAGCGGCGCGGTCCGGGCCCGCGACGACCAGCGCGTCGCCGGTCCAGATCAGATCGGCGCCGCCATCGGGCAGGATGCGCAGGTCGTCCGGCCAGGAGCCGTCGCTGGCCCAGACGGCGTCGATGATCGGCCCGCGCAGTTCCATCCCGCGGGCGGCCTTCCTACGCGCTCCAGGCGAACTCGTCGACCTGGTGCGGGCCGACGCAGGCCACCGCGGCCTCGTCGGGGATACGCGCCGCGATGTCCTTCACCTCGTCGAGGGTGATGGAGTCGAGCAGCTCGATCACGCGATCGGGGTCGATCTCCTCGCCGAACACGATGGTCTGGCTCGCCGCAAGACGCGCGACGGCACCGGAGCTCTCGGTCGCGAGGATGTGGCGGCCCGACGCGTAGGCCCGTGCGAGCTCGAGCTCGTCGGCAGTGGGGCCGTCGGCGCGGAGCTCGTTCACGATCTCGCGCATGCGGGTGTAGGCCTCGACGGCCTTGCCCGACTCGAGGCCGGCGCCGAGTGCCAGCTGGGCGCCATCGGCATGGACGTGCTCGAAGCCCCACACCGAGTAGCAGAGACCGCGCTGCTCGCGAAGCTCGTCGAAGAGACGCGAGCTCATCGAACCACCGAGGATCGAGCCGTAGAGGCGCAGCGCTGCGCGCTCCCGCTGGCTCGTGGGATCGATCTGCGGCTGGTAGATGAGGCGCAGGTGCGACTGGTTGGTGTCGCGCTCCTCGACGAGCGTGCGAGCCGTCATCGCGGGGAACGAGAGGTTGCTGGCGGGCTTGCCCGGCGACGGGAAGCGGTCGAACAGCTCGCCGAGGGCGGCGTCGTCCGGCAGATGGTCGAGGTTGCCGACGATGTAGGCCCCGCCGCGCTGCGGGCTCCACTGGCGGTCGCGGAACGCGACCACCTGATCGCGCGTGAACGTGCGCAAGTGCTCCTCGGGGCCGAGGATCGTGCGGCCGAGCGGGTGGTCGCCGAAGGCGGCTCGATCGATCAGGTCGCTGGCGACCGACGACGGCTGGTCGTCCGCGCGCTGAATCTCCTGGATGACGACGCCACGTTCCTTGTCGAGCTCGTCGGCGTCGATCTGTGGCCGGCCGACGAAATCGGTGAGGAGGTCGAGCGCCTCGGGCGCGCGCTCCGCACGCACGGTGATGTGGAACGCGACGAGGTCCTGGCTCGTGAAGGCGTTGAGCACGCCGCCCATGCGCTCCGCGGTGCCGTTGACGTCGCGGTAGTGCGGATACTTCTCGCCGCCCTTGAACACCAGGTGCTCGAGGAAGTGCGCGATGCCGTTCTCCTCGGGGTGCTCGGCGCGCGACCCGGCGTCGAACGCGACCATGATCGTGAGGGCGCGGGTGCCGGGGAGCGCGACCTTGTGGATGGGCAGGCCCTTGGGGGCCGCGGTGGAGGAGATGGCGATGGTCACGGACTGCACGCTAGCGACCGCGCCTACGGTCGCGCCAGAACCTCGGACGGGTGGCGGCGTGTCGTCGACTTGTGCGTCATGCGCGACGGGGCGTAGCCTCAGGAAAACCAGCTTCCCCGCCGATGACTGGGGAACGCCCCGATCCCCACGTCGGATCCGCCAGAATGCCCGCCGTTCCTTCGCTCACCACTCCGCTCACCGACGGCGTCGTGACGCTCCGGACCTGGGAGATCTCGGATGCTCCGGCGATGCGCGAGATCTTCCTCGACGACGAGATGTACCGCTGGACCGACGCGATCCCCGACGAGCCGCTCGAGGAGTTCGAGCGCGCGATCCGCCGCGGCTGGGCTCGCGGTGAGCGAGGCGACCGCGCATGCTTTGCGCTGATCGGCCCCGAGGGCGAGGTGGTCGGTGCCATCGACCTGATGTTCGCCGAGTTCGAGCGGACCGAGATCGGCTACGCCATCGCACGCCAAGCCCGTGGCAACGGCTACGCGACGCGCGCCGTCCGCATCCTCACCGACTGGGCGTTCAGCGCCACGAGCGCTGAGCGCATCGAGCTGCCGATCCCGGTCGGGAACGTGCGCAGCCGCGCCGTGGCCGAGCGCGCCGACTACGCCTTCGAGGGCGTGATGCGCAGCTACCTCGTCCTGCGCGACGGCGGCGAACGCCAAGACGTGACGATGTACGCGCGCGTCCGGGCCGACGGTCCGCTGGCCTGAAGCCGCGCTGCAACACTCGCTGCAACCGGCAGGGTTAGGGCCGGTCGCGCGGTACCTTGCACCTGATGGCTTCGCCGATCGAAAGCTCAAGCACCCGCCGCCTGCCCGCGCGCCGCCGGCGCTCGATGCAGCCCGTGGGCCCGCCGGCGCGCTCGGCGGCCCTGCCGCACGATCCGCGCAACGTGATCGAGCTGCGGCACGTCGCCAAGCACTACCCCGACGGCACGATCGGCCTCGAAGAGGCGACGATGAACATCCGCCGCGGCGAGTTCGTCTTCCTGGTCGGGTCGACCGGTTCGGGCAAGTCGACGATCATGAAGCTGCTGTCCAAGCAGCTCGAGCCGAGTCACGGCACGATCATGGTCGCGGGCCGCGACCTCGCCGACATCACCCGCAAGCGCGTGCCGTACTACCGCCGCAACCTCGGCGTGGTGTTCCAGGACTTCAAGCTCCTCCCGAACCGCACGGTGTACGACAACGTCGCCTACGCGCTCTCGGCCACGGGCGCCGGCCGCAAGGAGATCCGAGCGAAGGTGCCAGACATCCTTCGTCTCACGGGTCTCTCGACGAAGCTTCACCAGTACCCCGATCAGCTCTCGGGTGGCGAGCAGCAGCGCGTCTCGATCGCGCGTGCGTTCGTGAACCACCCGCCGCTGGTCCTCGCCGACGAGCCCACGGGCAACCTCGACCCGCAGACGTCGATCGGCATCATGCAGCTGCTCTATCGCATCAACCGCGCCGGCACGACCGTGCTCGTCGCGACGCACGACCACCACATGGTCGACGAGATGCGCCGCCGCGTGATCGAGGTCGACCGCGGCCGGATCGTGCGTGACGAGGCCGCCGGCATGTACGCGGCGGGTGAGCAGACGACCGACGAGTTCGGCGCGATGATGCGCGACGTCGAGGTCGGCCGGGTGCGCGAGCGCCTCGACCACCTCCAGGGCGCGAGTGACGACGAGCTCCTCTGGGGCGATCGGCCGGAGGCTGACCGATGAACTTCTCGTTCTTCATGCGCGAGGTGTGGCGCTCCCTCTCGCGCAACGCCGTGCCCTCGTTCGCCGCGATGGCTTCCGTGCTCGTCACGATGCTCGTGCTGGGTGCGTTCATCCCCGTGATGCAGATGGCCAACGCCGCTGCGGATCAGACCCGCGACAAGGTGTTCGTCTCGGTGTTCCTCAAGAACGACGCGACCAAGACGGACGTCGCCCGCGTCGGCAAGACCCTCGAGGGTGCGCCCAACGTGAAGTCGGTGCAGTTCATCTCCAAGGGCCAGGCGCTCAAGGAGCAGAAGAAGGTCGACCCGGAGGCCTTCAAGGTGCTCGGCGACTCGAACCCGCTGCCCGACGCCTTCCGCATCACGCCCAAGGATCCCGACGAGATCCCGGCGATCATGGCGGCCCTCGCCCCGACGAACTCGGCCGGCGCGCAGGCGCCGATCGACCCGAAGATCGACGAGGTCAAGAACGCTCGCGAGACCCCGAAGCTCCTCGGCGTGATGAACGCGATCCGCCTCGGCACCGGGCTCTTGGCCTTCCTGCTGATCGGCTCGAGCATCCTGCTCGTCGGCAACACCATCCGGCTTTCGCTCTTTGCGCGCCGCCGCGAGGTCGAGGTGATGAAGCTCGTCGGCGCGACCGACTGGTTCATCCGCTGGCCGTTCGTGCTCGAGGGCCTGATCGTCGGCCTCCTCGGTGGCGTCATGGCGATCCTGGTGCTCCTCGTCGCGAAGACGGCGCTGCTCGGCCCGCTCGAGACGGTGCCCGTCGTCAACGGTCTCTCGACGCTGAGCTTCGCGCTGCTGGCCGGCGTGCTGATGATCGCGTCGGTCGCGGTGAGCGCACTGGGCTCCGGCCTTTCGCTGCGCCGCTTCCTGAAGGTCTGACGCCCTGCACCGCTCAGGCCTGGCGATCGGAGTCGCCGTCGCCGCCCGCGCTCTACGCTGGGTGGTCTGATGTTGCGGCGACTCCTCGCGCCCGTCATCTGCCTGATCCTCGCGCTGGCCGCGGGCATCTGGCTGGGCGGGCATCCTGATCGGCTTCCGGGCCCCGTGCGCGATGCGCTGATCCAGAAGGATCTCGCGATCGTCGGTGAGGGCCTCGGCGTGCTCGACCGTCGCTATTACCGCGAGCCCGATCAGCGCGCCGTCGCCGACGCCGCGCTGAAGTCGGCGGTGGAGAGCCTCGGCGATCAGTACTCGGCCTACCTCTCCCCGAAGGACCTCATCCGCTTCAACGAGGTCACCGGTGCGAAGTTCGAAGGCATCGGCGTCGAGATCCAAAAGGTGGCGAAGGGGCTGAAGATCGTGCGCGTGTACGACGGCTCGCCGGCCAAGCAGGCGGAGCTCAAGCCGGACGACGTGATCGTGCAGGCGGCCAACAAGCCGCTGGCAGGCCTCTCGTCGCAGGCGGCCAGCGCGCTCATCCGTGGGCCGAAAGGCACGAAGGTGAAGCTCGAACTCCAACGTGGCGACGAGACGATCACCAAGGACGTCGGCCGCGACGAGGTGCGCATCCCGATCGTCGCGTCGCGCTACGACGCCAAGGAGAAGGTCGGCATCGTCCGTCTCGCGAGCTTCTCGGAGGGCGCGCACGGCCAGATCGCCGTCGCGATCGACGCGCTGCGCAAGAAGGGAGCCCAGGGGATCGTGCTCGATCTGCGGTCGAACCCGGGCGGGCTGGTCGAAGAGGCCGTGCGCACGTCAGGACTGTTCCTGAAGGGCGGAACCGTGGTGACGACCAAGGGCCGCGCCGTGCGAGAGCGTACGCTCAAGGCTGGTGACGACCCCAAGTATCCGAACCTTCCCCTCGTGGTCCTCGTCGACGAGAGCAGCGCCTCTGCGTCCGAGATCGTCACGGGCGCGCTGCAAGATCGAGGCCGGGCCAAGGTCTACGGCACGCGCACGTACGGCAAGGGCGTGTTCCAGGAGATCATCGAGCTCTCTTCGGGCGGCGCGATGGACATCACCGTCGGCCAGTACTTCACCCCGAAGGGCCGCAACCTCGGAGGCGCAGGCGTGACGAAGGGCAAGGACGTGAGCCGCGGCAAGGGCCTCGCACCCGATGTGAGCGCCGTCGACGACCCGAAGACGCCGAAGGTCGACGAGGCCGCCGAGAAGGCGATGGAGGCCGTCGCCGCGCAGGTCGCGGCGAAGCGCCCATGAGCCCGCGCGGCGGTGCCGGCGGATCCCGGAAGGGCAGCGGGCGCGGCAAGGGCCCCAGCGGCGGAGGCGGCGCGAAGCGCAACTCCGGCCGGCACGGCGGGCGCGGCTCCGGCAGCACGCAGGGGCGTCGGGCCCGTGAGGAGTGGCAGCCGCGTGACGATGCCCCTCGTGGCGATCGCCCCCGCGGCGACTGGCAGCCCCGCGACGACCGTCCTCGTGGCGGCCCCCGGCCCGGACGCGGCGGCCCGCGACGCGACGGCCGTCAGGGCTCGGGCGCGGGCGGCGCGGGCGAGCGACGTGGCCCGCGCATGCGAGCCGACGGCGGACGCGTCTGCCTGATCGTCCGGCAAGGCAAGTTCGTCGTCGCCGATCCGTTCTTCGGTCCCGGCGAGCGCTGGGTGCTCGGCCGCGGTGGAGCGAAGGCGGGCGAGCTCGCGCTTGTCGTGCCGCAGGGCGGCCCCGACGGTCCGCCCGAGGTGGTGGAGCGCCTCGGCGATCCCGAGGTCACCCGCGACGTCCTGGCGGCGCTGCTGCGCGAACGCGACTACTCGCCGGTGCACGACCCGCACGTGCTGCGAGCCGCGTCGGAGGCGGTGCGCGCCGAGGACCCGGCAGCCGCCGATCGCACCGACCTCAGGCACGTGCCGACGTTCACGATCGATCCGACCACCGCCAAAGACTTCGACGACGCGATCTCCGCGGAGGAGCTCGACGGCGGCCGGGCGCGCGTGCTCGTCCACATTGCCGATGTCACGAGCTTCGTGCAGCCGGGCGACGTCGTCGACAAGGCCGGCCGCGCCCGCGCCACCTCCACCTACATCCCAGGGCTCGTCGCGCCGATGCTCCCGCCACAGCTGGCCGACGACGCCTGCTCACTGGTGCCCGGTGCCGAGCGGAGGGCGGTGACCGTCGACATGCTCGTCCGCGACGGTCGCTGCCTTGGGGCGCGCGTCTACCGATCGATGATCAGGTCGGACGCCCGTCTCACCTACGACGAGGTGGACGAGGTGTTCGAGGGCCGGCGGCCCTCCGAAGATCCGTGGGCTGAGCCGCTGCGCATCGCGCGCGAGGTGGCCGCGGAGCTGTTCGCGCGTCGCGAGTCGGCGCTCGAGCTCGACATCCCCGAGCCCGAGTTCACGTTCGATCCCGACGGCCGCGTCACCTCGCAGAGGGAGAGCTCGCACACCGAGAGCCACCGGCTGATCGAGCAGCTCATGGTGCTTGCCAACGAGCAGGTCGCGCGCATCCTGCAGGCGCAGGGTGCCCAGGGGCTGTTCCGCATCCACGAGTCGCCCGAGGTGAAGTCGGCGGAGCGTCTCGTCGACCAGCTCGCTTCGCTCGGCATCCCGGTGCCGGCGTTGCCGGACGAGATGGGGCCGCGCGACGCTGCCGAAGCGGTCGTCGAGTGCTCGAAGATCGTGGGCGACGCCGTCAAGCGCGCCGGTCGCGGCCACCTGGCGCTCCCGATCCTCGTGCTCCGCGCGCTCAAGATCGCCAGCTACTCGCCCGCCAATCTGGGCCACGCCGGGCTCGGGCTGTCGCACTACTGCCACTTCACGTCGCCGATCCGCCGCTACCCCGACATCGTCTGCCATCGCGCCGTGCTCGCGCTCGCCGAGCGTGGCCGCGCGGAGATCGGCGAAGACACGGGCGGGGGCCCCGGCCGCGCGTTGGCCTACGACGAGGATGAACCGATCGCGGAGCTTGCCAAGCACTGCTCCGACCAGGAGCGGGCCTCGATGGGCGTCGAGCGCGAGGCCGATCGCATCGCCAAGGCCTACCTCCTGCGCGATCTCCGCGACCAACCGGGCGGGCGTGAGCGCGTGTGGCGGGGCGAGGTCACCGGCATGGTGTCGGCCGGCCTGTTCGTGAACTTCGGTGGCGGCTTCGACGGGATGATCCCGCTCAGCGCGCTGCGCGGCGACTGGTGGGAGATGGCCGACGAGGGCACCGCGATGTTCGCGTCGTCGTCGGGATCGGTGATCCGCCTCGGCGACCCGTGCGAGGTGATGGTCGACCGGATCGACGCCGTGCGCGGACGCGTGGATCTGCATCCGCTCGCCGTCGGCGGCGATCTCGAGTCGGCGCGCTCGACGCGTCGGTGAGTTCGTCGGCCCGGCCCGGCCCGGCGCTCAGACCGGGACGGTCTCGCGGGCGAGGTCGAGCACGACCCCGGCGGCCGCTTCGGTGCCGCCCCCGGTGAGCAGGCCTTCGCCGAGCTCGGCGGCACGGGCCGCGACCTCGGGACGGAGCGCGCGCTTGGCAGCGCTGCGGATGGCGGCGACATCTGGCGAGCGGCCGTGCAGCACCACGCCGGCGCCGAGAATCTCGACGCGCTCGGCGTTGCGCGGCTGGTCGGCCGTCTGGGGGTAGAACACCATCGGTACGCCGTGCACGAGCGACTCGCAGGTCGAGTTCATGCCGCCGTGCGTGATGAAGAGCGTGGTGCGGGCGAGCACCGGCAGCTGGGGCACCCAGTCGCGGACGATCGCGTTGGCCGGCAGCTCGCCGAGCTCAGCGGGATCGGTGCGTTTGCCGATCGAGAGCAGCACCGGGCCGGGGTGGTCGGCGAACGCCTTGAGGCAGGTGCGCAGGAAGTCCGGGCGCTCGTTGAGGCGCGTGCCGAGCGAGATGTAGATCAGCGGCCCGTCGGGGATCTCGTCGAGGAACGCGTGGTCGGGTTGGACGCGCTCGACGGCGGCGCCGACGAACGTGACGTCGTCGCCGATGTCGTCGCCACCCGGCTGCAGCTCACGCGAGACGTAGGCGAAGGTCTTGTCGGCACGGCCGGCGAGCATCGTGACCGGGTCGCCCGGATCGACGCCGAAGCGGCGCTTGATCCGCGCCCGGGTGCGAGCCCAGCGCGCGAGGTGGGGGAGGCCGCCGAGCACTTCCTTGAGCAGCCCGACCTTCGCCCGGAACGTCGGATCGAGGTCGGCGGTGACGACGAACGTCGTGCTGGACGTGACGGCGGGGACGCCGCGCTCGGCGGCGGCGAGCCGGCCCCAGGGGACGAGGGAGTCGACGATCACGACATCCGGCTTCACCTCGTCGATGAGCTCGAGCGACCAGGGGTACGCGCGCTCGGTGGCGAGCGCCAGGAGCCGGAGGATCTCCGGAAGCCCGGACGCGGGCGTGTCGGCCATCTCGGCGAGGCCGGCCGGGAACGGCAGGGGCTCGACGCCGACCGGCTCGAGCTTGAGCCGGTAGTCGGGCGTCGAGGTGCAGAAGATCTCGGCTCCGTGCGCCTTGAGGGTCGTCATCACCGGGAGCAGCGGGCCGAGATGGCCCGTCGTCGGCATGGTGAAGACGAGTACACGGGTCGGACGAGATCCCATAGCCCGAAGAAGCTACATGACCAATGGTGCCGCCGCGTGTGGGGTCGGTCGCAATTGAGCGGGCGCCTACGGGCGTCAGGCGGCCGCCGCCGCGGGCACCTCCACGGCGCGAAGCAGCGCAGCTTCGATGATCACGTCGGCGGCGGCTGCGGCGCCGCCGCAGGCCAGGAGCGAGCTGCCCAGCTCCGCGGCGCGGTCGCGGGCACCCGAGGTGCGCACGGCGGCCACGGCGGCGCGGATCTGCTCAGGGTCGGGGCAGTGGCCGCGCAGCACGGTGCCGGCGCCGAGCGCGGCGATGCGGCGGGCGACGAGCGGTTGGTCGGCCGTCTGGGGCGCGAAGACCATCGGCACGCCGTGAACGAGACCCTCGGTCGTGCTGTTCATGCCGCCGTGCGTGATGAATGCTTCGGCGCGTGCGAGGACGGCGAGTTGTGGCACCGACCGGCGCACGATCGCGTTGGCGGGCAGCTCGCCAAGCTCGGCGGGATCGAGGCGGTCGCCGATCGAGAGCACGACGGGGCCGGGGTGGTCGGCCAGGGCGGTGAGGATGCTCCGGAAGATGTCGGCGCGCTCGTTGTAGAGCGTGCCGAGCGAGGCGTAGATGAGTGGTCCGTCGGGGAGCTCCATGGCGTCGAGGTCGGGGTGCTCCGGGCTTGCCGGTCGCACGGCCGTGCCGATGTAGCGGACGCTCTCGTCGAAGTGCTCGGGGCCGGGCTGAAGCTCACGGCTCGTGTGCGCGATGGTGAGATCGGCGAGGCCCGCGAGCAGGTCGACCGGGCCGCCGGCGTCCAGGTGCCAGCCGCGCCGGATGCGCCGACGCGAGCGGGCGTACCGCGCCAGCGACGGGATCCCGGTGGCGATCTCGCGAACGAGGCTGAGCTTGCCCTCAAGCGAATCGTCGAGGTCGCCGTGCAGCACGAACGTCGTGCTCGAGCAGACGCACGGGATCCCGAGGTGCTCGGCGGCGAGGCGGCCCCATGGGGCCATCGAGTCCACGACCACTACGTCCGGGCGTTCGCGCTGCAGCGCCTGGATGCACCAAGGAAGGATGCGCTCGGTCATGGTGGTCAGCAGCTCGCAGACGTCCGCGAGACCATCCGGCGGCAGGCCGGCCTTCTCGGCGACGATCTCGGGGTACTCGATGAGACGGGCGCCTGACGAAGCAATCTTGGCCTCATACATCGGCACCGAGGTGCTGACGACGTCACAGCCGCGCTCGACGAGCGCGGCGAGGACGGGGATGAGGGGATTGATGTGTCCGCTCGTTGGCAGCTGGAACACACAGACGCGCGGTTGCGCGGGGGACATAGCGGCCAAGGTAGACGGCGCTCGCGGCATTTACCAGTAGTCGGTGCGTAGCGGTTCTCCGGGCGATTTCCGGCTATGCCCACGTTTGACCGATACTCAAAGTGGCACGACTCTTGATGTGACGGCGATCACGCAGGCGAGCGCTCATTCAGGTGACGACGCGGGTCGCGTCGTCGACGGGCCGTGAGTCCGGCTCATCTAGACTCATGACCGATGGCCAAGAGTCCGGCACGAGGGGGCAAGCGCCCCGGCGATCGCGACATCACGCGCAACCGTGATGCGTCGTTCCGCTACGAGCTGCTCGAGACGCTCGAGTGCGGGATCTCGCTCACCGGTACCGAGGTGAAGGCGCTCCGCGACGGTGGCGCGCACCTGCGCGATGCCTACGCGGTGCTCCGCAACGGCGAGCTGTGGCTCGTCGGCGGTCACATTCCGCCCTACGGCAATGCCTCTCGCTGGAACCACTCGCCCGATCGCGATCGCAAGCTGCTCGCGCACCGGCGGCAGATCGACAAGCTCGCCGGTCAGATCCAGACCAAGGGGCTCACCATCGTGCCGACGCGCATGTACTTCAACGACGACTCGCGCGTGAAGATCGAAGTGGCGCTCGCACGCGGCAAGGACCGCTTCGACAAGCGCCACACGATCAAGGAGCGCGACATGGCACGCGACACCGCTCGCGAGATGGGCGCGGTCCGGCACTGAGCCGAGGCCACGGGGCGTTCGCCGCTAGGGCGTCGCCTCGTCGATGGTCGGACCCTGCTCGGCACCGGGGAAGGCGGTGCGCTCCTGCTGCTGCAGGCCGCGGAGGTCTTCCACCGACTGATGCATGGCGTTGAACCCGATCGCCGAGACGATCACGATCGCGAGCGTGATGATGAGCGCGCCGCGCCGGTTGCCACGGTCGACGGGGCCGTCGGCGTAGTCGTCGGCGTCGGCCTGCACCTGCGCCCAGCGCGTGCGCACGTGCGTGAGCGCGAGGATCGCGATCGCGAGCGTCGGCACGATCGAGGCGATGAACACCGCCGGCAGTGAGACGAGCAGCAGCAGTCCCCAGGCGCGGTCGGGCTGCATCTGCATCGCGCGAGCACCTGGGAAGCGCGCGATCGGGATCGCGAGGAAGAGCGCTGCGAAGAAGCCGGTGGCCGATGCGGCGGCGGCCCAGCCGCGGTCGTGCATCAGGCTCATCACGCCGGAGCCGAGCGTGAGCGCGAGCATCGAGGTGAGCGCGATGTTGAGTCGGCGCACCGGGTCGCGGCGCATGTCCTGACGCTCGGCCTGCTGCTCCATGTGAGCGAAGATCACGCCGCCGAGGCAGAAGATCGCGAGCGTGGCGGTGACCCACTCGACGCCGTAGACCTTCGGGTAGAGCGCGATCGCTTGGAGGGTGTCGACGGCCGACCCGATCAGGGGCACCGGGCGGAGGAGGTCGGCGATCTTCGCGCCCGCGATGACGATCAGTACCGAGACGACGATGATCGCGAGGGCCACGCGGGCGCTGGCCCCGCGGTCGCGGCCGAACGCGCGGAGGTCGCCGCGGCGGGGCAGCGCGGCGAGCGCGCGGCCGGCAAGCCGTGAGCCGCCGATCTCGGCGGGTGGAGCAGCGGCGGAAGGGACTGATGCGTGCTCGGTCGGGAGGCTCATCCGCAGCGGGGCGCCGAGGCTCGCTGCCTCTTCGGGCGTGAGCGTCAGCGGATCGAAGCCGGACACTGCGGGTGCCGCTGCCGCTGCCGCTGCCGCTGCCGGCGCGGCGGCTGCTGGGATCTCGTCGGTGGGCTGTTCGTCGTCCAGGCTTGGATCGAGTGCCAGAAGCTCGGCCGACGCGGCGACCACGAGGCGCTCGGCGGCGAAGCCGGGAGGCGCCGCCGATGCGCCGTCGGCGGGGCGCGGGGGCGCGCTGGGCGGGGTGGGACGTGCAGGCGCGACGGTTCGGGGCGCGGCGGCCGGCCGGTCGAGGCGGCCGGCGAGCGGCTCTTCAGGGAGTGGCGGCAACGTCGGTGCGGGCGGCTCGGGGGCGAGCAGCGCGGGCACGTCGGCACCGGCAAGTGACACCGGCTGCGGCGCCGGCGCGGGCGGCGGAGTCGGGGCGGCCGGCGGCACCGGTGCTTGGAAGCGAGGGAAGGGCGTCGGCGGCGTCGGCGCGACCGGCGGAGCCGCCGGGGCGGGCCGTGGAGCCACGAATCTCGGCAACGTGACGGTGGCTGCCACCGGAGTCGGCGCCGGGGCCGAGGCGGGCTCGGGAACGACGGCCGGCGGTGCAGGCCTGCGCTGGCCGGGCGGGACGGCCTGCGGGGCCGGGGCCGGCCATGCGACCGAGGTGCGCCGCCGCGGTGCGCGGCGGGGCGCGACGGGCGCAGCGGCATGCCCCGGCGCGCCCGTGGCGTCATCGGGACCCGGGCCCGAGGGCTCCGGGTGGGCGGGCTGCAGCGCGCTCATCACTCTCATCGTCGGCTCGATTCCTCAGAACCTTTTGCCCCGTGGGCGATTTTCCCTGCCCCTTGGGCGCAGTTGCCCAATGGTTCGCACACCCGAGCGGTCGGCGCGGGCAGCCGATGTGGACGTCCGTGGTCGCGTGGCGGGCGCCGCGCGGCTCAGTCCAGCGAACCGACCGAGACGACGGCGGGTGTCTGCGGCGCGCTGACGATCTCGTCCGTGCGATCCGCGAATGACGCCGCCATCCCGAAGGCGCACACGGCGCTTACCCCCAGGAACAACACCACGGCGTTCAAGCGGGACTCGTAGGCCACGCCGTCGGCTCGGTCGAGCGCGAGACCCTCGCCACGCGCGCCGTACCAGCGGAACGCGGCCACGGCGGCGACGATGAGCGCGAGCATCGACCCGCTCCCGAGCCCGATGATCACGAGCCCCAACGTGAGGATCGCCCACCAGCCCCCGGTGAACACGCCGGCGACGCCTCCACCGTCGAGGAACCCGATCGGGACGAGGTTGAGCAGGTTGAGGTAGAAGCCCGTGTAGGCGATGGCGCGCAGCAGCGGGTCGTCGCCGGCCGCGAGGTAGACCACGCTCGCCAGTACGGCGCCTGTGAGCGGCCCGGCGATCGAGACCCGCGCCTGCTGATCGTCGGTGCGCGCCGCGTCGCTCAGCACGTAGGCGCCGAGGAACGGCACGAAGTTCAGCGCCTTCACGGGCATGCCCTCGCGCTTGATCTGGATCACGTGCCCGAGCTCGTGGATCAGCAGCGTGATCATGATCGCCGCGGCGAAGGTCCAGCCCCAGATCCACGCATACGCGGCGATGGAGACGGCGCCCGAGACGACCGTGCCCAGGAGCGGGATCTTGAAGAGCAGCGTCACCTTGCCGAGGGCCAGCAGGACGTACTTGCCGACCTTCCACAGCAGGAGGCCGGCGAACGCGATCGGGCCGCCGATCTTGCGCAGCCGGCCGCTGATCGCCTCGTCGTGCTCGGCCATCGTCTTGCGTGCCGGCGGCTCCCATCCCTCAGGGCGGGGCGCGAGCGGCCCGCGGAGCTGCGGCTCGGGCGGCTCCGGGGGAGGGCTCTGCGTCATGGGGCGGAGGGTACGCGGCGGCGCGGCAGGGCGCGCCGCCGAACGAAGGGTCAGCGCGGCAGGTCGGGCCGCGCGGCGTACGCGGCCTCCTCGGCCTGCAGGCCGAGGCGCTCGACGAGATCCAGGCCGGCGTGCCAGAAGCCCGGGTCGGTGAGATCGACGCCGACGATCTTGCCGAGATCCTCGGGCGACTTCGAACCTCCGGCGGCGAGCAGCTCGAGGTAGTCCGGGACGAACCCCGCGCCCGTCTCACGGAAGCGCTGGTAGATCGAGAGCGCGAGCAGCTGTCCGAACGCGTACGCGTACACGTAGCCCGGCGTGTTGATGAAATGCGGCACGTACGACCACCAGATGCCGTAGCCGTCGCTGGCCCGCACCGCATCGCCGAAGAACTCGTCCTGCGACGCGGTCCACAGCTCGTTGAAGCGCTCGACGCTGAGCTCGCCCTCCTCCCGGCGCGCGGTGTGGATGCGCCGCTCGAAGTCGTTCATCGCCACCTGGCGGAACACCGTCGCGATCGCACCTTCGATGTTCTCCGCCAAGAGCGAGAGGCGGTCCTCCGGGTCGGTGGCGAGCTCGAGGAGTCGATCGAACACGAGCGTTTCGCCGAACACGCTCGCCGTCTCGGCGACGGTGAGCGGCGTGTGCTGCTCGTACGGGCCGCGCGGGCGGGCGAGCGACGCGTGCACGCCATGGCCGAGCTCGTGCGCGAGGGTGAGCACGTCGCGGCGGCTACCGGTGTAGCTCATGAGGATGTACGGGTGACGGGAGGGCACGGTGTAGGCGCAGAACGCGCCACCGCGCTTGCCCTGCCGCGGGGCAGCATCGATGTAGCTGTCGGTGAAGAACCGCTCGGCGGCGTCGCCGAGATCGGTGCTGAAGGCACGGTAGGAGTCGAGGACGAGGTCGCGGCCCTCGCCCCACGGGATCCGCGCGTCGTCAGCGGTGACGACGGCGACGCGGTCGTAGTCGGCGAGCTGGTCGACGCCGAGGAGCTTCGCCTTCAGCCGGTACCAGCGCCGCCCGATCTCGTAGCGCTCCTTCACCGCCGTCACGAGCGCCTGCACCGACTCGTCGGAGGCTTCGTTGCTGAGGTTGCGGCTCGAGAGCCAGTGCGGATAGCTGCGCAGGCGATCGCCGATGGCCTTGTCCTGGAGCAGCGTGTTGAAGATGAACGCACGCGTCTTGAGCTCGGGCTTCAGCGATTCGGTGACCGCCTCGGCGACGGCTTTGCGGTGCTCGCGCTCGCTGGAGCTCAGGCGGTTGAGGATGACCGTGAGCGGCTCCTCGCTGTCTTCGCCGGGCACGGGCACCTTGATGCGCGAGAGGATCTCGCCGTAGAGGCGCGCCCACGCCGATGAGCCGGTCGGGCCCGTCTCGGCGAGCAGCTTCTCCTCGGCCGGCGAGAGGAGGTGGTCGCGGTAGCGGCGGATCGACCGGAGGTGGTGGCGCGCCTGCGCGGCGAGCGGCGACGCGATCACGGCCTCGGCCTGCGCGTCGTCGAGCGCGGCCCACTCGAGCTCGAAGAACACCAGCGCCGCCTCGAGGCGCGAGGCGCGCTCCTGAATCTCGGCGACGAGCGCGCCGTTGGCCGGATCCTCGGTGTCGGCGCTGAACAGCAGCATCGCGTAGCTGCCCGCGCGGCCGATCGTGTCGGAGAGGTCGGCGAGGCGGCTCACCAGACCGGCGAGCTCCTCGGGATCGCGGCCCGCGATCGTGCCCTCGTACTCGCCCGCGAGTGCCTCGGCCACGGCCTGCGCCTCGTCGAGCAGCGAGCGCACGGCATCGGCACCTCCGCCGTCGACGAGCTGCTCGAGATCCCAGACGACGCCCGCGGCGTCGGTCGGCTGCGTGGCTTCGGACATGCCCGCACCCTAGTCGACACGCAACGGGCGTCGAGACCGTTGGCCAACTGTGACCGCGGCCACGCGCCGTGCGGTAGGTTTGCCGGGACTCTCCGGTACCACAACCACAGGTGTCCTCACGTGCGGCTGAATCTCGCCTCGCTCATCGATCAGGCGGCCAAGCGCCACCCCGACCAGATCTTCGTGCGCCTCGGCGACATCGAGCTGAACTATCAGGCGATCAACGGGGCGGCGCAGCGCGTCGCGGCGTACCTGCAGTCGATCGGCGTGAAGCCGGGCGACCGTGTCGGCTTGATGCTCCCGAACGTGCCGCAGTTCCCGATCGGCTACTACGGCATCCTGCTTGCGGGTGGCGTCGTCGTCCCGATGAACGTGCTGCTGAAAGGTCGCGAGGTCACCTACTACCTCGAGGACTCCGGCGCGAAGGCCCTGATCGCGTGGTCGGGCTTCGGTGAGGACGCGAAGATCGGCGCCGACGAGACTGGCATCCCGCTGCTCATCACCGGCCCTGACGCGCTCCCCGAAGGCGCCACGCAGCTCGAGCAGGCGCTCGGCTCGGTCGAGCCGCTCGCCGAACCGGTACAACGCATCGCCACCGATCCGGCGGTGATCCTCTACACCTCGGGCACCACCGGCAAGCCGAAGGGCGCGCTGCTCACGCACTCCAACCTCATGTGGAACGCCGAGATCAGCTCGCAGCTCCATGATCTCGGCGGCGACGACGTGCTGCTCGGGGCGCTGCCGCTCTTCCACTCCTTCGGGCAGACGTGCGTGATGAACGCCGCGGCTCGCCGCGGGGCGACGGTCGAGCTGCTGCCGCGGTTCGACGCCGGCCAGGCGCTGGGACTCATCGCGAAACGCAAGGTGACGAAGTTCTTCGGCGTTCCGACGATGTTCGTCGGTCTGCTCCACCACCCGGATCTGCCGACCACCGACGTCTCGTCGCTCGATCTCTGCGTGTCGGGCGGCTCGGCATGCGCGGTCGAGACGCTCCACGCAGCCGAGGACAAGCTTGCGCGTGTGCTCGAGGGCTACGGCCTCTCGGAGACGTCGCCCGTCGCCTGCTTCAACCACAAGGAACGCGAGAGCAAGCCGGGCTCGATCGGCACTCCGCTCTACGGCGTCGAGATGAAGGTCGTCGGCGACGACGGCGCTGAGGCCCCGCACGGCGAGATCGGTGAGATCTGGATCCGCGGTCACGGCGTGATGGCCGGCTACCACGACCGCCCGGAGGCGACGGCCGAGTCGATCACCGAGGACGGCTGGTTCAAGACCGGCGACCTTGCCCGCATGGATGACGACGGCTACTTCTTCATCGTCGATCGCAAGAAGGAGCTCGTGATCCGCGGTGGCTACAACGTCTACCCGCGCGAGATCGAGGAGGTGCTCTACGAGCACCCGTCGATCATGGAGGCGGCCGTGATCGGCCTGCCGCACGACGAGCTCGGCGAGGAGGTCGCGGCCGCGGTCGCCGCCAAGCCCGGCGCGACGCTCGACCCCGACGAGGTCCAGGCGTTCGTCAAGGAGCGCGTGGCTGCCTACAAGTACCCGCGCCACGTCGTCGTCCTGCCCGAGCTGCCGAAGACGGCAACCGGCAAGATCCTCAAGCGCGAGATCGACCGCTCCGTCTTCGATCAGACGACGGCCTAGCGCTCGGCTGCCGCGGCGCGGTCGCCCGAGGGGCGGCCGCGTACTTCGGCCAGCGTCTCGATGCGCGTGCGGCCGCCCAGCGACGGCACCCCGCCAGCGCCGACGGCCGCCGTTTGACCGGCGACAGATCAGCCTTGCTGGGAGGCATCCGTCGCCCGTTGGTTGGCGGCCGTTTGACGGGCGACAGATCAGCCTTGCTGGGAGGCATCCGTCGCCGGCTCGCGAGGACTTGGGACGGGCGGGCCGGCGTTCGCCGCGAGGAAGGCTCGAATGCGAGCCACGGTTGCCTCGGGCGCGTAGACCAGATCGGCCCAGCGCAGCCGGAGGAACTGGTACCCGAGCGCGCGAAGGCGAGTTTCGCGCTCGTCGTCGGCGACAATCTGCGCGGGTGACCGGTGATAGTCACGTCCGTCGCACTCGATGATCGCCGCGGTGCCCGGGCGATGAAGATCGGGCCGGTAGCCCGCAAGCAGGACGTTGACGACGAGGCCGGGCATGTCGCCGGCCTCCTCGACGAGCCGCAGCACTCGGCGCTCGAAGATCGATCGGAAGCGGCCGCTGTTCTCGTCGAGCGTCGCGAGCGCGGCAAGGAGCTTGTGGCGACCGCGAAGATTGCGGTGCCGCCGCAGCAGCAGTTCGAGGCGCCCGCCATCAAACTTGCCGAGCATGACCGCACGGTCGACGTACTCGGCGAGCTGTTCGACGCTCTCGTGGGCGGCCGCGTCGCACAACGCGCGCGCCGTCGAGACGCTCGGCGTGTCGTTGACGATGCGCTTGTCGGACGGGTCAATCCGCTTCGTCCGCCGGAAGACCACGCCGGCCGTTCGGCGTGGAGTCCCGCCTTCGACGAGGACGTAGATGTCGCCAGACTCGTCGTGTTCGGCGATTCCGTCGAGGGCGAGCGCCGACCGTGCCGTGAGCCGTCCGCTGGGTGGCCCGCTGAGCAGGGCCGCCCAACGTTGCGCGTCACGGCCAAGCTTTCCGCGCCGCGTTGTGAGCACCCGCCCGGGCAGCGGCCGGAGGACCCCGCCCATTACGCGGTGGTCGATGGCTCGAGGCGTGAGCTTGTGCTCGCGCAGCTGTCGATAGGCGACGACGTCGCGCTGCTTCGCCAAGAGCTTCACCACGTTCTGGGGCAGTCCCGAGTTTGTGGTCCGCTTGAACTGAGTGACGGTGCCGTCGCGAAAGGTCCCCATACCCATAAGAGGGCGCAGCAAGCACAAATTCGCCCCCCCGACGCCGACGGTGTCGCGATCTCACCCGACGGGCGACGGATTGGCCGTGGTGGGGCTGGTGTGTCGCCGGTTGGTTTGACGGGCGACGGATTGGCCGTGGTGGGGCTCGTGTGTCGCCGGTTGGTTTGGCGGGCGAGGGGTTGGCTGTGGTGGGGCTGGTGTGTCGCCGGTTGGTTTGAGGGGCGACGGGTTGGGCGTGGTGGGGTTGGTGTGTCGCCGGTTGGTTTGACGGAAGTGCTCGCGGTGCCCGCGGATCGCCCCTGCCCCTGGCGTCAGGCCGACGTGCGTGTGGCGTCGCGCAGCGGGAGTGGCGGGGTGAGGAGTCGCAGATAGTCGACCTCGCCGACGGTGGCGGCGCCGATTGGGACGTCGACGACGGCGAGTTCCGGCGAGGCGCCGAGACGAAGGAGGTCGCGGCCGCCGGCGTCGATCGCGGCGCTGTCGCCGAGGAACTCGAAGCCCGACTCGTGGCCGCAGCGGTTGACGTACACATGTGGCGTACGGTTCTCGATCGCGCGCGCTGCGGCGCCGAGCCGGTGCTCGAGCTCGTACGGGGCCATGTTGGCCGAGGCGGTGACGAGCAGCTCCGCGCCGCCGAGCGCCATCGCCCGCGCCGGCTCCGGGAACTCCGTGTCGAAGCAGATCTGCACGCCCACGCGCACACCGACGAGCGTGACCAGCACGTACTCCTCGCCGGCGACGAACGCGCTGGTTTCGCCGTCGCCGAAGAGGTGCGTCTTGCGGTACACCCCGGCCAGATCGCCCCGCTCATCAAGACACGCCACGCTGTTGCGGAACGTGCCGTCGGCCGCGCGCTCCGCGAACCCGACGACCACGGCCGTCGAACACCTGGCCGCAGCCTGGGCGATGGCAGCGAGCTCGGTCGGCAGCGGCCACGTACCTTCGCCCGGCGGCCCCGTACCTTCGCCCGGCGGCCCCGTACCTTCGCCCGGCGGCCCCGTACCGTCGCCCGGGGCCCTCGCTCCGTCGCCCGGGGCCGGCTCGGCGTCACGCAGCCCGGCATCTGCCGCGATGGTCAGCGCGTCCCGGTCGAGCGCGGTGGTGTCGTATCCAGGTAGCGTCATCTCGGGGAACACGGCGAGGTCGGCGTCCGGGTAGGCGTCGAGGGCCTCGACCACCGTTGCGACGTTCGCCGCCTGATCGCCCGCGGCGATCGCGACCTGACCGAGCAGCACACGCATGGCCGAAGCGTGCCGCCGGCTCATGCTGCCTGCCTTGGCCCGGTGGCCAAGAAGCTCGTGGTCGAGCCAGCCGTCGTTGACCCAGCCGCGCCCCGACGGCGCCGCCCTGCGCGGGTCGCGCGATCGAAGCGAAGTCATCGGTTGCCGAACACCCGGAACGTCGGGTGACCGGGGTCCGCTCACGACAGGGTGTCCGTTCTCGGGCACGCGGAGCTCGTGGGATCGTGGGAGGCCGTGAGCGACGGCGTGCTGATTCTCCCCGACGAGACGCACGCGCCGCGGTTCACCGCGACGACCGCCGAGGAGCTCGCCGCACAGCGGTGGGGCCTCACCGGCGCGACCGCGACCGAACTCGGCAGCTACCAGGACCAGGTCTTCCAGATCGACACCCCGGACGGCGAGCGATTCGCGCTGAAGTTCGCCAACACCGAGGTCGGCCGGCCGGTGCTCGAGGCCGAGCACCTCGTGCTCGACGCGCTCGGCGGCGCGCTCGGTCCGCTCGCCACGCCGCGCGTCGTCGCCACCACGGGCGGCGACGAGATCATCGAGGTCGGCGATCACCTGGCACGCGTGCTCACGTGGGTGCCCGGCACGCCGCTCGCCGTGGCTGGGTTCGTCGACCACGCACGGGCGCGTGCGCTGGGCGACGCCGCGGGCCGGATCAGCGCCGCGCTCGCCTCGATCGACCACCCCGGCGCCCACCGCACGTTCCAATGGGATGTGCGCCAGGCCGGGCGCGTGGCCGATCTCGCTCGCGAGCAGCTCGACGACGACGAATGGGCGATGCAGCAGCGCGCGCTCTCCTGGCTCTCCGGCGTTGACGACGCGAGCCTGCCGCGGCAGATCGCCTACACCGACGTCACCGCGAACAACCTCCTCGGCCACCTCGCACCGGACGGCACGTTCACGTCGACGGCGCTCGTCGACTTCGGCGACGCGGTGTACACCTGGCGACTCGCCGATGCGGTCGGCGCGGCGTACTCCGCCGTTGCCGGCGACCCGGCGCTGGCGCTCGAGCTAGCGCTGACCGCACTGACCGCATTCCATGCCCACCAGCCGCTCAGTGAGGTCGAGGCCGACGCGTTCTGGCCGGTGCTCGCCGGGCGCGCCGCCCTGTGCGCCGCATCGAGCGCCAAGCAGGTGCGCGGCACCGACACGGCCTCGGAAGTCGCTGGCGCGTACCTCGAGGCCTTCCTCGCGCGCGACGATGCCGCGCTGCGTGCGATCCTCGCCGTCGATCCCGTCGTCGCCCGAGCCGCGGCGCGTGCGGCCTGCGGGCTCGCCCCGTGCCCGACCCACCGCAGCGGCCCCGAGCGCCTCGCGGCGCTGAAGCCCGGCCCGCTGCTCGAGGGCATCGAGCCGGGCGATCTCGTGCCGGTCGACCTCGGCATGGCCTCGCCGCTCCTCACCGAGGGCGCCTGGGATTCGCCGACCGCCATTGGGGCCGCTCTGCGCGAGTGGGCGCGGGGGCACGATTCGCGCAGCACGATCCTCGTCGGCCGGTGGGGCGAGGTGCGGCTCGTCGGCGCTGGGCTCCCGTCGGCGGAGCCGCCGGCCGCACTGCACCTCGGTGCCGATCTCTTCGCACCCGCCGGCAGCAACGTCCTCGCGCCGTTCGCCGCGCATGTGATCACGGCGGCCGGAGGCATCGTCGAACTCGAGTCGACGACGGCCGTGCGGGCGCCCGTGCTGCGACTGGCCGGGGTCGAACCGGTGGTCAAAGCGGGTGACGAGATCGCCGCGGGCGCGCGCCTCGGCACCGTGCGCCGCGCCGACGCCGCCGACCCGCTCCCGCCGCACTTGCACGTCCAGCTCGGCGTCGCTCCCGGAATGCCGCCGGGTGGCGATCCCGCCCTGGCCGACACCTGGCTCGCGCTGTGCCCGGATCCCTCGGGCCTGCTCGGCGCCGACGTCGCCGCCCCGCCACAACCGAGCGCCGCGGAGCAGCGCGCGCGGCGCGATCGGAGCGTCGCACGCCCGCAGCACCTCTACTACCGAGAGCCCGCGCAGATCGTCCGCGGCTGGCGGCAGTACCTCTACGACGCCGACGGCCGCCCCTACCTCGACATGGTCAACAACGTCGCCTCGATCGGGCACGCGCACCCGGCCGTCACCGAGGCCGCGACCCGCCAGTTCCAGCTGCTGAACACGAACTCGCGGTTCCTCTACGACGCGATGGCCGACTACGCGGAGGCGATCACCGCGACCCTGCCCGCGCACCTCGACACCGTGTTCTTCGTCAACTCGGGCAGCGAGGCCGTCGATCTCGCCGTGCGCATCGCGCGCACCGCCACCGGGCGCAACGACCTGCTCGCCGTCGAGGGTGCCTACCACGGGTGGACGGGCTCGGTGTTCGAGTTCTGCACGCACCCGCAGGACAACCCGAACTGGCGCGACACGATGCCCGCCTGGATCCACCCGGTGGCGCAGCCCAACCCCTACCGCTCGCCGCGCGACCCGGAGGGCCGGCCGCTCGGTACCGACGCCGCGCCCTACCTCGCCTCGGTGCGCGCGCAGTGCGAGGCCGCGGCCGCGAATGGCGGCGTGGCGGCGTTCGTCGCCGAGCCGCTCCTCGGCAACCAGGGCGCGATCGCTCCGCCGCCCGGCTACCTCGCGGGCGCCTACGAGATCGTTCGCGAGCACGGCGGCATCTGCGTCGCCGACGAGATCCAGGTGGGCTACGGCCGCAGCGGCGAGACGTTCTGGGCGTTCGAGTACGAGGGCGTCGAGCCCGACATCCTCACCGCGGCCAAGGCGGTAGGCAACGGTCATCCGCTCGGGTTCGTCGCCTGCCGCCGGGAGCTGGCTGAGCAGTTTGGCGCCCACGCCTCGTGGTTCTCGTCGCCCGGAGGCGGGGCGGTCTCGTGCCGCGTGGGGGAGGCCGTGCTCGCGACGATCCAGGGCGAGGGACTGCAGCGCAACGCGGCCCTCGTCGGCGCTCACCTCAAGGCCGGCATCGAGGCGCTCGCGCAGGATCACCCGATCATCGGCCGCGTGAACGGCCGCGGCCTCTACATGGGCGTCGATCTCGTACGCGACCGCACGACGCTCGAGCCGGCCGACGGTGAGGCCCGCGCGATCTGCGAGCGCCTCCGGCGCTACGGCGTGATCCTCCAGCCGACGGGCGACCACGCCAACGTGCTCAAAGTGAAGCCGCCGCTCTGTCTCACCGAGGCCGACGCCGACTTCGTCGTGGCGGCGCTGCGCCGCGTGCTCGACGAGCGCGCCAGCTCGCTCTGAGCGCGTCGCTGGCCATCCCCGACCAGCCGACGCGTCGGTGGCGCCCTCGCGGTGCGGGACGCTCACCGACATGACCGTCCGAACGATCGTGCCGGGAGCGACCGCGGCGGCATTCGACGAGTTCGACCGCGTGCCGTGGAACTCGGGGATGACGCTCCGGCCGATCCGAAGTGAACTCGGGCTCCGGATGATCGGCGCGGCGGGATTCGACGGCGACGCCGGAGACCGGCTCATCGAACCTCACGCGGAGGCGCCCGACGGTCGCGGCCATGCGGAACTCTACGTGGTGCTCCGTGGCCGCGCGCTCTTCGTGATCGACGGAGTGGCGTTCGAAGCGTCGACCGGGATGCTCGTCCACGTCGGCGACCCGGAGCTCCACCGGGAAGCGACGGCGCTCGACGACCACACCGTGGTGCTCGCGTTCGGTGGTCCGCCGACGTTCGAGCCCGCCGGCCACGAGTACATCGCGCGCGTTCGAGGGGCCATCGACGCTCCGGCAATGGCGCTTGCCATCGCTACGCAGGGCGTTGAAGAACTCCCGAACAGCCCTGGCGCGCAGTACGCGATGGCGCTCGCGTGCGCGGCCGCGGGCAAGGACGACGATGCCCTCACGTGGTTCGCGTCGGCTTCGAAGGCGGTCCCGGCGCTGCGCGACGAAGCTGCCGGCGATCCGCCGCTCGCCCGCCTGCTCGGCGGGTCCAGCTGACTCGCTGCACGCCGGCGATGTCGCGTGCCCACGCGGCATCCGCAGCGCGCTAAGCTGAGGGAGTCAAACGACATCACGGGGGCGACTTGGTTTCGACGGGGTCGGTTCAGCGTGATGGTTGCGAGCCGAGGTGCTGGTGGCCTCGTAAAACTCCAGCAAAACCATATGTGCGGACTCGCATGAGTACGCCCTCCCGACTGCCGCACTGGCCTAGTTAGGGAAGGAATCGACCCCAGGCCTGTCGGCTGCCCGGGTGTTCGGTTTCAGATTCAGCCGACTTACCGATCGTCTCGCCTCCATGCGATCGGGACACTTTAGGAGGCTGGCTCCCCAACACCCGGTCCGCGAGGCTACGGGGGAGCGAGATCCAGAGCGCGGACTACGCTCGTAGACGCCATCATGGTGCGGCCTTGGACGCGGGTTCAATTCCCGCCGCCTCCACCATAAGTACGAAGTTCGAACCGCCGTCCCAGCTTGGGGCGGCGGTTTTGGTTTCGCGCCTCGCGCCAGAAGTTCGCGGAAGGGACTGTTGAGGTTGCTGTTGGTTTGTGGGCCCGCTCATTTCCTGGGGGCCCGGCGAGGAAGTCTCAGGGACATCTCGGCCTCGCCCGGCCCCCAGGTCGGGACTAGCGAGCGGTCACAGCAAGCGGCGAATCTCATGACCGGTGAGCCGTTCGGCGGACGAGTGCCGGTCGTCTGGCCTGGGCCGACCCGCTGATTCGTGGCCGCGCAGGGCGGCCTGGCGCCGCAGCGGTTCAAGGAGCTCGGGCGGGCGTCGATGAATCCGTGATGCCTGCGAGTCGCCCCTATACGCTAGAGACATCGGAAGTCGACCTGATGCTGATGAAGCGCGCGGGCGTCGGCATGTTCTGGGCAGGGGGCACCACGCAGTGCTTGGGGATCTTCACCGAGGCGCAGGCCCTTGCGTCGCAACTCGCAGGGGGGATTCTGGCCATGGCCCTGTTCGCGTGCGCACTGTTCGCCACGTTTGCGCCGCCTAGCGCACGACTCATGCGTACCGGCGTCTTCGCCGGCGTAGGACTATTGAGCGCGATCATCGCGACCTCCGACGCTGTCGGCATGGCCTCACTCTTCTACCTGTGGCCGGTCCTCCTGAGCGCCTACTTCTTTTCAAAGAAGCACCTCGTGACCACCGTCGGGTTTGCGGCGACTGGTCTGGCTATGGCGCTGCACCTCACGCC
>JAGIBJ010000022.1:59760-78858 GCA_017744415.1 Solirubrobacteraceae bacterium
CGGGCGGCGGCCACCATCTCGCGCCACTCACGCCGGATCCGCACGTCGGAAAAGTCGATGTGCTCGTAAGCACGATCTCCGCGGTGTCGGTGGTCGCAGCGTTGGTGTCGGTCATGCGGTCGCGCGAGAAGCAGCTGGTGCAGTCGGCGCACATCGCTGCGCTCACAGATCCGCTGACCACGCTCAGCAACCGCCGAGCTCTGGCGCTGGATCTCTCGGGTCTCACGCCGACGCCGGAGTCCGGCATGGTCCTCGTGGCGTTCGATCTCGATGGGTTCAAGGCGTACAACGACGCATTCGGACACGACGCGGGCGACCGACTGCTGCAGCGACTAGGGCACAACCTGCTGAAGGTCAGTCAGACCGCCGACGCCCGGGCCTATCGCCTCGGCGGCGACGAGTTCTGTCTCCTCGGTCCATCCGGATCCGAAGGCGATGCCCGGCTCATCGCTGCGGCGACGAACGCGCTCACCGATCAGGGCGAGGGATGGACCATCGGCCCGTCCGTCGGGACCGTGATGATTCCAACCGACGTCGCTGAAATCGAGAACGCCCTTGTGCTCGCTGATCAGCGCATGTACCGCCACAAGGCCGAGCGTCGAGCCCACAACACGCGCAACGCTCAGCCCCTGGCGGCCTAGTCATAGGCCTGGCTCATCTCGACGCCTAGCGCGCGACTTCTCGTTCTGGGCGCTCTCCACGCGGCGAGGTAGAAGCCGGCCATCCGCTGGTGCTCGTTCCCGCCCGCACGCCGCGGCAAGTGCTCCTAGGGTCGCCCGGTTCATTCCCGCGGACCTTGGCGACGGGCGGTGATCTCGGCCTCAAGGCTCTCTCTAAGTGGCTGGGGCTGGAATGACCGAGGAGACACCGCCGAATACCTCGTTGTCCCGGTGCTGGCTTTGCACGGCGAGACCGATGCTTTCGGTCGCGGCAGACCACGCCGCGGCGGAGGGGGTCTCGGCGTTTGTCGTCCGCGGCGTGATTGGAGGGCTCTCTAGCTTGCGTCCCGTTCGGAATCGGCCCCAGTACGTATAGGCCACGGCCAACTCGCACGACGCGGCCCGTACGAGCGTGATTGCTTGGACAGCTCTTCACTGTCGAATAGGGGAGGTCGGCTCCAAACTCAGCCTCGAGCGCGGCATGGGCGGCGGTTCGCGTTCCGGAGCGGGAGGGCTCGATGGAGCTAGAGCCCGCCGTCGACGACGCCAACTGCTGGCGTCGGCGAGGCTGCCATCCGCCCGATGAGCCACCACTCGATGTGCTGCGCGGCAAACGCGACGAGCTGATCGGCCTCGTAGGCCTCGGGGCTGGTGGAGATGAGGTGAGCCATCCGCTCGATGACCGCCTGCACGGCGTGCGTGGTCAGGCCGAGATCGAGTTCGTCTGGGTTCGGGACGGCCCACGCGATCAGCTCGATCATCGCCTCGTGCACCTCGCGCTTGCCCGACTCGGTGAGGGCGCGGGTTTCTGGCGTCACGCCGAGCGGCGGTTCAAAGGTCAGGCGCCACCGTTCAGGACGGTCTTTTACGAGCGTGATGAACTCCGAGGCGCGGGAGACCGCGAACGTGACGCGCTCGTACGGGTCGTCGGACTCGATCCGAGCGCCGACGATGTCCAGCATCTCGACCACGGCCTGCGTGCGCTCGCGCCGGAAGAGCTCCGTGAGCAGTTCGTCGATGTTCGCGAAGTGGTCGTACAAGACCGGCTTGCTGACGCCCTCCTGCTCGGCGACCTGCGCCATGGTGAGACTGAACGCGTCGAGATGTGCGATCAGATAGAGGGCGGAGTCCAGGATTGACTCGCGCCGCTCGGAGAACTCCATGCGTTTCCGAGAGCGGCGCCGCGGCACCGGCGCGGTCGACATGGTCTGCACCCTAATCCTTCTCGGCGCCGAACGGCGGCCGACTGACGCAGGGTCAGTAACGCATGGTCATTGAGGTACCGGCCTTTACCGAATTCTGGTAGCTACTTTTGGTAGGTTCATACGGTGCTCCCCAGTCCCAGCGGGGCACCTCGGTCGGGCGACCGAGTCGTCCCACGCGGAAAGAAGCGATCACGTCGGTGACCGCCCTGAAGTTCTCCAAACCATTTGGCGCCTCGATGCTGATCGTGCTCGGGTTCCGGGAGGTTCCGCGGGGAGCGCGAGAGGCCGGTGACTATTGGCTGCGGCGCGTCGCCATCGACCCGGTGATCGACTACCTGGTGGGGCTGGCCCACGATGCGGGGCGTCCGGTCGTCCACATCCTTCCGCCGACGGGCGAAGCGCCCGAGGAGACGCCGAGCACCACCAGCACGTCTGATGGGCCGGTCCTCCCTGTCGAGGACCAGCGCCTACGCGTCGTCCGCAGCGGGTGGTCGGCATTCGAAGGATCCGGGCTGGATCGCTTGATCGCACGAGAGCGCGTGCGCCGCGTGCTCGTGGTTGGCGACGGCGGCGTACGCACGGTCTCGGCCACGGTGGAGGACGCCATGGCCCTCGGCCTGACAGTAGCGGTCGTTCCCGATGCGCTGCTCTCGGCAGATCCCGAGGAGGCGCGCGCGCTCACGCGGTCGCTCCGACGCCAAGGGGTCGGAGCGCTGCGCGCCCGGGATGCGCGATTCCTGCGTGTGCGGAGGCCGCTTGAAGCCCGGGACGCCGAGACGGCACCGAGCGATGAAATCCCGTGGATCACCCGGGCAACGGTGCTCGCGGCGTTCGCGGACGAAGTGTCACGGACCGGCGGATTCGCGAGTGCGCACGTCGCGCGCGTCGCGCGCGACTCGAGGCTTTCGCTGCGCACGTTCTACGACGCCTACCCTGGCGGCAAGGCGGACTGCTTCATCGCGCTCTACCGCGAGCGCGTCGACGCCCTCGACCGGGCGATTCGCGCGGCGACCGGAGCCACCCGGGACCCAGCGGACCGCGTTCGGCTCGCGGTGTTGATGGCCGTGCGAGCGATCCTGTCCAACCAGGCGCTCGCCCGCGCGCTGCTCTACGAGTTTCCCGCGGTCCAGGAAGGCGCGCTCCTCCACGAACAGGTGCTTGATCGCTTCGTCGCCTTGTTGACGGAGTTGGTCACAGGCGAGCCACTCGGGCGCGACGGCGACATTGCCGCCCGCGGCGTGATCGGTGGACTCATTGCGCTCTCACTCAGTCCGCGTTTCGACTGCGAGGACGTCGACGAGATCGTCGAGGCCGTGGGCCTGATGCTCGGCGGCGTCACCCGGGCGTCAGTCGCGCGCTAGGTGCCGCAACCGCCGCCCTGGCGGGCGGGCGCCAGCGCCGGCCGTCCACGGCCGGCGGCAGGGAACCCGCCCCGCGCCGCGAAACGAGGAGCGTGGCTGCCGAACCCTCGACGCCCGGCTGGGCTGATCCGAGCGCCGTCGCGCGCGTGGTGATCACGGTCGTGGCGGTGATCGGCATGCTCGCGCTGATCTATGTGCTGCGGCAGCCGCTCGGCTGGCTGTTTCTGGCGACGTTCCTGGCGATCGCGGTGAGCGGCCCGGTGGCGTGGTTCAGCAAGTTCATGCCGCGCGGGGCGGCGATCGCGATCACCTACCTGCTGTTGTTCCTCGTGCCGCTCGCGCTGCTGCTCGCGATCGTGCCGAGCCTCGTGCACGGCGTGCAGGCGCTGGTCGACGCGGCCCCGGGCTACGCGGCCGACACCGAGCACTGGGTGCGCGACAACGCTTGGCTCAAGGGCCTCGAGGACGACTACCAGATCATCTCCAAGGTCCAAGAGCGGCTCGAAGACCTGCCGTCGATGATGGGAGACGTCGCAGGATGGCTCGGCAACCTCGGCCTCGGGCTGGTGAACAGCGGCTTCGCGCTCGTGAACATCCTGCTCTTGAGCATGTTCATCGTCGGAGGCGGCCCGCGCTGGTCGCACGCGATGATCTCCCGGGCGAGCCCGCGGCACGCGGAGCGCCTCGAGCGGGTGCTCGCCGGCGTCGGCGCGGCCGTCGGCAACTACGTGATGGGCGCGCTCGCGCAGGCGCTCGTCGCTGCAATCACCACCTACATCGTGCTCGTGATCCTCGGCGTGCCCTTCGCCGTCGGCCTTGCCGCGATCACCTTCCTGCTCGACCTGATCCCGCTGGTGGGCGCGACCATCGCCGGCGTGTTGGTCGGCGTCGTCACCGTGTTCAGCGGCTTCCCGACCGACACCATCATCTGGACGATCTGGGCGGTTGTCTACCAGCAGATCGAGAACAACCTCATCCAGCCGCAGATCCAGCGCCGCGCCGTCTCGATCGAGCCGATCGTCGTGCTGATCTCGGTGCTCTGCGGCGCGACGCTCGCCGGGATCCTCGGCGCCGTGCTCGCGATTCCCGTCGCCGCCTCCCTGCAGATCGTGCTGCGTGAGTGGCGCGAGATGGTGGCCGCCGCCCGAGACGTGCTGCCGGGCGCGGGCGACGAGGACGATCCCGCACCGCCGGACGCCGATGGCGATGCTCCCGCCAGTGGCGCAGCCGACGGCACCACGCCAGCCCCCGCCTGACCGATCCTCACGCGCGCGGGCGCGAAGTACCCTGCGGCCATGTGCCGCAACATCCGCACCCTCCACAACTTCGAGCCGCCCGCGACGAGTGACGAGGTCCAGGCCGCCGCGCTCCAGTACGTGCGCAAGGTGAGCGGCACCACGAAGCCGTCGGCGGTCAACCAGGCGGCCTTCGACGCCGCCGTGCTCGAGATCGCGCACGTCACCCAACACCTGTTGGATCACCTGACCACGAGCGCGCCGCCGAAGAACCGCGAGATCGAAGCGGCCAAAGCGCGCGAGCGTGCACAGAAGCGCTACGCAGCGTGATAGACGTGCGCAGAGATGCTGCGCACCACTCGCACCCTGGCCCTGCTCACCCTCCCAGCCCTCGCACTGCTCACCGCGAGCGGCTGCGGCGGCAGCGACGATCCCGATCCCGCCACCACGAGCAACGCCTCCAGCAAACGCGGCGGCGACTTCACCGGCACCTACTCGTCGTTCCCGGACTACCTCGATCCGGCGCTCGCCTACACGCAGGAGGCCTGGACCACCCTGTGGCCCGTCTACACCGGACTGCTCACCTACAAGCACGCTGAGGGCGTCGCGGGCTCAGAGCTCGAGCCCGGGCTGGCGGAGGCCATGCCCGAGGTGTCGGACGACGGACTCACCTACACGCTGAAGCTGCGCTCGGGCTTGAAGTACTCCGACGGCAGTGCGGTGAAGGCCAGCGACTTCGAACACACGATCAAGCGCGTGCTCAATCTCGAGAGCGGCGCCTCGGGCTACTACCTCGCCATCGAGGGCGCCGAGGACTACGTGAAGGCCGGGAAGCCCAGTGGCGACATCTCGGGCATCGAGACCGATGACGCCACCGGCGCAATCACCATCAAGCTCGCCGCGAAGGACGCCCAGTTCCCGTACTACCTCGCGATGGATTTCGCGGGGCTCGTGAAGGGCGACACCCCGTTCGAGAACGCCACGAGCGACCCGGCCGTCGGCGTCGGGCCCTACGAGATCACGGCCGTGAAGGCCAACCGCAGCGTCACGCTCACCCGCAACCCGAACTTCGCCGCTTTGCCGAACGTCCCCGAGGGGCGCGCCGACTCGATCACGCGCACGGCCGTGAAGAACCAGCGGCGCGAATCGCAGGACGTGCTCTCGGACAAGGTCGACTTCATGATCGATCCGCCGACGACCGACCAGATCCGCGCGATCAAGGCGGACGCGCCCGAGCGCTACGAGGAAGAGCCGATCAACTCGACCTACTACTTCTTCCTCAACCAGAAGGTCAAGCCGTTCGACGACGAGCGGGTGCGTCAGGCGGTGGGCTTCGCGGTCGACGAGCGGGCGATCGCGCGGCTCTTCGGCGGCCTGCTCACGCCGTCGTGCAACTTCCTCCCGCCCGATGTCGCCGGCTTCAAGAAGATCGACCCCTGCCCGTGGGGTGAGGCGGGCACCGCCGACCTCGAGAAGGCGAAGGCGTTGATCAAGGAGGCCGGGGCCGAAGGCGCGAGCGTGAAGGTGTGGGGCATCTCCGGCGAGCCGACCGAGCCGGTGACCGAGTACCTCGCCGACACCCTCAACCAGATCGGCCTCGACGCGAAGCCGACGATCCTCGACGGCTCGGTGTTCTTCCAGACCGTCGGGAACGCGAAGACCAAGGCTCAGACGGGCTTCGCGAACTGGTTCCAGGACTTCCCCTCGGCGGCGAACTTCATGTTCCTCGTCGATGGCGCCTCGATCCAGCCGACGAACAACCAGAATTTCGGCAACGTCGACGACCCCGAGCTCGACACCCTCATCGCCGCGGCGAAGGCGAACCCCGATCCGAAGGCCGCAGCGGGTGACTGGGCGAAGGCCGACCAGCTGCTGATCGACAAGGCCTACGTCGTTCCGTACGGCAGCCGGCTGCTGACGAAGTTCACCTCGTCGCGCGTTGATTTCGACGGGTTCCTGTTCCACCCGGTCAACGCGCAAGACCTCACGACGCTTGGCCTGAAGTAGTCGTCCGGGTGCGGTGGCGAGCACTGACCGTCACCGCACCGGTTTTCGACCGGTGCTGCCCGTACGCCGTTTGGCGCGCCGGCAGCGCGACACGGTGTCGGGACGCGGCGGCTCAGATCGACTGTCCGTCCATGTCCAGGGCCTCTTGCAAGCCGTCTCGCAGCACGCGAAACTCCGCGTTTCGCCCAAGAGTACCTGCAAATTCGGCAATTCTGGATCCTGGACAAACGCGCAGCCAACTTTCGCCAATGGGCCGACCATGCCGCCCGAGCATGGGTGTACGTTGGCGAGAGCCGCCCCCGACCCCTGCTCGGGAGTGGATCCCCCCGTCCCACACGGCCCCGACGCCAGAGGCACGAAACCCACATGAAGTACACACGCATGACGTCCGCGGTTGCGGCGTTGTCGGCCACCGCGATCTTCGCTGCCGCATGCGGCAGCGATAGCGACAAGAGCAGCGACAGCGGAAGCGGCGGCGCGGCGACTGCCGAGGCCAAGAGCGGCGGCGACTTCACCGGCACGTACTCGTCGTTCCCGGACTACCTCGATCCCGCCCTCTCGTACACCGCCGAGGGCTGGACCACCCTGTGGCCGAACTACACGGGCCTGCTCACCTTCAAGCACGCCGAGGGCGCAGAGGGCTCTGAACTCGCACCGGGCCTCGCGGAGGCGCTCCCGGAGATCTCCGAGGACGGCCTCACCTACAAGCTCAAGCTGCGTTCGGGCCTGAAGTACTCGGATGGCTCGCCGGTGAAGGCCAGCGACTTCGAGCACACGATCAAGCGCGTCCTCAACCTCGAGTCAGGCGGCTCGGCCTTCTACCTCTCGATCGAGGGCGCTGAGGCGTACGTCAAGGCCGGCAAGGCCGACGGCGACATCAGCGGCATCACCGCCGATGACGCCACGGGCGACATCACGATCAAGCTCGCAACGAAGGACGGCCAGTTCTCCTTCTACCTCGCGATGGACTTCGCCGGCCTCGTGAAGGGCGACACGCCGTTCGAGAACGCGACCGACAAGCCGGCCGTCGGCTACGGCCCGTACTCGATCACCGAAGTCAAGCCGAACCGCTCCGTCACGATGACGAAGAACCCCAACTTCACGCCCCTCCCGGACGTGCCGGAGGGCAAGGCCGACTCGATCACGATCAACGTCGTCAAGAACCAGCGTCGCCAGGCGCAGGACGTGATCAACGACCAGGTCGACTTCCTCATCGACCCGCCGACCCCGGACCAGATCCGCGAGGTCAAGGCCAAGGCCGGTGATCGCTACAAGGAAGAGATCACCAACTCGACCTACTACTACTTCCTCAACCTCCGCACGAAGCCGTTCGACGACGAGCGCGTGCGTCAGGCGGTGGGTTACGCGGTCGACGAGCGCGCCCTGGCCCGCATCTTCGGCGGCCTGTTGGCCCCGAGCTGCAACTTCCTGCCGCCGGGCATGATCGGCTACGAGAAGGTCGACCCGTGCCCGTGGGGCGAGCCCGGCACCGCCGACGTCGAGAAGGCCAAGGCCCTCATCAAGGAGGCCGGCGCCGAGGGCACCGAGGTGACCGTGTGGGGCAACGACGAGGATCCCTCCTCGCCCGTCACCGAGTACCTCGCCGACACGCTCAACTCGATCGGTCTGAAGGCCAAGCCGCGCATCGTCGACGGCTCGGTGTACTTCCAGACGATCGGTAACCAGAAGACGAAGGCTCAGACCGGTTTCGCGAACTGGTTCCAGGACTTCCCGTCGCCGGCGAACTTCATGTTCCTCGTCGATGGCGCCTCGATCCAGGAGACGAACAACCAGAACTTCGGCAACGTCGACGACAAGGAGATCAACAAGTTGATCGCCGACGCGAAGGCCAACCCCGACATCAACGCGGTGAAGGGGGAGTGGGCGAAGGCCGACAAGCTCCTCGTCGACAAGGCCTACGTGATCCCGTACGGCAACCGGAAGCTCACGAAGATCACCTCCTCACGGGTGAACTTCGACGCCTTCCAGTTCAACCCGGTCTACAACCACGACCTGACCACGCTCGGCCTCAAGTAGCCGAACGTGGCGGAAGCGACTCAGCCGGCCGGCGTCCCCGCATCGGGGACGCCGGCTCCGGCCGCAACGGCCAACGTGCCGGATCCGGTCGCCGCAGGCCTGTGGAGGGCGTCGTGGCGCGCGATCAAGTCGAGCTGGGCGGGGCGACTCTCGCTCCTCACGCTCGTGCTGATCGTGGCCAGCAGCCTTGCCGCGCCCCTGTGGGCGAACCACGTGGCCGACAGCGGGCCCCTGACGAACCACCTCACGGACCAGATCCGGCTGAACGGTGAGCTCACGGACGTCGTGTCGTTCGAAGGCATCCCGATCGGACCGACGGGTCAGAAGCGGTTCTTCCTCGGCGCCGACGCCAACGGCCGCGACATCATGGTCCGGCTGCTCTACGGCGGGCGCAACTCGCTGCAGATCTCGCTCGTCGCGACGACGATCACCCTCCTCCTGGGCACGTTGTTCGGCCTCATCGCGGGCTTCTTCCGCGGCTGGGTCGACAGCGTGATCTCGCGCGGGCTCGACATCCTCCAGTCGACCCCGATCATCCTGCTCGGCATCGCGCTCGGCGTCGCCACCGCACTCGGCGGCATCAATCTCGGGATCGTGAAGATCCCGGGGGACAGCCTCTTCATCCCAGCCCTGATCATTGGCGTGATCCAAACCGTCTACGTCGCCAGACCGCTCCGCGGCATCACGCTCTCGCTGCGTGAGCGTCCGTTCGTCGAAGCCGCCCGCTCACAGGGCGCGACGAACATGCGGATCATCCGCCGCGAGATCCTCCCGAACCTCGGCACCTCGCTCCTGGTGCTCGCGCCGATCATCTTCGCGCAAACCGTCTCCTACGAGGCCGCGCTCTCGTTCCTCGGCGCCGGCGTTCAACCACCGAATCCGTCCTGGGGCACGCTCATCTCCGACGGCCTCGACGTGCTCGTCTCCGCGCCGCACCTCACGATCATCCCCGGCGCCGTGCTCGCCGCGATGGTGCTGTCACTGAACCTGCTCGGCGATGTCGTCCGCGAGGCGATCGACCCGCGCGGCATGGTCGCCGCCGCTCAGAAGGACGAGCATTGATCGGGTTCATCATCCGCCGCCTCGCCTCGATGGTGCTCGTGCTCTTCGCGGTCTCCGTGCTGGTGTTCGCGATCTTCAACATCATCCCCGGCGGCGACCCCGCGGTGCGCATGGCGGGCAAGAACCCGACCGATGTGCAGATTGAGGCGATCCGCAAGGAGTGGGGCTTCGACAAGCCGGTCACGACGCAGTACGCGAAGATGATCGAGAAGACCTTCGACGGCCAGCTGATCTCCTACAGCAACCGCGAGAACGTGCTCGAGCGCATCAAGGAGGGCCTGCCGCGCACGCTCTCGCTGACCTTCTGGTCGTCGCTCTTCATGCTGGTCGGCGGCATCGCCCTGGGCATGCTCAGCGCGCTCAGACCCAACTCGTTCGCCGACCGCACTATCAACGCCATCGCCGTGGTGGGCATCTCGCTGCCCGTGTTCTGGATCGGGGGCCTGATGAGCTACTACCTCGGCAGCAAGGCCGGGATCATCCCGGCGGGCGGCTACGTGAGCATCAGCGAGGGCGGCGTGCTCGACTGGTTCTGGCACCTGCTCGCGCCATCGCTCGCGATCTCGTTCCTGTTCATCGGGATCTACTCGCGCGTGCTTCGGGGTGACCTCCTCGACGCGCTGCGCGCCGACTACGTGCGCACGGCCGAGGCGAAGGGGCTCTCGAAGCGCAGGGTCGTCGTGCGCCACGCGCTGCGTAACGCGCTCATTCCGATGATCACCCTCTGGGGCCTCGACGTTGCGATCACGCTCGGCGGTGGCGCGGTGCTCACCGAGACCGTCTTCGATCTTGACGGCGTCGGTGCCTACCTCGCCGACTCCACACGCTCGCTCGACGTGCCGCCAGTCATGGCGATCACCCTCCTCGGTGCGATCGCCGTCGTCGTGATGAACGCGATCATCGACATCCTCTATGCGTACCTCGACCCGAGGATCCGCCTGTGACCGCTCCCACTGCCCCGACCCCTGCCGGAGCTCCGGACGCTGCGAGCGACCTGCTCCTCGACATCGACGGCCTCGGCGTCGCGTTCCCGTCCGAGCGCGGCCCGATCCACGCCGTGCGCGACGTGCGGCTCACCCTGCGCCGCGGCGAAGTGCTCGCGGTGGTGGGGGAGAGCGGCTCGGGCAAGTCGGTCACCGCGCTCACCCTGCTCGGCCTCACGCGCGGCCGCGGCACTGCGATCACGGGCAAGGCGGAGTTCGACGGCATCGACCTCATCGGCGCCAGCGACTCGCAGCTGCGTCGCATCCGCGGCAAGCGCATCGCAATGGTGTTCCAGGATCCGATGAGCTCGCTCAACCCGGTGCTGCGGATCGGCCACCAGATCGCCGAGCAGATCCGCGCGCACGAGGGCGTGGGCAAGGCCGAGGCGCGCAAGCGCACGATCGACGCCCTCACGGAGGTGGGCATCCCGCGCGCCGCCGAGCGCGTCGACGCCTATCCGCACGAGTTCTCCGGCGGCATGCGCCAGCGCGTGATGATCGCGATGGCGCTCGTGTGCGGTCCTGAGCTCCTGATCGCCGACGAACCGACGACAGCCCTCGACGTGACGGTGCAGGCACAGATCCTCGACCTGATCCTCCGGCTACGCGACGAGCGCGGGATGAGCGTGATGCTCGTGACCCACGACCTCGGCGTCGTCGCCGAGACCGCCGACCAGGTCGCGGTGATGTACGGCGGGCGCATCGTCGAGCAGGCGCCGTGCGACGAGCTCTTCGCCGACCCGCGCCACCCCTACTCGTGGGGCCTGATCGGCTCGATCCCCCCGCTCACCGGCGCCAAGCCGGAATACCTGCCGACGATCGCGGGCACGCCGCCGTCGCCGCTCGCGCTGCCGGCCGGATGCCCGTTCCGCGCGCGGTGCCCGCACGAGTTCGAGCAGTGCGCCGAGGTGCCGCCGCTGGCGGAGACGGCGGGCGCGCCGGGCCACCTCGACCGCTGCTGGCTGCCGATCGACGAGAAGCGCATCCGCCGCGCGGGTGCCGACGGCCGCATCGGCCTGCTCCACGACGCCGAGGCGACGACGGAGGAGTCCGCATGAGCGACGCGCCGCTGATGAAGGTGGAGCACATCCGCCAGGAGTTCGCCGTCAAGGACGGCACGCTGCGGGCCGTCGACGACGTCACCCTCACCATCGACCGCGGTGAGACGGTCGGTCTGGTCGGCGAGTCGGGCTGCGGCAAGAGCACCCTGGCCCGCACGGTGCTGCGGCTCATCGAGCCGACCCAGGGCACGATCGCGCTCGAGGGCCGCGACATCACGAAGGTCCCGCAGCGCGAGCTCCGCGCCATCCGCCACCGGATGCAGATGGTCTTCCAGGACCCCTACGGCTCGCTCAACCCGCGTCGGCGCATCGGCGCGATCGTCGGCGACGCCCTCGATCTGCGTGGCGTCCCGAAGAGCGAGCAGCGCACGCAGGTGATCGCGGCGCTCGAGCGGGTTGGCCTCGGTATCGACCACCTCCACCGCTGGCCCCACGAGCTTTCGGGCGGCCAGCGTCAACGCGTCGGTGTGGCTCGCGCCCTGGCCGCGAGCCCGGATCTCCTGATCGCCGACGAGCCCGTCAGCGCACTCGACGTATCGGTCCAGGCGCAGCTCGTCAACCTGCTCGTCGACCTCCAGCGCGACCTCGGCCTCGCCCAGCTCTTCGTCGCCCACGACCTCTCCGTCGTGCGGCAGGTGGCCGACCGCATCGCGGTGATGTACCTCGGGCGGATCGTCGAGAGCGGGCCCACCGATGTCGTGTTCGCCCGTGCACGCCATCCGTACACGCGCGCGCTGCTCGCGGCCGTGCCGATCGCGGACCCCTCGCGCCGAGGCCGGCAGCGGGAGGCGATCCGCGGCGAGCTGCCGTCGCCGATCGATCCGCCTCCGGGCTGCCACTTCCATCCGCGCTGCCCGCACGCGACCGACGTCTGCATGACCGAGCAGCCGGCGCTGTGGCACTACGCGGACGGTGGCCGCGCCGCCTGCCACCACCCGTACGGGGTGAGCGCCGCCGATGTGGCCGCCGCCTCCCGCGACGATCTCGCCAGCCCCGCCGCGGCGGGCATGAGCGCTCCGGATCCGTCGACGGCGGATCTTGCCGACGCGGGGGAGACCCCCGCCGGCGCCCAGGCCTAAGCCTCCGGTCGCGCACCCGCCCGAGCGGGACCCCCCATGGCGGTCGCATCGCCGCTCAAACGAGCGTCGAATGCGGGCAAGCGCTAACGCGCCATGTTCTCCGTGTCGGCGGAGTCCGCGCCGCATGTGCCGAGCGAGCGGCCCGGTGGAAGCGCCCGCCGTGGCGGGGTTGGCGCGCATCCGCGCAAAAACCAGACTTCACGGGGTGTTGGACCACTCTTCGGTCATTCACTCCTGAACCATCCTTCAGTTTCGAGGGGTGGTCGTCGATTGAGGGGACATCTCAGCTTGATCCGGGAGGGCTTGCCCTCGGTGGATTTCGCCGTTTTCGCAACACCCCAAGTGGAAAACTCTGCACACCAGTCGCGTGACGCCCATCGCGCGCTCCACCCGATGCACGTAGGTCCCATGAATCGCACCAGTCGAGTGCGCGGTCTGCTCGCCGCGTTCCTCCTCGCCTGCCTGATGCTCGTGGGCGCTTCAGCGCCCGCGCAGGCAGCGCTCTCCGCCGGTCTCACGACCGCCGCGCCGAACGACACATCGGCGATGGCCTACAGCAACTACGTCATCGACTCCACCTTCGGGCCGAACAACGACGACGTCAGCCCCCGGTCCTTGCAGTTCGACCTTCCCAAGGGGCAGCTTGGGGCGGTGCAGAACGCCACCATCTGCACGGACGCGAACTTCAACAACGACAACTGCGCGGCCAGTTCGAAGATCGGCGAGGTGCTCGTGAACGGCAAGGCCGTCGCGATCGGCTTCGTCAACCTCGACGTGAACGCCGTCGGCGGCATCTACCGCCTTGCCACCACGGGCACCGAGGCCGCCCGCATCGGCATCGTTGCCGACGATCCGAACGCGCACCCGCTCTTCATCACCGGCGTGATGCGCGTGCGCAACGACTACGGCATCACCGCGTACGTCCCGAACGTCCCCGACACCGCTACCGCCGACCTGTTCGGCGTCAGCGCGGATGTCGACGTGAGCCGCATGCTCATGACGCTCTACGGCCGCGTCGGCGGGGGCGGATCGGGCAATGGCTTCATGTTCAACCCCGGCGAGTGCATCGCGGCGACGACCGTCGTGCGCGCCTACCCGAGCGCCAATTACGCCGGCACGGTGCAGACGGGCAACCGCTCGTACACCCCCACGAACTGCGCCGGCGCGCCGTTCAACCCGTCGATCGCCTTCAACCCGAACCCGGCCGCCGCGAGCACTCCGACCGCCTTCTCGGTCGTGGCGAGCCAGCCGTACAACGCCACCGACGCCAAGGTCGGTTCGCCCTTCAAGAACGTGACCATGACGCTCCCCGACGGCGTGCAGCTCACGGGCGCGACGAACTCCGACGGTTCGCTCGTCGCGTGTACCGACGCCCAGTTCGGCGCCAGTGTGCTCACGCCCGACACCTGCCCGGCCGGCGCGCGCGTCGGCTCGGTCACGATGGATTCGCCGCTCGTCGGCTCGATCCCCGGTGACGTGTTCATCGCCCAACCGAGCGCCGGCCCGAACAACATCGTTCGTCTCTTCATGGTCGCCGAGCTCGGCACCGCCTCGGACGCCGTGCGCGTGAAGCTCGTCGCCGACGTCGCCGTCGATCCGACCACCGGCGCGACGACCACCACGCTCGTGAACCTTCCGGCCCAGCCCGTGCGGAGCTTCACCTTCACGTTCCGCGCGGGCACCAATCCAGCGACCCGCAACCCGCGCATGTGCGGCACCTACGCCGGCTCGGGCGCCCTCACCTCGTACTCGAGCGCGACGGCCGTCAACCGCAGCGCGAACTACGTCGTCTCCACGAGCTGCCCGGCCGCCGGGCGCTTCCGTCCGACGATCGCGATGTCGACCTCGCCGACGAAGGCCGGCGGCTTCACCACCGGTACGACGACCATCGACCTCCCGGTCGGTGACGAGCCCTACACCAAGCTGAAGGCCTCGCTGCCCGCCGGCATGATCGCCAACATCAACGGCGTCACGCGCTGCACGATCGCGCAGGCAGCGGCCGACTCCTGCGCGGCCGGTACTGCCGTCGGCACCGTCAGCGCGCTCGCGGGTCAGAGCACCGTGCCCGGTTCGTTCACCGGCACCACCTACCTCACCGATGCGCCCGACAGCCAGTCGATCGCCGGCCTCTACATCCGCGTGCCCGTCGTCGTCGGCCCGATCGTCGTCGACACCCTCAAGATCCAGGCGGCGATCCGGCTGCGCACCGACTTCGGCATCGACGTCGTGAGCGACGTGCCCGCCACGGTGCGCGGCCTCCAGCTCGACATGCAGCGGCTGCAGCTCGTGTTCAACAAGGCGAACTTCCTCGTCAACCCGCCGGTCTGCACCGGCAACTCCGTCAGCGGCGACTTCACGAGCTCGCTCGGCACGAACGCCACGAACTCGTCGGTCATGAGCGTGACGGGTTGCGCCTCGGTGCTCTTCGCCCCGACGCTGGCCTTCACCGCCGCTCCGGCCTCGGCCGGCGGCGCCTCGTCGTTCACTGCCTCGGTCAACATCCCGGCATCGGCACCAGGCGCCGAGCAGTCGGCTCCGAAGACGATCGCGATCAAGCTGCCCACGGGCGTCTCGCTCTCGCCGTCGGCCAGCAGCGACGGCTCGCTCGTCGGCTGCACCGACGCGCAGTTCACGATCAGCACCTTCGCCGATCCGACCTGCCCCGCAGGCAGCAACGTTGGCGCCGTCTCGATCGACACGCCGTCGGTGGGCCACTTCACCGGCACCGCCTACCTCGGCACCGCCGTCTCCGGCCACACCGCACGCCTCCTCGTCGACGCGAAGAGCGACACCTACGGTGCGCTCGCCCGCGTGAAGCTCGAGGGCCTGATCGATGTCGACGGCACCACCGGCGACACGACCACCACCTTCGACAACCTCCCGAAGGCGCAGTTCACGAGCTTCTCGATCACGCTCCGCGGCGGCACGAAGCCCGTGCTCTCGATGCCGCGCACCTGCGGCACCTACAACGGCAGCTCCACGATGACCCCGTGGACCGGCGGTGCGAACGCCACGCCGCCCGCGTCGATCACGCTCAACCAGAACTGCACCGACTCGTCGAGCTTCGCGCCGACCCTCGGCGTCACGATCGCCCCGACGGGCGCTGGCAAGAACAGCACCCTCACCACGCAGATCGACGTGCCCGAGCGTCACCGCCCGCTCGATCAGCTCACGCTCAATCTCCCCGCCGGCCTGCTCGCCAACATCGACGGCGCCCCCCGCTGCACCATCGCGGCCGCCACGGCTGGCACCTGCGCCGCCGCCACGAAAATCGGCACGGTCTCGGCCCTCGCGGGCCAGGGCACGACGCCCGGCTCGTTCAGCGGCGAGCTCTTCCTCACCGATGCCCCGACCGCCGCCGACGTCGTCGGCATCGCCGTCAAGCTGCCAGCCGTCGTCGGCCCGGTCGACCTCGGCAACGTCACGACGATCGCCAGCGTCAAGCTCCGCCCGAGCGACTACGGCATCGACGTCACCGCAGCGATTCCGACGAGCCAGAAGGGCGTGCCGCTGCACCTGCGCCGCCTCGTGCTCGCGATCGACAAGTCCGGCTTCCTGACGAACCCCGTCACCTGTGGCGCGACGCTCATCACGTCGACCCTGCATGGCGCGGGTGGCAGCACCGTGAGCCCGAGCGTGCCGTTCACGCCCACGGGCTGCGCCAGCCTCGGCTTCAACCCGACCGTCGCGTTCAGCGCCGCTCCGGCCACCGCCGCGGGCGCCAGCGCACTGACGACCACGATCACCGCCCCGGCCAGCACCGATGCCGCGCCGCAGGCCGCGATGAAGAAGGCCGTCGTCGATCTCCCGGCGGGCGTGTCGCTCTCCTCGTCGATCAACTCCGCCAACGACCTCGCCGGGTGCACCGCCGCCCAGTTCACGGTCGCCGACTTCGCCGATCCCACCTGCCCCGCGGGCAGCGCCGTCGGTACCGCGACGATCGTCGTGCCGCAGGTCGGCACGCTCACGGGCAACGTCTACCTCGCGCAGACCGCCCCGGGCACCTCGATCGCTGGTCTCTACCTCGACGCCAAGAGCACCAGCTTCGGCGCTGCGGTGCGTGTGAAGCTCGCCGGCCAGGTCGACGTCGATGCCACCACCGGCAAGACCACCGCGACCTTCGACAACGCGCCGGCCGTGGCGTTCTCGAGCTTCGCGCTTGCGATGCGCGGCGGCACGAAGCCCGCCCTTTCCGTGCCGCGTGCCTGTGGCACCACCGCGGGTGTCGCCGTGCTCACGCCCCAGTCCGGCACGGCCGCGAGCCGCACCGGCAACCTCGTGATCAACGCCGGCTGCGGCAACGAGAACGCCTTCGCGCCGACCGGCTCGGTCACGCTGAGCACGCTTGCCGCGGGCCAGGACGCCTCGCTGACGACCGTCGTCAACGTGCCCTCCGGCGGCCGCGAGCTCGCCCACGTCGACGTCTCCCTCCCGGCGGGCCTGCTCGCCAACATCCAGGGCAAGACCCGCTGCACCGTCGCCCAGGCGCAGGCCGGCACGTGTGCCGCAGCCACCGAGATCGGCACCGTCACCGCGGAGGCCGGCCAGGGCACCACGCCCGGCACCTTCAGCGGCGGCAAGGTCTACCTCGTCGACGCTCCGAGCAGCAGCGACGTCGTCGGTCTCGGCATCAGCATCCCCGTGCAGGTCGGCCCGGTCGACCTCGGCAAGGTCAACGTCGTCGGCACCGTGAAGCTGCGCGGCGACTACGGCATCGACATCTCGGCCGACGTCCCGACGAGCATCAAGGGCATCCCGATGTATCTGCGCAAGCTGACCATCGCGATCACCAAGTCGGGCCTCCTCTTCAACCCGAGCACTTGCGGTAGCAAGACCGCCACGCTCAGCATGCGCTCGGCCAGCTACTCGGGCGCGACGAGCACGGGCTCCGACTCGAGCACGTTCACCATCGCCAACTGCGCGGCGCTCGGCTTCGACCCGTCGATCGCGTTCAGCGGCAGCCCGTCGCAGGCCGGCGGCGCCTCCGCCTTCACCACCACGGTGAACGTGCCGAGCGCGCCGGCGCAGTCGTCGGTCGATCGCGTCGACGTGAACCTGCCCACGGGCGTGTCGCTGTCGCCCTCGATCAACTCCGACGGCGCGCTCGTCGGCTGCACCGACGCGCAGTTCGACCTCGCCACCACCTCCACCGTCCCGGCCTGCGCCACGGCCTCGAAGGTCGGCACCGTCGCCATCGCCACCGGCTCGGTCGGCGCGCTCGCCGGTGACGTTTACCTCGCCGATACCGCCCCGGGCCACATTGCCCGCGTGTTCGTCTACGCGGTCGCCGCGAACTACCCGGGCGTGAAGGTGAAACTCACCGGCACCGTCGACGTGGATTCGTCGACGGGCGTCGCCTCGGCCTCGTTCACCGGCCTCCCGGACGTGCCGTTCACCTCGTTCGCCATCACCTTCCGCGGTGGCACGAGCCCCGTCATCTCGATGCCGCGCACCTGCGGCACCCCGACCGGCTCGGCCGTGCTCACGCCGAAGAGCGGCGGCACGAACGCCAGCCGCACCGGCACCCTCACCGTCGATCAGCAGTGCGCCGACACGAACAGCTTCGCGCCGACGTTCACCAACACGATCGCGCCGACGACCGCCGGCGTGAGCTCCACGCTCACCTCGACGATCAACGTGCCGCAGCGCCACCGCGCGCTCGACCAGCTCACGCTCAACCTCCCGGCCGGCATGATCGCCAACGTCAACGGCGCCACCCGCTGCTCGATCGCGGCCGCGAACGCGGGTACCTGCGCCGCGGCGAGCAAGATCGGCACCGTCGTCGCGAAGGCCGGCCAGGGCACCACGCCCGCCACCTTCAACGGCGAGCTCTTCCTCACCGATGCGCCCACCGCCGCTGACGTCGTCGGTATCGCGGTGCGCCTCCCGGCCGTCGCGGGCCCGGTCGATCTCGGCCTCGTCACCACCGTCGCGAGCGTGAAGCTGCGCCCGGCCGACTACGGCGTCGACGTCGTCGCGGCGATCCCGACGAGCGTGAAGGGCATCCCGCTGCACCTCCAGCAGCTGCAGCTCGTGGTCAACAAGGCGGGCTTCCTGACCAACCCCACCTCCTGCTCGGCCTCCAGCACCACCGCCGTGATGCGCGGCCAGGGCGCCGCCGGCACGGTGACCTCGAACGCCGCGTTCACCGCCACGGGTTGCGCCGGCCTCGGCTTCGCCCCGACCGTCGCGTTCGGCGCGGCGCCGGCCCAGGCCGCTGGCGCCAGCAGCTTCACGACGACGATCACGGCTCCGGCCGGCACCGACGCCGCACCGCAGGCGGCCCTCAAGAAGGCCGTCGTCGATCTCCCGACGGGCACCTCGCTCTCGGCTTCGATCAACAGCGACTCGGCACTCGTCGGCTGCACCGCCGCCCAGTTCTCGCAGAGCGACTTCAGCGATCCCACGT
>JAGIBJ010000023.1 GCA_017744415.1 Solirubrobacteraceae bacterium
CCGACGGCAACGCCGGCTCCGACGCCCACCAAGACGCCGACTCCGGCGCCGGTCGCCACGCCGACTCCCACGCCCGCCGTCGACTACCCGGGTTCCACGCCGACGCCGACGCCGGACCCGACCCCCTCGCCCGAGCCGACCGCGACTCCCGAGCCCGATGAGGAACCGCCGCCGATCACCCCGGTCCCTGGCCTCAACGCCGGCTCGCTGTGGCCCAGCTCGTGGAGTACCGGGGCCTCGGCGCCGAAGCCACGCTTCGAGTCGACCGGCATCACCGTCGGCAGCAAGATCTACGCGTTCGGCGGGTTCTACGACCAGAAGCAGCTCGTGCGCCGCGACTACGTCGTCTACGACGTGCCCACCAACAAGTGGACCACGCTCGGCAACCTCCCGACGGGCATGGCCGAGACTCACCTGGGCGTCGCGACCGACGGTCGCTACATCTACTTCGCCGGCGGGCTCGGCGGGAACGTGCAGGAGGGCAAGAACCCGCCGCAGTGGATCTCCAACCGCGTCTACCGCTACGACACCCAGACCAACGGCTGGACCCAGATCGCCACGCTCCCAGGCTCTCGCGGCGCCGGGGGCCTCGCGCTGATCGGCCGCAACCTCCACTACTTCGGTGGCGTGATCGCCGACATCAATACCGACCGCACCGATCACTGGGCCTACAACCTCGACACGAAGACGTGGACGACCAAGGCCTCGATGCCGGAGGCGAAGGACCACTTCAGCACCATCGTCTACGGCGGCCAGATCTACGCGCTGCTCGGCGAGTTCGGCCATCACATCGAGCAGCGCCAGCTGGTCACCGCCCACCGCTACAACCCGGTCACCAACACCTGGAGCAAGCTCGCGAGCGGGCCGCAGGGTAAGAGCCACGCCGAGGCGTCAAGCTTCCTCTCCAACGGCAAGATCGTCATCGCCGGTGGTCAGATCGAGAACTCGGCCTCCACCGATCGCGTCGCCGCCTACGACCCGGTCGCCAACAAGTGGGAGAACCTCAAGGTCCTTCCCGCCAAGCGCCAGGGCGTGGTCGTCCAGAAGGTCGGCACGAAGTTCGTGATCACGACCGGCGGCGTCGGCACCCGCTCGCCGGTGTCGAACACCTGGCTCGGCAGCTAGCCCGGCTTCTAGCGCTCGGCGCCTCACGCGGTTAGGTTCGAAGCCGAACCACTCAAGGGGGAGCCGCAATGGCACGCAAGATGGCTGACTGCCGGCGATTCGAGAGCGAGTCCAACTGCTCGCTGACCATCATCGGCGAGGAGGAAGAGGTGGTCGCCGCGGCTGCCGCGCACGCCGTCGCCGTGCACGGCCACGCCGAATCACCGGAGCTCCTCGAGGGCATCCGCGGCACGCTCGAGGACGAGGCCGACTACGTCCCCGGGGCGCGCACGCCCGTGCCTTTCCCGGGCTGACGGTACGGCGGGGCGGCGTCGGCCATCCGACGGCGCTGCCCGGCCAGCCGACCGGTGACCAATCGTCGGCCCGAGCGCAAGCGTCGGCGCACCCGCCACGACGCACTGCGCTCCGCGTTCGTTACCACCGCGCTCGGGGCGGCGACGGCGGACGTCATGACTGACACGGCGCGCGCCGCCACCGCCTTCGACATGGGTGAGCGCACAGCTGTGCCGTCCGCGGTGCGGCCGGCATCTGCTGGGCGCCAACGAGCTCGGGCAGCTCGGCGTCGGCGGCGGGAACCACGCGCTGCGTTACAGCTACCCGATCCGTACGCAGAAGAGGGGCAACAGCATGGCCGTCACCGCCGGCGGGCTCCCATGCGAGAGCGCCGCTTCTGTGAGTGTTGGCGCCGTGCGTCGCGACGCGTGCGCTAGCTGGTGCTCTCGTCGGTCGTGAACCCCATGTGTTGGTTCACGAGCGACGTAAAGTGGCGGAGGTAGCTGTCCAGGCTGTCTCCGGTGCCGCCGAAGTCTTGCTCGGCGCGCGCGAACGTGTCGACGCGCGCTGGGTATCGGACCATCGAGATCAACGCCTCAAGCATCGCCGAAACGTTGCCATACGCCTCGACGATCGCTGCTGGAACGCCCGCGGCACGCATTGCGATGTGTTGTGCCGCAAGGCGCTGTCCCAGATCCTGCATCGTGTCGAGCCGCTTGTCGATCCGATCGCGCTGCTCCGGTGTCAAACTCTGGCCCGTGGCGGCTGCGTCCCAGTTCGCCTTCATCAAGTCGTACGGGTAGTCGAGGTGTCGCCAGATCCCGGCGACATCCGTCAGCGCGCTGACGAGCGCGTCCTTCACAAGCGCTCGTTCACGTTCCAACCTTTCTCGAGCACGAGTCGCTCGAGCATCGCGGACAGAGATCAAGGCGATGACGATGCTGCCAAGCGTTGCCGCGGCGCTGGCGATTGGTACGACCGTGTCCACTAGCCAGCTGCCGTGGTGTTCGATCGCGCGAGTTACACCATCAATCGCCTGCACCACGGCGTCGGGCGTTGGACTGGGAGTCGGCGTGGGTGCCGGGCTTGGCGCCGACGTCGCGTGGCTCGTCATCCGTGGTGCGGTGGCGAGCAGAGACGAGAGCACGGCCTGAGTCTTGAGGTGCCGGCGGACGGACGTGCTCGCACGGGGCGTCCTCGACGGATGTCGAGAGCCTTGCTGCGCCGTCGATTTGCGGCGAAATCAGCGCGCTCCCAACCACCGAAGCCGCCATCCATTGGGCCGATCCCGGCCAGTCTCGGAAGCCCCGGGTGCGATGGTCCTGGGTCCGGCGGCGCTGGGCTGGAACCATCGGGTCGAAAATGCTCGATGGGATTGCGACCGCTCTCGCTCCGAGTCCGCGCTGTGAGGCCGTTCGCGCGCGTCCTACGAAGCGTCCGCTTCACGCGATAGCCCAGTCACGGCTGGTCCGGGCTGTGGTGTCGCGCCGCGCCAGCGTGATCTCAAATCGCTCTGACCCGTGGCTGCCCGGTCGCGTTCAGTTGGGAAGCTTGTAGCCCCGTTCGGCCACCCAGAAGCCTGGCTCGATCGGCCCACGTCCGCGGCGTCCGTAGGTTCCCGGCACCCTGGGTTGGTCGACTGGCAGCCGCCGACTACCTGCGGCTCCGCCACGTTCGACCACGATCTTCTCGACCTCGCGGAGGTCCAGCCCGGCCGCGACAAATGACGCCTCAGATGCGAATAGCCGCTCTAGGTCGTCGCGCTCACCAAACCCTGAACTCGTCCGGGCGATCCTGACTATGTCGTTCCAGAGTCCGTCGCCGCTCATGACAACAAGCATAGGTTGGCGCCATCCAACCGCACCGCTACGTTGCCGGACGTGGCAGAACGAACCCTGTTTGTGTTGATCGGCGCCGGCGCTTCGCACGATTGCGCGTCCGATGTTCTGCGCAAGAAATCAGCCTGGGACCTTCAACCCCCGCTCGTTACTGACCTGTTCGCGCCGCGCTTCACACACGTCCTAAGTCGGTATCCGTTGGCGCAAATGGCTGCCAGCACGATCCGTTCGCATCGCGGTTCGTCCATGGCGCTTGAGCGGTTCCTTCGCGAAGAATTCCGAGACTCCAGCCACGCGCTCGACCGGCGGAAGTTTCACGCGATCCATTTCTATTTTCAGGACCTCCTTCACGAGATCAGCTGCGACTACGCCGAGCATCCGGACAACTACGACCGGCTAATCGAGGCGACCGAGCGCTTGCCACGCGTGGTCTACATATCGCTGAACTACGACACGCTGCTCGACGACCGTTTGCGTATCGTCGATCCGGACGGGCTGAACAAGATCGACGACTACTGCAATCCGGACCGATCCTGGTCACTGCTGAAACCACATGGCTCGGTCGATTGGGTCCAGCGGCTATCCGAGCCACCGCACGTCCTCGGGCCGAACTTTGCGATTCAGCCTCCTGCAG
>JAGIBJ010000024.1 GCA_017744415.1 Solirubrobacteraceae bacterium
GCCTCCGGGCGGCGCCAGAACGCGGGGAAGAACGCGTCGGTGCAGTCGTGCGGGATCTCGACCGGCTCGATGTGGCCGCCGATGGTGGCGGCGCGCTCAGCGAGCGTCGGGCGGCCCTCGACGAGCTGGGTGCGGAACTCCGGGAGGTAGTCGCGGATCAGCCAGAACGGGTGCGGGTCGAGATGGTTGTCCCACTGGAAGACGACGACGCGCCGCGCGACCCGGCGGAGCTCGCGCCAGCCGGCGAGCGGATCGGCCCAGTGGTGGTCGCTGAGGACAGCCATCGCCGCGTCGAACTCGCCGTTGGCGAACGGCAGCGCCTCGGCGCTCGCGGTGATGCAACGCGCGGCCCCCGGTGGTCGTGCAGCGCGCATCGCCGCCGACGGCTCCACGGCAGTCACATCGCGGCCCGGCGGCTCGTACGACCCGGTGCCGGAGCCGACGTCGAGCACCGTCTCCGCGTTGCCGAGCGCCGCCCAGATCACCTCGGCGATGCGCGGATCGGTCTGCCGGCGCGCGGCATACGTGCCGGCGATGCGCGCGTACACCCGGTTGGAGTCGGCGGTCACGGCGCAGAGGCTACGCCGCGGAGCGAATGCCGTCCGGGCGCGACGCCGCGCGGGTCGCGTTGGGTGAGCGGCCACTGTTCGCTCCTCACGGCGTCGACCTCGAAGTCGCGAACGCGCTGGGCCGTCTGGTCCTCGCTGGTCAGATGCAGCCGGCTGATGCGGCGACCTGTCTCGTCGGTCTCCGCCACCTCGACATCGTGCGCGACCCGGTCCACGGCCTGCGTCGAATCGAAACGACGCATCCGCCGTGCATCGACGTCGGCCGATGTCAACCGTCGACGACTACGTGCCTGGCGGCTACCGGCTAGGTTCAACAGTGACTGGATGCCAGCCGTCGTCGCCCGCCCACTGCCGATCGTCGTTCCGCTCGTCGGGCTGCTCGCACTCGCCGCGACGTGGGGGAGCAAGCCGCACGGTGTGGCGGTAGTGCTCATCGGGCTCGTGCTCGCGGGCGCCGTGCTCAGCGCAGTGCACCACGCCGAGGTGATCGCCCACCGGGTCGGTGAGCCGTTCGGCTCGCTCGTGCTGGCGGTCGCGGTGACCGTGATCGAGGTCGGGCTGATCCTCATGCTCATGACGAGCGCCACCGGCGACGATGGCGCCACGCTTGCCCGCGACACCGTGTTCGCGGCCGTGATGATCACGGTCAACGGGATCCTGGGCATCTCGCTGCTCGTCGCCACGCGGCGCGGGGGCGTCGCCCGGTTCAACGCCGAGGGCTCGGGCACCGCACTTGCGACCGTCGCCACGCTGGCCACCCTCACGCTCGTGCTGCCGAGTTTCACCACGTCGACCCCCGGCGCCGAGTTCTCGGCACCGCAGCTGGCGTTTGCAGCCCTCAGCTCGCTGGCGCTCTACGGCTCGTTCGTGCTCGTGCAGACCCGGCGCCACCGCGACTACTTCCTGCCCGTCGGCCCGCCCGCCCAGGAGCCCGTCGAGGATCGAGCTGCGGCAGGCCCTGCCTACAGCGAGGTCGTCCTCGAGGTGCCCACGCGCCGCCCCGAGGACGAGATCGACGACGACCATCACGCCGATCCACCGACCGACCGAGCCGCTTACGCGAGCCTCGCGCTGCTGCTCGCGGCGCTCGTCTCGGTCGTCGGGCTCGCGAAAGTCGAGAGCAAGCCGATCGAAAACGCGATCACGAGCGCCGGACTGCCGCAGTCGGCTGTCGGCGTGGTGATCGCGCTCCTCGTCCTGGCCCCCGAGACGCTCGCCGCCGTACGCGCCGCCGGCCGCGGCCGCATGCAGGTGAGCCTCAACCTCGCGCTCGGCTCGGCGATCGCCAGCATCGGACTCACGATCCCAGCGATCGCGCTCGCGACGAACTGGCTCGACGGTCCGCTGCTGCTCGGCCTCGGCGCCACGCAGATGACGCTGCTCGTGATCAGCATGCTCGTCGCGACGCTGACGATCGTGCCGGGGCGGGCCACGCTTCAGCAGGCGATGGTGCACCTCGTGCTGTTCGGCGCCTTCATCGTGCTGGCCGTCAACCCGTGACGGGCGTGAGCTTGACGCGGATCGTGTTGCCCGCGCCCGCCGTGATGGGCGAGACGAGGCCGTTGAGCGGGCCGCAGCCGTTCAGGTCGCTGATCGCGTAGGTGCCCGCCAGAGTGCCGCCGGTGCCCGTCGGATCGAACGAGTCGGTGCTCTTCAGGTTGATCGTGGAGAGCGACTTGGTCTGGCAGTTGTTGCCGCCGGCCAGCGGGATCGCACCGAACGCCTTCACGCTCTTGACCTTGATGCGCACCTTCGAGCTCGTGGTGAGCTGATCGCCCGTGAGCTGGCCACTCGTCGCACCTGAGCTCACGAACCCGATCGACGCGGTTACCGGCAGGAAGCCGAGCGCGGTGAAACGCCCCTGCGTGTCGTTGAGGGCCAGGTCGGCGTTCATCTGACCGGTGCTGAGGTTGTAGATCGCGGCGACGTTGCCCGTCAGCGGCATCGAGCCCTTGGTCAGCGTGTTCAGGGTCGTCGAACCCTGCAGCGAGTAGGCCTGGCGGAGCACCGGCGGCGGCGTCGGAGTCCAGGGCGGCGTCGCCGTCGGGGTCGGGCTGACCGTCGGCGTCGGGCTCGGCGTCGTGGTGGGGCTGGGCGAGGGCGTCGGGCTGGGCGATGGTGTCGGGGTCGTGGTCGGCGTGGCCGGCGGCTTGACGGTCGGGACCGGCGTCGGCTCGACCCGCGAGACCGAGTAGATCGGCTCCGCCTCGGCGGCAGGCAGGCAGTCCAGCGGTTCGACCGCCCCACCCGTCACGGGCGCCTCGGCATGGAAGCCGCCGAGGCGAACCTCCATCGCCCCGGTGCCCGGCGCCGTGTGCACCTTCGACGCCGGGATGGACGCGACGCTGAACTCGAGGTAGTTGCCGTCGACCGAGGTGCCGACGAGGAACCGGCTCGGGTTGCTGGCACCGGGCGCCGCGAGATCGAGCGACGATGGCGTCGCCCCCGTCACCTCGGCGGGTATCGACGTGACGGTCGCAGGGCCGGAGACGTCCGCGAGCGGGTCGGGAATGCCCGGGTCACGCTTGCTGATTCCCAGATCGGCGCGGAAAGCCCCGAGGCTGACGTTCTGGTCCGCGGGCACTGTCCCGGATGTCGTGCTCAGGAGTACGGGGGCGAACTCGGTGCCGAGGCCGGCGGCGAACGCGGCGCCGTCGCCGAGCCGGCACGTCAGCGGGACGCTCGCCACGCGCCCCCGCTCTGGACCGACGTACGTCCTCCACTCGCTCGGGCCGGTGGCGGTCGAGGCGACGTCGCCCACGTAAACGGTCACGCCGCTCGGAAACGGCCCGCTGCCCTGGTTGGCCTGCGTGGTGATCGTGTGGTCGCTCACGACGGTGAACGGCACGGACACGGAGCCCTCGTAGACGGTCGTGGCGCCGGTAAAGCCGGAACCACTGATGGTGAGGGCCGGGACGATGAGGCTTGGCGACCACGCGGTGCTGATGCCGGTGATCACCGGCCCGTCGGCGGCGTGCGCCGTGCTGCCCAGGGCGGCGAATCCGGCGGTGCCGACGAAAGCGGCACGGGCGACGTTGGAGGTGAGTCGTGACATGACGAGTGTTCCTGTCGCGCTAGTTGACGCCCGCGCCCTACGCCACCGGCGTGAGCTTGACGCTGATGGAATTCCCGGCGCCGGCGGTCAGCGGCGAGACGAGCCCGTTCAGTACGCCGCAGCCGTTCAGGTCGCTGATCGCGTAAGTGCCGGCGAGCGCGCCGCCGGTGCCGATCGGGTCGAACGAGTCG
>JAGIBJ010000025.1 GCA_017744415.1 Solirubrobacteraceae bacterium
CGCCTTCGCTGCTGTCGCCGGCGACCTGCTCCTGGCGCATCTCGGAGCCGGACTCGTCGTCCTCGTCGCTCTGGTCGTCGTCCTCGCCGCCGGGCTCGTCCTCGTCGCCGTCGTCCTCGCCGGTCTCGTCGACCTGCTCGGGGTACGAGGACGTCATCGGTGATCACGGTACCCGGCCAGGCCGCATTCCGGCTGCACCACTGGCCTTCTCAGGGCCCGTGGGAGAGCCGGGGAACGGACTCGAACCGTCGACCTGCCGCTTACAAGGCGGATGCTCTACCAACTGAGCTACCCCGGCAACGCTGCTCACGGTACGGGGTTCTGCAACGCCCCGCTCCTCAGACAAGTACGGTTCCGTCCACCATGACTCTCCGCACCACTACCCGGCGCGCCTGCGTCGCGGTCCTGTGCGTCGCTGCCGGCACTGCTCTTGCCGCGTGTGGCGACGACAAGGATTCCGCGTCGACGGTGAAGTACACGGACGTCGCCGGCGTCCAGGTCGGCAACGCGACCGACCTCAAAGTCAAGCCCAAGATCAACATCCCGGACGAGGTTCCTCCGACGATGCTGATCAAGAAGGACATCGTCGTCGGCACCGGCCCGACCGTGAAGACGGGCGACGCGCTCTCCGCGCAGTACGTCGGCGTCGCGTGGTCCGGCAACAAGCAGTTCGACGCCAGCTGGGACCGCGGGAAGGATCCGACGACGTTCACGCTCGCCAAGGGCTCCGTGATCGACGGCTGGACCGAGGGCCTCCCGGGCATGAAGGTCGGCGGCCGCCGCCTCCTGATCATCCCGCCCGCGAAGGGCTACGGCGACCAGGGCCAGGGCACCGACATCCCGGCCGGCGAGACGCTCGTGTTCGTGGTCGACGCCACGAAGACGGCCAAGGCACCGAAGACCGACACCTCCGCCAGCAGCGGCGCCGCCTCCGGCATCTCCGAGGAGCAGCTGCAGCAGGCCATCCAGGCCCAGACCGGCGGCCAGGTGCAGGCGGCGCCGTAAGCCGCCACCAACGCTGAACGCGAAACGGGGCCGTCCCTTCTTCGATCCTGGGACGGCCCCGCTCGTGGGCACCGGCACCGCGCGTCTCCCGAACGCGGCGCCGAGGTATCGCAGGCCAGCCGTCGTGGCCGGCCCGCATCGGGACTGAGAGCGCCTCCCCCCTGGAGGAGGCGTCGCCGCGCTACGCGGTGTGGAGGGTGGCCTCGCGCTCACGCAGGTGCGTCTGCACCTTGCGCTTCACGCGCTGCAGGGCGTTGTCGATCGCCTTCGGGGCGCAGCCGACGCGCTCGCCGATCTCCTCGTAGGAGTGGCCGTCGAGGTACAACGCAAGCGCGCGTGACTCAAGCTCGCTGAGCTTGCTCGAGAGGCAGCCGACGAGCGCGCCGAGCTCCTCGGCAGACACGGCCCGGGTGGCAGGATCGAGGGTCGACGGGCCGGGCAGGATCTCCTCGAGCGTGGGCTCGTTGTCGAGGGAGCTCGCCGCCGTGCGCGAGAACGAGACGTAGCCGTTGAGCGGCTTGTGCTTGTTGCGCGTGGAGGTCTTCACCGCCGTGATGATCTGGCGGGTGATGCAGAGCTCGGCGAAGTTGCGGAACGAGCTCTCGCGATCCGGGCGGAAGTCGCGCACGGCCTTGTAGAGACCGACGAGGCCCTCCTGGATCAGGTCGTCGTGGTCGCCGCCGACGAGGAAGTAGCTCGACGCCTTCATGCGGACGAAGCCGTAGTAGCGACGCACGATCTGATCGTGAGCACGGCGGTCGCCCTGCTTGGCGAGCGCGATGAGGAAGCGATCGTCGACACGGACGTCACTGGATGCACGGCGGGAGATAGCCACGGGTCAGCCTTTCGCCCGGCCAGAAGGCCGGCGGAATCGGTCTGATCCGGATGACAGCCCCCTCCCGGGGTGCCAACCAAATCGTTGGGTGAATGGTTGTGTGTAGCCCTCGATCAGAGATCGAAGGCCGAGACTCAGGATCGACTTGAGACTCGTTGCGGGCAACCTAGTCGCAAGAAAGCCTGCATGTCAAGCAATTCGTGCAAGACCGATTGCGAGGGTTGCGCAAACCCTCGACCAGCCTCATGCAGCACATGAGGCGGCGGAGTTGGACGAGTGAGGTTCTGAGCACTCCGAGGGGGTCGGAAATGCCAGATGCCACCGGGCGTTTTGCCTCGGGACCACGAAGTTCGCCATCGGCGTGGCGAGCCCTGCCGCGACGATGAGCGCGGGGGCGTCAGCCCTGCCGGGCCGCCGTGCGCGGAAGCGTCAGCTCTGCTGGGCGGTGAACGCGGCGTACAGCAGCACGGCGGCCGCGGCGCTCACGTTCAAGGAGTCGACCTTGCCGACCATCGGCAAGGAGACGAGCGCATCGCAGGCGCCGGCGACGCGCGGGCGCAGGCCGCGCCCTTCGCCGCCGAGCACGAGTGCGACGGAGCCGGCGAGATCGAGGTCGCCGACCGGGGTGCCATCCATGGCGGCACCGTAGGTCCAGGCGCCGCCGTCCTTGAGCTCCTGCACCGCGTCGGCGATGTTGCGGACGACCGCGACCTCGAGGTGCTCGATCGCCCCTGCCGAGGTCTTGCAGACGGTGGCGTTCACCTGCGCCGCGCGGCGCTCCGGGAGCACAAGGCCGACGGCACCGGTGGCCTCGGCGGTGCGGGCGATCGCGCCGACGTTGCGTGGGTCGGTGATCTCGTCGAGCACGACCACGGTGCCCGGTCGGCCCACGAGCTGGGCGAGTTCCACGTAGGGGTAGGGCGAGCACTCGGCAACGATGCCCTGGTGATCGCGCGAGCCGGCGAGCACGTCGAGGTCTTCGGCCACGGCCACCTGCACGGTGTGGCCGGCGAGCCACGCGGCATCGGCGAGCTGGGGGAGTGCGTGCACGATGCGCACGCGGCGCCGGTCGGCGCGGATCAGCTCGCGGACGGGATTGCGCCCGTAGACGAGCCGGTCGCCAGGGGTGCGCTCGGGCGTAGCCTCAGGCTCGCGGCGGCCCGAGCCCCGTGGGCGGTCACGGAACTCGCGGCGGCCGGGGCCTCCGGCGTTGTCGCCTCGGCGGCCTCCGGCGCCCGGCCGCCCACGGCCTCCGCCGCGTCCCTT
>JAGIBJ010000026.1 GCA_017744415.1 Solirubrobacteraceae bacterium
CATGGGTGCGGTTGGTGGTGCCGACCTCGACCAGCCGCGTGCCGGCGCGGGCCATGATCTCCGGCAGGCGGAAGGCACCGCCGATCTCGATCAGCTCGCCGCGCGAGACGACCGCCTCGCGGCCCAGGCCGAAGGTGTTGAGCGCCAGCAACACCGCGCCGGCATTGTTGTTGACGACCAGCGCGTCCTCGGCGCCGGTCAGTTCGCGCAACAGCCCGCGCAGGTGGTCGTCGCGCTCACCGCGGCCGCCCTCCTCCAGGTCGAACTCCAGCGCCAGCGGATGCGCCATCGCCGCGCACGCGGCCGCGATCGCTTCGTCGGCGAGCAGCGCGCGTCCGAGGTTCGTGTGCAGCACGGTGCCGGTGAGGTTGAGCACCGGGCGCAGGCCCGACAGCGCATCGGCATCCAGGGCGGCGGCTACACGCCCGGGCAGGGCCTGCGACACGGCCAGGCCTTCGGCGCCATCGCGGATCTCGCCGCGTGCGCGCGACAGCTCAGTCCGCAGCGCGGCCACGACCACCGCGCGCCCGTGCGCGTGGGCCAGCGCCTGGCCATGCGCGGTCTGCAGGAAACGGTCGACCGACGGCAACGCGCGGAAGCCTTCCATCAATAGCCCACCAGGAACGGATTGAAACCGCCGCGGCGCACTCCGGCATCCCCCATCAGGATGTCGAGGCCGAGGCTACCGACGTCGTCGGCGACCGGATCGAGGCTCTCGTTCTTCACCTTGTAGAAGATCTTCACCCAGGCGTTGCACTCGCGGCAGGCTTCCGCCTTGACCGTGGCCTCGTCGGTGCCGACCGAGCGATAGCTGAGTCCGCGGGTCGAACCGCAGCACAGGCACTTCACCCTCACCTCGTTCCATTGCGTGGCGCAACCGGCGCAGCAGGCATAGCGCACGTTCTCGATGCCCTGCATGCCCATCACCGAGGAGGTGACCGGACGCCCGCCGCAGGCCGGGCAGACGCCGGTGGCGATCGGCACCAGCGCTTCGGCATCGAGTCCGGCGGCCAGGCGCGCCAGGTGGACCTGCACCGCAGCGGCGGCGAACAGGTGCGGCGCGGCGCTGTCGACGGGGATGTCGTCGCCGAGCACGTTGCCGAGCAGCCAGCGGCGATCGACGGCATCGGCCAGCCGCACCGCATCGAGCGCGACGCGCGCGGCGTCGGGCATCTCGAGGCCGCCGGCATCGTCGAGCAGTGCCTGCAGGGTGGCGGCAAGCGCGGGATCCTCGACCAGCGCATGGCGGTCGATCGGCGGCATGTGCGCCTGCGCGGCGCGCATGGCTGCCGCCGACGCCACCGGCGCGAGCGGCGGCAGCGTGACGGCCAGCCGTGCCTGCAGGCGCGAGAGTTCGGCGAGGAAACGCAGGTACGCCGCCAGCTCATGGTCCTGCGC
>JAGIBJ010000027.1 GCA_017744415.1 Solirubrobacteraceae bacterium
GTACAAGGTTCCGCGGATCGTGTTCGTCAACAAGATGGACAAGATCGGCGCCGACTTCGACAAGTCGGTCGAGTCGATCCGCGACCGCCTGGGCGCCAAGGCCGTTCCGATCCAATTCCCGATCGGTTCGGAATCCTCGCTGAGCGGCCTGGTCGACCTGGTCCGCATGAAGGCCGTGGTCTGGGACAACGATGGCCTGGGCGCGACCTATCGCGACGAGGAAATCCCCGCCGACCTGATGGACAAGGCCGTGGAAGCCCGCGCCTACCTGGTCGAGAACGCCGTCGAACTCGACGACGACGCCATGGAAGCCTATCTGGGCGGCGAAGAGCCCTCGGAAGCGGTCATCAAGAAGTGCATCCGTAAGGCCGTTCTGACGGGCGCCTTCTATCCGATCCTCTGCGGCTCGGCCTTCAAGAACAAGGGCGTCCAGCCCCTGCTCGACGCCGTCGTCGACTACCTGCCGTCGCCGGTGGACATTCCGCCGACCAAGGGCATCGACTTCAAGACCGAAGAAGAGACCACCCGCAAGGCCTCGGACGAAGAGCCGCTGTCGGTTCTGGCGTTCAAGATCATGGATGACCCCTTCGTCGGTTCGCTGACCTTCTGCCGCATCTATTCGGGCAAGCTGGAAACCGGCATGAGCCTGCTGAACTCGACGCGCGACAAGCGCGAGCGGGTCGGCCGCATGCTGCTGATGCACTCGAACAACCGCGAAGACATCAAGGAAGCCTATGCCGGCGACATCGTCGCCCTGGCTGGCCTGAAGGAAACCCGCACGGGCGACACCCTGTGCGATCCGCTGAAGTCGCCGGTCATCCTGGAGCGCATGGAGTTCCCGGCCCCGGTTATCGAAATCGCCGTCGAGCCCAAGTCGAAGGCCGACCAGGAAAAGCTGGGCGTCGCCCTGGCCAAGCTGGCCGCCGAGGATCCGTCC
>JAGIBJ010000028.1 GCA_017744415.1 Solirubrobacteraceae bacterium
GACGTTCAACGTCTACAACGGCCAGAAGTTCATCCCGGTGTCCGTCAACGAGGACATGGTCGGCCACAAGCTCGGTGAGTTCGCACCCACGCGCAACTTCCCCGGCCACGCCGCCGACAAGAAGGGCAAGCGCTGATGAGCAAGCAGAAAGCTCCCCGTCGCGTTGCCGACAACGAGGCGCTGGCCGTCGGCACCACGATCCGTGGTTCGGCGCAGAAGCTCAACCTCGTTGCCGGTCTGATCCGCGGCAAGAAGGCCGAGGAGGCGATGAACATCCTCGCCTTCTCGAAGAAGGCGATGGCTGTCGATGCGCGCAAGGTGCTCGCCTCGGCGATCGCCAACGCCGAGAACAACCACGACCTCGACGTCGACGCGCTCGTCGTCGCCGAGGCTTCGGTCGGCAAGTCCATCACCATGAAGCGTTTCGCGACGCGCGGCCGTGGCAAGTCCACGCGCATCCTGAAGCCGTTCAGCCGGCTGCGCATCGTCGTCCGCGAAGTCGAGGAGGCCTGATCGATGGGTCATAAGAGCAATCCGATCGGCCTGCGCCTGCAGATCAACCGCACCTGGGACAGCCGCTGGTATGCCGAGGGCGGCAACTACGCGCAGCTGCTCAAGGAAGACATCGCGCTGCGCAAGTACATCATCGAGAACCTGCCGCAGGCGGCGATCTCGAAGGTGGTGATCGAGCGTCCGGCCAAGCTGTGCCGCATCTCCATCTATGCCGCGCGCCCCGGCGTGATCATCGGCTCGAGGACCTCAAGATCCGCAAGTACATCGTCGAGAACCTGCCGCAGGCGGCGATCTCGAAGGTGGTGATCGAGCGTCCGGCCAA
>JAGIBJ010000029.1 GCA_017744415.1 Solirubrobacteraceae bacterium
TACCTATGTATTCAGTATGCGATACCCCGAAGGGTGGGTTTCCCCATTCGGAAATCTCCGGATCAAAGCTTATTGCCAGCTCCCCGGAGCTTATCGCAGGCTATCACGTCCTTCGTCGCCTATCATCGCCAAGGCATCCACCACATGCTCTTAGTCACTTGACCCTATAACTTTGACGTCTCTTGCGAAACATCTCCATCTTCTTTCAAGGACTTGCGAGGTCTTTCACCTCGCGCGTTATGCCGTAATGTGAATGATTCTTTGGTATTGCTACCAAGAGAACGATTCGTCATTACTTGAATAAAACAAAGTTCTATTCGTTTTGACGCAATCAAAATTGTTGCTAGCGGCACGGTGAGGTAAAACCTTTACGAATTCCCTCTTTCCGCCAGCAACGCTGATTCGACTCTATGAATTTTTAAAGAACAGCCGTTTGATCTGAGTAATCTCGATCAACAACAAAGAGGCCTCTTGCGAAGCCGCTTTGGTGTTGAATTTCGCCTATCGATTGGTGGTGGAGGTTGACGGGATCGAACCGACGACCCCCTGCTTGCAAAGCAGGTGCTCTCCCAGCTGAGCTAATCCCCCGAAACCTTGGTGGGTCTAGTTGGGCTCGAACCAACGACCCCCGCCTTATCAAGACGGTGCTCTAACCAGCTGAGCTACAGACCCGCTTGGATCAGTATCAGTAGCCGGCCTTTCGACCGTGCTTCACCAAATAACTGTTCTTATTTCACAGCCGATAAGTGTGGACGCTTGACTTGCAGCGCACTCTAGAAAGG
>JAGIBJ010000030.1 GCA_017744415.1 Solirubrobacteraceae bacterium
ATCCAGAGTGACAAGCTTCCTTCCTACCTCCAATCCCTCACCAATCTCCGGCCGGCTAGGCCATCAAAGGGTTCACTGGGAAAGGTCTCGGACGCCTTGGGTCAAAAACCCAAAACACCTGGAAGCTTCCAGACATATCTTCTCTTCACAATGTATGCAGAACAGGCGAACTGCCATTTGGCAGACGCAAACTTTTATTTCTTCAAAGGATATTTACTCATCTCGACACCAAAACCTTGGTGGAGCTGAGCGGGATCGAACCGCTGACCCCCTGCTTGCAAAGCAGGTGCTCTCCCAGCTGAGCTACAGCCCCAACCATCGCAAACACCCGACAGCAAAACCATCAGGGATCAGGTAAATCCAGCAAACCAATGGTGGGCCCGGGTAGACTCGAACTACCGACCCCACGCTTATCAAGCGTGTGCTCTAACCAACTGAGCTACGGGCCCATCTCGATGCATCGGCTCATCAATCAAAAGCAAAAGCCTCGATCAATCACCAATACAGGACGATAGTCCGTCGCCGGACGTCCGGCGCACTCGCGGAGCACAGGGTCGAAGACCCGCTCATGCGGGAGCGCAAACCAAAGGTTTATATCCTTCTTGAAGAAAGAGAAACGTGGACGGCGCAGCTCGCCATACCGTCAGGACCGAAGTCTCTGCGGCGTATTACGTTGCGATCGTGATCTGACTGATCCGATCTTGTTCTAAAAAGCACGGGAAGGTTCATCCTGGGTTGATCCGAAGATCAGGCC
>JAGIBJ010000031.1 GCA_017744415.1 Solirubrobacteraceae bacterium
ACAAACGCCCGTTCTTGGGCGGAATTTGCGACCCATTTGCAAGAGGATAGCACCAATTTCGGACACTTCCGACAACGCCGCCGCACGCGAGCAGGGTGGACAGTTCATGCCACGGTTCGACTCTGCCGGACTGCTGACCGCGATCGCCCAGGATGCGGCCAGCGGCGAGGTGCTGATGGTCGCGTTCATGGACCGCGAAGCCCTCGACGCGACCCGCTCGACCGGTCTCGCGCACTTCCACTCGCGCAGCCGCGGTCGGCTGTGGATGAAGGGCGAGACCTCCGGCCACGTGCTCCACGTCGAGGCGATCCTCGTCGACTGCGACCAGGACGCGCTCGTGCTCAAGGTGCGGCCGGCGGGCCCGGCCTGCCACACGGGCGAGCGCTCGTGCTTCTACCGTGCGCTCGAAGGTGATGGACTGACTCGCTTCGAAGGCTGAGCGGCGCTAGGCGGCCGCATGCCCAGCTATTCCCCACCCGTTCGCGACGTCCGCTTCATCCTCGACCACCTGCTCGGCGGGGCGGGGATCGACGAGGACCTGCTCGAACCGATCCTCGATGAGGCCGCGCGCTTCGCGGCTGAAGTGGTCGCCCCGCTCAACCGGATCGGCGACCAGCAGGGCTGTACGCGTCACGCGGATGGCAGCGTCACTACGCCGGCGGGCTACGCCGAGGCTTATCGGCAGTACCGCGAGTCAGGCTGGGG
>JAGIBJ010000032.1 GCA_017744415.1 Solirubrobacteraceae bacterium
TGGATCGGGCCGCACCTGTTCGTGCCGGTGGCCGAGGAGACCGGCCTGATCTCGCAGCTCGGCGACTGGGTGCTCGGCGAGGCCTGCCAGGTCGCGCGCGAGTGGCCTAACCTGACGATCGCGGTGAACCTCTCGCCGATCCAGTTCTGCGACGAAGGCTTCGCCGAGCGGATTTGCGCGCTGGTGCGCGCGGCCGGGGTCAGTCCGCACCAGATCGAACTCGAGGTGACCGAAGGCGTCGTGCGCGACCAGAACGAGACCGTGCGCGGCTCCGGCGGCTTCGGCTCGACCGGGTGCTCGAGGCCCTGCGCCAGCCGTTCGAGATCCTCGGCAATCAGGCGCACGTGGGGGTCAGCGTCGGTGTTGCGCTGGCGCCCGAGTGCGGCACCGACCGCACCGACATGATGCGCAAGGCCGACATCGCGCTCTATCGCGCGAAGGACGAAGGGCGCGATTGCTACCGGTTCTTCACCGAGGAGATGGACGAGACCGTGCAGCTGCGCGCGGTGCTCGAAGCCGACTTGCGTGCGGCGCTTACCAGCCGCGAGCAGCTCTGCGTACATTACCAGCCGCTGGTCGATTCGGACGGCCGCAAGGTCACCGGGCTCGAGGCACTGCTGCGCTGGCAGCATCCGGTGCGCGGGTGGATCGGGCCGCACCTGTTCGTGCCGGTGGCCGAGGAGACCGGCCTGATCTCGC
>JAGIBJ010000033.1:0-43628 GCA_017744415.1 Solirubrobacteraceae bacterium
CCACCGTGGCGCTCTCCCCGACCCCGGTCGCCACGCCGACTCCGGCTCCGACTACCGCGCCCACGCCGACCCCAGCGCCCACCACGACTCCGGCGCCGGCGCCCACGCCGACCGTGGTCGCCAACTCCGGCAGTGGCGGGAGTCAGCACATGCTGCCCGAGTCGGTGAAGCTGCCGACGGGCTCGGCCACGCAGAGCGCGGCGCTCGATCGTGATGCGCTCCTCACGCAGCGTCACGGCAACCTCTGCGTGAGCACGAACGTGCTCTCGATCAGGCTCGTGACGAAGAAGCGCACCAAGCTCGCGAGGGCCATCTTCTGGATCGACGGCAAGCGGGTGCGCACCGTGAAGGGCAAGAAGCTCTACGTCTCGACGAAGACGAAGAAGCGCGTGCTGCGGGTGCAGAAGTTCAAGAAGCTCCCCGCGGTGAAGTTCGTCTTCAAGGCGAACGTGCGGACGACGGGCGGCAAGACCTTCAAGCTCCGCCAGGTCTACTACCGGTGCACCCCACCCAAGAAGGCGGCCAAGAGCCTTCCGGTGCGCTGACCCGTGAGCGTCATCCCTGGACCCGGTCACCCAAGTGGTCCAGCAACTCAATCACATGATGTGCGCGGAGGACGGACAACACCATCGTGGTGCGTCCAGCGGTCCTCTGGGGTGCCGACAACCATGGGGGAAGTCACTCCGTCTTCCGGCCCATCGAGAGTTCCCCCCAGCACGATGCATGATGCCGCCCGGCTTGAGGCCGACGCCAACGTTCCCGACGTCACCGTCCTGATCCCCGCCTTCAACGAGGAGGAGCGGCTCGGCGCGACCCTCGACGGGATCCTGGAGCACCCGACGCTCCAATCGGCCCAACTCGTCGTGATCGACGACGGAAGCACCGACGCCACCGTCGAGGTCGCGCTGCGCCGGCTGCGTGATCATCCGCGGGCGCACATCCTCATGACCCCGAGCAACAAGGGCAAGGGGGCGGCGATCCGCAAGGGCGTCGTCGTCGCCCGGGGCCGCAAGGTGCTCTTCATGGACGCCGACCTCGCCACGAGCCTCGAGGCGGTCGACCCGATGATCGAGCGCCTCGACCACGCCGACATCGTCGTCGGCTCGCGCCGCGTGCCCGGCGCCGTCGTGCACGGCCGCTCGCGGTCTCGCACGATGATGAGCCACGCGTTCAGCGGCCCGGCCCGCCAGCTCGCAGGCATCGGCGTGACCGACCCCCAGTGTGGCTTCAAGGGCTTCCGCGCGGAGGTGAGCAAGGAACTCTTCCGTCGCTCGATGTTCGACGGCTTCTCGATCGACGTCGAGATCCTGCTGATCGCGCAGAAGCTCGGCCTGCGCATCGAGGAGCTCCCGATCAACTGGCGCGCGGTCGAGGGCAGCAAGGTGCGCCCGCTGCGCGACCCGATCCACATGGCCGCCGATCTCGCTCGCCTGCGCTACCGCCACCGGGCCACGCAGCCCGAGGGCGCGGTGGCGTGAGCGGGGCGACGCTGCAGACCTCGCTCTCCGTCGGGGTCGTCGCCTGGCGTGATCTCGCCAACCCGCGCGCGGGCGGTTCGGAGGTGGTCGTCGATGCCTACCTCCGCGGCCTCCAGGAGCGCGGCCACACGGTGAAGCTGATGTGTGGCGGGCCAGTGGGCCCGCGCGCCTACCCGGTGCACCAGATCGGTGGCACCTACTCGCAATACCTCCGCGCGCCGCTCGCTCACGCCCGCTGGATGCGCGGGATCGACGTGCTCCTCGACGTGCAGAACGGCATCCCGTTCTTCTCGCCGCTCTGGCGCCGCCGCCCGACCGTCTGCCTCGTGCACCACGTGCACACGCAGCAGTGGGCCCAGCACTTCCCGGCACCCGTCGCCGCGCTGGGCCGCACGCTCGAGGGCAGCTTGATGCCCGCCGTCTACCGCCGCACGCCGTACGTCGCGGTCTCACCCGGCACCGCGCGCGACCTCGGTGGCCTCGGTATCCCCACCGAGCAGATCACGGTCGTGCCGAACGGCGTCGATCCGTTCGAGCCGACCGATGCCCGCAGCAGTGAGCCGCTGTTCCTCGCGCTCGGCCGTGCCGTGCCCCACAAGCGGCTCGACCTGCTGCTGCGCCACTGGGAGCGGGTGCGCCCCGCCACCGGCGGCAAGCTCGTGATCGCAGGCGACGGCCCCGAGCTGCCTCGCCTCCGTGCGCTCGCGGCAAACGATCCGAGCGTCGAGTTCACCGGCTCGATCAGCGAGGACGAGAAGCGCCGTCTGCTCTCCAGCGCATGGATGCTCGTGCATCCCGCCTCCCACGAGGGGTGGGGGATGGTGGTGCTCGAGGCCGGGCTCGGCCGCACGCCCACGCTCGCCTACGACGTGCCGGGCCTCTGCGACACCGTGCGTGACGGCATCACCGGCCGCCTGGTGACCACCGACGACGCGTTCGCCAGCGCCTGGATCGAGATGGCGCGGGCGCCCGAGATCCGGGCGACGCTCGGGGACGCCGCTCGCGGATGGGCCCTCGGCTTCACGTGGGATCGCACCGTCGCACGCCTGGAGCGGGTGCTCCTCGATGCCGCCTATGCGCCGCATCCCCAGCCCGCGCTCCCGGCCGTCGTCGGGACATGACCGCCCAGGCCGGGAGCATGGGCGACGTGCCCCGCGCCAGCCCCGCGCTCCGCGGACGATTCACCTTCCTGGGCTCGTCGCTCTCGGTCGGCGTCGCGGCGTTCATCATGCTGGCCGCGCTCGCCCACACCGGCTCGGACGGTGAGCTCGCGGCGGCCGCCGCCGTGATCGGGCTCTCGTTCGTGCTCGCCGTCGTGCCCGGTGCGATCCAGCTCCGAGCTGCCGCCCAATCCGCCGCCGGGGCGATGCAGGTGCAGCTGCCGGCGCGGTTCGTCGCGCTCTCCGCGGTGGGTTTCGCTGCGTTGTCCCCGGCGCTGGCCAAGGCCGTGCACGCTCCCACGCTTGCCGTCGTGCTGCTCGCGCCGGGGTACGGTGCCGCGTGTGTCGCGGCCGCGCAGCGCGGCCGCGCGATCGGCCGGGACGACCACCACGCGGCGAGCGTGAGCATGGCCGTCGAGGCCGGCGCGCGGCTCGCGGCCGGTGTCGCGCTGGGCCGCTGGCTCGGCGCCACCGGCCTCTCGGCGGCGCTGCTCCTCGGCAGCTTGGCGGCGGCGGTCGCGGGCCGCAGCGCCGGACGACCCGTGCCGGTCGCGGCCGCCGCCATGCTCTCGCCCGCGCTCTCCGTCGGGCTCCTGATGCTGCTCGTCAACCTCGATGCGTTCGCGGCGCCTCGCCTGCTCGGTGCCGCCGCGGCGGACGCCTACGCTGTGGCCGAGCTCCCGGCCCGCGGCGTGTTCTTCGCGCTCTTCGCCGTCAGCTGGCTCGCGGTGCCCACGGCGGTGCGTGCGACCACCACCCGCGCACTCCTCACGCCGCTCGCCGGTGTGGCCGGGCTGGGCGCCGCCGCGGGGCTTACGCTTCTGCTCGTGCGACCGCTCCTGCCGCTCGCGCTCGGAGATCCCGCTCCAGCCGCGGGCCTACTGGCCACCCTGGTCGCCGCGATGACCGTCGCGGCCACGCTGGCGACGGCGCTCGCCATGGCGGTCGCCCGGGGCATGCGCGCGCCGTGGGCGCCGACCCTCCTCGCCACCACCGGGCTCGCCGCCGCCGCCGCGGCACTGGAGCCGGCGGCCGAGGGACTCGCCGGCCTCGTGCTCATCGCCGCTGTCGCCGCGCTGCTCGCGACCGCCGGCGGGCTGCTGCGGACGACGCCTCCGGCCGTCGCCCACCCGTTGCCCGCGCTGCGGTGAACGCGGCAGCGCCGCGCTCGGCACGCGCAGCGCGCCCGCGCCGCCGCTGGCTCCTCGCCGGTGCCGCGGCGATGTTCGCGCTGGCGTTCGCGCAGGCGCCGGGAAAGATCGCGTTCGACACGAAGCTCGATCTGGTCCTCGACCCCGCCGGGTTCCTCCAGCGCGCGCTGCACCTGTGGGATGCCGCGGCCGGCTTCGGGCAGGTGCAGAACCAGGCGATCGGTTACGCGTTCCCGATGGGGCCGTTCTTCGCGGCGGGCGATGCGGTCGGGCTCCCCGGCTGGGTCGTTCAGCGGCTGTGGCTCGGCGTCGTGCTCACCGCCGCGTTCTGGGGCATCGCGCGCCTCGCCGCTGCGCTGGAGATCGGGCGCGAGCGGGGCTGGCTGATCGGGGGCGTCGCCTACGCGCTCTCGCCGTTGTTCACGGGACTGATCGGATTCACCTCGGCCGCGGTGCTGCCGGCGGCGGTCCTGCCGTGGGTGCTGCTGCCGTTGATCGCGGGCGCCCGAGGCGAGCTCGACGCGCGCCGCGCCGCCATGCGCTCGGGCGTGGCCATCCTGGCGATGGGCGGGGTGAACGCCACCTCGGTGCTTGCGGTGCTCACGCTCCCTGGCCTCTACCTCCTCACCCGCACGCCCGGCCCGCGCCGTCGGCGGCTGATGGGGTGGTGGTTCGTGGCCGGCGCACTCTCGTGCCTCTGGTGGTTCGGCGCGCTGGTGTTCCAAGCGAAGTTCGGGCTCAGCATCGTCGACTACACCGAGACGCCGCAGGTGACGGAGTCGACCACCGCCGCCGCCGAGGTCATGCGAGGCGCCGGCAACTGGCTCGGCTACCTCAACCTCGGCACGCCGTGGGTGCCGGCGAGCTGGACCCTCGTGACGGCGCCCGGTGCGATCCTGGCGACGGCACTGGTGGTCGCGACGGGCCTCGCCGGCCTCATCGCCGCGCGGTTCACCGAGCGGCGCTTCGTCGCCGCCGCGTTCATCTTCGGCACGGTTGCCGTCGGCGCCGGCTACACGGGCGCGGCCGGTGGTTTGGCGAGCGGGACGGCGCTCGATCTGCTCGCGGGGCCGCTTGCGGCGTTCCGCAACGTCTACAAGTTCGAGCCGGTACTGCTCGCCGCGTCGGCGCTCGGCATCGCGGCCGTGTCATCCCGATTCCGGGCACCGGCGGCGACTGCCGCGCTGCTGGCCGTGATCGCGGTCGGCGCCCTCCCCGTGTGGCGTGGCGAGGTGCCGACGCCCGGTGGCTTCAAGGCCGTGCCCGACTGGTGGACGCAGGCCGCGGACTGGCTCGGCGACCACTCGCCTGACAACGCCACGCTGCTGCTGCCCGGCTCGGCCTTCGCGGAGAACACGTGGGGCCGGCCGATCGACGAGCCGATGCAGGCGCTCCAGGAGGGCCCGTGGGTCACCCGCACGCTCCAGCCGCTCGGCGGGATCGGCAGCACGCGCGTGCTCGACGACCTCGAGCGGCGCATCGTCCAACGCCGGGCCTCGCCGGGGCTGCGGGCGACCCTCCGCCGCGCCGGCATCCGGTACGTCGTTGCCCGCAACGACCTCGATTGGCGCCGCACCGGCGCACCTCGCCCGATCCTCGTCCGCGAGGCGCTGCGCAGCGCCGGGCTCTCGCGCGTGCGGCGATTCGGTCCGCCCGTGCGTGGTCTCGCGAGCACGGCGACGTTCCTCCCCGATCTCGGGATCGGCGAGCAGGAGGGCCGGCTGCGCATGATCGAGATCTACGAGGTCGACGCCGGCGCTCCACAGGTGACGACGACGGCCGTGCGCGCAGCGCCGACGGTGAGCGGCGGGCCGGAGTCGGTCGCGCAGCTCGGCGACTGGGGCATGACGACGACGACCTCGACGGTGCTCGCGGCCGACCTTCCCACGCAGGCCACCAGCGGCGCCTGGGTGGTGAGTGACGCGCTGCGCCGGGCCCGCACCGACTTCGGCCTCGTGCGCGACAACACGTCGTACACCCTCGCCGCGGGCGAGCTCGCCGCCGGAGCCACGAGCACGCCCCAGTTCCTCACGCCCAACCTGCTCGGGCACGAGAGCGTGGCGCTGCCTCCCAACGTCGGCGGTTCGGTGACGGCCTCGTCCTACGGCTCGTGGCTCCTGCAACTCCCCGAGCTCCAGCCCGGCAACGCGTTCGACCGCAACGCCGACACCGTCTGGGTCGCCGGCGACGACCGCACCTCGCAAGGGCAGTGGGTGCAGGCCACCCTTCCGGCGACGCGGAGCGTCGAAGGCATGCAGGTGCGGCTGCTGCGCGAGGGCAAGTTCCGGCCGCGCATCGTGCGCCTGCGCGTGATCACCGATGGCGGCACGCGCATCACCAACCTCCGCGATACCGAGGCGCTGCAGCCCGTGAACGTGGCCCCCGGCATCACGCGCCGCGTGCGGGTGGTGCTCGACGGCGTGGTCGGCGAGCGGCGCGGCGCGATCGGCGCCGGGCTGCGCGACGTCTACCTCCCGAGCAACGTCGGCGTCCGCCGGTTCGTCGCCCCCGCGCAGGAGCCACTGCTGCTCGCCCGGGCCCGCGACGAAGCGACCGATCCCACGTTCCTCTTCACCCGCCTCACCGCCGACCCGTTCGACCTGCTCCGGCGCGACGAGGAGCCGCAGCTACGCCGCGAGTTCATCGTGCCGACGAGCGCGAGCTTCACGGTGAGCGCGACCGTCGACCCAGTCCCCGGGCCGCGGCTCGACGCCGTGCTCAGCCGTACCCGCGGGCTGCGGGTGCAGGCGACGTCGTCCTACGGCGGGCAGCCGCGCTACCAAGCGACGAACGCCTTCGACGGCACCGCGGACACCTCGTGGATCGCGGCGCCGGCGGTCGCCCAGTCGCTCCGCACACCGTCGGTGCCCGGGCTCTCATCGACGGCTTCGGGCCGGGCGACCTTCCATGCGTCGCCGGTGCCCTCGGTGGTCGACGATGCTCCGGCGATCGAGCTGCGGTGGCACGGTGCTCCGCGCACGTTCAGCAGTGTTCGGGTCGTGCCTCCGCGTGGTTTCGCGGTCGCTCCGGAGCAGCTCCGGATCACCACCGCCGGGGGGACGGTGCGCGATGTCGACGTGCGCGCCGGCGGGCTCGTGCGGTTCCCCGCGATCCGCGCACGCGCACTCACGATCACATTCCCCGAGATCGCCCGCCGCTCGACGAACGGGCCGGACGGCCGACGCATCCCGCTGCCGGTCGGTGCGGCCGAGATCGACTTCCCGGCGCTTCGCGACCAGCGCACGATCGCGCTCCCGCCAAAGCTCCACGTCGCCTCGCGCTGTGGCGACGGCCCAATGCTGATGGTCGACGACCGGCCGGTGCGCACGCGCGTGCTCACCAGCGCGGGCGCGGCCGTGTCGCTCGAGCCGGCTCGCGCAGAGATCTGCGGCGCGTCGTCGCTGCGCCTCACGGCGGGCACGCACGCGATCCGTGGCGGAGGCACCTCGCCGTTCGTGCTCACGGCCCTGCGCCTCGCGCCCGAGGGCAGCGCGGCAGCCACGCCAGCGGCCGGCGATCCGCGCCGAGCAACGATCCGTCGGTGGGACGTGACCAGGCGAACGGTGGCCGTGGGCGCGGGCGCCGACACGTACCTCGCGCTCCACGAGAACTTCAACGCCGGGTGGGAGGCGACGCTCGACGGGCGCGCGCTTACGCCGCAGCGGCTCGATGGCTGGCAGCAGGGGTTCGTCGTGCCCGCGGGGAAGGCCGCGATGGTGGAGCTCACGTATGCCCCCGACCGTGGTTTCCGCAAGGCGCTGCTCGGTGGCTTTGCGCTCGTGCTCGGCCTCTTCATGCTCGCGCTGCTGCCCGCCCGAGCGGGCGCCGCGCGCTTCGCGGCGCTGGCGCCGGCGACGCTGCCGGCTGGTCGCCGGCGCTGGCCGTTCGTGGCCCTCGGCGCGGTCGTCGTGGCGCTCGTGTCGTGGCCGGTGCTGCTCGCGCTGCCGCTCCTCTGGCGCGTCGCCGACGGTCCGCGCGGGCTGCGGCGCCTCGCAGGTCTCGCGGCGGGCGGGCTCGTCATGAGTGCCGGGATCACGGCGGTCGCCCAGTCGCCGTTCTCGGGCGATGGCAACGGTGCCTTCAGCTGGGCGGCGCAGCTCCTCGCGACGCTCGCGCTCGCTGCCCTCGTCGTCGCCGTGCTCCGCCAGCCCGACGCGGCACCGGAGCCGTCGGAGGCGGTGACATGAGCGCCGGCAGCTGGCAAGCACGACCGCTCACACCGAGCGAGGCGGCGATCGTCTTCCATCCCGACCAGCAGACGCCCTGGGCGCCGAGCGTCGTCGTGCATCTGAGCGAGCCGCTCGATGCCGCGCTCGCCGCCACCCGCCTGGCCGCGCTGGCTGCGCTCCACCCGATTCTCGACGCGAGCCTCGTCGGCGACGGCTGGATGGCGGGCTCGGGGCGACTGCGCGTCGAGGCGGACGCCGACCTGGATCCGGTGCTGCACGCGCGCTTCGATCTTGCCGCCGGGCCGCCGCTGCGGGTTGCGCTCGCGGCCGACGGCCTGCGGCTCGCGGTCGTGGGCCACCACGCCGCGCTCGACGGGCGCGCGCTGATCGCCGTCGCGAGCGCCTTGCTCGGCAGCCCCGACGCGCTCGCTTCGGGCGCTGCGGCGCAGGCGGCCCCACCGATGGCCGCGCCGCCGGCGCCGGCCCCGACAGGCGGCGCTGCCGAGCTGCTGCGCCGGGTGGCCCAGCCTGCCGATCGGGTGGCGCCATCGTTCTCGCCGCCGACCGCCGAGTCGTTCGCCGCGGCGCCGCTCCCGCCCGGCGTGAGCCCGCGCGCCTCGTCGCTCGCCGCGGCCGCGGTGACGGCCGTCGGCCCGTGGAACGCTGCGCGGGGCGGCTCGCCGTGGGGACGGATCGGCCTGACGATCCCCGTCGGTGGGCCGGCCGTGCTCGGCAACGTCTCGACCCACCGCCGCGTCGATCTCGGGCTTCCCGCGGATGTCGGCGCTGCCGTCACCGCGGCGCTCGCCCAGGCCGCCGAGCCGCCCGGCACCGGCCTCTCGCCGGCCCGAGCGAAGCTGTTGCGGGCGCTGGCACCGGTCACCGACCGCCTCTCCGACAGCCTGCTGATCTCGAACCTCGGCCGCGTCGAGCTGCCGGGGGCTGCGGCCGTCGACTTCTACCCGCAGGCGCGTGGTCGCTCGGCCGTCGCGATCGGTGCGTGTACCCCGGTGGGCGGCACGGCGCGCATCACCGTGCGCGCCCGCGACCTCGTTCCTGCGGACGCCGAGGCGCTCCTCGACCGGGTGGTCCGTCAGCTCGCGCTCCGGGCGGCCTGACGAGACGCAGCGCGGTGACGGTAGCGGCCCACCCGTTCCGAACCGTGGGTAGATTGCGCGAGGTGCGGTCCGCTCTGCCTCGCCTCCAGCTCCTGATCGCTACCGCGCTCGCGGTCCTCGCGATCGGCCTCGCAGCCTGCGGCGGCTCCGACGCGGGCACCGACGAGCACGCCGGCCACGAACCGTCGGCGGCCACGAGCAGTACCGCATCGACCGCCTCTGCCGAGGAGGCCACCGCCGCGTTCGTGCGGCAGATGATCCCGCACCACCAGATGGCGATCGAGATGGCCAAGGCTGCCTTGAAGCGCAGCAAGCGCCCCGAGGTGACGAAGCTCGCTCGCGCGGTGGTCGCTGCTCAGAGCGAGGAGATCGCCAAGCTCAAGACGATCGCCGAGGCGCAGGGGATCGACATCGCCGACCCTTCCGGAGCAGAGGCCGACGACGCGAAGGCGCTCGGCCTCGACCAGGGCGCGATGGGCATGGACATGAACATGCAGGCGCTCGAGACCGGCGACGTCGACCGCGCCTTCCTCGATCTGATGGTCCCGCACCACGACGGCGCGCTGGCGATGGCCGCCGCGGTGCTGAACGCCGGTGCCACCGGCGAGGTGCAGACGCTCGCCGAGGGCATCGTGAAGACGCAGGCCGCGGAGATCGCCGAGATGCAGACGTGGCGCGAGGCGTGGTTCGGCGACGATCCGGCGGCCACGGCGCCGCCCGCGGACGAGGCGGGCCACGAGGGTCACGACATGGGCGACATGAAGTAGCCGACCGGGCGCGCGGCGTCAGCCGAGGCGGGTCACGTCGACCGCCACCAGCCACTGGTCGAGCACCTGCGGCGGGCATGGCCAGCTCGCGCACGTGCGGTCGGTGGCGAGCTGCTGGATCGGGATCCAGAGCAGGTGCCGGGCACGGTCGTAGGCGGCCTTGCGCGGGCCGATGCGCACGGTGCTGCGATCGGCGAGCAGGTCGAGGCCGAGGTCGACGGAGCGCCCGGCGGCCAGCCCGCCATCGGCGGTACGCCGCACCGCGAGCACTCGCCCGGACATCGTCGAGAGCACGACCGTGCCACCCGGGAGCGGGTCGAGGCTGCGCGCGATCCCGAGGCCGGCGGCCTCCCCGATCCGCACGTCCGGCGCGCACGTGCGGCCCCACGCCTGACCACGCCAGGCGGAGCTCACGCTGCAGCCGGAGCGGCCGGCGAGCACGGTGCCGCGCGAGGTGCGGCGGTAGACGGCGAGCGCCCCGGCCTGGAGCGTCCCCACCTGCGACTGCCCGGCCCAGAGGTCGCCGCGCGCGTCGTACGTGGCTGTCTCGAAGCCCAGCGGGGTGCCGTCCGCGGCGCGGTCGCCGGTGAGGATCGGAGCGGAGAGCGGGGTGAGGGTGCCGGACTTCGCGTCGTACGCAAACTCCTGCATCGCGCCGGCCACCGAGGGTGCGCCAGCATCGCCCACACCGCGCTCGGCGTCGAAGATCACCACGAAGCGCTCGGCACCGCTGCGCCCGTACGGATCGGCGACCACCTCGCGCGGGTGAACCGCGAGCTGCCCGCCGTCGGGCGCCGTGATCGACGGGTAGGCGTACGACGCGAGCACGTTCCCGCGCACCGGATCGAGCACACTGAGCCGGCCGCTCGGGCGATCGGGGTCGTCGAAGGCGTACTGCGTGACGACGAGCCCCTGGGAGGCCGGGAGCTGCGCGAACTCCGCCGGCATGCGGCAGTCGCCGTAGGTGTCCATGCCCGGGTAGCTGCGCGTCACGCAGGCGTCGCCCGTGGCGGCGGCCGCGGCGTGCGCCGCCCGGCGCGCCTTGCGGCTCTTACGACTCGCCATGCGGATACGTGCCCGCTCCGCCCGGCCCGCGCTCACCGCGAGATCGGAGGCGGTGCGGCTGCGGCGCCGGTCGACCGACCATCCGCCGTCGGAGTTCTGCGCCAGCACGCCCAGGGTGGGATATTCGCCACCGCCGCTCGCCCAGCCCCAGAAGGGCATGGCGCTCGTGAAGACGACGCGCGTCGAGCTTCCGGCGCGGATCACGCCGACGTCCGAGACGTCGCCGCCGCCGACGATGCTCGAGGCCGCGGGCCACGGGCCGCCGAGCTCGGTCAGGCCAGTCGACGTGGGAACGACGGTGTTCGCGAACCGCAGGGTCGCAGGATCGAAGGTGGTGAGCGCCATCTGCCGCGCCGTGGGCCGCAGCTGGTTGTCGGTCTGTGGCTCGTTGGCGATGACAATGGTGCCGTCGGGAGCGATTGCCGGGAAGTACGCCGACTGACCGGGCAGGAAGCCCCAGCCCGGGACCGGTGCCGTCGTCAGCGCCTCGCCCGTCGGCGTCGCCGCTCGGTGATCGAGTCCGCCGAACGTCCCGGCAGCTCCATAGACGCGCACGATCGCGCCGGGGTCAACGTCGACGGACGCCGTCGAAGCGGCTGCGCACGCAGGCGCGAGCAGGGGGGCAGCTGACAAGCACGCGATCGCAGCGAGGATGCTCTGCGCACTTCGGCGCCTCCCTGGCAGCGACCGGCGCCTCCTTGGCGACCGAAAATCCACGCTCCTTCCATCGGGATCCCAGGGGATCAAACTGAATGGACCAGCCAATCAGTGGACGAACTTCGGGCGTGGTGGCGCTCCAGCGTTTGAGCGCGGGCGAAGCCGCCCCGATGGGCCTAGGCGAAAAGACGTTCGCCGATGAATCCGCCCTCGCTCGCCACGCCCGCCGGCACCGCGAACACGGCGCTGCCGACGTGCCGGATGTACTCGTTGAGCGCGTCTTTGCTCCCGAGGTGCCGCTGCAGCGCGATGAAGTGCTTCGGGTCGCGCATGTAGGCGAGGAAGAAGAGGCCGGCGTCGAGTTGGCCGAGATCCGCCGAGAGGCCGTCCGTGAACGAGTAGCCGCGCCGGAGAATGCGGATGCCGCCGTTGGTGCTGGGGTGGGCTACGGCGACGTGCGAGTTGGCCGGGATCCGCAGCTGGCCGTCCGCGCCCTTCGCGGTGAGGTCGACCTCGTCGAACTCGCCCGCGCTGCCGATCGGCGCACCGGTCACCTTCGTGCGGCCGATGGTGGCCTCCTGGTCGGCGAGCGGGGCGCGGTCCCACGATTCGATCGTCATGCTGATGCGCCGCGCAACGAGGTAGCTGCCGCCGGCGAGCCAGTCGCCCTCGTCGCCCACCCACACGTGCTCGTCCATCGCCCTGGCGTCTTCGCCGACGATATTGGCGGTGCCGTCCTTGAAGCCCATGAGGTTGCGCGGCGTGGCCTGCGTGCGCGACGTGCTGGCCGTGCGGCCGAAGCCCACCTGCGTCCAGCGCAGCTGCGCGTACTGGCGCGCGATGCGCGTGAGGTTGCGGACGGCGTGGAAGGCCACCTGCGGATCGTCGGAGCACGCTTGCACGCAGAGGTCGCCGCCGCTGCGTTCGGCCTCGAGCTCGTCGCCTGGGAGGGCGGGCAGCGGGCGGAGGGCGGCGGGCCGGCGGTCACGAAGCCCGAGGCGGTCCGTGCCGTCTCGCTCGAAGAGCGTGGGCCCGAGGCCGAAGGTGAGGGTGAGGCGTCCGGCACGCAGGCCCTGCGCTTCGCCGGTGTCGGCCGGTGGCGCGAGCGGGTTGCCGCCGACGGTGCCGACGGCCCGGCCCTCGGTGAGCAGCGCCGCGGCCTGCGTCCACGCCTTCAGCAGCGCCTCGAGGTCGGCGCGCTCGTCGCTGATCAGATCGAAGGCGGCGAAGACGAGGCGGTCCTGCTGGGGCGTCGTGATGCCGGCCTGGTGGGCACCGTGGAACGCGACCACGTCGGCCGAGCTCACGCCCGCTCCGCCGTCGCCATCGGCGGCGACCGCGACGCTCGCGCCGAGCGCCGCGCCGACGCCGGCGGCGGCGCCGGTGCGCAGGAGCGAGCGGCGCGTGAGCCCCGCCGCCGGCGCGGCGGGCTCGGCGTCGCCGTGGGCCGCGGGTTCGGTCATCCGACGACCTTCGCCGGCACCTCGGAGAGCGGCTCCGCGAGGCGGTTGAGTGCCGCGCTGAGCTTGCGCTTGTCGGCCGGCGTGAGCTCGGTGTAGCTCACGAAGCCGTCGCCGCGCGCGTAGGGCGCGAGTGCCGCGTACACCGCCTTGAACTCCGGCGCGATCTGCTGCTCGAGCGCGGTGTCGCGGCTGCTGAGGATCGGCGAGACGACGTTGTAGGCCTCCTCCGCGCCCTCCACGTTCGCCTTGAAGTCGACGAGGTCGGTGTGCGAGTAGCGGTCCTCCTCGCCGGTGATCTTGCTCTTGCTCACCTCGCCGAGGAGCTCGACGGCGCCGTTGGCGATCTGCGCGGGCTCGAGCTCGATGGTCCTCACCCGCTGCTCGAGATCCTTCACGTCGGCGAGGAGCTGGTCGGCGATCGGCCCGAGGCCCTTCGTCGAACCGGTCTGCCAGAGCTCGCGCTCGATGCGATGGAAGCCGGTGAACTCGTCGTCGTTCGCGACGTCGTTGATGCGAACGTCGATCTTCGGGTCGAGGTCGCCGAACGCCTCGGCGACGGGCTCGATCCGCTCGTAGGGCTCGCGCGCGCTCGCGTACCGCGCCTTGGCGCCGGCAACGTCGCCAGCCTTCACGGCCGCGGTGAACGTTCCGACGCGCTTGGTGAGCAGCACGGTCTGTGCCTCGAGGAAGGTGCGGTAGTCGGCGACGGCCTGCTTGGCCTCGGCGCTCTTCGCGCCGGTGTCGGCGGCCTCGCCGGTCACGGTGAGCGTGCCCGTCTCTGCGGTCGTGCCACCGGGGCACGTCGTCTCGTAGGTGCCAGGGGCGAGCGTGACCGAAACGCTGCGCTCGATCCCGGCGGCGACGTTCTCCGCCTCGACGAGGATGCGCGAGCCGTCGAGCACCTCGAACTCGGTCACGTCGGCCGTGCCCGAGTTGGTCACGGCGAACGTCGTGGGTCCGGCGGCGAGTTCGAGATTGGCCGGGCTGCAGCCGGCAGCCGAGAGCGTGATCGCCACCTCCTTGCTGCCGGTGCCCGTGGACGAACCCGATGCGCTCGCGAACAGCGCTCCGGTGCCGAGCAGTGCGACGAGCGCGCCGCCGACGAGCCCCGCCCGGGCACGGTTGCTGATGGTCGCGGGGGCGGCGGCGGCTTCGCCTGCGGCCCTGGCAACGGTGCGCGACGTCGTCGGCGCGAGCACGAACGCCACCACGGGGACGAGGTAGAGCGCCCAGATCCCGAGCTCGCCGACGGTCGGCTGCGGGTCGATGCCGAACAGACCAGTGAAGAGCGTGGCGCGGATGGTGCCGTCCGGGATCACGCCGGTGAGGTCGAGGGCCTGGTGCTGCAAGCCGTTCCACCACCCGGCCTCATGCGCGGTGTGGAGCGCCTTCGAGAGCAGACCCGCGGCAACGAACGCAAGCAGCACGCCGGTGGCCTTGAAGAACTTCGTGAGGTTCAGGCGTACGCCGCCTTTGAAGATCCCGAACCCGATGGCGACGGCGACGGCGAGACCGAGCACTGCGCCGAGGGCCGAAGCGGCGACGTCGGAGGAGGCGTTGAACGCGGCGACCAGGAACACGGAGGTCTCAAGACCCTCACGCAGCACGGCGAGGAACGCCATGCCGATGAGGCCCAGCGCGGAGCCGGTGGCGAGGGCCGCGGCGGTGTTCTCCTTGAGCTCACGCGAGAGGCTCGGCGCGTGGCGCTTCATCCACACGATCATCCAAGTGACCGCAGCCACCGCGATCACCGCGATGATCGTCTCGAGGCCCTCTTGCTGCTGACGCGGCAGCTCCTGGTCGACGAGGTGGAGCGTGATGCCGACGGCCGCACAGACGCCGGCGGCCGCGAGCACGCCGATCCACACCCAGCGCAGGGCATCGCGCCGCTCCTGGGATGCGAGAAACGCGGCGATGATGCCGACGATCAGCGAGGCCTCGAGGCCTTCGCGCAGACCGATGACGAACGTAGAAAGCACGGGCAGTCCTGCTGCAGGGGAGAGCGGGGCGCCGATCGAGCCCGGCACGGCCTCGGGCGGCGTCGAAAATCCTACCGATCTTCTTGGTAGGAATTGTGAGAGCCAGGTGACGTAGGTCGGCTCGTTCGGCTCGAAACCATAGTGCAGCGGTAGGTATTGGCGTCGCGGCTTTCCCGCAGACCTTCGCGGCGCGCCCGTCGATCCGCCGGTCGCCCCGGGACGCCCGGCGTGGCGCGACCGGGCTGCGTCTATGCTCGATGCAATCCCGGATTCGGCGTGTTGGCTGCAGCAAGGTGGCTGCGCGCCCCGAGCAAGGAGGAGAGCGAATGGCAGCCAAGAAGCGCGTACAGCAGGAGGCGGCCCACGGTGCGGCCGTGGTGGAGGCGCTCCGCGAGAACCCGTACGTGCAGCGTCTGCTCGCCGACGACGATCTGCGCGCGCACCTCACGGAGGCGCTCGAGTCGGGCAAGTCGGCCTACGAGCGTGCCTCGAAGACGAGCAAGCGCGGCGGAGCCAAGAAGCTCGTCACGGACCAGAAGCTCCAAGACGACCTGAAGGCCGTCTACGAGGCCGCGAAGTCGGCTCAGGAGAAGCTCCAGGATGCTCCGAAGCACCCGACAGGCACGAAGAAGAAGGGCCGCGGCCGCTTCCTCGTCCTCGCCGTGGTCGGTGCCGGCCTCGCCGTCGTGCTGAGCTCAGGCCTGCGCGACAAGGTCCTCGACCTGCTCTTTGGTCCGGAGGAGACGTTCGACTACGTCCCCGCCACCAACGGCAACGGCGCCTCGGCGTCGACCACGCCGTCGTCGTCGAGCAGCACGACCGCCAGCTAACGCGAACCGCGCATGCGGCGCACCTGCGCCGCGCACGGATGAATCGACGGGCGCCCATGGGCGCCCGTCGTCGTTTCGGGGCCCGCGGGGGCCCGAAGGAACGGAGGCTGAGCCCGGTGGGCTAGAGGCCGAAGCGCGACAGGACCGGGATGCGGCGGGGCGCAGCCTCGGTTGCCGGGCCGAACACCGAGCGCTGGCCGACCACGAGACCGCGGTCGCCGCTCACCCAGAACTTGCGCTGGAGCATCAGCTTCACCGGGTTGGAGCGCTCGTTGACGATTGCGACGAAGTCGTCGAGGGACGACTTGATCGACACGCTCGGGCTGGGGTGCGCGCCCGCCGAGTAGACGAGGCCGTCCGGCGTCTGCGAGTAGTGGTGCGCGCCGACGTCGGAGAACTCGAACTGGACGACGGTGCCGACCTTCGCGTTCGCGTTGATGATGTAGGAGAGCATCTCCCAGAGCAGCTCGAGATCCTCCGGATCCTTGCTGGTCGGGCGGAAGCCGGGGCCCAGGTAGCCGGCGTCGAGCAGCCGCATCACGCGCACGCCCTGCTCCTCGAACGAGATCGAGGTGTCGAGCGTCAGGGCCTTCGCGCGGAGCTCGTCGCTGAGGCCGATGCCGCGCAGGCGCGACATGAGCGCCCGCATCGAGTCGGCGTAGAGGTCGGTGAGGCTAATGCCGAGCGAATCGAGATAGGTGCTGTCGCCGTCGTCCGGGTAGGCGAACGAGACGAGGAAGGTGCCGCTCTTGCGGATCGCGTCGACGATGATCGGGCCGATCTCGTCAGGATCCTCCTGGTAGAGATCGGCGACGGTCTTCATGCCGAAGGCGATGTGGCGCTGCTCGTCGTTGGCGACGTGCTTGAGGCCTTCGAAGAACCCGGGCAGCAGGCCGGTGCGCTCCAGCCAGCTCTCGATGAGGTGCTGGCCGGGCTGGGCCATCGTGCCCTCGACGATGATCATGTAGTTGGTGATCGCCTCGGCGTACTTCTGCTTCGAACGGTCGTGACGGAGCTCGTCGGCCACCTTCGCGAGGTTCTCGAACGTCTTCTTGTGGCCCCAGGTGAGGTGCAGCTTCGTGGCCTCGAGGCCACTCCCGACGGTGCCGTCGCCGAGGCCGACGACCTCGTGCATGAATCGTGTGAAGAAGACGGAGTGGCGGGCTTCGTCGACCTGTTGCGTCGTGAGGAAGTAGGTCTGCTCCTCGGTCGGCGCGGCCGTCACGTATGGGGAGAGATCGTCGGCGACCTCGTCCTCTCCGTGGAAGAAAAGGCTCATGAACCAGAGCGCGGCGTGGCGCTGCTCATCGGTGAGGCGCTCACGCCAGTCGATGCGATCCTGGGTGAAGTCGATCTCGTTGGCCAGCCAGTGGCCGCGCTCCCAGCGGGCGTAAAGGTCGGCGTATGAGATCGACTGTGTCGCGTGGGACTTCGCGGCGGTGCTCATGTTCAACACAGAGTAGGGGTCGCTGCTTCAGTGATGGACACCTTCACCCCGGTTTGTGGGAGTTCGCGAGGCGTCCTGCGGAGAAGTACGGATCGCGTGGACGAACCGATTGAAACCGGACCGTACCATCTGGTACGCCGGGTTCCCAGCGGTGAACCCGAAGTTGGTGAGGGAGCGCTCAACTGGGCCGATGGGCGCCACTCCACGGGTGGTCCGTGGGCACCGCGTTGAGCAGCGCTCAGCCGAACGTCCGCATCGCGCCACGTGAGACGTCGGTCTCGCTGGAAGGTGGCCCCCGGGTTGCGCATCCGGCGGTCAGCCGAGCGTGTCGACGTGCGCGAGCGCAAGGGGGTGCGCCTCGAGCCAGGCGCCCAGCGACTGCGGAGCCCGCCCCGTGAGCCGCTCGACGTCGGCCGTCACGCGCGCGAGCTCGCCCGCCGCGATGGCGGTGTAGGTGCTCACCCAGCCGTCGAGTTCGATCTGCGTCGGTGCGCCGGCAGCGCGCGAGGCATAGGCCTCCTCGACCGTCTCGCGCAGGTAGGTGACGGGCCGCCCGCTGTGGCGGGCCATGGTGACGCACGCCTCGCCGAGGGTCAGGGCCTCGGGGCCGGTCAGCTCGTAGGTGGCGCCGGCGTGATCGTCGCCCGTGAGCAGGGCGGCCAGCGCTGCCGCGACATCGTCACGCGCCACCGCGGCCACGCGGCCGTCGCCGGCGGGCCCGGCGAGGTCGCCGCTCGGCAGTACGAACTCGGGGAGCACGTCGAGGTAGAAGTTCATCCGCGCGATCGTCCACGGCAGCCCGCTGGCGCGCACCGCTTCTTCGGTGGCCCAGTGGTCGCGCGCGTACGTGAACGTGGCGTCGGGGGCGGCGCCCGCGAACGAGAGCTGCACGATCCGCCCAGTCCTCGCGGCCACCGCCGAGGCGACGCCGGCACGGTGCGCGCTCACCCGGTCGCTGGTCTCGTGGCCCGGGATCAGCAGGAACGCCGACGTGCCGGCGAGCGCCGCCCGCATGCCGGCGTCGTCCTCGTAGCCTCCGACCACCGCGACCTCCGCGCCGGGAAGCGCTGGCGCTCGCGAGGCGTCGCGCACCAAGAGCCGCTGGCGCACGCCCTGCTCGGCAAGCAGCCGGGCAACGCGCCCGCCCACCCGGCCGGTGGCTCCACCCACGGCGATCACAGGCGCTTTGTTGCTCATGCGCGCCAGCCTAGGGCCCGAGCGTCGTTCACACGCCGGGTTCGAGCCGGCGGCTGGCGCGTGAGCGGGACATCACTGGGGCCGGCACCACTGTCATGTCCCGCTCGGCCCCGGCGGGTGTGTCGACGCAGCGGGTAGCGGGCGGCCCGAGGCGCCGAACACTGCGCGCCCGTCTCAGCGGGTGAGGCCGCGCCGGCGGAGTGCGGCATCGAGCGCCTCGACCAGCGCCCAGCAGGCGAGCCCGAGCGCGGCGAGCAGCAGGACGCACGCGAAGGTGAGGGTGGTGCGGCCGTCGCGGTCGTAGATGAGGAGCAGGCGCCCGAGCCCGTCGGTGGCACCGACGAGTTCCGCGGCCACGGCGCCTGGCACGACGAGCAGGGCGGAGACGCGCGCGCCGGCGACGACGGCGGGCGCGGCGGCCGGCAGTTCGGCGAGGCGGAAGCGTCGCCAGCGGCCGGCGCCGGCCCCGCGGACGAGCTCCTCGAGTGCGGCATCCGCCCGCTGCACGCCGGCGGTGACGGCGACGACGATCGGGAAGAAGCCGATCAGCGCGACGACGAGCACCTTGGGCGCGAGCCCGAATCCCAGCCAGGTGACGAGCAGCGGCGCGAGCGCGATCACGGGAATCGTCTGGGAGACGGCGAGTACGGGCTCGAGCGCCCCGCGCAGCCTGCGCGAGAGCGCGAGGAGTGTGCCGAGCACACCGCCGGCGACCGCCGCGACCGCGAGCCCGGCGAGCGCCTCGCCCGCAGTGGTCTGCAGCGCGGGCAGCAACACGGCGTGCTGGTCGCGAATGGCGCCCCAGGCATCCGACGGCGCAGGCAGCGTGGTCTCGTCGATGCCGAGCGCGGCACACAGGCCCTCCCAGATCGCGAGGAGCGCGACGACGGCCCCGATCGCTCGGAGCGGTCCGCGGATCACGTCGCACCTCCGGTGGAGGCCAGGGTGTCGTCGGCCTCGAGCAAGCGCAGGACGTGCTCGGCGAGTTCGCCGCGCTCGGCAGCCGTGCGGGCAGCGGCCGGGCCCGGGGAGAGCGTCGCGACGAGTCGGCCCGGACGCCCGGCGAGCACGAGCACGCGATCGGCGAGGCGTGCGGCTTCGTGCGGATCGTGCGTGACGAGCAGGAGCCCGCGGCCTGCCCCTGTGAGCGTCGCGAGGCGAGCACCCGCGCGGTCGCGCTCGACGGCATCGACCGCCGAGAGCGGCTCGTCGAGCAGCACCACCCGCCGGTCGAGCGCGAGCACGCCCGCGAGCAGGAGCCGCTGACGTTCTCCGCCCGAGAGTCCGGCCGCGCGTCGTCCGCCGCGGCGCAGCAGCTCGGGGTCGGTGCGCTCGATCGCGCTGCGTGCCGCGCGCCGCGCCGTCCGGCGGTCGAGCCCGGCGGCCTGGAGCGGCAGCGCTGCGTTGCCGATCGCGTCACGCCAGGCTGCCGGCGCCGCGAGCTGTGGCAGGTAGGCCGCGTGGCGTCGCGCGCGCGGATCACCGCCGCCGGCCAGTTCGATCGAGCCCTCGGCCGCAGGCAGCAGCCCGGCGAGGGCGCGCAGCAAGGTTGTCTTCCCGCTGCCGTTGCGCCCGACGAGCGCAACGAGTTCCCCAGCGGCGAGCTCGAGGTCGACCCCCTCGACGACGGCTGCCGCGCCACCGCCCCGAGCCGAGACGGCGAGAGCGGTGGCGCGCAGCAACGTCATCAGCCGGCGGGTGTGCCCCGCAGCTCGGCGGGCGTGAGCACGCCCTTGGTCAGGCCCGAGCCGGCGGCGAACGTCGCAAACCGGGTGAGGGCCGCGTCGTCGATCCGGCCCGCCGTGGCGTCGGTGCCGAAGAGCGGGACGTAGTTCGCGAGCTGCGCCTTCGTCGCGGCCGCATCGAGCTCGGGGTACTCGAGTCCGATGGCATCCTCGCCGAGCGAGGGATCCGCGATCACGTCGCGCGTGCCGTGCTCGAGCGCCCCGGCGAACGCCTTCACCGCCTCCGGCTGCTCCTTGGCGATCGCCGGCGTGGTGAACGCGACCAGTCCGGGGTAATGCACGCCGCCGTCCTTGGAGAGCGAGAAGGTGCGCGGCGGCGTGCCGAGACCCTTGAGCGTGACCTCGTCGGCGGGCCAGTATGCGGTCGCGCCATCGACCCGCCCGGCGTCGAGCGCCTTGAGGCCGTCGAAGCCGAGCGTGATCTGCTTCGTCTTCACCGGCTTGCCGTCCCTGCGCGCGATCGCGTCGACGACGGCCACGTCCGACGGCAGCCCGGTCACAGCGATCCGCTTGCCGGCGAGATCCGCGGGCACTTTGATGGGACTCTTCGCGCTGACGAGGATGCCGCTCAGCGGCTCCTGCACGACGGCACCGACGAGCGACACGCCGCCGCTACCGTCGGTCGCGCCGTCGGCACGCTCGTTGCGCCGCGCGACGTCGATGAGATCAGCGAGGCCCACCTCGGCCTTGCCGCGCCCCACCTGCGTGAGCGCATCCGACGTCGATGCGGGCGCCACGATCTTCAGGTCGATCCCCGCATCGTCGAAGTAGCCGGCGCGGAGGGCGCGCACGATTCCCGCGTGGACGGCATTCGGCTGGTAGTCGAGCACCAGCGTCCAGTGCACCTTGGGTGGAGCCTTCGCCGCGGCGCTGCCGGCATCGTCGTCATCACCCCCTCCGCATCCGCTCACCGCGAGCCCGAGGGCGGCGGTGAGGCTCAGCGTCGCGGCGGCCTGCGTGAGGCTGCGGCGCATGCGGTTGGGGGTCCCGGACGGTGCCGGCTGACCCATTACGTGGGCTCCGTGGTGGTGCTCATCTTGGGGGAGGTCCACGGCTGCGCCATGCGCACCGCGAACCACTGCGGCAGCTCGTCGATCGCGACACGTGACTGCGCGAGCGAATCCCGCTCGCGGATCGTCACGGTGCGGTCCTCGACGGACTCGTGGTCGATCGTCACGCACCACGGCGTGCCGATCTCGTCCTGGCGGCGATAGCGCTTGCCGATCGAGCCGCCCTCGTCGTACTCGGTGCGGACGATGCCGCGCAGCGACTCGCGCACGTCCTGCGCGAGTTCCGGCTGGCCGTCCTTCCTCACGAGCGGCAGGATCGCGGCCGTGATCGGCGCGAGCTGCGGGTGGAAGCGCAGCACGGTGCGCACGTCGCCGCCCTCGAGGGTCTCCTCGTCGTACGCGTCGACCATGAAGGCGAGCGTCGCGCGGTCGGCGCCGGCCGCCGGCTCGATCACGTGCGGCGTGTAACGGTCCTTCGTGGCGGTGTCGAAGTACTCGAGCTTCTCGCCGGAGAATTCCGTGTGCTGGGTGAGGTCGAAGTTGCCGCGGTTCGCGACGCCCTCGAGCTCGCTCCAGCCGATCGGGAAGAGGTACTCCACGTCGGCGGTGCCGCTGGAGTAGTGGCTGAGCTCGTCGCTCTCGTGCTCGCGCATGCGCAGGTGATCCGGGCGGATGCCGTATCGCACGTACCAGGAGTAGCGCTCCTGCTTCCAGTGCTCGTACCAGTCGTTCACCTCGCTCGGCGGCACGAAGAACTCCATCTCCATCTGCTCGAACTCGCGCGTGCGGAAGATGAAGTTGCCGGGAGTGATCTCGTTGCGGAACGACTTGCCCACCTGCGCGATGCCGAACGGCGGCTTCTTGCGGGCGAACTGGAGGACGTTCTTGAAGTTGATGAAGATGCCCTGGGCGGTCTCCGGGCGCAGGTAGGCGACGGAGGCGGTCGACTCGACGGCGCCGACTTGCGTCTTGAACATCAGGTTGAAGTCGCGGGCCTCGGTGAGGTCGCATTCGGGGCCCTGGCCGGCAAGCTTGCTCGGTTTGCGCGGGCAGGTCAGATCGGCCTTGCCCTCCTCGAGGTGGTCGGCGCGGAATCGATGGCCGCAGGTCTTGCAGTCCACCATCGGGTCGCTGAAGCCCGCGAGGTGCCCCGATGCCTCCCACACGCGCGGGTGCTGGAGGATCGCCGAGTCGAGGGCGACGACGTCGTCGCGCTCCTCGAGCATGGCCCGCCACCACGCGTTCTTGACGTTCGTCTTGAGGAGCACGCCGTAGTGCCCGAAGTCGTACGTCGAGCCGACGCCGCCGTAGATCTCGGAGCTCGGGAAGATGAATCCCCGCCGCTTGCAGAGCGCGACGATCTTTTCCATGGTCACGGCGTCGGTTGGCACGTCGTCAGCCTAGAGAAGCCCGCGAGGCGCTGCCTTCAAGCACGCGCGCGTGCACGTGGGAGCCGCCTTCCAGGTCCCGGCGCAACCTATACTCGGGCGCCCATGCCGATCTACGAGTACCGACGGCCCGACGGCACCACGTTCGAGGTCATTCAGAAGTTCTCCGACGATCCGCTCACGGTCGACCCCGACACGGGCGTCCCCGTCGAGCGCGTGCTCAGTGCACCGGCGATCCATTTCAAGGGATCCGGTTTTCACAACACCGACTACGGCACGCGCCGCCGCAACCGCGAGAAGGCCGCCCAGGACTCGGGCGGGTCGAGCTCCGGTTCGTCGGGCTCGGAGGGCTCGTCGGCGTCGCCGGCGCCCAAATCGGACTCCGGCGGCTCTGGTTCGTCGGGCGGGTCTTCGAGCAGCTCCGGCGGCTCGAGCAGCTCGGCGGGGTAGTCGCGCGTACCACTGGTGCGCCCGATTCGGTGCGCGTCGCGGCGTAGCGAGACGATTGTTCCGGCGCGTGCTGGACGCGCCGGAAAGATGAACAGCGTTTGAACCGCCGCTGAGCGTTGCTCAATAGGGGTACGCACGCTTTCCCGGCCCGGGGGTCGCCTGTAATGTGCCCCGGGTCACGTTGCCGGATGACGAGTCGCTCGTCCGTCCCCACCGGTGTCCCACTCGTGACGAGTCCCCGAGGAGTCCAGTGTCCTTCGCCCATCGACTGCTGCATCGCCTGATCGCCCTGGTTGCGATCGCTGTTCCACTTGGCGTCTTCGCGCCTGCAGCACAAGCTCTGCCTGAGGACTTCGGCCTCCCGAAGTTCAAGTACTCCGAGTTCTACATCCCGCCGTCGCCGCTCCCGGCCGGCAAGCCGGGCGACATCCTCAAGGCCGAGAAGATGGACTTCTCGCGTGCCATCACCAAGCCGCCCCGGGGCACCGAGGGCTGGCGCGTGATGTACCTCTCCACGAGCGCGACCGGCCAGCCGATCGCCGTCACCGGCACCGTGCTCATGCGTCCCAACCAGGCGCCGAAGCAGGGCATCGAGAACCGTCCGATCGTGTCGTACGGCAACGAGGCGCAGGGCCTCGGCGACAACTGCGCCGTCTCGCGACTCCTCTGGTACGGCCACACGGGCGAGATCGCCCTCTGGGCCGACCTCATCCGCGCCGGTTACGCCGTCGCCTCCACCGACTACGAGGGCCTCGGCACTCCCGACGTCCACACGTTCGGCGTCGCCGTCTCCGAAGGCCACGCGATGCTCGACATCGTTCGCGCGGCTCGCAACCTCGAGGCCGCCAAGCTTCCGAAGAACGGTCCCGTCGGTCTGTTCGGGTATTCGCAGGGCGGCGCCGCCGCCGGCTTCGCCGCCGAGCAGGCAGCCACCTACGCGCCCGATGTGAAGATCACGGCCGCCTCCTTCGGTGGCGCGCCGGTCGACCCGATGAGCGTGGCCAAGGCTGCCAACGGGCAGTTCTTCTCGGCCCTCATGTTCGGTGCGGCTGTCGGCTTCGACGCTGCCTACCCCGAGCTCGATCTCGACAGCTTCCTCAACGACAAGGGCGCGGCCCTCAAGAAGAAGATCTACGGCTCCTGCATCGAGATGATCTTCCCGATGGCCTTCAAGAAGGTCGAGGGCTACCTCAAGCCGGGCATGAACCCGCTGTACGACGCTCGCTGGCAGAAGCGCTTTGCGGAGAACAAGCTGGGTCAGGTCGCCCCGCAGTTCCCGGTGAACTACTACCACGCGACGTGGGACGAGGCCGCTCCGTACCGGGATGCGAAGACCCTCCGGAAGCAGTACTGCGCCGGCGGCACGCCGCTGCGGTTCGTCGAGGTGATCGGTCTCGAGCACGTCTCCACCGGTCCGGTGTGGATGCCCCAGGCTGCCAAGTGGCTCGCTGCCCGCTTCGAGGGCAAGGTCGACAAGGGCAACTGCGGCAAGAACAACATCTTCGGCCTCCCGTCCGACAAGTAGTGCGTCATGCGCCGCCTGTTCTTGCGCATCGCTGCGGCGGTGCTGGCCACTGCATGCCTTCCCGCAGCCGCTAGCGCCGCCAGCTTCTACGACCCGCCGGAGCCGCTCCCGAACACCACGCCCGGCACGCTGCTGCGCGCCGAGCCCATGGAGTTCCAGGGCGCCACCAAGCCTCCCGCGGGCACCGTCGGCTACCGGATCCTCTACGTCTCGCGCACCGCGCTCGGCGAGCCCGTGGCCGTCTCCGGCAGCCTCGTGCTGCCGAACGCCACGGCGCAGCCGCGCACGCTGATCGGGATCGCGCCGGGAACCCATGGCATGGGCGACGCGTGCGCGCCGTCCCGAGTGCTCGCGTACGGCGCCGAGCAGGAGCTCGACAAGATCAACCGTTTCCTCGCGGATGGGTACGCGGTCGTCATGACCGACTACGAGGGCCTCGGCACGCCAGGTGTTCATCCGTACGGCGTCAACGTCGCTGCCGGGCGTGACCTGCTCGACGCGCTGCGTGCTGCCCGGCAGGTCGCGGGAACGGGTCTCGAGACCGACGGCAAGCTCGGTGTGTTCGGCTACTCGCAGGGTGGTGGCGCCGTCGGCTCTGCCATCGAGCAGCAGCCGTCGTACGCCCCGGAGCTGAAGATCACGGCCGCCGTCGTCGGTGGCGTGCTCGGCGAGCCCGCCCGGATCCCGAACGCGCTCTTCGGCAACTTCTGGGCGGGCGTCGCGCTCATGGCGGTCATCGGCTACGACTCGGCCTACGACCTCGGGCTCAAGTCGACGCTCACCCAATTCGGCCGCAACGCTCTGTCGAGCACGGCGAAATGGTGTGTGGTCAACGCGAGCATCCCACTCCAGTACGCGCAGATGGCCTGGTTCACGAAGGGCGGCAAGAACCCCGTCGCGACCGCCCCGTGGCGCGCGCGCATGGATCAGAACACGCTGGGTTACGGGAAGCCGAACGTCCCGATCTACCAGTACCACGGTGAGTGGGACCAGACCCTGAACTACAACTCGGCCAAGCGCGTGCGCGCGCGCTGGTGTGCAGGTGGGGCGGACGTGCGCTTCGTGACCGTCCGGTTCGCCGAGCACTTCATCGCCGACGCCGCCGGTTTCGGTCCTGCGGCCAACTGGCTCCAGGCAAAGCTGAGCGGCCGCGGAACACCTTCCGGCAACTGCCCGGCTGCATAGGGCATTCGCCACCCCGCCCGGTCTTCGACTGACGCGGGCCAACCGCTGTGGGCGAGGTACGTTGAGCCGATGGGACGGTCCAGCCTCCTCACCCACGCGGTCGGCGCGGTGCTCGGCGCCAGCGCCGTCGTGCCGAGCGTGCTTCTCGTGCGCCGGCGGACGGCGAACACCACGGCGCTGGCCGGCGCAGGTCTGGTCATCGCCGCTGCCATCTACCCGGCCGCGCGCACCGACCGTCTCGCGGGCCCCGCTGGGGCGCGCGAGCTCGCGGGTCTCGTCGCCGCCGGCCTGCTCGCCACCGCGGCCGCCGGCGCCGGTGGCACGCGCGGGCGCCGGCTCATCGCGGCCGGCTGGGCATCGCACGCGCTCTTCGACGCCGCCCATGACACCGGTCGCGGTTCGAGCATCCCCGCGTGGTACCCGGCCGCGTGCGCGGCCTTCGACCTCGTCCTGGCGTCGGAGCTCTGGCGCGCCGACTGAGACGGCGCGACGGACCTCGTCGTCGGGCTAGTTGCCGAGAAAGGCGTTCACGCGCTTGGTCTTGAGACTGTCCGGAACCTGGCCGGACTCGGTGCCGAGCACCTGCGTCTTGCCGCTGCCGGGGATCGCGAGACCGAGCATCGTGCCGATGAGGCGCGGGCCGGCCATGTCTGAGTCCATCGTCTTCGGGGCCTCCCACGCGATGAGCGGCAAGCGCACGAATCCGATCGGCGAGAGGGCGCGGCGCTTCATCGCGCTGATCACCTTCTGCTGGCGGTGCGCGCGCGTGAGGTCGTTCTCGCGCGAATTGCACTCGTTCTTTCGCGTGCGCGCGAGCGCCAGGGCCTGGTCGCCGTTGAGGTGCGTGCGTTTGCCGGTCGGGATGCGCACGGTCACGCCGCCGTTCTTGTAGCCGCCGTTGATCTTCCCGATCACGCACGAGCCCTTGTAGGTGATCCCGCCCATCGCATCGATCAGGCCGGGGAAGTCGCCGAAGCTGATCTGCATCGTGTGGCCGACGTTGATGCCCGTCCAGCCCTCGATCGTGCGGATGAGGAGTGCAGGGCCGCCGTAGGCATAGGCCGAGTTGATCTTGCCGACGCCGTGGCCCGGGATCGGGACGATCGTGTCGCGCGCGATCGAGAGCTTGCGCACCCCGCCGCCGCCGACGCGCATCAGCATGATCGAGTCGGCGAGGCCGTAGCCGCCCTGCTGGCTCGCCCCGGGCTCCTTGGAACCGTCCGGGCGCTTGTCGGAGCCGATCACGAGGATCGTGGTCGTGCCGAACGGCGGGGTGCCGCCGCTGCCGAGGAGGTCGTCGCCGCCGTCCACGTTGGCCTGGTGCAGCTGCGCGCTCACGAGGAACACGAGCAGCGAGAGCACGATCCACGAGACGACCCAGACGCCGAGCCAACGCCAGAGACGCCTCGTGAACGAGCGCGGCGGCCGGAGTGCACGGCGAGGATTCAAGCTCTGGCGGTTGCCGGGGCCGGTGGGCGCGCTGCGGGGCTGGCGTCCTTCCCGACCGCCCGCACGCGGATCGCCCGACTCGGTGCGGCGCAGGTCGCGCAGCTCGCGGAGCGGGTCGTCGGCAGGGGCGGTGCGGGAGGAAGGCCGACCGCGGTATCTGCGGTAGCGGGGATTCTCCTCTGGCATGAGCGCTCTATCGTTGCAGTGATGCCAGCGACCCCGCGCCTGTTGATCGGAATCGACGTCGGTGGGACGAAGGCGCTGGCCGGGCTCGTGAACGACGACCTCGAGGTGCTGGCCACCTCCCGCCGCCCCACCAGCGGGGTCGACGGGGGCCACCTGATCGACCTGCTCGTCGAGGAGGTCGACGAGCTTCGCGCGCAAGCACCGGGCGAGATCGTCGCGGTCGGCCTCGGCATCCCCGGCCTGCTCGATCGACAGGGCCGCGTGTGGAAGGCGCCGAACCTCCCGCTGGAGCCCGGTACCGCGATCGGGCAGGAGCTCGCGAGCCGCATCGGGCTGCTCGTCGCGTCCGACAACGATGCCAACTGCGCTGCGATCGCCGAGCATGCCGCCGGCGCGGGCGTCGGCCACGAAGACCTCGTCCTGTTGACGGTCGGTACGGGCGTGGGCGGTGGCGTGATCGTGCACGACGAGCCGCTCCGCGGCGCCCACGGCATGGCGGCCGAACTCGGCCACCTCACGATCCACGCCGACGGCCGCCCCTGCATCGGCGACTGCCCGAACCTCGGCTGCCTCGAGGCCGAGGCCTCCGGCACGGCCCTTGGCCGGATCGCCGGCGAGGTCGCCGACGAACACCCCGGCGGCGCACTCGCCGGCGAGCGCCAAGGCGGAACACTCGACGGCCCGCGGGTGACGGAACTCGCGCAGGCCGGCGACACCGAGGCGATCGAGGCGCTGCGGCGACTCGGCGTGAACCTCGGCGTCGGCATGGCGTCGCTCGGCAACATCTTCGATCCCGGCCTGATCCTCGTCGGCGGGGGCGCGAGCGCGGCCGGCGAGCTGCTGCTCGGTCCCGCGCGTGAGACGTTCATGGCGCGCGTGATGCCGCCCATCGCCGAGCGCACCGAGGTTCGCCTCGCCCGCTTCGGCAACGAAGCCGGCCTGCTCGGCGCCGCCGTGCTCGCGCGCCGCGCCGCCGACGGCACCGCCGGGCGTGCCGCCGTCGCGAGGCCCTGAGCGATGGCTCACGCTCCGGCGCCCGCCGCGGGTCGGCTCACGCTCTGCCCGACCCCGATCGGCAACCTCGCCGACTGCCCGCCTCGCGTAGCGGCGGCGCTGCTCGATGCCGATCTCGTGCTCTGCGAGGACACCCGCCGCACCGGCAAGCTCCTCCAGCACCTGGCGGCGGAGGCGGGGCGCGACGGGCGGCCTCCGATGAAGCAGCTCCACGACCACAACGAGCGTGGCCAGGTGGAGGGGCTCGTCGCCCAGCTCACGGCGGGCCTTCGCGCCGCGCTCTGCAGCGATGCCGGCACCCCGCTCGTCAGCGACCCGGGGCTCTCGCTCGTGCGCGGCTGCCTCGAGGCTGGCGTGACGGTCGAGTCGCTGCCGGGGCCGAGCGCGGTCCTCGTCGCACTGTCGGCGTCCGGGATGGCGTCAGATCGCTGGCGGTTCGTCGGATTCGCTCCGCGCAAGGCCGATGCCGCCGCGCAGGTGCTGCTCGACGAGGAGACCACCGTGGCCTTCGAAGCCCCCGGCCGCGTCGCCGCCACGCTTGCGGCGATCGCCGCGGTCGATCCGGAGCGAGAGGTGGCCGTCGCCCGCGAGCTCACCAAGCTGCACGAGGAGATCGTCCGGGGGCCGGCAGCAGTGCTGGCCGAGCGCTACGCCGGCGCCCCGCCGAAGGGTGAGGTGACGCTCGTGGTCGCGGGCGCCGCGCGGGAGGTCGACGATGCCGCGGCGGTCGAGGCCGTCGAGCGGCTGGTGGCTGCGGGCGCGCGCACGAAGGACGCGGCGGCGGTCGTCGCCGACCTCACCGGAGCCCGGACGAACGCGCTCTACCGGGCCGTCCAAGCCCGTCGCTGAGCTGCCTGCGAGGACGCCGCAGCGGCGGCGGTTGCGTAGACTCGGCCGCTCCGTTTCCCTTCGTCACAGGACTTGCCGACAGTGCCAATCAATCAGGAACAGCGCGACAAGATCGCCTCGGGTCAGGGCTTCATTGCCGCGCTTGACCAGAGCGGCGGCAGCACCCCGAAGGCGCTCAAGCTCTACGGCGTCGACGAGTCGGAGTACTCCGGCGATGCGGAGATGTTCGCGGCGGTGCACGCGATGCGCGAGCGCATCGTGACGAGCCCGGCGTTCAACGGCGAGCGCGTGCTCGGCGCGATCCTGTTCGAGCGCACGCTCGACGACAGCTTCGCGGGCCAGGATGCCGCCTCGTTCCTCTGGGACGCCAAGCAGGTCGTCCCGTTCCTGAAGATCGACAAGGGTCTTGAGGACGAGGCTGACGGCGTCCAGCTGATGAAGCCGATCCCGGGCCTCGACGAGCTGCTCGCCAAGGCCGCCTCCAAGGGCGTCTTCGGCACGAAGGAGCGCTCCGTGATCAAGGCCAACAACGCCGCTGGCATCGCCGCGGTGCTCGATCAGCAGTTCGAGCTCGGCCAGCAGGTGCTCGCCGCGGGCCTCGTGCCGATCCTCGAGCCCGAGGTCGACATCAACGCTGCCGACAAGGCCGAGATCGAGGTGACGATGAAGCAGGGGCTGCTCGAGCGCCTGGAGAACGTCGATCCCGCTGCGCCGGTGATGCTCAAGCTCACGCTCCCGACCGTCGACGGCTTCTTCGCGGAGCTGGTCGATCATCCGAGCGTGCTCAAGGTGGTGGCGCTCTCGGGCGGCTACAGCCGCGACGACGCCAACGCCAAGCTCGCCAACAACCCGGGCATCATCGCGAGCTTCAGCCGCGCCCTGACCGAGGGTCTGAGCGCGCAGCAGAGCGACGACGAGTTCAACGAGGCGCTCGACGCCGCCATCGAGGCGATCTACCGCGCCTCGATCGCCTAACGGCCTCATTTCGTTACGAAATCGCGCGCTCTGCGACGAGACGGTCGCACCTCTGCACCAACTCGCGCGCAGAGCGCCACTTGGCCGCCGGTACGTGCCACGGTGCGGCCATGCCCCTCGCCGGCCCGCCTCCGCTGCACCCGCCCCTCCGGCCGGTCGTCGTCCGGCGCACCTACCGCGATGCCCCTGTCTTCGCGGCGGGTGCTCGCCGGTCGGTGCGCCTCGGCGCCACCGCCGGGCAGCGGATCGCGGCGCCGTGCACCGGGGGCGTGCGGTTCGCTGGCCGCGTGGCCGGCGGATCGCCGGTGATCACCGTCGGCTGTGGCGCCTGGGGACTGCGCGTCACGGTCGGCGGGATCACTCCGGCCCTCCCCCGCGGGGCGCCGGTGCGCGCCGGGGGGCGCCTCGGCACAGCGCTCGGCTCGGAGCTCGGGCTCTCGGTCCGCCGTGACGGGATCGGCTACGTCGACCCGGTCCCGCTCCTCGCGCGCGAGGCGGGTCCGTCGACGCCCACCGTGCTCGACGTGCCGCGACGCATCCAGCGCCCCTGGCGTGCCGCGCCGGCCGTGCACGGACTCCGCACGGTCGGCACGAGCCTCGTCGAGGCGAGCGCCCGGGCCTCGCCGACGGCCGACCGCTCGCTCGGTCTCACCGGCTCCGTGCTCGGGGCCACCGGCCTCCTGATCTGGGCCGCGCGCGCCATCGCCGTGCGCCGGGGCGGCCGCCGTACGACCGCCGCTCGTCGCGCCGCCCTGCGGCGGTAACGTCCTCGGCGGATGTCCCGTTACGTCACCACGCCGATCTTCTACGTCAATGCCGCGCCGCACCTCGGGCACGCGTACACGGTCATCGCTTCCGACGTGTTCGCTCGCCACTGGCGCCAGCGTGGTGAGGACGTCTTCTTCCTCACCGGCACCGACGAGCACGGCGAGCCGGTCGCGCTCGCCGCCGAGAAGCTCGGCATGACGCCCAAGGCGCTCGCCGACCAGAACGCCGTGCACTTCCAGACGCTCGGCCCCCGGCTCGGCGCCTCCGAGGATTTCTTCATCCGCACCAGCGATCCGCGCCACGTCGAGCGGGTGCAGGAGATCCTCACGCGCGTGAAGGACAACGGTTTCGTCGCCGAGGGCACCTATGAGGGGTGGTACTGCCCGCGCTGCGCCGACTTCAAGACGGAGTCCGAGATCGTCGACGGCAACCGCTGCCCGATCCACAAGATCGAGCTCACGCGCGAGCAGGAACAGAACTGGTTCTTCAAGCTCTCCGAGTTCGAAGACCGCCTCAAGGCCCTCTTCGACGGGCAGCCCGACTTCGTCCTGCCGCAGCGCTTCGCGAACGAGGCCCGCGCCTTCATCGACCGCGGCCTGCACGACGTCTCCCTCTCGCGCTCCAAGCTCACCTGGGGCGTCCCCGTGCCGTGGGATCCGGAGCAGGTGTTCTACGTCTGGTGGGACGCGCTCCTCAACTACGTCACCGCGCTCAGCTTCGCGCGTGAAGGGGAAGACCTCACCGATCGTTTCTGGCCCGCGACGTTCCAGGTGATCGGCAAGGACATCCTCAAGTTCCACGCGATCTACTGGCCCGCGCTGCTGATGGCCGCCGGCCTCGAGGTACCGCGCCACATCCTGATCCACGGCTTCCTGCTGATGAAGGACGCCTCGGGCGAGGAGACGAAGATGAGCAAGTCGCTCGGCAACGTCCTCGACCCGTTCGAGATCATCGACCAGTACGGCTCCGACGCTTTGCGCTTCTACCTCCTACGCGAGGTGAGCTTCGGCCAGGACGGCGGCGTCTCCGTCGACGGCTTCGTCACGCGCTACGAGAGCGAGCTCGCCAACGAGTTCGGCAACCTCGCGAGCCGTTCGATCGCCATGGTGCGCCGCTACCTCGGTGGCGAGCTGCCCGCGGGCGTCGCCGCCGATCCGGCGATCACGGCCGAGCTCGACCCGATCGCGGCCACGGTCGCCGAGCACATCGATGCGGGCGCGCCGAGCGCCGCGCTCGACGCGGTGTGGCAGGGCGTGCGACGCCTCAACCGGTACGTCGAGGAGTCCGCCCCGTGGACGCTCTCGAAGGACGACGCCAAACGGGCGGAGCTCGAGACGGTCCTCGTGACGCTGATCGCCGGCGTGCGCAGCACGGCCGTGCTGCTGCACCCGTTCATCCCCGTGGCGGTGGAGAAGCTGCTCGCTGCGCTCGGCACGCCCGACGTGTCGCTCGACGGCGCCACCGTCGGTGCCGTTCCCGTCTCGGCCGTGGAGGAGCTCGCGCCGCTCTTCCCCAAGGCGTCGTAGATGATCGACAGCCACACGCACCTCGGCTCCTGCAAGGAGCCCGACGACGAGCTCGTCGCGCGCGCCCGGGAGGCGGGCCTCACTCGCATGCTCACCGTCGGCACCAACGCCGACTCCTGTCGCGCGGCGCTCGCCGCGGCCGAGCAGTTCGAAGAGGTGTATGCCGCCATCGGCCGCCACCCGAACGAGGCGACGGGCTACGGCGACGCCGATCTCCAGGATCTCCGCGAGCTCGCCGCGCACGAGAAGTGCGTGGCGATCGGGGAGACGGGCCTCGACGAGTACCGCGACTACTCGCCGATCGAGGATCAGCGCCGCGCCTTCGCCGATCACATCGACCTCGCCCGCGAGCTCGGCAAGCCGCTCGTGATCCACACGCGCGCCGCCGACGACGAGACGATCGCGACGCTGCGCGAGCGGGCACGAGGCGTCGACGTGATCCTCCACTGCTTCTCGATGCCGGACCGCGTTGAGGAGTGCGTCGCCGAGGGCTGGTGGATCTCGTTCGCCGGCAACGTCACCTACCCGGCCAACGCCGATCTGGCCGCGGCCGTCGCCAAGGTGCCGGCCGACCGGCTGCTCGTCGAGACCGACGCGCCCTACCTCACCCCGATCCCGCACCGCAAGGAGCGCAACCGGCCCGATCTCGTGATCCACACCGCTGCGTTCGTCGCCGAGCAGCGCGACCTCACCGACGCCGAGCTCGATCGGATCGTCACCGCCAACGCCGCCTCCCTCTTCCGCTGGTGAGCGAGCCACGCCGCCAGCCAGACGCATCGGCGTCCGCCGATGCCTCCACCGACGCGCCCAAGCGCCGCCTGCGACAGGTGACGCACGAGCGGCTCTCGCAGTTCGGGCTCTCGCCCCGCAAGTCGCTCGGCCAGAACTTCCTCGTCTCCGATCACGTCATGGCGCAGATCGAGCGGTTCGCCGCGGTCACCGCCGACGACGTGGTGCTCGAGATCGGCGGCGGGCTTGGCGTGCTCACCGAGCACCTCGCCGACGTCGCCCGTCACGTGCACGTGATCGAGCTCGATCCGCGCCTCGCCGAGCTGCTCGCGGGCCTCTTCGCCGGGCGCCCGGTCGACATCCACCACGGCGACGCGGTGCAGTACGACCTCGGCGCACTCGACCCGGCCCCGAATGCGCTGATCGCCAACCTGCCCTACTCGGTCGCGGCCACCGTGGTGCTCCGCGCCCTCCACGACGTCGACACGATCGACCGCGGCCTCGTGATGGTGCAGAAGGAGGTGGGCGTGCGCTTCGCCGCCCGTCCCGGCACCAAGGAGTACGGCCTGCCGAGCGTGATCGCGCAGATGAGCTCGGCGATCAAGCTCGAGAAGAACGTGCCGCCGTCGGCGTTCCTGCCCGCACCGCACGTCGACTCGGTGCTGATGCGGTTCACGCGCACGGGCCCGCCCGCACCCGCGGGGCTCCGCCGTCTCGCTCAGGCCGGCTTCGCGCACCGCCGCAAGGCGCTCCCGAAGTCGCTCGGCATCAGCATCGGCGATGCGCGGATCAAGGACGCGACCCGCGAGGCGCTCACTTCAATGGGTCTCGCCGACGACACCCGTGCCGAGCAGCTCTCGGCCGAGCAGTTCCGCACGCTCCACGGGCTGCTCGTGGACGCCGGCATCGGCGGCCTCGCATGACGGCGCCGACCGAACTCACCTGCGCCGCGCCCGGGAAACTCAACGTCGCGCTGTTCGTCGGCGGGATCCGTGAATCCGATGGCCGCCACGAGCTGGTCACGGTGTTCCAGCCCGTCGACCTCGTCGACCACCTCAGCGCGCGTCTCGACGCGTCGCTCGCCGCCGACGAGGTGCACTGCCCCGGCGTCGAGGGCGACAACCTCGCCGCCACGGCCCTCGCCGCCTACCGCGCCGAGACCGGATGGGACGGACCGCCGATCCGGATCGAGATCGAGAAGCGCATCCCCATCGCCGGCGGGATGGCCGGGGGCTCCGCCGATGCGGCGGCCGCCCTGCGCCTCGCCGCCGCCTTCGCCGCCGACGACGACGTCGCCCGCCTCGAGCGCATCGCCGCCACGCTCGGCGCCGACGTCCCCAGCCAGGTGCAGGGCCGCCGGGTGATCGCCACCGGCGCCGGCGAGCAGCTGCGCCGCAGCCCGTCCAAGCCCGACTGGGAAGCCGTGCTGCTGCCCATCGACGCCGCGCTCTCCGCCGGCGCGGTCTACGCCGAGGCCGACCGCCTCAACGCACCGCGCAGCGCCGAGGAGATGGAGCATCTGCGCACGGCCGTGCAGCAGGCCGAGCGCAGCGGTGGCGTGGAGCGCGCCGGGCTCGTGATCAACGACCTCCAGGATGCTGCGCGTCGTCTGTGCCCGGAGGTGGATGACGCCTTGAACGTGCTGCGCGCCGAGGGCGCCGAACACGCGATCGTCTCAGGCTCCGGCCCGACGGTCGCGGGCCTCTTCGCGCCCGGCGACGGCGAGGCTGCAGCACTGCGCATCGGCGCCAATCGACGGGTGCGGCTCGCGATACCGGAGCATCGGGCTACGCTCGAACGGCCCCGATGGCCTTGAAGCCCTTCTGGATCCTCGTCACGGCCGTCCTGCTCGCGGCCGCCCTGCGCCTGCGTTCGATCGGCAGGCTCACTCGCGGCTTCCTGCTCGTGCTCGTGGTGATCGCCGCGCTGTTCGCGGTGAACGTGATCCACCCCCCGAGCATCGAGGAGCTGGTGCAGCAGATCGGCAGCAGGCTCGGCAATTGGACCTACCTGCTCGTCGGCGTGAATGCCTTCCTCGAGACGGGCGCGTTCCTCGGCTTCATCGCCCCCGGCGAGACGATGGTGCTCTTCGGTGGGGTGCTCGCGGGCGAGGGCACGATCGACCTCGCCACGCTGATCGCCGTCGTCTGGTTCTCCGCGATGGCAGGAGACGTGAGCGCGTACGTGATCGGCCGCCGGGCCGGGCGCGGCTTCCTCATCCGCCACGGCCAGCGGATCAAGGTGGGGGAGGCGCAGATCCAGTTCGTGGAGGGGTTCTTCACGCGCCACGGCCGCGCGACCGTCCTCCTCGGACGCTGGGTGGGCGTGGTGCGCCCGCTCGTCCCGTTCCTCGCGGGCTCCTCGCGGATGCGTTTCGCCGAGTTCATCGTCATCGACATCGTCGCGACGGCGGCCTGGGCGGCGGGGCTCTGCATCGTCGGCTCGATCTTCTGGCACAACTTCAACGAGCTCGTGAGCCTCGTCGGGCGGGCGCTATTCATCCTCGGCGTGCTCATCGTCGTGATCGTCGCGCTCGTTGTCGGCACGAACGCGCGCCGGGATCCCGAGCGGCGCCGGAAGGTGAACGCGTGGATCGCCGAGCAGCAGGAGGAGCACCCGCTCGTCGCCAAACCGGCGCTGGCACTGTGGGTGCTGATGGCGCGCATCGAGCCGCACCTGCCTGGGGCCGGTAAGGCGCGCGCGACCGAGGAGACCGATACGGTGGGCCCGCGATGAGCGCCGAAACCACCTCGATCCTCGTCGGCGCGATCTGCGCCGTCACCGGCCTGGGTTTCTGGATCTGGCTCGTCGCGCTGCCCGTCTCGCGCAGCTTCGAGGGCGGGTTCCAGCGGTCCGTGGCGGTAGTCCTGAGCGCCTACACGCTGCTCGTCGGCGTCGGGATCGGAGCCGGAATCGGCCTGCTCGTCGCCTACGAATGGGACCGCATCGCTGGGTGAGCCAGCACACTGGGCGACGCAATCACCCCGCGCACCCATAAGCTTCAGGCGTACATGGTCGAAGCCCCCGAGATCGATGCGCTCGCCAAAGTGGCCGAGCGCCTCGCCGCCGCCGGTAGTCCTCCGGCCGTCGCCCGAGCGATCGGGGCCGCCCTGCGTTGCAGTGCCGTGGTACGCGATCCCAGCGGTGCGACGGTTGCGCTGGTCGCTCGCTCCACCCTCGAGGAGCGCACGCTGCGCACCCGCGAGAACCTCGACGTTCGCGAGCTGCAGATCGGTGGCCAGAGCGTCGGATCCGTCGCGCTCGCCTGGCACGACGGCCCGGCACCGGCGTCACTGACCGATATCGCGCTCGCGCTCCTTGCCTCCTCGATCGCGGTCTCCCACGATCCGGCCGGCAACGACAGCGCCGAGCTGGCGCGCCTCCTCGGTGAGGTGCTCTCGCTCTCCGGCCCGGCTGGCCCGTCGGCTGATCTGCTGGAACGCATCAGCGCGCTCGAGCCCTCTCCGGTCCCGCGCTCCGTGCTCGTCGTCCGTGCCCAGGCCGTCACGCCCCTCGACGAGGGCTGGCGCGATGCGCTCCTGGAATCCGTTGGTGCTGCCGCGGCGGAGGCCGAGCCTCGCAGCACCGTCCTCCCGATCGAGCTGCAGCGCGTCGGCACCGCGCCCGTGGTGGTCGTTCCCGGCGACGAGGCTGTCGGCCAGCGCGTCGCCGAGCAGCTCGGTCGCCGCCTCGAGCCGCAAGGCACCAAGCTTCGCGCGACCGTGGGCCGCAGCCGCCCGGCCGCGAACGTCGAGGATCTCGTGCGCGCACGCGACGAGGCACTGCTCGCCGCGAACGTCGCCTTTGCCGGCGGCAGCGCGCTGCTCGCCTTCGAGGAGACCGGCTCCTACCGGCTCCTGCTGCCGGCAATGACCACCGATGTCGGCGAGCTCGAGCGCTTCTACGAGGAGACGGTCGCGCCGCTGATGGCGTACGACCGTCAGTACGAGACCGAGCTGGTCCGCACCGTCGAGGCGTTCCTCGAGAACGATGGCAACGTCGCCGGCACCGCCCAGGCGCTCTTCACCCACCGGCACACCGTCCGCTACCGCCTCGAGCGGGTGCGCGAGCTCGCCGGCCTCGACGTCGGATCGAGCGACGGCCGCGAGCGGCTCTCGCTCGGCCTCAAGGCGATGCGAGTGCTCGGCATCGCCCGGCAGCAGGGCAGCGAGGGAGGAACAGCCGTTCCGGCCTCCCGCCTCCGAGCGACCTCCCGCTAGCGCGGAACTGCGACGGCCGACGCACTTCGGCTGATTTATGGTCTGCTGGCTGGACCTCCTACTCGTCGGTGTCACCGGTAATGGGTCCACTGAAAACCCGTTCCTCGGCCGTCCGTCCAGTCGGACAAAATTCGCACTCAAGTCGTGGCGCACGGGTGCCGATTGGTTGGTCGTGCGCCATGCGCGCGCGATCCGCTCTTCAAATGTTCGCTCGTCGACAGATCCAGGCCCGCGTCAGCGTGGCTCGTAGCCGGTGGAGTCCCTTCGTGGCTCCCACCATCGTCGTGCTCGCCGGCGGCGCGCTCGTCGCTGGCACCGTGTCGATGCTCGACACCTCCGTGCTGTCGGTACAGGAGCGCACCAGCCCGACGGCCAATGTCGCGACGCAGGTGTGGCGCCCCGACCAGACGGGCGTGACCACCACGGAGCTCGGTTCCGTGATCTCGAGCGGCGCGGTGAACTCGACGATCCGCATCGGCGGCGTTGCCGGCCCGGTCCGCAACTTGGGCGGGGGCTCGACCACCGCCGGCTCGGACACCACGCAGGTCTCCGCGGTCACCGAGGTGTCCGGCACGCTGGGCGAAGGCTCGGCCAGTGGTGCCGGTGGCGACGTGACGCCCGCCCAGGGTGGCTCCGTTGCACCCGTCACCCCTGGTGACCCCGACAGCGACGGCGACGGGCTCCCGGACAAGCAGGAGCTCGCGCTCGGTACCAACCCGCTCGTGGCCGACACGGACGGCGATGGTCTCCCGGATGGCTGGGAGGTGCGCTACCGCCGCAACCCGCTCGTCGCCGAGAAGCCGGGCGCCGACGCCGATGGCGACGGTGTGCCCGACAGCCTCGAGTTCGAGCTCGGCCTCGACCCCACGAAGATCGACACGTCGAAGAACGGCGTGGACGACGGCTCCGCCGACAGCGACGGCGACGGCGTAGCGAACGCCGTCGAGGTGCTGCTCGGCAGCGACCCGTCGGATCCGAACAGCATTCCCGACGCCTACAAGCCCGCGCCGACGCCCGAGCCGACCTCGGCTCCGACGCCCGAGCCCGAGCCGACGGTGGAGGCCACGCCCGAGCCCACGCCGGCCACGGCGCCCGACGATGTCGACGCGACGCCGGTCCCGACGCCCGCGCCCAGCGACGAGGTACCGGGCAGCGACGAACCCGCCGATGGCGAGCCGGGCGGCACGATGGACGGCAACCCGCCGGTCGTGACCCCTGCGCCGGAGGCGCCGGCTGGCGACCCGGAGGAGCCCGTGCTGGCCCAGCCGCCGGTGGTCACGCCGACCCCTGAGCCGCAGGCCGAAGAGCCCGAGCCGGTCGTCGAGGCCCCCGTGGAGACGCCCGCCCCGGCCGAGGAGCCGGTGGTCGAGCCGACCGTCGACCCGACGCCCGAGCCGACCGTGGATCCGACGCCGGAACCGACCCCGGCGCCGGCCGAGGAGCCGGAGCCCGCGCCGGCCGAGGAGCCGAAGCCGGCTGAGGAGCCCGCGGCGACTCCGGAGCCCGCCGCGCCCGCTGAGGAGCCGGCGAAGGAGCCGGAGCCGGTCGTCGAGCCGACGCCCGCGGCGCCCGCACCTGTCGAAGAACCGGCGCCCGCCGAGCAAGACCCGGCGCCCGCCGCCGACTGCTGATGAGCGTCGGCCCGAGCCGCTCGGGCACGCTCGTTTATTGTGGCCCAGGCGTGGCGCTCGCCCGCTGCGGACTGGTGTAACGGCAGCACAGCGGCCTTTGGAGCCGTCAGGTCATGGTTCGAATCCATGGTCCGCAATCGCGCTGGCCCGAGGAAGGGTCCGAGGTGAGGCCCCGGTAGCCTGGGCCGCGTGAGCTTCGCCGTTCTCGTCCTGGCTGCCGGCAAGGGCACGCGCATGCGTTCCCGGACCCCCAAGGTGCTGCACGAGCTGGCCGGCCGCCCGCTCGTGGGCTGGCCGATCGCCGCCGCGCACGACGCCGGCGCTGACCGCGTCGTGGTGGTGCACTCGCCGGATGGCGCCCTCGACGCGCTTCTCGCCGCCGCTCCGCCCACCGTCACGGGCGCCATTCAGGCGCAGGCCGACGGCACTGCCGGAGCGGTCCTCTCTGGCCTCCCGGCCCTCGACGACGCCGAGATCCGGACGGTCGTCGTCGTCCCGGGTGATGCGCCGCTCGTCGACGGCCAGACGATCCGCGACCTCGTCGAGCGGCACGAGGCGCGCAGCGCGGCGGCCACCGTCCTCGGCGCCGAGCTCGCCGACCCCTCGGGCTACGGCCGCCTCGTGCGCGATGAGCAGGGAGATCTCCTGCGGATCGTGGAGACGAAGGCTCCGGGCGATGCGACCGAGGACGAGCTCGCGATCCGCGAGGTCAACGCCGGCGTCTACGCCTTCGACGCCGCTCGCCTGCAGGCCGCGCTCGAGCAGATCGGCACCGACAACGCGCAGGGCGAGCGCTACCTCCCGGATGTCCTCGCCGTGCTCCGCGCCGCGGGCGGCGCGATCGGCGCTGTCACCGCGGCCGATCCCGACGTGGTGCTCGGCGTCAACGACCGCTGGCAGCTCGCGCAGGTCGGCGCCATCACCCGCGCCCGGCTGCTCCGCGCCCACGCCGAGGCCGGTGTCACCTTCCTCGACCCGTCGTCCGTGCTCGTCGACGCCGACGTGCAGATCGGCCAAGACACCGTGATCGAGCCCGGGGTGCAGCTCCGCGCCGGCACCCTCGTCGGCCGCGACTGCCTGATCGGGCAGGGCACGGTGGCGATCGGCAGCGACATCGCCGACGGTGCGACGATCCGGTCGAGCACGCTCGACGGTGCGCGCGTGGGGGAGGGCGCGTCGGTCGGGCCGTACGCCTACCTGCGCCCAGGCGCTCAGCTCCACGCGGCGGCGAAGGTCGGCACGTTCGTCGAGATCAAGAACTCGCTGATCGGCGAGGGCTCGAAGGTGCCGCACCTCTCCTACATCGGCGACGCCGACGTCGGCCCGGGCTCGAACCTCGGTGCGGCGACGATCACGGCGAACTACAACGCGAAGACCAAAGTGAAGTCGCGCACGGTCCTCGGCGCGAACGTGCGCACCAGCGTCGACACCACCCTCGTCGCCCCGGTGATGCTCGGCGACCGCGCCTACACGGCCGCTGGCTCGGTGGTCACGGAGGACGTGCCCGAAGGTGGCCTCGCCGTCGCGCGTGCGCGCCAGCGCAACATCGACGGTTACGCCGACCGCGGCGCCTGAAACCGTCACGGCCGACCGGGCTGTCGCCCGAGGCCGCGTCGTGCTCGACCGGGCTGTCGCCCGAGGCGGCGTCGCTCTACAATCGCGGCGTGACCACCCCTGAGACCGGCTCGCAGGCCTCCACCCGGCTCCCGATCGGCTACGACAAGCACCTGATGCTCTTCGGCGGCCGGGCGAATCCCGAGCTGGCCCTGCGCATCGCCGACGATCTCGGGGTCGGACTCGGTCCGATGACCCTCAAGACCTTCACGAGCGGCGAGGTCTACTGCCGGTACGAGGAGTCGATCCGCGGCGCCGACGTGTTCCTCGTGCAGTCGATCTGCGCGAACCCGCAGACCGGTCTCACGCCGAACGACGCGCTCATGGAGCTCATGCTCATGATCGATGCCGCCGTCGGTGCCTCAGCGCACCGCGTGATCTGCGTGACGCCGTTCTTCGGCTACAGCCGCCAAGACAAGAAGAGCGCGCCGCGCGAGCCGATCAGCTCCCGCATGGTGGCGCGGATGCTCGAGAGCGCCGGTGCCGACCGCGTCGTCACGATGGATCTGCACGCCGGCCAGATCCAGGGCTTCTTCCAGCGCCCCGTCGATCACATGACCGCGCTGTTCATGCTCACCCAGTACTTCCAGGATCTCGCCCTGGAGGATGTCGTCATCGTCGCCCCCGATGCCGGCCGCGTGAAACTCAACAAGAAGTTCGCGAGCAAGCTCGGCGCCGGCCTCGCGATCCTCGACAAGGACCGTCCCGCCCAGCAGGTCGCCGAGATCGGCTACGTGATCGGTGATGTGAAGGACAAGACCGCGATCATCGTCGACGACATGATCGACACCGCCGGCACCCTCGCGGCCGCCGGTCGCACGGTGAAGGAGGCGGGCGCCAAGAAGGTCTACGCCGCCGCCACGCACGCCGTCTTCTCCGGCAACGCTTTCGAGAACCTCGCGAAGTCGCCGTTCGAGCAGATCGTCGTCACCGACACGATTCCGCTGCGTCCCGGCGCCCCGGACAACGTGCGCGTCATCTCCGCCGCCGACCTCCTCACCGACTCGATCCGCCGCATCTTCACCGACGACTCGGTGAGCGAAGTGTTCGGCGGCGAGAACCAGCTCTTCTGAGATCCCCGGCCGCGGCCGGTCCTGGTCGCCGCCCGCATGGCGCGGCGATCGAACGAACGTCGAGCCGTGGACGGCGCTCCTCGCCGCGCCAATCAACGATGCACCGACTTTCGGCTAGAGGGTCGTGAGCGTACGCTGCGTGACATGTCCCGCACTGCACTGCTCCTGACGGCGGCCGCCGCCACGGCCGCTCTCGCTGCCCTCGCACCGTCGGCCGGCGCAGCCGCCGTCGCCGCCACGAACGCCTGCTACAGCAAGGATGCGGGAGTCACCGGCTACGGCACGCTGCCGCTCAAGCTCACTCCCGCGAGCGTTGCGCAGAACGGGCGCCAGCTCGACGTCGGCGCCGTGACGCCGAGCGTCGACATCCCGTCGTGGCTGCCCGACAAGATGAACGCGTTCAACGCGGGCATCCTGCTGCTCGGGCAGTCCGCATCCGTGCCGGTGACGGCCTGGATGGCGGTCACGCCCTCAGGCAGCAAGGACGGGACGCGCGTCGTCACCACCACCGGCACGATCGGCGTCAACGTCCAGAACTTCTCCGTGAAGTCGGTGACGATGAACCTCAAGCCGTCGGGAGCCACCTCCTGGCTCGCCACCGACGCCGGCGGCACGCTGTCGGTGTCGCAGGCAGGCCCCGGCGCGCTCGCGTCCGTCCCCGAGATCGCCGCCGCAAACCCGAAGGGCAGCCTCTTCATCCGCGGCTCGGTTGCCGGGATGACGATCCAGGTGGACTGTCAGCCGGGCACCAACTCCAACCCGAACGACCCGTCGTCGATCACGAACGACATGGTCGCCGGCACGCCCGCCGTCATCGCCAGCGCCCAGTTCGCGGCCCTTGCCACACCGGCGCCGACGCCCGCACCGACCCCGGCTCCGACCCCCGCCCCGACGGCGGCGCCCGTCGCGCAGCCGGTCGCGACCGCGACGCCCAAGTCGCCCGCACTGTCGACCGCCCCGCTGTCGACCGGCGTGCTCGGCGTCGCCTCGCCGGCCCTCAAGTTCGGCAGCGCCGCCGTGCTCGTGAACGTGTCGTGCCCGGTGGGCGCGGCGCCGTGCGCCGGGTCGGCCACGATCAAGTCGGCGAAGAAGCTGAAGGTCGGCAAAGGCGCCGCGAAGGTGCGATCGCTCGCCGCGGGCAAGTACTCGGTGCCCGCCGGCACGACCGCCCCGGTGAAGCTCAAGCTCAGCTCGGACGGGGTGAAGCTCCGCAAGAAGGCCCTCATCGCGGTCGTCGCACTCAACCCGAGCTCGGGTGCGGCCGTGTCGAAGACGCTGCGCGCCAACTGACCGCTGTCCCGGGCGGTGCCGCGGCATGTCCACGCCCGAGGCCAATCGATTGCGTCTCGGCGTCGCATTCCGGCGCCGTAGCGCGTAGATTGTTCGGAATGATGCTTCCGGACTCGTCAGGTGCCGCGGCGGGTGTGGTGATGGATCTCGAGCCTCGCTGGATCGACCTCACCGCCGATGAGAAGCGCGCGAAGGTCATCCGCATCGCGGGTGAGCTCTTCTCGCGTGAAGGCGTGGAGTTCCCCATGCCCGAACTCGCGAAAGCCGTCGGCGTCGGCGTCGGCAGTCTCTACCGCCAGATCGGCAAGAAGGACGACGTGATCGCCGCCCTCGTGATCGACCGCCTCGATGGGCTCGCGGAACGCTACGAGGCGGCGGCCGGCAGTGACGATGCTCTCGGCGCCCTGTGTGGCGTGATCAAAGTGACGATCGACGAATGCGTCGGTGACCGCGTCACCCAGGCCGCTTGGACCTACGGCCGCGGCCGTCCGGACGTCGACGATGCCGCGCACCGCTGCCG
>JAGIBJ010000033.1:43638-78680 GCA_017744415.1 Solirubrobacteraceae bacterium
GCGAGATCCTGCTGACCGCGGGCGCGTTCGTCTTCCTCTACCTCGGCTGGCAGCTCTACCTGAACAGCGCGATCGCCGCCGGCAGCATGCGCGCCGACGCGACCGGCAACGATCTGCGCTTCCTCTTCCGCGCTGCGCCGGGTGCCGAGATCATCGCGCCGGGTGGCGCCCAGCGGCTCGGCGAGCTGGTGCTCGCCGGCCTCGCAGCGTAGTCGCAGTCGCCGGCGCCGTGCCGGCTTGAGGTGCCGCTCAGGGCACGGTTGCGGGGCGTCGTTGCGGGCTGCCACACCCCGAGCGCGCTGCCGCGTGCGCTGAATGAGCGCCCAGTTCGGAGCAGACGGGGGTTTGTTCGGGCATACGGTGCGCCGACCGCGGTGATTCCCGCCGCTCGTTCCCGACGGTGGTCACCATGGCTCCAGCAATCGCGCTTCCTTCCGCCTCGCTCGCTCGCGCCATGGCGGAAGCCCACGTCCCGGGAGCCGCGCTCATGCGTGACGTCGCCGGCGATGTCGCCACCTGGCTCGCGGACCTCCGCCACGACCTCGCCGAGGAGACCGACCCCGTTGCGGCCGGCAACCTCGCCGCGCTGATCTCCTACCTGGAGACCGCCAGCCGCTCGCAGATCGCCAGCCGCTAGTCGCGGCGGCGGATCACGAATCCGCGCTCGAGCAGTCCCTCGAGCGCGCCTTCGAACGCGGCGTAATCCTGCGCGAGCAGATGGTCGAGCGGGCAACCCGCCGGCCCGCTCGCGCGCACCCAACGGCTCAGCGCCGACCCCTGCACTTGCTCCGCGGCGGCGCGCAGGAGCTGATCGAGCACCTGCGTCTGTGGGAGTACGTCGGCTTCGCCGGCGAGGAGCTGCAGTGGCGTGAGCCCGAGTGCGTCGCAGAGCTCGTCGTCAGCGAGCCCAAGTGCCGCCTGGATGCGCTCCGCGGCCCCGGGCACCACGGCGCTAGGCCTTCTTCTTCGTGCCCTCGCCGAGCAGGTTCGTCGAGATGCGCGCGGCGCCCCGGTCGGCGAGCGTCTTCGTGAGCGAGAACGCGGCGGCCTCGATCAGCGCAGCTAGGAGCACCCAGCGCAGCTTCACCGAGAGGTCCTTCGCGTCGGGCGTCTCGTTGCCCGGCACGCCGTGCACGCGGCCGAGGGCCTGAGAGGTCACACGCTCGGCGCCCTTACGGGCGAGCAGGCCGAGAGCGATCGAGATCGGGGTGCGCACGACGAACACGCCGTCAGCGTACAGGGGGTGAACGCATCGAGTGCCGCCGACTCGCTAGCATGCTCCGCCGGTATGGCCAACGAAACCCTCACGCTCGCAATCAAGCCCCGCGAGGCCGGCAACTCTCGCGATGCTCGTCGCCTGCGTCGCGCTGGCCAGATCCCGGGCGTCCTCTACGGACTCGACCAGGACCCGCAGTCGGTCTCCGTCGCCCCGGCTGATCTTCGCCTCGTCCTGATCTCCGGTCAGGCACTCTTCGACGTCGACATCGACGGCGACAAGCAGCCGGTGCTCATCAAGAACACCGACCGCCACCCGGTTCGCGGCGACGTCACGCACGTCGATTTCCTCCGCGTCGACCTCAACCAGCCGATCGAGGCGATCGTGCCGATCGAGCTCACGGGCGTCGAAGAGGCCCCGGGCGTCATCAACCGCGGCATCCTGGACCACCAGCTCCGCGAGGTCACGATCCTGGCCCTCCCGACGGCCATCCCCGAGTCGCTCGTCATCGACATCTCGTGGATGGACCTCGGCGACACCTTCCTGCTCAACCGCATCTCGCCGCCCGAGGGCGTCACGATCGTGTCTGAGCACCGCGACGAGATCGCGGTCGTCACGCTCACCGCGTCGCGTGGCTCCGTCGCCGCCGCTCGCGCCGAAGCTGCCGCCGAGGGCGACGCCGAGGCCGCTGCCGACGGTGACACCGCCGGCGAGGACGCCTAACCAGCGATGCGGCTCGGCGGCACGCCGCCGCCGGCTGACTGGCTGCTCGTCGGGCTCGGGAATCCGGGCTCGCGCTACGAGCGCACCCGTCACAACATCGGATTCATGGTGCTGGACGAGCTCCAGCGCCGCTGGGACCTGCCGCGAGGCAAGGACCGGTTCAAGTCGCGCGTCGCCGAGGGCCGTACCGGTCCGGGTGGCGCGCGCGTCGTCCTGCTCTGGCCGCAGACGTTCATGAATCTCGTCGGGCAGGCCGCCTCGCCCGCCCGCGGCGCCTACAAGGTCGAGCTCGACCACGTGCTCGCGCTGCACGACGAGATCGACCTGCCGTTCGGTGAGCTGAGGCCCCGCCTCGGCGGCGGGCTCGCCGGCCACAACGGCCTGAAGTCGATGAAGGCCGAGCTCGGCACCCCCGACTTTGGCCGGCTTCGCATCGGCGTCTCGCGCCCCGACACCACCGATCCCGAGATCGTCTCGGCGTGGGTGCTCGGGCGTTTCAGCGAGCCGCCCGCCGAGGTCGCCAAGCTCATCAGCGACAGCGCCGACCTCGTCGAGGCCATCGTCGACGGGCGGCAGGAACTTCCGCTCCACGTGGGCGGCGGACAGCGCAAGCGGTGAGTCCGCGCCCATGGGCGACGCCACCACGGCACTGACGCCGCCCGGCGTCACCGTCCTCGGCAACCTCGCGATCGACCGCATCGACGGCGCCGCACCGAGCCCCGGTGGCGCCCCGTCCTTCGTCGCGCCGGCGCTGGCGCATGCCGGTGGCGGCCGGATCGTGGCCCGGGCCGCGTCGGCCGACAATGACTTCTTCGCCGGCATCGTCGACGCGGCCGCCGGCGTGCCGTTCGACCTCGTCGCCGGCGCATCGACCGCCGCGTTCAGCATGCGCTATGCCGGCGACCACCGCGTGATGGCCGTCGACGCGATCGGCCCGAGCTGGGAGGCCGCGACCATCCGCGCCGCATGCGTATCGACCGCCTGGGTGCACCTCGCCGCGCTGCTGCGCTCCGACTTCACCCCGGGCGCCCTCGCCGAGCTCGCTGCCGCCGGAACGCGGATCGCCTTCGATGGCCAAGGCCTCGTGCGCGCCGCGCGCACAGGGCCGCTCGTCACCGACGACGCCTTCGACCCGGCGCTGCTGGCACATGTCGACCTCCTCAAGCTCGCCGACGACGAGGCGGCGGTCCTCGCCGGCGGGGCGCCCTTCGACCTCGTCGACGCCGCCCGCCTCGGCGTACCCGAGATCATCGTCACCGCTGGCTCCCACGGCAGCACGATCTACCTCGCGGGCGAGGTGATCTCGGTCGCGCCACCCTTCCGGGTGGAGGGCGTGCACGCCACCGGCGCCGGTGACACCTTCACGGTCAGCTACGTCGCCGCGCGCGCCAGCGGTGAGAGCCCCGCGGCGGCGGCGGAGCTGGCGAGCCAGTTCGTCGCTGAACTCCTGCTCGTTCGCAAAGACCTCGGCTGAGGGCGCGATCCGCGGCGCCTCGCAGGCGCGATCCACCACGCCCCACGCACTCAGAGTCCCGCAGGATCGGCGCCGAGCTCGACGGGCCGCGAGGTGTCGCGGCTGTACTGGCTCCAGGAGCCGGGAAAGAGCCGGCCGGGCTGAAGGTCGAGGTGCTCGGCGACGAGCAGGTTGAGGCATGCCGTGACTCCGGAACCGCAGGAGGCGATGAGCGGCGTGTCGTGCTCGATCCCAACGGCCGCGAAGCGCTTCTCGAGCTCGCGGACGGGGAGGAGGCGGCCGTCGGCGCCCACGTGGCCCCGGCAGGGGAGGTTGCGCGAGCCGGGGATGTGGCCTGGGCGTGGATCGATCCCGTCCGGCTCGCCGGCGAAGCGGTCGGCGGCGCGCGCGTCGATCACCACGCCATCGGCGGAGGCCAGCTCGTCGATCGCGGCGAGCCGGTCGGCGGGCCAGGCCCGCGGGGTGAAGGTCGCGAGGCGGCGGTGCGGCGGCTCGCCCGCCTCGAGCTCGCCCTTCCACGCCTTCATGCCGCCGTCGAGCACGGCGGCGCGGCTGCCGATGGTGCGCAGCATCCAGACGAGCCGCGCGGCGATCGCGCCCGAGTCGTCGTCGTAGGCGACGACGACGTCGGCATCGCCGATGCCGAGGTGCGCGAGCGCGTTCGCGAAGCGCTTCGGATCCGGGAGCGGATGCCGGCCCGCGCCCTCGACGCCGTGCGCGGCGAGGTCGCGATCGAGGTTCACGAACACGGCGCCGGGCAGGTGACCGGCGAGGTAGTCGTCGTGCTTCGCTCCGCCCGCGAGCCCCCACCGCACGTCGGCAAGGATCACATCCGGATGGGCCTCGACCCAGGCCTGGTCGACGAACGGCGCGATCATGCCTCCAACCGTACCGCCGGTACGCCCGCCCGACCACGCGATCAGGCCGTTCTGGCATGCGTTTCTCCCCGAGTTGGGTAGAAACGCATGCCAGAACGGCCTGATCGCGCGCAACGAAGCGGCTCGGGACGGGTTTGTGGTTGCGTGTCACCGACGCGCTGGATGTTCCGAGCGGCCCTCAGCGGCCTCGCCGCCGTGGCGACCGTCGCCGCTGCGAGCACCGCGCCGGCCAAGTCGCCGGCCCCGCGCTACCTCGGCTACCCGTGCCCCGATCCGGTCGGCCACAAGGTCACGCAGTGTCGTCTGGGGATCCACGGCACCCCCGATCTCAGCCGCCGGGCGTGGGCGAAGACCGCGAGCAAGGAGGTGACCGTGAGCGCAGCGTTCCGCGAGCTGAATCCGAATCCGGCGCGGGGAGGGGCGCGCGAATGGCCGGTGGTCGACTCGCTCGGGCAGCAGATGGGCACGCTGCGCCAGACGAAGAACGGCAAGCGACGGCTCTTGGCCGCCGACGGCCAGGACTTCTCAGTGGTCGCGATGAACGTGCGCGGGCACGGCTGCGCGGCGAGCAACGCCCAGATGGCCACGCAGACGCTGGCCCAGATCATCGCGCCGAAGGCACCGGGGCACGGCACGCAAGGGTTCCTCGCGATCGACGCGGTCGCCGACGACGCCGCGCGCCGCGCGTTCACCGACCAGCTGGGCGGCGGCACCGGCTGCGGCCCGTCCGGTACGCGTCGCGGCAAGGCGCGGCCCCTCGCCGATCCAGCCGTCGGCGCCGCCGCGCACGCGCGCCTCTCGAACGGGACGCTCAACAGCGTCACCGAGTACGACGCCAAGCCCGCGTTCGGCCGCACGATCTACGTGATGACGAACACCACCTCGGTGCGGGTCGGCGGGATCACGCGCGCGATCGTGCGCGCCGGCACGCCGGTGCAGACCGTCGACCGCTTCCGCCGGTGCGACCCGAACAGCGACGGCACCCTCACGTGGCGCTACCTCGCCATCTCCACGGCGGGCGCCACCGGCCCCATCGACCGCAGATACCTCTACGGCTGGGTGCCCACGCGCTGCCCGGCACGCATGCGCTGACACACACGTATGGGCCGGTGCGGCGGCGGGCACTCACGGATCGAACGTCCGTTCTAGACTGCCTCCTGGATGACCCTGCGTCCGCTGCTCGACCATCTCTCGCGTGAGGACGTCGGCCGGCAGGTGCTGGCAGGCGGCCGGGCGGTCGTCAGCCAAGGCCTGCGGCCCTACGTGATCGCTGCGCTCGCCGCCGAGCGCCAAGACCCGCTCGTGGTCGTGTGCGCGGGCGAGGACGAGGCGCGCGAACTCTCGCACGAGCTCGCTGCCTGGCTCGCCCCGCAGCGCGTGCGCTGGTACCCGAGCCGCGGCGTCGCCTACCGCTCGCATCTCGCGCCGCCGCCGCACCTCATCGGCCTGCGCATCGCCGCGATCGACGCGCTCCTGGATGCCGCCGACGCCGAGCTCGCCACCGCCGCGCAGGCGCCGCCCGTGATCGTCGCCAGCGCCGCGGCGCTCGCCGAGCGCATCCCGGATCCGGAGCTGCGCCCGCACGGGCTCACCCTCAAGAAGGGCGACCTCATCGATCTCGACGAGTTCGCCGTCGAACTCGTCGACCGGGGCTACGAACGCGTCGAACAGGTGGAGGACCGCGGCCAGTTCGCAATCCGCGGTGGCCTGCTCGATCTCTTCCCGGCGACATCCGACAACGCCGTGCGCGTCGACCTGTTCGACATCGAGGTCGAGACCCTCCGCAGCTTCTCAACGTTCACGCAGCGATCCATCGCCGATCTCGAAGAGGTCGAGATCGCGCCGGCGGCCGAGCTCAAGGCCGAGCTGCGCGTCGCGCCCGAGATGGTGGCAGACGAGGGCGAGCGCCCCGACATCGCCGAGCTGCTCCCGCTCGACCGCTTCATCAGCCCGCTCGACCTCCTCGGCGACGCCGGCGTGGTGCTGCTGTCCCAGCAGGATCTCGAAGCGGCGGTCGCCGACCACGAGCACGAGGTGAGCGGCGTCATCCACGAGGACGACGCGGCGCGTCTCTACACGCCCGCGGCGCACCTCCTCTCGATGCTCGCCGAGCGCGCGGTGCTCCAGCTCGAGCTCACCGGCGACGGCCCCGAGCTTCGCGCGCAGGCACCCGACGCGATGGCGGCGACGCTGAGCGAGGCCGAGGGCCAGCTCGAGCAGCTCGTGCGCAGCGGTTACCGCGTCGTGATCGCCTGGCCGCAGCGCGGGGAGGGTGAGCGCGCGGCGTTCAACCTCGCGCGCGTGAAGCACCGCTGGATCGAGGACGGCAGCGGCCAGGCGAGCGAGCGCGAGGTGGAGTTCACGGTCAGCCCGCTCAGCGACGGGTTCGTCGCCGCCGGCCTGCGCCTCGCGGTGATCCCGAGTCGTCGCCTGCTGCGCCGCCGCCGCGCGCAGGCTGAGCACGCGCGCCGCGGCCGGGGCGTGCTGCGGTCCTTCGCGGATCTCCGCCTCGGCGACATCGTCGTCCACGAGGACCACGGCATCGCGCGCTTCGCCGGGTTCGACACGAAGACCGTCGCGGGCGTCACGCGCGACTACCTCGAGCTCGAGTTCCAGGGCAGCGACCGCGTGTTCCTCCCGACCGAGCAGCTGGCGAAGATCAGCCGATATGTCGGTGCCGACGGTGCGCATCCGCCGCTCTCCAAGCTCGGCGGCAAGAGCTGGGAGACGATGCGCGCCCGCGCGCGCAAGGCCGCCCAGCAGCTGGCCGGCGAGCTGCTCAACCTCTACGCCGAGCGCCGCCGCCGCCTTGGGCACCGCTTCCCCGCCGACGGGGAGTGGCAGCAGCAGTTCGAGGAGCGCTTCCCGCATCGCGAGACGGCCGACCAGCTCGAGGCCATCGACCTCGTCAAGGCCGACATGGAGAGCGAGCGCCCGATGGACCGCCTGCTCTGTGGCGACGTCGGGTTCGGCAAGACGGAGGTCGCGATCCGCGCTGCCTTCAAGGCCGTCGGCGACGGCAAGCAGGTGATGATCCTCGCCCCGACGACGATCCTCGCCCAGCAGCATTTCGGCACCTTCAGCGAGCGCTTCCGCGACTACCCCTTCAGCGTGGATCTCGTCAGCCGCTTCCGCACCACCGCAGACCAGAACGCCGCCATCGACAACTTCTCGTCCGGCAAGGTCGACGTGCTCATCGGCACCCACCGCCTCCTCGGCAAGGACGTGCGTCCCAAGGATCTCGGCCTGCTGATCCTCGACGAGGAGCAGCGCTTCGGCGTCAAGCAGAAGGAGCTCATGCGGCAGCTGCGCCTCAAGGTCGACGTGCTCGCGATGAGCGCCACGCCGATCCCGCGCACGCTCCAGATGAGCCTTGCGGGCATCCGCGACATCTCGGTGATCGCCACGCCGCCCGAGGGCCGCCGCGCCGTGAAGACGATCGTCGGCGAGTACGACGAGGAGCAGGTGAAGTTCGCGATCGAGCGCGAGCTGGGGCGCAACGGCCAGGTGTTCTTCCTCCACAACCGCGTGGAGTCGATCGACGAGACCGCCGAGCGCCTGCGCGGCCTCGCGCCCGCGGCCAAGGTCGTCGTCGCCCACGGGCAGATGGACGAGAAGGAACTCGAGGAGAAGATGATGAGCTTCGTGCGCGGCGAGGCCGACGTGCTCGTCAGCACTTCGATCATCGAGACCGGCATCGACGTGCCGAGCGCCAACACGCTCATCATCGACCGCGCCGATCTCTTCGGCCTCAGCCAGCTCCACCAGATCCGCGGGCGCGTGGGCCGCAGCACCCAGCGCGCGTATGCCTACATGCTCTATCCGAGCGCGAGCGAGCTCACGGAGTCGGCCGCCCAGCGCCTCTCCGCCCTCGCCGACCATTCCGATCTCGGCGCCGGTCTGAAGATCGCCATGCGCGACCTCGAGCTGCGCGGCGCCGGCAACCTCCTCGGCGACGAGCAGAGCGGCCACGTCGCCGCGCTCGGCTTCGAGCTCTACCTCCAGATGATCGACGAGGCCGTTCGGGCCATGGGCGGCATGGAGGGTGACGACACGGACGAGGAGATCGAGCCGGTACGCCTCGACGTGAGCCTCGACGCGTACGTGCCCGCCGCCTACATCGGGTACGAGCAGGCGAAGATCGACGTGCACCGCCGCATCGCCGGCGCCACCGGCATCGACGAGCTCTTCTCCCTTCGCAACGAACTCGCCGATCGGTTCGGCCCGCTGCCGGATCCGCTGGAGGCGCTGTTGCATCTCCAGCAGGCCCGCCTGCTGCTCGGCCGCGCTGGCGCGCGTGTGGTGAGCGTGCGGAAGGACCGCATCACCGCCAGTCCGATCGACCTCGACTCGGCGGCGCTTAAGCGCCTGCGCGGCGAGACGGAGGGTCTCACTTTCGACTCCGGTCGCTCTACCGTCACGGCGAAGCTCCCCGCCGAGGATCCCGTCGCGAAGGGACTCGTCGAGTTCGCCGAGGCGGTGCTCGCGGCCGTCGAGGACGCCCGCGAGCGCGCGCGCCCGGCGGAGCCGGCCACCGCGTGATCCCGCTCGCGTGCCGCCGGGCGCGCTGAATCGACGCTCCGGACCGCGATCGGGCCTGACAGGGACTTTACAAAAGGAATCCCTGCAAATCACGGCTTTTTAAGCAAGCGTGGAGCGAAACGACGCGTCACGCACTGTGACCGACGTCATCGCGCCTGCCGCAAAGGTAGTATCCGCGAACCGTGAAGACGCCTCGCCGTTCCCTGCTCTCTGTCCTGCCTGCGCTCGCCCTCCTTTTCGCCGCTTGCGGCGGTCCGACGGCCGGGAATGTCGCGGTCGTCAAGACCGACCAGGGCGACATCAACATCTCCAAGGCGCAGTTCCAGCGCTTCTTCAACGCCTCGCTCTCGCAGGCGCAGCAGAAGGAGCTCTCCAAGACCACTGCGCTGGAGCCGCCGGCGTTCACCGCCTGCGTCACCGCGAAGCGCAAGGAGATCCCCGAGGAGAGCCAGCGCAAGAAGACCTCCGACGCCACGCTCAAGAAGCAGTGCCAAGAGCAGTACGACACCGTTCGCAACCAGGCGATGCAGCAGATCATCAACCTGGACTGGATCAAGGCCGAGCTCGACCGCCGCGGCATCAAGGTCCGCAAGGCTGAGCAGGCGCTCGCGCTCAACACGACCATCAAGCAGTCGTTCGGCGATCAGAAGGGCTTCCAGGCCTTCCTGAAGCAGTCGGGCATGAACGCCGACGACATCGACCTGTACGTCCTCGGTCAGCAGATCGGCCAGCAGAAGATCATCGCCCAGATCCAGGCCGGCTTGAAGGATCCGACCGACACCGAGGTCAAGCGCTACTTCGAGGAGAAGAAGGCGCAGTACGTGCAGCCCGAGACGCGTGACCTTCGCCTGATCAAGGTCGCCGACGAGGCCACCGCGAAGAAGGTCTACGACCAGCTCAAGGCCGGCGGCAGCTGGAAGGCGCTCGCCAAGCAGTACTCCAGCGACGACGCCACCAAGGACAACGGCGGCGTGGTGCTCGGCGCCACCGCCGACACGCAGCCGCCGGAGTTCGGCGGCACCGTGTTCAAAGCCAAGGCCGGCTCGCTCCTCGAGCCCGTCAAGACGTCGCTCGGCTGGTACGTCGTGCGCGTCCAGAAGGTCACCGCCGAGAAGCAGCCCAACTTCAAGGAGCTCGAGCCGCAGCTCAAGCAGGCGCTCCAGCAGGAGAACCAGCAGACCGCCATCGACGACTTCAAGAACCTGTTCTACGCCCGCTGGGGCGCCCGCACCACCTGTGCCTCGGGCTACGACGATCTCGTCGCCTGCGGCGGCGACGCGGCCTCCACGACGCCCGTGAAGCTCCCGGCACCTCCCGGCGCCGGCGTGCCGCAGTTCCCGAAGCCGAAGGCCGACCCGAACGCGGCCCTGCAGCAGCTCCAGCAGCAGGGTGCCGCCCAGCAGGCACCGCAGGGCGCCGCGACCGCCGGTCAGTAAGGCTGGCGCCTGAATGACGACGAGCGAAGGCGACGGGCCCGCGGTCCCGCCTGCGCTCCCGGCCGAGGGCGGCGTAGCGGAGACGCTCGTCGCCCTCGACCAGCTCGTCCGGCAGCTGCGTGAGCGCTGCCCCTGGGATCGCGACCAGGACGAGCGCTCGATCGTCCCGCACACGCTCGACGAGGCGTACGAAGTCGCTGATGCGGCGATGGCGGGGGAGGACGACCACCTCGCCGATGAGCTCGGCGACCTGCTCTTCCAGGTGTTCTTCCTCACGATGCTTCTCGAGGAGCGCGGCGTCTCCTCGCTCGAGGAGGTCGCGACGCTCCTCTTCAAGAAGCTCGTCCGGCGTCACCCGCACGTGTTCGGAGAGGCCGAGGCGAACACCGCCGGCGAAGTCCGCAGCACCTGGGAGCAGATCAAGCGCGGCGAGGCGGGGCGCAAAGGCGGCCTCTTCGGCGAGGTACCGGAGCTGCTGCCGGCGCTCCTGCTCGCCCGCAAGAGCCAGCGGAGGGTGGCCCACGCGGGCCAGGATCCCTTGGAACCGCTCGGTTTGGAGGCGTCGGAGCGTCAACTTCCGGCCGACGACACCGCAGCGTTTCGCGCGCTCGGGGATGATCTGTACGTCTTGGTGGACGCTGCTCGGCGTCGTGGGCTCGATCCCGAGCTTGCGCTGCGCGCGACCACAGCCCGACTGCGGGCCTCCGCAGACCCAACCTGACCCCACCCAAGGAGCAGCATGAGCACGATCAAGGCCGTCCACGCGCGGCAGATCCTCGACAGCCGTGGCAACCCCACCGTCGAGGTCGATGTCGAGCTCAGCAGCGGTGCGCAGGCCCGCGCCGCCGTCCCCTCCGGCGCCTCGACCGGCGAGTTCGAGGCCACCGAGCTCCGTGACGGTGGCTCCGCCTACCTCGGCAAGGGCGTCACCAAGGCCGTTGCCAACGTGAACGACGAGATCGCTGGGGCCGTGGCCGGCCGCGATGCCGCGGATCAGGCCGGCCTCGACCAGGCCCTGATCGACCTCGACGGCACCCCGACGAAGAGCCGCCTCGGCGCCAACGCCATCCTCGGCGTCTCGCTCGCCGTCGCGAAGGCTGCGGCCGCCGACGCCGGCCAGCCGCTCTACCGCTACCTCGGCGGCGAGGACGCGGCCACCCTCCCGGTGCCGATGATGAACGTCCTCAACGGCGGCGCGCACGCTGACAACTCGGTCGACTTCCAGGAGTTCATGATCGTGCCGTTCGGCGCGCCGAGCTTCTCCGAGGGCCTGCGGGTCGGGGCCGAGGTGTTCCACGCGCTCAAGAAGCTGCTCCACGACCGCAAGCTCGCCACCTCCACCGGCGACGAGGGCGGCTTCGCCCCCGACCTCTCCTCCAACGAGGAGGCCCTGCAGGTGCTCGTCGACGGCATCGAGGCCGCCGGCTACAAGCCCGGCGCCGAGGTCGGCATCGCCCTCGACCCCGCCACCAGCGAGATCTACGAGAACGGCGTCTACGTGCTCGAGCACGAGGGCCGCTCCCTCACCGCCGCCGAGCTCGCCGACTACTGGGCCGACAAGGCCGGCAAGTACCCGATCCTCTCCATCGAGGACGGCATGAACGAAGAGGACTGGGACGGCTGGAAGGCCCTCACCGACAAGATCGGCTCCACCGTTCAGCTCGTCGGCGACGACCTCTTCGTCACGAACCCCGAGCGCCTCAAGCGCGGCATCGATCTCGGCGTCGGCAACTCGATCCTGATCAAGGTCAACCAGATCGGCACGCTCACGGAGACCCTCGAAGCCATCCGCATGGCGCACGCCGCCGGCTACACGGCCGTCATGAGCCACCGCTCCGGCGAGACTGAGGACGTCACCATCGCCGACCTCGCCGTCGCCACCGGCGCCGGTCAGATCAAGACGGGCGCCCCGAGCCGCTCCGATCGCGTCGCCAAGTACAACCAGCTCCTCCGCATCGAGGAGGCGCTCGGCAGCGCCGCGACCTACCCGGGCAAGAGCGTCTTCCGCTCCTAGGGCGCCAACTCAGCGAGAGATCGCGCCGCAGGATGACTTGCGAGGGCCGTCTCCGAAAGGGGGCGGCCCTCGGTCGTCGAACGCTCCCCTATGCAAGGGCCACCGAGCGCGATGGAGGGGAGCCAGCCCACGCGGGTGACGCTCCGCGGCGACAAGCTCGCCCGGGTGTTCCTCGCGCTCTGCCTGTTGCTCTGCCTGTGGCTGGCAGTGGCGCCCGTGAAGGGCTACCTGCAGACGAGCCAGCGAGCGGCCGAGGTGTCGGCGCAGCGGGAGCGGCTGCAGCAGGAGCAGCGTCTCCTGAAGGCGCGCAGCGCCGAGCTCTCCCGCGGAAGCGGCCTCGAGGAGCAGGCGCGTCGCCAGGGCCTGATCGAGTCGACCGAGCGGTCGTACGTCATCGAGGACCTGCCCCAACCGTGATTCGGGCGTGCTCGGCGCCGGGGATCAGTCGTCGTTGCGCTTGCCGCCGGTCCACCGGCCGCCGCCGACATCCCTCGCGAACCTGGCGTAGCGGCTGAACGCGGCGTCGACGGCCAGGCTCGGGGCCCAGGCCCAGGGTTCGCGTGGTGCGGCGTCGGTGATGAGGGCGACGGCCCAGTCGGTACCGCGGTCGTATTCGTCGATCAGTTCGCGCAGCACGAACGGCTGACCGACGCGTCGTCGTAGCTCGGCGAGGAGAAGGTCGGTAAGGGAGAGCAGGATGCGCCGACGGAGGGCGTCCTCGCGGTCGACGCGCTGCTCGGCCTCCCGCCACTCGATCAGTCGGTGTTCTTCGACCACGTTCAGCCTCACGGTAGTGCGAGCGGAAGCGCCGCCGCAAAGCGGCGCTCCATGCGCGCTCGGCCCGCGCCAGGCGGGCCCGTGGTGTTATGCGTCCTGCGTGGTGAGCTCGGCCGTCGTGTCGCCCTCGGGCGACTCTTCGGCCGGCTTGCCCTGCTCGCCCGCGCGGCGGATGATGATCTGATCCGCCTCGACGAGCACTTCGATGGGGCGGTGGCCCGCCCAATGCTCTGCGTACACGGCGCTGTCGGCCACGGCGGGGTCGAGCCAGAGCCCGTACCCCTCTTCACCGTGGTCGAAGGTTGCCTCGAACGTCGTCTGTGAGCTGCGGCGACCGCGACCTCCGCGACGGCCGCGACGGCGCCGGCGGCTGCCGGCCTCGTCATCGTCGTCGTCATCGTCGTCGGACTCGCCGGCTGCGGCCTTGGCTTCGGCGGCGGCTTTCGCCTCCTCCTCGGCCTTGGCTTTTTCCGCGGCGCGCTTTGCGGCCTCGGCCTCGAGTTCCTTCGCGATCAGCGCGTCGTCCTCCGCACGGAGGTCGACCTCGCCGTCGACTGCGACGGTCTCCTGGCCCTCGGTCTCGCCTTCTGCGAGATCGTTCTCGGCCTTGAACGCCGCGATCTGCTGCACGGTTGCTTCGAGCTGATGGGCGATCCACGCGTCAGTCCGTCCCTGGCGCACCCAGGTCCGGATCTGATTCAGTTGCGGACGCAGTGATCGTCTAGCCATCGCCCGGCAGATTACCCCAGCGTGCAGGGGGGTGACGGTGCGGTCACCGGAACTTGGATACGCTCGCGGTGGTTGCACCTCAGCCTTCGCCGTGCTTGGATCGGTGATGCGGACGGGGGTGCCCGGTCGACCCCCCATGCTTGTTCTCACTCGCAAACCAGGCGAAGCGATCGTCATCGGCGACGACATCGAGATCGAGATCGTCGCGATCGGCGGTGGGAAGGTGCGCGTCGGCATCACTGCGCCCCGCACGACCTCCGTGCACCGCAAAGAGGTGTACGTGGAGCTGAAGGAAGGCGACGTCGTCGAGATCGCCGATTCCGACGGCGCTCCGGCCGAGCCCGCCGCCGACGAGTTGTAGTTCCTGACTTTCCGCCACGCGTGCGGAACTCAGCGAAAGATCGCCGCGGATTTCGTGCGGCTGGATCCGACCGAGTGCACCGCCCGGGTTGGATCTAGGCGCACCGAGGGTGCACGCGAGATCCGCTGAGGGCCGTGCCCTCAGCCGCCGAGAATCAGATACAGGGCCTTGAACATCACCATCGTCACGATGACGGCGGTGAGGATCAGCATGGTGACGAGGCCGATGAAGCGGACGGTGCCGCGGCGGTTGATCTCGTCAAGCTCGCGCTGTTTGGAGCGGTGCGCGACCTTGTGGTGCACGCGCACTGCGGCCTGGCGCTCGGCCTTGATCTGGTCGGCGAAGGCCTGTTCGAATTCGGACAGGCTCTGTTCCATGCGGACAGCCACGACGCCAAAGGCTACCGGACGGTTCTCGGCAATCGCTGGCCGATGCCTCACTCTCGACCATACGTTGATGGTTCTGGTGCACGCGTGCCAATCCGGAGAATTCCCGCAAATGCCCGCGGCGGCGGGGTAGGTCTTCGGTCGTGGCCGCGGGGCCTGCAGCAGGTCACACAAGCCTTGACGGATCGCACTTACCGGCGCCGCGCGGGCGTTTGGTCAAGTTCACCGTCCCCGGAACGGGGGCCGGGCGGGGACGTCCACGCGTGGTCCGCCTATGATCGAGCGCAATGGCGCGTGAGTACGTCACCCAGGCCGAGCTCGAGGCGGCGCTCTCGGCGCTGCAGGAGCCCGGCCGGTTCGACGGCGCCGAGCGGCTCGTGTCGCAGGCCGCGCCCGGTCTCCACCGAATCCTGCTCGACGCGCTCTCAGCCGGTGGCTGGGGCCAGGACGACGATGCGCGGGCCATCGAGGCTGCGCTCGCCGCGGGGGATCCCGAGGCGGTGCAGGCGCGCGTGCGTGCGCTGCTGGGCGAGCAGAACCGGGTCTCCATGCTGGTCGGCGTCGCTGTCGGTGTGGAGCTCGCTCGCGAGCTCGGGCTCGCCGACGGGGAGCCTCCGCTCACCGTCACGCACCATGGATCGAAGGAGCATCACTGATGAGCATCCGTTACCTGGGCCACTCCGCCTTCCAGATCACGTCGGGCAGTACCACGCTGCTGGTCGACCCGTTCATCACGGGTAACCCGAAGGCACCGGTCTCGGCCGACGAGCTCTCGGCCGACGTGATCCTGCTGACGCACGGCCACGGCGACCATCTCGGCGACACCGTCGACATCGCCAAGCGCACGGGCGCGACCGTGGTGGCGATCGTGGAGCTCGCGAACGAACTCTCGGGCAGTCTCGGCGATGCCGCGACGGTGCTCGATCCGAACCTCGGTGGCACGGTCACCTTCGATTGGGGCTGGGTGCGGCTCGTGCCCGCCTGGCACACCGCGGTGAGCCCGGCTGGCACGCCGCACACGCCGGCGGGCCTCGTGATCAGCATCGGTGGCAAGACGATCTACCACCTGGGCGACACCGCGCTCTTCAGCGATCTCGCGCTGCCTGGCCAGCGCGATCGTCTCGACTACGCGATCGTCCCGATCGGCGGCCACTACACCATGGATCGCCACGACGCCGTGCGTGCCGTGGAGCTCGTCGGTGCTCCGAACGTGATCCCCGCGCATTACGACACCTTCCCGCCGATCGAGACCGACGCCGCTGCGTTCGCGGCCGATGTCGAGGCGACGGGCCGACGCGTCATCGTCCTGCAGCCTGGCGAGGAGACGAACCTGTGAGTGCTCGAGCACTGGTCCTGGTGGAAGCGGAGCGCTCCGCCATGCTCACCCTCGGTGGCGACATCGCCGCGATCCCAGGGGTGACCGAGGTGTACGGCGTCACGGGCGAATGGGACTTCGTCGCCGTCGTCGCTGTGGAGTCGCACGCGCGGCTCGGTGAGGTCGTCACGGTGCGGGTCGCCTCGCTCGAGGGCGTCGCGCGGACGCAGACGCTCGTGGCGCTGGACACGTACCGCGGCGCCGGGGGCAGTGCGTGACCCACGCCAGGGCGACGGCGGATTCCGTGCCGCCTGCGCAGGTCGCCGATCCCACGCTGCTGGAACTCGCGCGGGGCGGCTCGCAGTGGGCAAAGGTCGGCTTCGGCGTGCTCGCCGCCGGTGCGGTCGTGGGCCTGCTCGCGCTGACGGTGCTCCGGCCCGGCAAGCCGAAGGGCGGCGGCGCCAGTGCCCGGGTGGAGGGCACGCCCTCGTTCAAGGTCGACTACGCGCGCGGCGAGCTGAAGGTCAGCAAGAGCGCGGCCGGGAGCCTGCTCCTCGTCGACAAGGGCGACGACCCGCAGGGCTCGCGGCTCTACGTCACGCCGCTGCAGCTGGCCGCCTACCAGGGGTCGCCCTCCGGTGCGATGCCGATGGCGACGCCTGAGGCCCGCAAGACGATCTCCGCGCGCTTCGATGCGGGCACGGTGAGCTTCATCGACGAGGGGCTCGTCAACATCGGCCCCAACCCGGGCTACCAGCTCTCGTACACCGCAAAGCGCGACGGCAAGACGTGGTTCGGTCGCGCGGCGATCGTCGTTCCGGACGACGACGGCGACCGCAGCGCCGTGCTGATGGACGGCGAGGAGCAGCTCTACCGCGATCCCGATTCGAAGGCGGCGCCGAAGATCATCGGCCCGCGCGCAGTGGGGCGCCAGGGCGATCTGCGCCGTCCGATGCGCTCGCTCGTCTTCACCGGCTGAGCCGGCCGGGCGCGACTACGGCGTCGTAGGCGCCGGCGTGCCCGAGGGCGTCGGCTCGGGCGTCGGTGCCGTCGTCGGCTCGGGTGCGGTCGTCGGCTCGGGCGTCGGTGCCGCCGTCGGCTCGGGGCTCGCCACCGGTGCGGTGGTCGGGGCCGGCGCCGTCGGTGTGCTGGTGCTCGGCTTCGGCACCGGAAGCACGACCGGCGGGTGGACCGTGGCGGTGTCGGTGCGCGTCTGCACGTTCGGCAGATCGACCGAGTCGGAGCGCTCGTCGATCACGGGCGTGGTGCCGGCCGGTGTGATCGGCACGACGACGGGCGTCGTGCCCGGCGTGGTCGCCGAGGCGGTCTCGGGTGTGGTGGGCGTCGTCGCGTCGGGGTCGTCGGGCGTGGTCGCCTTCGCGTCGTCGGCGCGCGCCGCGGTGGCCGCCGGCGTGGCGGTCGGGCTCGACGGAAGCACCGCGCCGCCCGAGGGCAGCTTCGCGACGCCGGAGCCCGCGGTCGCGGTGCTGGCGGTCGCCGTCTGCACGACCGGAGCGCGGTGGTGCGTCGGGGCGGTGACGTGGCGGGCCTCGACGGCCGCACCCGTGACGGCGACGGCCGCGGCGAGGCCGGTGGCGGCCTTCGCGGAGATCATGCCACCGATCGACGTGATGGTGCCGCTGCTGAGCGCCGTGCCGGCCGCAGCGCCGCCGGCGGCCGAGGACCCGGCGTGGCCGGCGCCACCGCCGAGCGGGCCGAGCACGCCCTTGAGGAACAGGATCAGGCCGGCGGCCGGCGCGAGGGCGGCGAGGGTGCGATTGGTGTCCTTGAGGTCTTGCTGGAAGGCAGCGCAGCTCTTGCACTCCTTCACGTGGCGGCGCGAGGGCGGCGTGAGCTTCGCGATGAGTCCCTCCGCCTGCTGGCCGAGCTCGAAGCGCACCTCGTCGCACGAGAGCCGGCGGGCCTCTGCGGCCTCGGCGAGTCCGACGCGGGCGCGCACGAGCAGCGACTTGACCGCGGCGACGGTGGTGTCCATCGCCATGGCGATCTGCTCGTAGGAGAGGTCGTCGATCTCGCGCAGCAGGATCGCGGTGCGCTGCGACTCCGGGAGCGCCTGGATGTCGGAGAGGAGCTGGCGCACCTCGGCGCGCTGGTGGACGGTCTCGGCGGTGCCGATGCGCTCGTCGACGACCACGAGCTCGAGGCCCTCGACGCTCGGCATCGGGTCGCGGCGCAGGTGGTTGAGGCAGCGGTTGCGCGCGATCCGGTAGAGCCACGGGCGCACGTTGATCGGGCGGGTGTCGCCGAGCATCGCGCGGTAGGCGGAGGTGAACACCTCTTGGAGCACGTCCTCGGCGTCGCGGGCGGCGCCGGCGCCCAGCATGTGACGGCAGAACGCGAGGAGCCGGGCGCGGTAGCGCGACACGAGCACCTCGAACGCCGCCTCGTTGCCCCGGCGGACGTGGGCGACGAGGCGCTCGTCGGCCTGCAGCTTGAGCAGGGCCGTCGATGCGCGCGGGCCGCGGCCAGCGCCGGCGATCGTCGTGGTGTCGGTGGAACTCATGCGGTGTGGGGCGGCGCGAGGCTCAGCGGGGACGGGTCCGTGAGATTCGCGTATCGCTCCCTGAAACCCAGCCTACGGCGAGAAGTTGCGCCGGCGACGCAATGGCGTGCCCGGTCAGCGGACGATCGGCCGGATCAGCCCACGAAGCGGGGCGCCCAGGCCTGCACGATCGCGAGCGCGGGGCGGGCGGTGCCGTCGGGCCGGATCAGTCCGGAGTCGTACCGGTTGGTGCAGTCGAGGGCCGTCCAGCTGTAGGCGTAGAGGCGCTCGACGCCGAACGGGGCGAGCTTCGCGGCCTGCGCGAACATCCGCCGCTGGCCCACCACCTGCCGGCGCTCGTCGCAGGTGCGCGTGTGGGAGGCCGCGATGCCGCCGCTCTCCGTGATCCAGAAGCGTGCCTTCGGCACCGTCTTGCGGACCACGCGGATCAGGTCGAGGGTGCGATCGGGGCTGGTGCCGACGATCAGGTCGCCGTAGTTGTGGAGCCCGATCAGGAGCCGGCTCGTGCGCGCGGGACGCAGGGCTGCGAGGTACTTGGTGATCCACGGGCGGTAGCTCGTGATCGACACCGACGTCGGGCCGCCCTGCACCAGTACGTCCGCGGCGACGATCGTGCAGCCGCGGCAGAGCGAGACGAGGTCGCGCGTGTAGGACGCCGCTCGACCGGGGTGCAGCGCGGTGGGCTGGGTTGCGTGGTTGGCCTCGTTCCACACGCCCCAGGCCTCGACGCCGATCGGCCGCAGCGCTGCGATCAGCCGCCCCACCCACTTGCGGTACGAGGCGTTGGAGGGCAGCGGTTCGGCCACGCCGTCCCTTGCTCGACCGGTGACGTGCACGAGCACGGAGACGCCGTTCGCACGCGCCTGCGTGACGTAGTCGGTGGCCCACTTCAGCACTTTCGGATCAGCTGCGGCGTTCCACGGCACGAACACGCGCGTGGTCTTCAGCCCGAGCGACTGCCAGCGCGGGTCGTCGAACATCGTCGCGTGCTGGTTCCCGATGCCGAAGGTCATCGGCACGGTGGCACGAGTGGACGACGAACCTGACGCAGCCGACGTCGAAGCGCACGCGACGGCGAAGCACGCCGACGCGGCGAGCGACAGGATCAGGGCGAGGCTGCGGCGCACGGAAGCACCGCAGAATAGAGGTACGCCCACCCGAAGGTGGACGCACTCGTTCAATCAGGTGGTGGTGCGTTCCTGAACAGGTCCGCCGAGGGCGACCTGCTCGAGGACCTCGCGGCCGAGTTCTGCGTCGCCGGCGAGCTGCAGGGCGTCGCGGTTCGCGGCCGGGCCGAGCGCGGCACGCCAAGCGGCTTCGTCGCCGATGATCGCGCCGGCGGCTTCGCTGTCGGTGTCGCGTACGAGGCGGCCGGTGCCGCCTTCGAGCGCGATGCGCCAGCGGGTCTCGCCGTGGATGTCGTCCAGGATCACGCAGTCGACATCGCCGCTGCGCTCCGTGACGATGCCGCCTACGGTGGCGCGCAGGATGGCGCCGATATCGACGTGCTCGCCGGCGAGCGCCTCACCCCACGCGTGCTGGTAGCCCCAGCGTGCGATGGCGGCGATCGCGGGCAACAGCGCCCGGGCCTCCTCGGTGAGCTCGTAGTCGACGCGCGGCGGCACCTCGCGGTACCGGGACCGCGTCAGGAGCTCGTCGTCGACCATGCGGTTGAGACGGGACCGGAGCTGCTCCGTCGAGATCCCCGGCAGCGTGCGCTGGAGGTCGACGAAGCGGCGCGGGCCGTCGGCAAGGTCGCGGATGATCAGCAGCGTCCACTTGTCGCCTACGCGATCAAGTGCCCGAGCGTCCGGGCTCCACTGGTTGTACGGGTGGCGTTTGCTGCTCAGCGTGGTCACCGTTGGCTCCTCCCCAAGAGCGGTTGGCGATGAACGGAGGTCCCGAATTGGTCGGAACCGCACGAACTTGCGCCAACCATAACGTGCCAAGCTCACAGTGACACGACGTTTGGTGGTCAAACGACCCTTTCCAGGCCAAACGTCCGATGGTTGTCCCCCCAATCGGTTACACGTTTCCGGAAAAAGGCCCTCAATGTCGAACACTCAACACGGTGGGCGTCTCGTTGCGAGCCGTCTGGCCGCTCACGGCGCCACGACGATGTTCACGCTCTCGGGTGGGCACCTCTTCTCGATCTATGACGGCGTCAAGCACGAGGGCCTGCGCCTGATCGACGTCCGCCACGAGCAGACGGCGGCCTTCGCGGCCGAGGGCTGGGCCAAGGTGACCCGCACGCCGGGCGTCGCCGCACTCACCGCCGGGCCGGGCGTCACCAATGGCATGAGCGCGATGGGCTCGGCGTTCGTGAATCGCAGCCCGATGGTCGTGCTCGGCGGCCGCGCTCCGCACTTCCGCTGGGGGCAGGGCTCGCTGCAGGAGATGGACCACCTGCCGTTCGTCTCGCCGCTCACGCGCTACGCCCACACCGTCGAGGGCCCGGAGGACATCCAGGCCAGCATCGACGCAGCCTGGGATGCGGCGCTCGGCGTGCCCGGCGGGCCGGCCTTCGTCGACTTCTCGCTGGATCACGTGTTCATGGAAGCCGAGCCGCTTTCGGGCGCGCCCGAGCCGGTCGCCGCGCAGCCGCCGGTGCCGGCGGATCAGCTCCAGCAGGCGATCGACCTGCTCCGGAAAGCCGAGCGCCCGGTGGTCATGGCGGGCACCGACCTCTACTGGGCACGGGGTGAGGTGCAGCTCGTGCGGTTCGCCGAGGCGCTCGGCGCGCCGGTGTTCACGAACGGCCAAGCGCGGGGCTGCATCCCGGCCGACCACGAGCTGGCCTTCTCACGCGTGCGTTCGCGCGCGCTGAAAGAGGCCGACGTGGCCCTGGTCGTGGGCGTGCCGCTCGACTTCCGCCTTGGCTTCGGCGCTTCGTTCGGAACCGAGACGACGATCATCACGCTGCAGCGCGCGCCGTTCGATGCGAAGCCGCCACGTGCCGCCGATCTGGCACTGGTGGGCGATATGAGTGCCGCGCTCGCCGCGCTGGCCTCCGGCGTGACCGGTGCACCGGGCACCTCCGCGGAGCGTCTGGCTGAGCTCCGTGCCGCCGAGGATGAGGCGAAGGCCGCGCAGACCGCCGACCTCACGAGCGGCCAGTCGCCCATCCACCCGATGCGGATCTACGGCGAGCTCATGAACGTGCTCGGGCGCGACGCGATCGTGATCTGCGACGGCGGCGACTTCGCCTCGTACGCCGGTCAGGTCGTCGACCGCTACGAGCCGGGGACGTGGCTGGATCCCGGCCCGTTCGGCTGCCTCGGAGCCGGCCCGGGCTATGCGCTCGCTGCCAAGCTCGCGCACCCAGACAAGGAGGTGGTGATCCTCTACGGCGACGGTGCCTTCGGCTTCAGCGCCATCGAGTACGACACCCTGGCTCGCCACGGCGTCCACGTGGTCGGCGTGATGGGCAACAACGGCATCTGGGCCCTCGAGAAGCACCCGATGGAGTTCCTCTACGGCTACGCGGTCGCCGCCGACCTCGTGCCCGAGACCCGGTACGACGAGCTCGTCGGCGCCCTCGGCGGCCACGGCGAGTTCGTCAAGGACGCCGACGGCATCCGTCCGGCGCTCGAGCGCGCACTCGGCCAGAGAGCCCCGGCGCTCGTGAACATCGCCACCGACCCCGACACGAAGTACCCGCGCAAGGCCAACCTGGGCTAGATGCCTAGCGCAGCGTGAGCGGGTAGGTTGCGACGGGGCCGCGGGCCTTGTCGATGCCCACCGGGGTAACCGACGCCTCGTAGTTGCCGGCGGCGAGGCGGGCCTGGCCCAGTTTGCCGCCGAAGCGAAGGATCACCGTGCCGGGCGTGACGGGGATCTGGGCGATCGAGGAGACCGGCCGGCGCACCGTGCACTTCGTGCCCCTGTGCGTCGTCGTCTTGCAGCTTGCCTTGGCCTTCGCCTTGCGGCCCGCCACGAGGCGGGTGAGCTTGATGCGCAGGGTCACGGCGCCCGCCGATTCGAGCGTCACCGTGCGGGTGCCGGGGCTGGTGATGGTCGCGAAGCCGTTGGTGCTGCGCTTGATCGACTTCGCCGGGGCGGTCAGCACCCGCACGCGTGGGCCGGTCGCCGTGGCGAACGGGTCGGGCTTCGGCGTCGGCACCGAGGTCGGGGCGGGCGTCGGCACGGGCGGGTTGGCGATCGTGATCGCGATCGTCCGGCTCGTCTTCAGGCCGACGGGATCCGTCGCTGTCGCCGTGGCCGTGTAGGTGCCGAGTGCGCCGTACGCGTGATTGAAGCCGGAGGCGCCGGATCCGTCGCCGAAGTCCCACGTGACGTACGGCCGCTCGCCATCGGGGTCCGTTGCCGTCGCCTTGAACGGGATCGCCTCGCCGGGCGCGAAGGTCGTCACGGGCATGTCGATCACGGGCTGGCCGGGCGCTCGCCGCTGGTACTCGTAGGCGCCGAGGTCGACGGCCCCCGCGCCGCTGGCGTCACCGTCGACGACGCGGGTGAGCCCGCCGGCATCCGTGGCGCCCGCCGGGCTTGCGGTGGAGGAGCCCTGGTCGATGAGCGGTGAGAACGACTGGAGGCGGTAGTCGCCGGCCGAGGGATCCACGAACCACGGGGAGATCACGAGGTTCACCTTCGATGGCGCGATCGCTGATCCGCATGCCACGGCACGGGTCGACGGGCGGTACGCGGTGTTCAGTAGTGACACCAGCGGCGTGCCCGAGGCCGGCGCGTTCGACTTCTCGCAGGCGAGCGACGCGGCTCCGGACCCGGTGAGCGACACGACCGAGTCGACGGCGGAGACGTAGCCCAGCGCGGTCGTGTCGAGCACCGTCTCGGCCCCGGCACCGGTCTGACCGCTGCCCGTGCCGACGATCGTCACGCGCGAGAGGAGGACCAGGGCGCTCGTGGACGTGACCGGCAGCGCGTAGGCCCCATACGCGTCGGCGCGGTCTGCGAGGTCGATCACCGAGTCGCGGGCCGTCACGACGCCCGAGATCGTGTAGAGGCCGCGCAGGAACCCGCGGATCGTGACGCGCTCGACCAAATGGCTGGCGGTTCCCGAAGCGAGAATGCCGTTCGCGCCCGGCCCGGTGATCGTGAGGTCGGAGATGGCCAGCGCACCGCTCAGCGCGATGGCGCTCCCCGAGTTCGCGGGGAACGAGAGCGTCGTCGCTCCAATGCCTGCGCCGCGGATCGCGAACGCATCGGTGCCGGCGACACTGAGCGTTGTCGCGTCGGCGATCGTGCCCGCCGCGATCCGCACGTCGTCGGCGACCCCGTTGGTGGTGCTCGCCGCGGCGACGGCAGCCGTGAGACCGGCGCCCGTGAAGGGGAACGAGCCGCCGTCGCAGCTCGTGCCGGTGACACCGACGCAGTACTGCCGCGCGCCGGCGAGGCCTGGCGTGAGCGCAAGCCCCGCAAGTGCGAGCAGCAACGTGAGAGCGCGGCGGAGCATCCGGGCTACAGCCTCGCGGATCGGCGTCGTGCACGCCAGCTGCACCGACGCGAGTCGCACACCGTCGGTACCTAGCTCGGTAGCCGCGGCATCTGTGGAGAGAGCTCCTCGGGATCGATGGCGGCTAGAAGGGCGCGATGCCGAGCGCCGCGCACGCGGCGAGGGCCGTGTCGCGTGCGGCCTCGGCCGTCTCGCCCGTGAGCGTGAGGTGGCCCATCTTGCGGCCGCGGCGTGCCTCGGTCTTGCCGTAGAGGTGCAGGTGGGCGCCAGACAGAGCGAGCACGGCGGGCCAGTCCGGCTCCTGCTGGGTATCGCCATCGCCGGGGAACCAGAGGTCGCCGAGGAGGTTGAGCATCACGGCAGGGCGGAGCTGCCGAGGATCCCCGAGCGGGAGTGCGGCGAGGGTGCGCACCTGGAGCTCGAACTGCGAGATGTCGCAAGAGTCGATCGAGTGGTGGCCCGAGTTGTGCGGTCGCGGCGCCATCTCGTTCGCGATCACGCGCCCATCGGCGAGGACGAAGAACTCGACGCAGAGCACGCCGACGTAGTCGAGGGAGGCGGCGATCCGCTCGGCGGCGCCGAAGGCCTCGTCGGCCACGGCCGGCGTCGCGCTCGGCGCCGGCACCGTCGTCACCGCGAGGATGCCGTCGCGGTGGACGTTCTCCTGGAGCGGCAGGTGGACGATCGCGCCGTCGGCGCCCCGGCCGAGCACCACGCTCACCTCGTAGGCGAGTTCGAGGCGCTGCTCGAGCACGCAGCGCACCCGGCCCAGCGCCTCCCAGCCGGCCTCGAGCTCCGACTGGTCGTTCACGCGCACCTGGCCCTTGCCGTCGTAGCCGAGCCCCGCGGTCTTGAGGATGCCGGGGAGGAGGGAGGGGTCGACGGCGAGGTCGGCCTCCATCTCGATCACGGCGTGCGGCGCGCTCGCGACGCCGCAGGCGTCGAAGTGGGCCTTCTCACGGGCACGGTCCTGGCACACCGCGAGGGCGGCGCCACTGGGGGCGACCGGCACGGAGGCCGCGAGCTGGTCGAGCGCGGCGGCGGGCACGTTCTCGAACTCCGTCGTCACGGCGTCGGCCGCCTCGGCCAGCGCCGCGAGGCCACGCTCGTCGAGGTAGCCGGTGATCACGTGAACGTGCGAGACCAGTCCGGCCGGGCTCGACTCGTCGACATCGAGGACGGCGGTCGCGTAGCCCATGGCCTGCGCGGCGTGCACGAACATGCGCCCGAGCTGGCCGCCGCCGAGCACGCCGAGCGTGGCGCCCGGCAGCAACGCGCCCCGTTCACCCACGGTCAAGGCTCCAGCGTGAGGTCGGCGGTCATCGCGCGCGCGGCCTCGGTCTGGCGGGCGCGGAACGCGTCGAGCTTGGCGGCGAGCGCGGCGTCGCCGGCAGCCAGCAGCGAGATGGCGAAGAGCGCGGCGTTGCCAGCACCCGCGGTCCCGATCGCGAACGTCGCGACGGGAATGCCCTTGGGCATCTGCACGATCGAGTGGAGCGAGTCGACGCCCTGGAGGTGGCGCGAGGCCACGGGGACGCCGAGCACCGGCACGATCGTCTTGCTCGCGAGCATGCCCGGGAGGTGGGCGGCGCCGCCGGCGCCGGCGATGATCGCGCGCAGCCCGCGGCCCTGGGCGGCGCCCGCGTAGGCGAAGAGGTCGTCGGGCATCCGGTGCGCGCTCACGACGCGCGCCTCGAATGGCACGCCGAACTCGCGCAGCAGCTCGGCCGCGTGGCGCATCGTGTCCCAGTCGCTGCTGGATCCCATGACGACGCCGACGACGGCGTCCGGGTTCTCGCCTGGCACGAACTGCTCCTCGCTCACGACACGGCCGATCCTAGTGACGGAGCCGGGGCCTCGGTGCCTCGTCCAGACCCGACACTGGTTACTCCACTTTGTGGGCGTGGTTGCCGAGAGGAACCTCGTGCGTCCCCCCGCGCTGTCCCACCTCCGGCTCCTGCCTGCGCTCGTCGCCGCCTGCCTCGCGCTGCCCGGGGGTGCCTCGGCGGCGATCTCCGACGAGATCATCATCGCGCACGCCCCGAGCGCCGATGCTGCCGAGCGCGCCGACGCGCGTGCCGACGCGGGCGTGAGCTTGGAGCAGCGGCTACCGATGCGCGGCGTCGAGGTCGTGAGTGTCGACGAGGGCTCACGCGCCGACGCGCTCGCCGAGCTCCGAGCCGACCCTGACGTGCGCTGGGCCGAGCCGAACCGGCCGATGACGGCGTTCTCGAACGATCCGTACTTCGGTCAGCAGTGGGGCCTGCTCAACGACGGCTCCTTCGGCACCGCCGATGCCGACGCCGACTTCGACGATGCGTGGGCGACGACCAAGGGCGCCGGCGTCACGGTCGGCGTCGTCGATACCGGCATCGAGGCCACCCACGCCGACCTCGCAGGCCAGACGGTGCCGGGCCAGTCCTTCGTCGACGGCTACACGGCCGAGACCGACGCGGGCGGCCACGGCACGCACGTCGCCAGGATCGTCGCCGCCGCCCAGAACGCGATCGGCGTCTCCGGGGCGGCGCCCGAGGCGAAGGTGCAGTCGTTCCGCGTCTTCGGGGCTCCGAACACGAGCACCAGCTCGTCGACGGTCGCTGCCGCCTTCGCCGCCGCGGGCGATGCCGGCCTGCCGATCGTGAACGCCTCTCTCGGCGGCCCGGGCTCGAGCCTCGCCGTCGACCAGGCCATCACCTCGCACCCGAACACGCTCTACGTCGTCGCGGCCGGCAACGACGGCTCCGATGTCGACAGCGGCTACGGCACCTACCCGTGCAACTCACCCGCAGCCAACGTCGTCTGCGTCGGCGCCTCGGACGCCGACGACATCGTCGCCCCGTATTCCAACACCGGTGCCACGAGCGTCGACCTCTTCGCGCCCGGCAGCGACATCGCCTCCACCTACAAGGGCAACGCCTACGCCTACCTCTCGGGCACCTCGATGGCGACCCCGATGGTGAGCGCTGCGGCCGCGCTCGTGCTCGCCGCGCACCCGCTCTACACGCCCGTGCAGCTCAAGCAGGCCCTGCTCGAATCCGTCGACCGTCCGGCAACGCTCTCGGGCGCCTCCGTCACCGGTGGGCGGCTCAACGCGGCGCAGGCGCTGACGGCGACCGTCGATCCGGTGCCGACGCCGACTCCGACCGCGTCGCCGACCCCCGCTCCGACTCCCACGCCGACGGCAGCACCCACGCCGACCGCAGCACCCACGCCGACCGCGGCTCCTGCGCCCACCGCGGCTCCTGCGCCGACCGCAGCTCCGGTGGTCGCGCCGCGCCCGACTGCGACGCCGAAGCCTGCGCACACGCCGGCGCCGACGGCTGCGCCCGTGGTCGATCAGCCCCAACCGCCGGGGCCTACGTCCGTGCCGGTCGCGACGCCGGCCCCGAGGATCGGCACGCCGGTCGCGCGCGTCGGTGATCTCCACCTCGTCCGGCGCGGCGCGCGCCTCACGGGCATCCGCGTGAACGTGCTCTCGGCGGGCACGGTCACCGTCACCACCTCGCGCCAGTCGGGGTCACGCTGGGTGCGCGCTGGCAAACGCACCTTCACGCTCACCGCTGGCCGGCAGCTCCTCGGCGTCGATCGCGATGCCCTCGGCGTACGCATCACACGCGGGAACTGGCGGATCGAGATCGACGGTCTCGGCCGCCCGCTGATCCTCGGGTTGCGCTTGCGCTGATCGTCAGCCGCGCCGCTGACTGCGGCGCGCGCCCATCGCGGGCGCTGCGGAGGCGCTCAGGTGCGTGCCGGGCTCGGGCGCGCGAGGCCGATCGCCGCGCCGAGCAGGATGTCGTGCTCGGAGACGGTGACCTCGTGCAGGCGGAACGCGTCGAGCGCGGCCAGCAGGATCGCGAGCCCGGGCACGATGACGAGCGCACGGTCAGGGTGCACGCCGCGCACGCGCTGGCGCTCCTCGAGCGGCAGGGCGCGGAGGTGCTCGAGCTGCGCGTGAAGCACCTGGCGGGTGAGCACGTGCCCGTGCACCCGGCTCGGGTCGTAGCGCACGAGCCCGAGGTCGATCGCAGCCGACTGGGTGGCGGTGCCCGCCACGGCGATGCCCTGGAGCGACGGCAGATCGAGCGAGCGCGGCATCGCGGCGCCGATGATCGCCTTCGCCTCCGACTGCAGCGCGCCGAGCTCCTGAGAGGTGGGCGGATCGTGCTCGAGGTAGCGCTCGCCCTGGCGCACGACGCCGAGCTGGGTCGACGCGTGAAAGTGCACGCGGCCGGCGCGGCCGATCACGAGCTCGGTCGAGCCGCCGCCGACGTCGATCACGAGCACCGGTCCGGTGTCTTCCACGCCCGTGGTCGCGCCCGTGAACGTGAGGCGGGCCTCCTGCTCGCCGGTGAGCACCATCGGCGCGATGCCGTGGCGGTCGCGGATCGACTCGGCGAAGGCGGTGCCGTTGGTCGCGTCGCGTACGGCGCTCGTCATCAGCGCGACGGCCTTGTCGATCCCGACCTCCTGCATGCGCGCGCGGTATTCGTCGACCACCTGCCAGGTGTCGTGCATCGCAGGCTCACTGAGGCGGCCGTCGGCATCGACGCCGCGGCCGAGGCGGGTGACCTGCGAGCGCCGGTCGACCTCGGCGATCCGACCGGAGTCGTCGACTTCCGCGATCAGCAATCGCGTGGAGTTGGTACCGATATCGACGACGCCGACGCGCATATCGCAACGACGAGCCTAGAGGCTTCCTCGGCGAATCCCAAAGCGGCCCGGACACGTGGGCCCGGGCAGTACCGGGACGGCACGATGAACTAGCGTCCGGCGCATGGGAATCACGACCCGCGAGATCCTCTTCGCCGAGCGCCCGGTCGGCGAGCCGACGCTCGCCACGTTCGAGCTCACCACGCGTGAGCTGCGCGACCCGGGTGAGGGCGAGATCCTCGTCCGCAACGCGTGGCTGAGCGTCGATCCGTACATGCGCGGGCGCATGAGCACCGCCAAGTCGTACGTCGCCGGGTTCGAGCTCGGCAAGGCGCTGCAGGGCGGCGCGGTCGGCGAGGTGGTGGAGAGCAACGCCGAGGGCTTCGCTCCCGGTGATCTCGTCGTCCACGATCTCGGCTGGCGCGAGCACGCCGTGCTCAAAGCCGCCTACGCGCGCCAGCTCGAGTCGCCGGTCGCGCCGCCGCAGGCCTACCTCGGCGTGCTCGGCATGCCCGGCCACACGGCCTACGCCGGCCTCACGCGGGTGGGTGAGTTGGGGCCCGGCATGACGGTGTTCGTGAGCGCGGCCGCGGGCGCCGTCGGCAGTCTCGTCGGGCAGGCGGCGAAGAAGCTCGGCGCCGGACGCGTGATCGGCAGCGCCGGTGGTCCGGAGAAGGTGCGGCACGTCGTCGACGAGCTCGGCTTCGATGCCTGCATCGACTACAAGCAGGGCGACATCCGCGGCCAGCTGAAGGCCGCCGCGCCCGATGGCGTCGACCTCTACTTCGACAACGTCGGCGGCGAGCACCTCGAGGTCGCGATCGGCCGCCTCAACCTCCATGCGCGCGTCGTGATCTGCGGGATGATCAGCCAGTACAACGCCACCGACCTGCCCGCCGGCCCGAGGAACCTCATCAACCTCGTCACCACGCGCGCGCGGATGGAGGGGCTGCTCGTGAGCGACCACGCCGACCTGCTGCCGGAGTTCCTGGCCACCGTCGGCCCCTGGGTCGCTGCCGGTGAGATCACCTACCGCGAGACGATCCGCGAGGGGCTCGAGTCGGCGCCGCAGGCGTTCCTCGACCTGCTCGCGGGCGCCAACACCGGCAAGATGCTCATCGAGCTCTGAGCGTCTTCCGATGACGCATCTCCACCGCGCACCGCGCCTGCGCCAACCAGGCCGACCGGCGCATCGACGCACCGTGACCCGGTTTCGTACGGTCATGCCCTCCTCGTCCCGCACTCGCCTGCTCTCACTCGCCGCGGTCGCCATCACCGTCCTCTCCGGTCTGGCGGCGGCGCCCGCGGATGCCGCCCGCTCGTCGATCCGCGTCGGCATCGGCGACCAGGGCAAGGCCATGTTCGACTCGCCCTACTACCAGGCGCTCAAGCTCAAGACGACGCGCTACTTCTTCCCGTGGAACGGGATGAGCGACCCCTACCAGGTCACGCTCGCCACGCAGTACGTGCAGCGCGCGCAGGCGGCCGGCGTGAGCGTGCTCTTCCATCTCTCGACCGACGACTTCACGCTGAAGAAGGCCAAGCTCCCGTCGGTGGCGGCCTACCGCGCGCAGGTGAAGAAGATCGTCCCGTACTTCCGCGCGCTCGGCGTGCACGAGTGGGGCGTGTGGAACGAGGCCAATCACGCGAGCCAGCCCACGTACAAGAATCCGAAGCGGGCCGCGCAGTTCTTCCGCGAGATGTACCAGGTGGTCGGGAGCAAGGAGAAGATCGTCGCCCTCGACATCCTCGATCAGGCCGCCGTCGACCGCTACGAGAAGACCTTCTTCGGCTCGCTCTCGCCCACGTATCGCAAGCGGGCGAAGGTGATCGGCCTGCACAACTACGGCGACGTCAACCGCAAGCGCACGACCTACACGTCGCTGATGATCAAGACGGCCCGCCACTACAACCGGTCGGCGAAGTTCTGGTTCACCGAGACGGGCGGGCTCGTCGAGTTCGGCAGGAGCTTCAAGTGCTCGACGGCGCGGGCGGCGACGAACACGCGCGCCGTGCTCAACCTCGCGAAGAAGTACAAGCCGTTCGGCGTCGAGCGCGTCTACTACTACAACTGGACCGGCCCGGGCTGCGGGAAGACGCGCTTCGACTCCGGCCTGATGGATCGCCACGGCAAACCGCGCAAGGCCTACTCGACGCTCAAAACGCTTCTGAAGGGCTACTCGCGCTGAGACGCATCGGCCGAGGTGAGCGCTCGCGCGCCACGCCTCGCCGCCCGGCTCACCAGACGCCTCGTCAGCCCCGCCATGCGCCGGAGTGACGGGGCGTCGGCCTCTCCGTAGGAGTACCACCGTCCGGAAGCTGGGTGTTTGTCCCACCGTCCAGTCGACCCCTACGTCAAACCGACAGGATGCAGGTGTTCCGCCGCCGGTGCGCGGGGATACGGTGGACTCGTGAGCTCGGCAGCGGTCACCACCCCCGGCATCGCGTCGGCGACCGGGGAGATCCGGTTCGACGCGGTCACGAAGCGGTACGGCGAGGTGACGGTCATCGACGACCTCTCGCTGACCATCGAGCCTGGCACCTTCTACGCGCTGCTCGGCCCGTCCGGCTGCGGCAAGACGACAACCCTCCGCATGGTCGGCGGGTTCGAGCTGCCGACCGAGGGCAACATCTACCTCGACGGCGCCGACGTGAGTCATCTGCCGCCGAACAAGCGCGACGTGAACACGGTGTTCCAGTCGTACGCGCTCTTCCCGCACCTCACCGTGCTCAAGAACGTGATGTTCGGGCTCGAGCGACGCGGTGTGGGCAAAGCCGAGGTGCAGCGCCGCGCGACCGAGGCGCTCGACGCCGTCGAGCTCGGCCACCTCGCCGAGCGCAAGCCCACCGCGCTCTCCGGCGGTCAGCAGCAGCGTGTCGCGCTCGCCCGCGCGCTGGTCAACCGCCCGCACGCGCTGCTCCTCGACGAGCCCCTCGGCGCCCTTGACCTGCGCCTGCGCCGCCAGCTGCAGGTGGAGATCAAGCGCGTGCACGCCGAGGTGGGGATCACCTTCGTGCACGTCACGCACGATCAGGAGGAGGCCATGACCATGGCCGACGTGATCGCCGTGATGAACCGCGGGCGCATCGAGCAGGCCGGCTCCGCGCGCGATCTCTACGACACCCCGCAGACCGCCTTCGTCGCCAACTTCCTCGGCCAGAGCAACCTCATCGATGCGACCGTCACCGGCACCGACGGTGAGTGGACCGTCGTGCAGACGCATGATGGCGTGAAGCTCAAGGCCCCGACCGATCGCGTCGCCGCCACGACGGGCAAGCTCGCCGTCGGCGTGCGCCCCGAGAAGGTCTGGATCTGGGACCGGATCGAGGAGGCCGACGCCGGGGAGCGGGAGAACAAGCTCACGGCCAGGGTCACGAGCTCGGCGTTCCTGGGCGTCTCGATGGAGTACCGCGTAGAGACGGCCGCGGGCGACGAGCTCATCGTCACCGTGCAGAACAACCGCCGTAACGCCTCGCCGCCGTACGCGAACGGCACCGAGGTCGAGCTGAGCTGGGCGCCGGAGCACACCTTCGTCGTCGCCGTGGGTGCGGATGTCTGACGACCCGCAGACTCCCCCGTCGCGCGGGGAGATCGAGTCGCACCTCGAGCGGCTGCTCCACGAGCAGTCGTTGATGGGGCGGCGGCGGTTCCTCGGGCGGAGCGCCGGCGCGATCGCGATGACGGGTGGTCTCGGGGCGTTCCTCGCGGCATGCGGCATCAAGGGCACGGCCGAACAGAACGTCGCCCAGCTCTCGAAGATCGCCGCGTCGGTGAACCATCCGAAGGTGCCGATCGGCAACTGGACCTTCTCGAACTGGCCGCTCTACATCGACAAGTCGGTGCTGAAGGAGTTCGACGCCGAGTACGGCGGGCACGTGAAGTACGTCGAGGAGATCAACGACAACAACGAGTTCTTCGGGAAGGTGCGCCCGCAGCTCACCTCGGGCAAGCCGATCGGCCGCGACATCGTCGTGCTCACCGATCCGATGGCGGCGCGCTGGGTGCGCAGCGCGTTCGTCACGCCGATCGACAAGCGCAACGTGCCCAACGGCAAGAACCTCGTCGATTCGCTGCTGCACCCGCCGTACGACCCGGAGCGCCTGTTCACGCTCCCCTGGCAGTCCGGCGCCCTCGGCCTGGGCTACGACATCAAGGCCACGGGCCGCGAGCTCAAGTCGATCAAGGAGTTCTTCAACCCCGAGTGGAAGGGCAAGGTGACGATGTTCCTCGACGCCCAGGACTCCGCCTCGACCGTGCTCATCGGCGAGGGCAAGGATCCGGCGAAGTCGTCGCTCGACGACCACCTCGCGGCGGTCGAGAAGATCGGCAAGGCCGCAAAGCAGGGCCAGTTCCGGCGCTTCACCGGCAACGACTACTCCACCGACCTCACCAAGGGCAACATCGTGCTCGCGCTCGCCTACTCGGGTGACATGGTTCAGCTGCAGTCCGACAACCCCAACCTCCGGTTCGCCTACCCGGAGGAGGGCGCGATCCTCTGGACCGACAACATGATGATGCCGGCCAAGGTCCAGCATCCGTATGCGGCCGAGACGATGATGAACTTCGTCTACGAGCCCGAGGTGGCGGCGAAGATCGCGGCCTACGTGAACTACATCCCGCCGGTGAAGGGCGTGCAGGAGCTGCTCGAGAAGAGCGATCCGGAGCTGGCCAGCAACCCGCTGATCTTCCCGACACCGGAGATCAGCAAGCGGTTCTTCGCCTACGCGCAGCTCAGCAGCGTGCAGCGCCAAGATCTCGATCGGGCCATGGCGGCCGTCACCGGAGGCTGAGGCGCCCGTGTTCCGCGATCGTCGCAAGCTGATCCCGTGGTACTTCGCGCTGCCGGGCCTGCTCTGGCTGCTCGTGTTCTTCCTGCTGCCGCTGGTCAACCAGGTCGGCGTGTCGGTGATGAGCGGTGACCCGGAGGCCGGCTACGACCTCACGTGGAGCTTCAGCAACTACTCGGATGCGATCGACCAGTACTGGCCGCAGATCGAGCGCTCGCTCGTCTACGCGTTTGCCGCGACCGTGATCGACCTCGCGATCGCCTTCCCGCTCGCGTACTTCATCGCGTTCAAGGCCGGCCGCTGGAAGGGATTCCTGCTCCTCATGGTGGTGCTCCCGTTCTTCATGAGCCAGGTGCTGCGCACGGTGAGCTGGCAGCTGATCCTCACCGACAACGGCTGGGTGGTGAGCCAGCTCAAGGGCATCGGCATCGTCGGTGACGAGGGCCGGGTGCTCGCCACGAGCTGGGCCGTGATCGGCGGTATCGCTTACAACTACCTGCCGTTCATGGTGCTGCCGCTCTATGCGTCGCTCGATCGCCTCGACCGCCGCCTGATCGAAGCGGCCACCGATCTCTACGCGTCGCGTCCCACGGCCTTTCGCAAGGTGACGATCCCGCTCGCGACGCCCGGCATCTTCGCGGGCTCGCTCCTCTGCTTCATCCCCGCGACGGGTGACTTCGTCAACGCCGCCCTGCTCGGCAGCAGCAAGCAGTACATGATCGGCAACGTCATCCAGACGAACTTCCTCACGGTGCTCGACTACCCGACCGCCGCGGCGCTCTCGTTCTTCCTGATCGGCCTCATCCTGGTCGGCATCTCGATCTACTCAGCGCTGCTCGGGACCAAGAACCTCACGGAGGTGGCGGGCTGATGTCGGCGACTGGACCCATCACGCCGGCCGGGGCTGGCGATCGCACGGGCAGGCTGCGCGACTGGGGCCTCGGCATCTGGTCGGTGCTGGCGATCCTGTTCCTCTTCCTGCCGATCGTGATCGCGATCGTCTTCTCGTTCAACGATCCCGCCGGCCGCTTCAACTTCACGTGGCAGGGCTTCACGCTCGACCACTGGCTCCATCCGTTCAAGGATCCGGATCTCTCGAAGTCGATGACGAACTCGATCAAGCTGGCGCTGGTGTCGACGCTCACCACGGTGGCGCTCGGCACGCTCCTCGCGATCGCGCTCGTCCGGCATCGCTTCCGAGGCCGCGCCGCCGCCGACTTCTTCGTCTTCCTCCCGATGGCCACCCCCGAGGTGGTCATGGGTGCGAGCCTCCTCAGCCTCTTCCTCGTGATGGGGCTCAACACCGGCTTCCTCACCCTGTGGATCGCGCACACGATGTTCTCGCTCTCGTACGTGGTCGTCACCGTGAAGGCGCGCCTCGAGGGGATGGACCCGCACATCGAGGAGGCCGCCCGCGACCTCGGCGCCTCCGAGTTCACCGCCTTCTTCCGCATCACGCTGCCGATGATCGCGCCGGGCGTCGTGAGCGCCGCCGTGCTCGCCGCCGCGCTCTCGATCGACGACTACGTCGTCTCCTCGTTCAACGCGGGCCAGACCACCACGTTCCCGCTCTACATCTTCGGCGCGAGCCGCCAGGGTGTGCCCGCCGAGGTGAACGTGCTCGCGACGATGCTCCTCATCGTCATCCTGCTGCTGCTCGGGCTCAACCTGGCGGTGCAGAAGATGCTGGCGAAGCGCAACAGCGGCGCGGCCGCCGACTGATCAGCAGCCGCGCCACATGCCGCCGGTTAACGGGCGACGGTTTGGCTTTGGTGGGGCTGATGTGTCGCCGGTTCGT
>JAGIBJ010000034.1 GCA_017744415.1 Solirubrobacteraceae bacterium
GCCTGGAAGAGCTTCGTCCTTTCCAAAGAACATTGCCGCCGTCCTCATGTCCCTTCATCTCTGGAGATCGTTACGATCTCGAACCTTCGGGTTCGGTTTCGTGACGCTGCCTGAGCTGGCTCACGCCGCCCGCGGCCCATTGGGCCAGTCGGCGCGGAAGAGGGGCCGGTAGCTCAGGTGGTTAGAGCGTACGCCTGATAAGCGTAAGGTCGGAGGTTCAAGTCCTCCTCGGCCCACCACTTTCGAGCAGTTCCTGGCAAAAGGGGCGTTAGCTCAGTTGGGAGAGCGCTAGCTTTGCAAGCTTGAGGTCATCGGTTCGATCCCGATAGGCTCCACCAGGCACTTCGCACCGCGATCATACGCTGGTGCGTGGGATGTACTCCAGAAGATGAAGAAACGATATCCGACTTCGGTCGGTCAGCGGGATTTGCCCGCGTCTTTGACATTGTGAATGGGTTTTTAATCGATGCCGTGGCGCATGGCAGTCGATCTTTATGATCGGCAGCAATGCGACACTTACAGATGTAATATCTGGCTGAGATTATCTTCTGCACCGTCTTAAGGCGGCAAGCTTTTATGCAGGCTTGTCGTTGATGGTGTGGATTCTCAAGCGTGAGGTAAGAGCATTTGGTGGATGCCTTGGCATGTACAGGCGATGAAGGACG
>JAGIBJ010000035.1 GCA_017744415.1 Solirubrobacteraceae bacterium
TCCCCATGCCATCCAGCTCCGTCAGTTTGCCCTGCTTTTCGTAGTAGGGCAGCAACGGCGCGGTCTGGGCGTTGTAGGCGGCCAGGCGCGTGACGAAGACTTCCGGATTGTCGTCGGGTCGGCCCTGCTCGGCGAAACGCTTCGTGATCCGGCCGATCAGAGCGGGTTCGTCTACCTTGAGTCGGAGAACCGAGTCGATCTTCTGGCCGCGCTTGGCCAGCATGGCGTCCAAGGCCTCGGCCTGGGGCACGGTGCGCGGGAAGCCGTCGAAGATGGCGCCGCCGGCCGCCTCGGCCTCAGGCAGTCGTTCCTCGATCAGGGCGATGACGATCTCGTCGGTGACCAGCTCGCCGCGGTCCAGCACGCCCTTGACCTTCTGGCCCAGCTCGGAGCCCGAGGCGATCGCGGCGCGCAGCATGTCGCCGGTCGAAAGCTGGACCATGCCCCGTTGATCGACGAGACGCTTGGCCTGGGTGCCCTTCCCCGCCGCCGGCGGACCGAACAGGATCAAGTTCATCTATGCATTTCCCGCATGCTCACGGATCTGACGCCCGTGTGCGCCCAGACCTAGAGTGGGTTCGATAAAAACGGAAGCCGGTTTGTGACAAACCGGCTTCCGCGACATTCGACTTCCGTAGGGTCGGAAAG
>JAGIBJ010000036.1 GCA_017744415.1 Solirubrobacteraceae bacterium
GCAAGCATCAGGTCATCGGTTCGATCCCGATAGGCTCCACCAGACCGCAGTTTTGGAGACGATTTAGCGAGGCTAAATCGCACCAAAACAAGGACGGCCAGCGCTGCGAAGCGCGCCGCAAGGCGCGGCTTTGCCGCGACTGACGGCGCGGAGCGCGAACGCTCACCGAATATCCAGGGATGAAGCAAACGAGATCCGCTCTTCGGAGCGGCCATGCGGGCGTTGCCCGCAGCTTTTTGACATTGTGAATGGGTTTTTCAAATCGATGCCGTGACGGCGTTGGTTTCAGCGGCGACGCTGCGACTGATGCTGCACAGGGCGTTGCGATCAAGTTTGACCGCTCTGATCGTGCGCCCAATCAAGGCTGAGATAATCATCCACACCAAGAGGGTTCCCATCAAAGTGATACTTTGACGGGGTCCCGGTAAAACTGCGCTGCACTGCTCTTGCCGAGTTTCGTGTCGGTCTTTGACTGATCCAGTGTTGTCGTTGGTGGTGTGGACTCTCAAGCGTGAGGTAAGGGCATCTGGTGAATGCCTTGGCATGTACAGGCGATGAAGGACGTGGCACGCTGCGATAAGCGTGGGGGAGCCGTGAGCAGGCTTTGATCCCGCGATTTCCGAATGGGATAACCCACC
>JAGIBJ010000037.1 GCA_017744415.1 Solirubrobacteraceae bacterium
CGACGTGACCGAGCAGGTCTCTCGCGAGCAGGCGCTCGAACAGGCCCGCTCGCGCGCGGTGGTGCTTGCGGCCGAGGCGCAGAAGCTGGCGATGACCGATTCGCTGACCGGGCTCGCCAACCGGCGCTGCGCGCTCGACTGGCTCGAGCGGCTGCTCAGGGCGAGCGAGGAGGAGGGGCTGGCGCTGTCGGCGGTGATCTTCGACATCGATCACTTCAAGGCGATCAACGACTGCTTCGGGCATCCGACCGGCGACGCGGTGCTCGTGCGGGTGGCCGAGATCGCGCCCGGCCAGGTCCGCGGTGACGACGTGATCGGCCGCATCGGCGGCGAGGAGTTCCTGTGGCTGCTGCCCGAGGTCGGCGCGGGCGCCGCGCGCCAGCGCGCCGAGCAGCTGCGCGTGGCGATCGAGCGCGGCACCGCCAGGGGCGGCGACCTGCCGCGGGCGACGATCAGCCTCGGCCTCGCGCAGTTCCGCCCGGGCGACACCGCCGAGCGGCTGCTCGCCCGCGCCGATGCCGCGTTGTACCAGGCCAAGCAGGGCGGGCGGAACAAGGTCCACCGCGCGGCCTGACCCGTTCCGGGAACACATCCGGAACTTCGGACTTTCCTTTGTAGCCTTGCTG
>JAGIBJ010000038.1 GCA_017744415.1 Solirubrobacteraceae bacterium
GGATCAGGCGGCGCGGATCAGGCATGGGCGGGTCGCAGCGCATCGGCGCGGGCGCGCTCCTCGAACAGCTCGCCATAGAGGCGGCCGAGGCGATCGGCATAGCGTTCGGGCGAGAAGAATTCGGCGCGGGCGCGGCCGGCGGCGGAGAGGCGCGCGCGCAGATCGGCATCGCTGTCGAGCGCGCGCAGGCCCGCGGCGATCGCGGCGGGGCTGTAGGGATCGACGAGCAGCGCGGCCTCGCCCGCCACTTCGGGCAGCGAACTGAGGTTCGAGGTGAGCACCGGCGTGCCGAGCGCCATCGCCTCGAGCACCGGCAGGCCGAAGCCTTCATAGATCGAGGGGAAGGTCACCGCCTTGGCGCCGCGGACGAGGCGGAGCAGCAGGCTGCGCGGCAGATAGTCGATCCGGCGGACATTCCTGAACTGGGCGACCAGCGGGTTGAGTTCGTCGCGGCGAAGCAGGCGCAATTCCTGGCGGCTGCCGAAGCTGCGCTGGCCGACGATCACCAAAGGCGTGTCGGTGCCGAGCGAGAGATAGGCC
>JAGIBJ010000039.1 GCA_017744415.1 Solirubrobacteraceae bacterium
GCGGTCGGCTTCGGCGTCGCGGTCGGAGCCGGGCTGGCCGTCGGCGTCGGCACCGGCGTGGAGCCAGCAGCGCGGGTCGTGTACGCGAGGTACAGGAACAGCGAGGTGTTGCCGGCCTTGTCGACGGCGTACACGAAGACGTCGTAGTCCGACTCCGGACCGAGGCCCGTCAGCTTGTAGCTGTAGTTCGTCGCGGCGGTGGCCGGGACGTTGAAGAACTGATCCTCGTAGTTGACGATGTAGTGGTCCATGCCGGAGCCGCCGACGTTGTCGGTCGACGCCCCCCAGCGGACGATGATGGAGGTGTCGGTGATGTCGGATTCGACACCGTCGAACGTCTCGACCGGGATCGACGGCGGGGTGGTGTCATCGGCGGCAGCAGCGAGCGCAGGTGACAGCGGCGTCATCGGGACGCCGACCAACGGCAGACCGAGCGCCGCGGCAGCCGCGATGGCCACCGCACTGGGACGAGAGACGGACATTCAGACCTCTTGGGACGTGGAACCTGGACAGGCGACCGGTGCAATCT
>JAGIBJ010000040.1 GCA_017744415.1 Solirubrobacteraceae bacterium
GGTCGGGTCGGTCGTGGCTGCCAAGGTTCAGATCCCTCTTACTGGCCTTCGGTCTGTTCGGCCTGCAAGGCCTTCTGCTGCTTCGCGACGTCGGTCCGGGCCGTCTTGACCTCTTGGACCTTCTGCGCGTACCACTTCTTGTAGTCCGCCATCCGCATGCCGATCACGCGTCCGTACATGTTCGCGTGGTTGCGGCCGCAGAGCTCGGCGCACTGGCCCGTGTAGATCACCTGCTTCTGCCCCTCCTTGAGGGCGCTCGGCGGGATCTGGAACCAAGTCTTGTTCGTGTAGCCCGGGACGGCGTCGAACTTGCCGCCGAGCTTCGGGATCCACCATGAGTGGACGACGTCGTCGGCCGTGATGTCCAGCAGGACGGTCATGCCGACCGGGACGACCATGTCCGTGTAGACGAGCAGCCGGTCCTTGCCCGGGTAGCCGTAGCGCCACACGTACTGCTGGCCGTTGACCTTGATCGTCAACGTCGGGCCCTTGACCGACTTCAGGTCGGTCGAGGCCACCTGGATGC
>JAGIBJ010000041.1 GCA_017744415.1 Solirubrobacteraceae bacterium
CGCACCTCGCGATCGGCACCCGCCTCAGCCGCACGTCGCGCGTGGTCCGCGGTCCTCGCCGTGAGCTCATCTCGCGCTGCTACAACCTGCTGCTGCACGGCGCTCTGGCCACCCGGTTCTCCGACGCCCAGTGCGGCTTCAAGGCGATCCGGTCGGACGCGGCCCAGTGGCTGCTGCCGTTGGTCGCGGACAACGGGTGGTTCTTCGACACCGAGCTGCTCGTCCTCGCCGAGAAGGCGGGGCTGCGGATCCACGAGGTGCCCGTCGACTGGGTCGACGACCCCGACTCCCGGGTCGACATCGTCGCGACGGCCAAGGCCGACCTGCGCGGGATCGTCCGCGTCGGCCGTGACCTGGCCGCGGGTCGGCTCCCGCTCGCGTCGGTCCGCGAGCACCTCCCGCTCGTCGGCGACGCCCGGCCGTCGACGCCGACCACGGGCGGGAACGCGCTGCTCGGACAGCTCGTCCGGTTCGCCGTCGTCGGTGTGCTCTCGACCGTCGCGTACGCGCTGCTGTAC
>JAGIBJ010000042.1 GCA_017744415.1 Solirubrobacteraceae bacterium
GCTCGGCATGGGACCCCCGACGGGTGAGCTCCGAGAACGAGTCCTCCAACGATTGTTGGACTTGGCCGAACCAGTGGATTGACTCGTCAGTCAATCGCTACGCTGTCGAAACTCATTGGCTTAGAGAGGTGACCTTTCCGTGAAAATCTGCGTCCTGGTCAAAGAGGTGCCGGACGCCGCCGTCGAGAAGCGCATCAACGCGTCGACGGGGCGCCTGGACCGCAGCGGGGAGAAGAACCTCAACCCGTTCGACACGCACGCCATCGAGGCGGCGATGCAGCTCAAGGAGGGCGGCGCCCTCGGCGTGGACGAGGTCGTGGCCGTCACGATGGGGCCGGAGAGCGCCAAGCGCGCCCTGACCAAGGCCGTCTCGCTGGGCGCGGACCGCTCGCTGCACCTCTCCGACGACGCGCTGGCCGGCTCGGACGTCAACGGCACCGGCTACGCGCTGGCCAAGGCGCTCGAGGCCGAGGCGCCCGACCTGGTCCTGCTCGGCCAGCAGTCCGATGACGGCGAGTGCTACAC
>JAGIBJ010000043.1 GCA_017744415.1 Solirubrobacteraceae bacterium
TCAAGGACACTCCCGTCACGCGCGTGACCGCAGGTCCCCTCAAGGACACTCCCGTCACGCGCGTGACCGCAGGTCCCCTCAAGGACACTCCCGTGACGCAGGCTCGGTAGGTCGCTTCTGCCGCCTGCTCAATTGAACGTGACGACGGACACACAAGCGTCTACGATCTTCTGGTGTTTGGTTTGTCCCGCCGAACCGCGATGGCGCTACTGGCCGTCGTCGCGTTCCTGTTCGCTGCGCCGAGCGCGCCCGCAGCGCCGACCGTCGAGCCGACGAAGGTGCCGGCGCGCTGGGGTTGCTACCCCGGAATGGCCGAGAGCATTTGCGCCCAGGCCTACGTGACGACGGTGCTCGGCAACACGCAGATCCAGCGCCGCCGCGTGCTCGGCACCACGCGCACGGAGGTTTCCGCCGACCCGCCGATCGACTGCTTCTACGTCTATCCGACCGTCACGTCCGACGGCTTCTCGTCGAACGCGCAGCGCCGGATCAACGCCGACGTGCGCACCGTCCTCCGCCAGCAGGCTGCGGCTTTCACGCCGGCTTGTCGGGTGTTCGCACCGATCTACCGCCAGGAATCGGCGGGGAGCATCGCCGGCGCCTACGTCACGCAGCAGCGTGGCCCCACCCCGCCCCAGGACATCGCGTACGCCGACGTGCTCGGTGCCTGGAACGAATACATGGCGCGCGACAACCACGGCCGGGGCGTGCTCCTCATCGGCCATTCGCAGGGCTCGGCGATCCTTTCCCGACTGCTTCGGGACGTGATCGATCCCGATCCGGTGCTGCGCGGGCAGCTGGTCGGCGCGATCCTTCCGGGTAGCGCATTCACCACCGCACGCGGTGAGCTCGTCGGCGGCACCACTCAGCACATTCCCCTGTGCACCCAGCAGGGCCAAGACGGCTGCGTCGTCGCCTACTCGACCTACGGCCGTCGTCCTGGCCGAGACCCGCTCTTCGCAGCGCTCGGCGCGCTCGTCCGCGCGTTCGGCGGACCCACGGGCCCGGAGTACGAACTCGCATGCACCAACCCCGCCGAGCTCGCAGGCGACGGAGACATCCTCCACCCGCTGCTCTCTGGACGCCCTGCCCCGGGCTGGTCGGGGATCGTGGAGCGTGCCTTCTGGAACTTCCTGCGCCCGGAGGCCTCAACGCCCTGGGTCGTGACGACCGACCGCTTCACGGCGAGCTGCGAGCGCGACACGGGCACCGCCGTCTTGCGGGTGCGGGCGGGCCGCAACTCGATCATGCCGTCGCCCGTCCCATGGGCCGAGTGGGGACTGCATTCCGGAGAGGTCTCGATGACGCTGGGCTCGCTGATCGAGATCGCACATCACATGGGGTCGACCTACGTCAGCGAGCACGGCAGAACGACCGTCTCACCAGGCTGAGCGACGCCGGGCACTCCCGTCACACGCGTGACCGCAAGACCCCCAGAAGGCACTCCCGTCACGCGCGTTACCGCAGGACCCCCAGAAGGCACTCCCGTCACGCGCGTTACCGCAGGACCCTCAGAAGGCACCTCCGTCACGCGCGTTACCGCAGGACCACAACCAGGCCGGAGGGCCTCCGGTCACGCGCGTGACGCGAGTGCCCTCCCGGGCACTTCGCGTCACCTGCGTTACCGGAGGACCCCCCAGGGCGCGGCGGCTACTTGTTCTGCCAGTTGGCGGCGCGCTTGGCGAGGAAGGCGCTGATGCCTTCCTTGCCGTCGGCCGACTGGAACGCCGTCTCGAAGCCGGCGATCTCGGCGGCGATGCCCGTGTCGAGGTCGCCCTGACCCGAGACCGTCTTGATCTGCTTCACGGCGATCGGCGCCTGACCCGCGAGCTTGCGGGCCCAGTTCAGAGCCGACTCGATCAGGGCGTGGTCGTCGACGACGCGGTTCACGAGACCGTAGTCCTCGGCCAGCGCGGCCGGGAGTGGGTCGCCGACGAGGTTGAGCTCCAGCGCACGGCCAGCGCCGACGAGGCGCGGCAGGCGCTGCGTGCCGCCGAAGCCCGGGATGATGCCGAGCTTGATCTCCGGCTGGCCAAACACGGCCGACTTCGCGGCGAGACGAATGTCGGCGCTCATCGCGAGCTCACAGCCACCGCCGTAGGCGAGGCCATTCACCGCGGCGATCGTGGCCACATCGCTCTGACCGAACTCGCGGAACAGCGAATGGGCACTGTTGATCAGCTCCGCACCGGCGGCCTCGTCGAGCTGGGTGAACGCCTTGATGTCGGCGCCGGCGCAGAACAGCAGCGGGTTGCTGGAGGCGAAGATCAGCGCGCGGTCGCCGCGGGCGCTCACCTTCTCCCACACCTTGCGGAGGTCGGCGATGACGGCCGGCGACAGCGAGTTCATCAGGCCGTTCGCGAGCCATGCGATCGAGATGCCACCGTCGCGACTCTCGAGCTTGACGGTCTCGCCAGGCTGCTCGGCGTCGAAGTTCGGGTACGGGTAGAAGCCCTGACCCGACTTGGTGCCGAGGCGACCCTGTGCCACGAGGCGCTGGAGCAGCACCGGCGGGGCGAAGCGAGGGCCGTACTTCGCCGCGGCGTCCTCGAACTGCTGGAGGACGACATCGAGACCGATCTGGTCGGCCTTCATGAACGGCGGGAGGAGGCCGCGGCGCGGGTCCATGCCGGCGCCGCCCATCATGCCGAAGTCGATGTCGCGGATACCGGCGATGCCCTCCTCGACGAGCTGGCACGCCTCGCGCAGCGTCGTCAGGAGCGTGCGGGTGACGATGTCGTCGATGTCCGGGTCGGCGTCGCCCGGCAGATTCTTGCTGCCGTCGGCGGTGTAGACGCCCTCGCCGGTCTTCACGCCCGACTTGCCCGCGGCGACCAGCTCGCTAATGCCCTTATGGACGTAGAACGAGGCGTCGTTGGGGTCGACGAGGCCGCCGTCGTACTCCTCGTGGAGGTGCTCGGCGGTGTGCAGCGCGGTGTCGAGACCGAGCAGGTTGAGCAGCAGGAACGGGCCCATCGGGAGGACCTTCGCCTCCTGCAGACCCTGGTCGACCTTGAGGATGTCGAGGCCGCCTTCTTCCTGCGCGCGCCAGATCTCACCGACGGCCGCGATCAGGATGCGGTTGACGACGAAGCCGGGGCACTCGCCACAGATGATCGGCTGCTTGCGGGTCTGCTGGGCGAACGCGTACGCCACCGAGACCGTCTGCGGATCGGTGTAGTCGCCCTCGATGACCTCGACGAGCGGCATGAGCGTCGCCGGGTAGAAGTAGTGGAAGCCGACGACCTTCTCGGGGCGCGTCGTGGCCTCGCCGATCTCGGTGACCGACAGCGCCGACGTGTTCGTCGCGAGAATCGCGTGGCTCGGCGTGACGGCATCGAGCTGCTGGAAGATCGCCTGCTTGATGTCCATCCGCTCGGGGACGGCTTCGATCACGAAGTCGACGTCGCCGAACGAGTCGTACGTGAGCGTGCCCTCGATGAGGCCGAGCACCTCGGCGACGCGCGCGGCCGCCTGCTCCTCGGTCATCTTGCCCTTCTTGACGAGGCGCGCGACCTCGCCCTGAGTGGCTTCACGCGCGGCGGTGATGCCGGCGTCGACGAACTCCTGCTTGATGTCCTTGAGGACGACGGGGATGCCCGACGCGGCGATCGTCTGCGCGATCTGGCCGCCCATGGTGCCGGCGCCGACGACAGCGGCCTTGAAGATGAACATGCGGTGGCTTGCGCTCCTGCTGCGTGAACGAGAGGGGGCGGGCCCTGCGGTAACGCGCGTGACGTGAGGACCCGCGAGGGGCACTGCGGTCACCCACGTGACGTCGGGGTCCGAGGCACGCGCAAGGCTACCGATGGCCCGCGCCCGGCGCCGGTGCGGCGTGTGAGAAGGAACGCGACGGTACCCGCGACAGGGCCTCGCTCTCGCGAGGTCCCCCGCCGTCCCACCGCGATCCGGCCGTCACTCGCGTGACCAAAACGCCACCGGAGGCACCCGCCGTCACTCGCGTGACCAAAACGCCACCGGAGGAACCCGCCGTCACTCGCGTGACCGTAGGGCCCCGGGTAGGACCTGCTGTCACTCGCGTGACCGTAGGGCCCCCGGCAGGACCCGCCGTCACTCGCGTGACCGTAGGGCCCCGGGCAGGACCCGCCGTCACTCGCGTGACGGCGGTCTCGCGATCGGGGACTGTTGTGCGCGCGATGACGTGGAGGGGCGACGCAGTTTCGCCACAGATTCGTTGCGATGCGAGCGGCAGCTGTAACAGGTCGATGCCGATGATCAACAGCATGGAATCCGTCGCAGATCTCGCCCAGATCGTGGCGCTGGCCGACTCGAGCGATCGCTGCATCACCGTGCACCAACTGCGGGGGCTCGGCTACACCGCGAAGAAGATTCGTGTGCTGACGCGTCGCGGCTTCCTTCAGCGCGTGTTTCGAGGCGTCTACGTGGTCGCCACAGCCGAGCTCAACGATGCGCAGGTGATCCGGTGCGCGCTGCTTGCAGCGGGAGCGAGCGCGCACGTGGCCGCCCGGACCGCACTCGAGGTGCGCAAGGCCGCCGCGCCGCACCGGGGTGGGCAGTTCTGGATCGGCGTCGTGGGCGGCCAGCGGCGCCCGAGGCGAGCCACCGGGGTCCGGCTGGGGCGGACCGGCCGGCCCGCCATCGTGCATTTCATCCGGGTTGCCGCACCCGTCGAAACCGAGATGATCGGAGGTGTCTCCGTTGCCTGCGTCGGGCACGCGCTCGTCGACACTGCCGTTCGCGAATCGAAGTCGATGCTCCGCCGGATCGTCCACGAAGCGGACTACCTCCAGCTGCTCGACGAAGACGAGCTCAATCGCACGTTCGATCGAAAGCGCCGCGGCACCGGCGCGCTCCGGCGCGCGATTCCCGCCGGCCCACTCACCGCGGCGCTGACCGGCGGACCGGACAGCCGCGCCGCGCACCGACTGGTGAGGGCGCTCGTCGCGCGCGGGTTCGTTCCGACATCGGTCGATCAGCCGCTCCGCGTCGAGGGCGGTGAGTTCCGTCCCGACATCCTCTTCCTGCACGAGCTTCGCCGCCTCGCGGTCGAGGTCGACGGCCCGCAGCATCGCAAGCCCCATCGTCGCGCGCTCGACAAGGCGCGCGACGCCATCCTCGCACGGGCCCGGATCGACACCCTGCGCATCGAAACCGACCGGATTCGGACAGACCTCGAAGGGGCCGTCGACGACGACGTCACCGCTCTGCACCGACAGGCGCTCGCTCCTTAGTCCCGGCGGGACACGCCAGCAATCCCCAGGGACGCCGTCGCGCGGGCGTCGCGGGCCGCCCCGCATCAGCAGAAGTCGGTGGCTAGCCTGAGGCGCGATGTGCTTCTCGGCGACGGCAGACCTGACCGCCGCGGCCATCGTCGCACCGGTTGGCGTCGTCGCGCTGCGGATGGCTCCAACCCGAGCCGACTTCCCGATCGCAGCACTGCCTCTGCTGTTCGCCGTGCACCAAGGTGTTGAGGCGTTCGTCTGGTTCGGACTGCAGGGGACCGTGAGCGTCGGCGTGATGAACGCCGCGATCCTGGCGTACCTGCTCATCGCGCAGATCGTCCTGCCGCTGCTCGTCCCGCTCGGGGTGCGCGCGATCGAGCCCGTGCCGTGGAGGCGCCGCGCCCTCCTTTTCCCGCTCGCCGCCGGCGCCGCGGTCGCGGTCTGGGTCGTCTACGTCCTGAACGTCGAGGAGATTGCTGCACACGTCGACCGGCACGCGCTCGTCTACGAGACCGACTACAGGCTCGGTCCGATCTCGACGGCGCTCTACGCGGTCGCGACGCTCGGCGCGGTACTACTCACGAGCCGACGTGAGCTCCTGGTTTTCGGACTCGTCAACGCGGCGGGGTTCGTCGGCGCTGCGCTCGTGCGGTACGAGTCGGTCACGTCGGTGTGGTGCGTCTATGCCGCACTCACGAGCGCCGTCGTGCTCCTGCACCTCCAGGTGCGGAGGCGCGAAGAGCGAGCGCGACGACGCCCGGTAGCCGTTGACCCCGCGCGCGCCCCCGGCGTCTGATCCGCGTCAGCCGAGGGCACTCCCGTCACGCGCGTGACCACAGAGCCCCAGCCGGACACTCCCGTCACGCGCGTGACCGCACGACCCGCTAGGCGCCGGCGGCCAAGCTGAACCGGAACCGGCTGCCGCGCTCCGACGGCGCCAGCCAGATCCGCCCGCCGTGGGCTTCCACGACGGCTCGCGCGATGGCCAGCCCGAGTCCGGTGCCGGGCCGGGTGCGTGCCGCCTCGCTCCCGCCGCGGTAGAAGGGATCGAAAATGCGATCGGCGTCCGCCGGATCAATGCCCTCGCCGTCGTCGGCCACCTCGACCTCCCATCCCCCACTCGCCGCCGGCTCGATGCGCACCGTCACCGACCCATCCGCCGGCGTGTGGCGCACCGCGTTCTGGAGAAGATTCAGCAACACCCGCCGCAACCGCGCGGGGTCACCGAGGAGCTCGTACGCGTCATCCGTCGGTGCCTGGATGCGGATCCCACGCTGAGAAGCCTCCGGCTCGAGCGTCCCGATCACCTCCGCGGCGATCTGGCCGAGCTCGATCTGTTCCATCGACCACGTCAGCGCGCCGGCCTCAATGCGGGCCAGCTCGAACAGGTCGTCGATGAGCGCGCCGAGCACCTCGACGTTCGTGCGCATCGAGGTCGCGTAGCGCTTGACCGTCTCCGGGTCGACGAGATCGTCCTCGATCGCCTCCGCCAGCAGCCGAAGCGACGTGATCGGCGTGCGGAGGTCGTGACTGATCGACGCGATCGTCTGCCGCCGCATCCGCTCAGCCTCGTCGCGCAGCCGCTCTTCCTCCGCGAGCATCGCGACGGTCTCACGCGCTTGCGCGGCGAGCCCGCCGAGCTCATCGCGACCGTCGACGCGGAACACCACATCTCGCTCACCCGCTGCAACGCGAGCCAACCCGGCGCGGAGCTCTGCCACATCCCGCCGCACGTCGCTTGAGAGCAGGTACGACACCCGCGCGCCGACAGCGAGCGCCATCACGAGGACGCCGGCGCCGACGGTCGCGTCTTCCGGCGTAATGAACATCTGCTTCGCGGCCGCAGCGCCAGCGAACAGGACGGGGCCAAGCGCCAGCAGGGTGACGAGCCAGAAGCGCTGCGACAGCGAGCGTATTCCGCGCGGATCATGGTGGACGAGGTGTGCGACGATCAGCGCGAGCAAGCTCGTCGGCCCGACGCAGATCGCAATCCAATAGGCCGCGACCCACGAGTGACCGAGCTGGGTGTAGATCAGCGCGACCGAAACCGTGAGCGCCGCGAGGAACAGCGCCGTCGACCCCGCGATCGAACGGCGCTCCGCGGAACTCATGCCGCCTCGGATACGTCGCCGGCCGACGCAGGCACGTCGAACCGGTAGCCGACGCCCCACACGGTCTGCACGAACTCCGGCTCGGCCGGGTCGCGCTCAAGCTTCTGCCGCAACCGGCGGACGTGCACGGTGACCGTCGAAGTGTCGGTGTAGAAGTCGTGTCCCCAGACGCCGTTCATCAGCTGGTCACGCGAGAACACGGTGCCCGGGCTGGCGGCGAGGTACAGCAGGAGGTCGAACTCGCGCTGGGTGAGCTGCACCTCTTCAGAGCCACGGGTCACGCGACGGCCCGCTGGGTCGATGCGCAGGTCGCCGGCCTCGATCACGTCGGTCGCGACGGGCGCTGACTGGGCCGGGCGCACCCGGCGGAGCACCGCGTCGACCCGCGCGACGAGCTCCCTCGGCGAGAATGGCTTGACGACGTAGTCGTCGGCCCCGAGCGCGAGCCCGGTGATGCGATCCGACTCCTCCCCGCGCGCGGTCAGCATGATCACGGCTGGCGCGTCGCCCCCGTCCCGCCGCAGCCGACGCAAGACCTCGACGCCGCTCACGTGCGGCATCATCACGTCGAGCACGATCAGGTCGGCGGCCCGCTCGTTGTGCAGCGCGAGCGCCTGCGCGCCGTCGCCCGCGATTCGGGTGTCGTAACCGGCGCGCACGAGGTAGCGCGCGACGACCTCGCTGATCGTCGGCTCGTCGTCGACGACGAGTACCGACGCACGGCTGTTCTGGCCCGCTCGACTCTGCACGTCTCCAACCGTAACCGGCACCTGATTACAGACCGCTGAATCCGAGGCGGCCAGCGGACGGACCTCCCGTCACCCGCGTTACCGCACCGCCCTCCCAGGGACCTCCCGTCACGCGCGTTACCGCACCGCCCTCCCAGGGACCTCCCGTCACCCGCGTTACCGCACCGCCCTCCCAGGGACCTCCCGTCACCCGCGTGACCGCGTGAGAGCTACTGCGTCGCTGTTCTGGACCGACATCGACCTCGAGCTGCACGCGATACTGGGGGCGTGGGGGCGTTCGGTGTCGTCGTGGTGGTGGTGCTCGTGGCGTCGATCGTCGTCGGGCTCGTCCTGCTGCGCCGCCCATCCCCGTGGGACGAGATCGGACGGGACGGCCTCGATGCCGACCGCGGGCCTGATCGCGGCGGAACGCAGATGCCGAGCCGGGCTGCCGACGAGGCAGCACTCCGGGAGCTCATTGCCGAGAAGCGAGCCGCCCGCCTCGCCCGCGACGGGGCGGGCGGCCCGAGCCGGCCACTGGCGCAAGGTCCGCCCTGGGCGCACATGGATTCCGAGTTGGTCGACGAAGCACGGGCGCTGGTGGCGCGACGACGAGACCGGCTCGCCCGTCAAGGCAAGCCCGACGTCGACGAGCACGCCGAGCTCGAGCGCATCCTCGGCCCACCGCACGTCTGAGCGGTGCTCACGTCACGCGCGTGACCGCAGGGCCCCCAACAGGCACTTCCGTCACGCGCGTTACCGCAGGGCCCCCAACGGGCACTTCCGTCACGCGCGTGACCGCAGGGCCCCGTGCGGGCGACTGACGTCGTGTGGCTGACGACACGGCCCGGCTGACTCAGGCGAAGAAGAAGACGACGCCGAAGATCGCGTAGAGGGCGAGGAGCTGGAAGCCCTCGAACCAGGTCGATTCGCCGTCTCGGACGACCTGGTCGACGGCCAGGATGGCGATGAGAATCGCTGCCAGCTCGTAGCCGTTGAAGACGAGTGCCATCGGCTCCGGACCGAGGAAGAGTGAGCAGAGGACGAGCACCGGCGCGACGAAGAGGGCGATCTGCGCGCCCGAGCCGATCGCGATGTTGACGGTGAGATCCATCTTGTCCTTCTTCGCGAAGTACAGAGCCACCCAGTGCTCGGCCGCGTTGCCGACGATGGCAACGACGATCAGGCCAATGAAGAACGGTGAGAGGCCGAGACCCTCGGCCGCGTCCTCGAGCGACCCGACGAGAATCTCCGACATCACACCGACCGCGACGCCCGCCGCGGCCAGGGTGAGGACTGAGCGGCGCACCGACCAGGCGTCTTCGGCGGCGAGCTCATCGTCGTCGTCACCGTGGCTCGGGTTGAACAGGTCGCGATGCGTGCGCAGTGAGAACAGGAGCCCGGCGCCGTAGGAGAGCAGCAGGATCACGGCGACGATGTCGGACATCTGCCGCGCCTCGACGGGGACCTTCGCGATCTCGTCTCCCACCTGCGGCAGCCCGGTGCCCTGGATGAGGACGAACACCGTCGGCATGAGGAGCGCCGCACCGGCAAGCATGAGCATCGTCATCTGCGCGGTGACGGCCGTCGGCTGGAACCGCTGCCGGACGCGCCCGATACCGCCGTAGACCATCGATCCACCCAGCACGAGGAGCGTGTTGCCGAGGACCGAGCCGATGAGCGAGGCCTTGACGACCTCCTGGAGCCCGGCGTTCAGGGCGAAGAGGGCAATGATCAACTCGGGCGCGTTGCCAAAGGTGACGTTCAGGAGACCGCCGACGCCCGGCCCGCTGCGGGCCGCCAGCTCCTCCGTCGCCTTGCCCATCAGCGCCGCCGTCGGGACAACGCCGAGCGCGGCCGCCAGGAAGATCGCGGACGATCCAGCGCCGGCGAGGTCGAGCGCAACGGCGATAGGGATGAACGGCACGAGCAGGTAAGGCCAGCCCGCGCCCGAGAACAGAAAGCCGGAGACGCGCGTCACGGCCCGCACGGTACCGGGCGCGCCGACGGCGTACCCGGTCGCTTACGTCACGCGCGTGACCGCAGGGCCCCAGACGGACACTCACGTCACGCGCGTGACCGCAGGACGCCCCAGACGAGCGGAGGCGCCGGCGCCGCTCTTGTCGGTGCCGGCGCCTACAGCGCACGATGCGGAGGGCGGCGCGCGCCGCCGACGCCGACTAGCCGCCGAGCAGGCCGCCGATGCCCGGGAAGTCCTTCTGGAGCTCAGCGAAGAGGTCGGTCACCGGGGCTGAGCTGCTCGGCGCCTTGATGCCCTGCGGCTGGTTGAACTTCGTCATGTCGATCTGGATGGTGAGATCAGCAGAGGCACCGCCGTCACCCTTGTCCTTGCCGGCGAGCTTGAGCTCGAGGCGACGCAGGGCGTGGTCCTCCTTGCCGATGTAGGCGGTGAGATCGCGCGTGGTGAGCGACTCCTCGGCCTCCTTGATGTCGGCGTCCTTGAGGTCGCCCATCTGCTCGAGCTCCTTGAAGCCCGGCACATTCGGGAATGCCGCCGGCAGCTTCTTGAAGCCCTCGCGAAGATCCTCGGCGGTGGCGCGGACGTTGATCTTGCCGGTCACCGCGTCGGTCGCAACGCCGTCGAGCTCCGGCCCGTCACTCACCTTCGAGTCCTCGAGCCAGGTGCCCGGCTCCAGGTCGAGCGTGTCGACGAGCTTCTTCGGATCGGCCGTCACGGCCTGCAGATCCTTGGAATCGCCCTTGCTCGAAAGACCCTGACCGAAGCCCGTCGCGAACTGCTTCGTGAGCTCCTTGCCGAACGCGTAGTCCTTGCCCTTCCAGTTGACGTAGAGCTGCGAGTCGAGGTAGCTGAACCCGCCGGCGTACTTCGCCGTGCCCGTCTTGCCCGACGGCGACGTGTAGTCGCCGTCGATGTCGAACGTCACCTTCGTGGGCGGCGTGGAGCCCTTCGCGGTATCGATCCCTTCGGAGCTCACGGTGAGTGACACCTTGCCGCTGACCTTCTTGACGTCCTTGTCCTTCGGGGAGTCGAACGTGCCGGAGACCGACAGGCCGACGGTGCCCGACTTCAGCGCTGCGCCATCGGGCGTGATCGTCGCCGCGTTCAGCAGCGCCGCGCCGTCGCCGCCGTCTGCGGAGCCTCCGCCACCTCCGCCGGATGAATCGTCACCGGAGCCGCAGCCGGCAACGCCGACGGCAGCGATCGAGCAGGAGAACACGGCGAGAGCGCGCCGCGACGAGGTAACGAGCATGCGGGCATTCAACCATGCGCACCGCTACCAGCCTGGCCACCGGTGGACGCGCTGGATACCGTCGGCATCCCGCGCGCGTGAGCGGTGTCGCGCCAGTCCAACTGTCAGGGACGAGCGCCCAGCCCTACTTCTGGAGCTCGGCCTGGCAGTCGTTGAGCTTCGCGGCGTCGCCGCCCGCCGCGCTCACGCACTGCACGTAAGCGTCCGGCACCGACGCACCGGCGCCGCTGCTCGCAGCACCGCCCCCGGCACCGCTGGCACCGAGGCCGCTCGCGGCACCGAAGAGCCCGCCCAGCTTCGGCATGAGCTCGGTGATCGGCTTCGTGTCGGACGGCGCCGAGATCTTCTGCTCCTCGTTCACGCCCGTGAGGGTGAGCTGAAGCGTGCCGTCGAGCACGTCCTTGGAATCCGTGTCGCCAAGCGAGAGATCGACCTTCAGCTGGCGGAGGATCTGATCCTCCTTGCCGGTCCAGATCGTCACGTCGAGCTTCTTGACCTGCTGCTCCACCTTGGTGAGCTGCGCCTCGGTCACCGTCGGCACCTTCGTCGTCGACGCCGACGGAGCGAGCGACTGCGCCTTCTTCGCCGCAGCGAGCACGTCGGGCACGAGTGCCTTCAGGTCGACCGCTCCGGTGATCTTGTAAGTGTCGACGCCGCCGATCTCCTCGTCGCCGTCGACCTTGGGGTCGGTGAGCCACGTCTCCGGGTGCAGGCCGAGCTGGCCCATCACCTGCTGCTGCGCGTCCTTGCCCGAAGACTCCTTGACCGCCTGCTGCAGCGAGCTCACTGCGCGCTTCGAGAGCTCCTCGCCGACGTCGTAGTTCTCGCCGTCGTAGCTCACGTAGAAGCGGTTGCCGACGTACGTGCCGCCGGCCTTCAGGTCGAACTTGGAGCTGCCCTTCTGCTGGCCCTCGACCGCGACCTCGGCGGCGAACTCGGGCAGGGCACCGTCCTTGGCCTGATCGATCTGGATCTTGGCCTCGGCGGTGCCGTCGAGGGCATCGCTGCCCGTCATCTTGCCACTGACCTTGAGGTCGATCTGGCCGCTCTTGATCTTGCTGCCGTCGGTCGACGGGGCGAACGTGTTGACGAGGATGGCCTTGGCGTCGGTGCCGCCATTGCCGGTGTCGGCGGTGCCGCTGTCGCTGCCGCCGCAACCGGCGAGTACGACGGCGCCAGAGGCGACCGCCGCGAGCGCGAGGGATCGAAGCGTCGTCATGAGCAAAGGGCTCCCGGGGAAAACGTCTGGGGTACCGGCGCGGACCGAGGGCGAACGAAAGGCCCGCACGGTGTGCCGAAGCTATCACCTGCCCTCCCCGCTGCACGCCAGTAGGCCCCGCTCGAGGGCCAGCGCCACGACCACCCCGAATCGCCCGTGCCACCGGCGATCCCGCCCTGAAATCGCCGCGCGCCGCTGGCCGGACCGGCGCTGCGACGTGCCAACGTGCGGCAGGATCCGCAGCACCTGCCGAGAAGGCGGGTTGGACCCTTTGATGCCGACGCCCCGCCCCCGCCCCCACCGTCCGCTCGCGCTCGCCATCCTCGGCGCAGCCTTTCTCACCGCAACCGCGGCCACTCCCGCGACGGCGACCACGCAGCTGCTCGTGCGCGGCTCGCAGGTGACGACGGTGCCCGCGATCGGCCAGGGCGTGGGCACCGACGCCTCGCCTGCCGACGTCGCCGCGAGCGTCAGCACGGCCTCGTCGTCGTCCGGTCGCCCGACCGCATCGGCCGCGCGCGTCGCCCCGAAGAAGAAGCCGAAGGCGAAGACGATCGACCTCACGCTCATCCGCAAGCGCATCAACGCCGTCGGCGGCCCGCCGAGCGCCCGCTACGACGCCCGAGCCGCGCTCACCAGCGCCGACGCCGTGCGCCGCAAGGCCAAGAGCAAGAGCCAGGCGCGCCGGGAGCTCGACGGCCTGTTGAAGACGACGACCACGATGGCCCGCGGCAACCGCATCACCCGCGACCGGTTGCCGATGCTCACCGCGACGCTCCAGCGCAACGCGCAGTGGTGGAAGCTCGGCAAGTCCACGGCATCCGGCCAGCGGATCCAGTTCGATGGCAGCCAGGTGCTCTGGCAGCTCTACCCAGGGCTCGGCCTCCAGCTGCAGTGGCTCGGCACGTTCGGCCGCGGCAACGCGCTCTACTACACGCCCGGGCCCACGGCCAAGACCCAGCTCGGTGGACTGATCGGCGAGGCGCAGGCGCTGCGCGTGCCGCGGGCCGGCGGCACGGCCTGGGAGTACTTCTTCCCGTTCGACGGCGGCAGTCCGCCGTGGGTGTCGGGCATGGCGGAAGCGACGGGCGTGCAGGTGTTCAGCCGCGCCGCGACCTCGCTTGCGCGCCCCGAGCTCCTCGACGAAGCCAAGGCGGCCCAGGGCATCCTGCGTACGCCGCCGCCGAGCGGCGTGCAGGTGGTCGACCCGACCGGCACCCACTTCCTCATCTACTCGTTCGCGCCCTCGATGAAGGTGCTCAACGCGATGACGCAGACCGTGAACGGCATCTACGCGTACGTGCTCGCCCAGCCGGCCGACGTGGACGCCCGGCTGATGCTGCTCGAGGGCCTGCGGTGGCTCGACTCCAACGTCGATGGCTACATGACCGGCACCTGGTCGCTGTACTCGCTCGGCGGCCCGAAGGCGACGTCGCATTACCAAGTCGTCGCCCGAGACTTCCTCAAGACCCTCTGCGCGCTGCTGAACAAGGATGCGACCACCCCGGGCGGCGGCCCGAGCGGGGCGTATCCGTCGGCGAAGATCTGCGCGGCGTCGGCGACGCTGACCAAGTACATCGACGCCTGAGCCGACGTGTGATCTCCGCCGTGCCTCGGTGGCACGCAGGCACCCGCCGCGGGTAGGGTCCGCCGGGTGCCCCCGCGCATCCTGATCCTCGCGGCGCTGTCGGGCGACGGGCCGCGTGCCGCCGCCGGGCTCGCCTGTGAGCTCGTCAGGCCGGGCGCAGCGCGACCGCTCACCGTCGATCCCGCCCTGGCGCCGCCGGTACTCCGTTCTGCGGCCGATCGGCTGGCCGAGCAGCTGGCCCTCCGGCCGGTCGCCCATCCACTCGCCGTGCTCGCTCACCTCACCGGGCTGCTGCGCGAGCGGGCCGACGCGACGGTGGTGCTCGAGGCCGACCGTCCTGAGCGGCTCGTCGAACTCCTGGAGACCGCAGATCTGGCGCGCGCTCGCCTTGATGCTGAACGCCCGCCCGCGGGTACCTCATCGCTGGCGGCCCAGCGCGCGGCCCAGTCGGCTCCCGACCTTCCCGTCCTGCGCGCTGCCGCGGCCGGCGGCGATCTCTTGCGGGCACGGGAACTCACCACGTGCGGACTGGTCGCAGGGCCGTGGGCGGAGCCGGCCGACGAGCTGCGCGCGCGGACGATGCTGGCGCTGGCCGGCCTGCCGGTGCTCGACGTCCTGCTGCCCGAGGAGCCCGAGGCGGCCGCTCGCGCGATCGTCGATGCGCGCCCGGTGGATGCCGGGGATCCGTCGCCGGTACTGGCCGCGGTGTCGGGCGGTGCCGAGCTGCGGATCGGGCTGCCGCGCGTGCCCCAAGATCTCCGGGCGGTGCGCAGCGGCGACGAGCTCACGTTGCAGACGTCCGGGATCAGCCGACGGATCCGGGCGCCGCGCTCGTTGGGTGCGCTGCGGCCGGGCGCTGTCGCCGCCGACGAGGCCGGGCTCGTGGTGGCGCGCTTCGCGGATACCACGAGCGTCCGAAACGTGGCCGCGGCCGGGGACGACGATGCCGGGCGGGCCGGCGCGTGACCCCGTCGACGCCCCCACCTGCTGCCGACGACCCGCAGTCGCTGAGCGAGCTGCTCGCCGAGCTCCAGGCCACGGCCGAGCAGCTCGGGAGCCAGCTCGGTGATCTCGGACGCCTCGGCCGTCAGAACGCGGTACAGCAGGCCGAGCAGCTCCCGGCGGTGCGGCGCGTGCTCGAGGTCGCTCCGCCCGAACTGCGCGCCCGCCTCGCGAGCGCGGCCACCCACGGACTGCTCGCGACGCGCGACCTGGCCGACTGGCTGCTCGCTCAGATGCAGGGCGACCCCCCGGTGGCGCCGGAACCCGAGGAGCTGCCGATCACGCCGATCGGGATGCCTAGAATCGAGCGAGTGCCGACCACCTGGGTCCTCACCGCATCCGTCGACAACCACGCCGCCACGGAGTCCCGTGCGTTCAGCGTGATCGGGATCAAGGAGCGCAACCGCCGCCGCGCGATGGAGATCGAGCCAGGTGACGTGCTCGTCCTCTACCTCACGAAGGTGATGGCTTTCGCGGGCGCGATCCGCGTCACCGGCGACCTCTACGAGGACCGCGAGAAGATCTGGCCCGGGCAGCCGAAGAACCCCGACGCGTATCCGTGGCGGTTCCCGACCGAGCCTGTCGTGGCGCTGCCGCGTGAGCGCTGGGTGCCCGCCGAGGAGCTGAGCACGCAGCTCGAGCACGTGCAGAAGTGGCCTGCCGAGCACTGGAAGCTCGCGTTCCAGGGCCAGCTGCGGACGGTGTCCGACCACGACGCCGGCCTCTTGCTCGACCGTCTCCACGCCGAGGCCGGCACCCCGGCATGAGCTCGGCGCCGCATCCGCTGCGGCCGAGTCTCCTCGACGACGGTCTCAAGCTCGCCGCGCTTGCTGCCGCGGTCTTCCTCATCTCGCTGTTCCTGCCGTGGTTCACGAAGAGCGCGCTGCCCGAGGGTGCGAAGGAGTTCGCGACCACGAGCCTCAGCGCGTTCGGCGCCTTCTCCTGGATCGAGGCAGCGCTTCTCCTCGTCGACGCCGCCGTCCTGCTGCTGCTCTACCTCCGCTCGACGAACCGCCGCGTCGAGCTCCCAACCGACGACGGCACGATGGTGGCGATCGCCGGCGGCTGGATGCTCATCCTGCTCGTGATCCGCGTCGTCTTCGCCAAGCCCGAGGTGGCGAGCACGGCGACCGCGGCCGTCGCCCCCACCGTCGGCCTCCAGTGGGGTCTGCTCATCGCGATGGGCGCGGCCGGCGGCATGCTCGCGGCGGGCCTCGCGACGCGCGCGTTCGTCCACGCCGCCCGCACCCCGGCCGCCGCGCCGGACACCGACCTCGAGGACGACCTCGAGTCGCAGGTGCCCGCCCGCTGGCGCCGCCCCCGCGCGTAGCGCCACGCCGCACGCACCCATCGCCCCCGCTCGCCGGGGCACTTTCGTCACGCGCGTTACCGCAGGGCCCCCACAGGGCACTTTCGTCACGCGCGTTACCGCAGGGCCCCCACAGGGACCTGCCGTCACGTGCGTTACCGCAGGACCCCGCTCGCGTAGGCTGGGTGGGAATGGACCGCACTGCTCTCGCTGCCGACCTCGCACGCGCCGGATACCTGGCCGACGATCGCACGGTGCTGGTGTCGGCGCTGGCGACGGAGCTCGGCAAGCCGGTACTCGTCGAGGGACCGGCGGGTGTCGGCAAGACCGAGCTCGCGAAGGCGCTCGCCAAGGTGACGGGCCGCGAGCTCGTGCGCCTGCAGTGCTACGAGGGACTCGACGAGGCCCGCGCGCTCTACGAGTGGAACTACCGCGCGCAGCTGCTGCGGATCCAGGCGGCGCACGGCTCCGACGGCGACTGGGGCGGCCTGCGAGACGACCTGTTCGCCGAGGAGTTCCTGCTCGAGCGGCCACTGCTGCAGGCCATCCGCAGCGAGCAGCCGGTGGTGCTGCTCGTCGACGAGATCGACAAGGCCGACCAGGAGTTCGAGGCGCTGCTGCTCGAGCTGCTCTCCGACTTCCAGGTGTCGATCCCCGAGCTCGGCACGGTCCACGCGGAGTCGCACCCGCTGGTGATCCTCACGTCGAACGCCGCCCGCGAGCTCACCGAGGCCCTCAAACGCCGCTGCCTCTTCCTCACGCTCGACTATCCGAGTCCCGAGCGCGAGCGCGACATCCTGCTCGAGCACGTGCCCGGCCTGCCCGACGGCATTGCGCTGCGGATCGCCGAGGTGGCGCAGAAGATTCGCGACCTCGACCTGCGCAAGCCGCCGGCGATCTCGGAGACGATCGACTGGGCCCACACACTGCTGCTGATCGGTGCCACCCAGATCGACCAGGCCGTGCTTCGCGAAACGCTCCCCGTCGTCCTCAAGCACCGCACCGACCTCGACCTCGTCGCCGAACGCGCGGGCGTGGTGCTCGGCCAGACCGCCTCGGCGGGCCGCGCCGGCAGCCGGTGAACCTCACCACCACCTTCCCGCGGCAGGCACGGTGAGCCACCCAGGACGCTCCGCCTGGGGAGGCTCCGGCCGCCCGGCTCCCGCCGATGCCCCGCGCGGCATCGACGGCCTTCTCCTGCAGGCCGCCACCGCCCTGCGCAGCGCCGATGTGCCCGTCGGCTCCGGCGAGCTCCTCGACGCCTCTCGCGCGCTGCTCGCCGTCTCCTGGGACGACGAGGCGACCGTCCGCGAGGTCCTCGCCTCGACGCTGGTCAAGAGCGCCGAGCACCGCGAGCGCTTCCTGGCGCTGTGGGACGAGCTGCTCCGCCACCAGGTGCTCCGCGCGGCCCTCGACGCCCAGCGCGGCCTTGGTGGTACCGGGGCCGGCGATGAGCTGCCGGGTGAGGCTGGCGCGGGCCAGGGCGACGGCGAGGGCAGCGACCCGACCGGCACGCAAGGCGCCGAGGGCGACGGCGGCTCCGGAGGTGAGGGCAGCGGCTCGGGCCTGGATCTCGACGAACTCATGCGCACCGTGCAGGCCGCCATGGGCGAGGGCTCGGGCGCGGGTGGGGCCCTGATGCGCGATTTGGCCCGGCTCGCGATCGAAGCGGCCCGCCAGCAGGAGTCCGGCGTGGTCGGCGTCGACGTGCAGCGCATCCGCCGCATGCTCGGCCTCACGCGCGGCAGCGAGGGGGTCGAGCAGCTCTCCGACGAGGCGATCCGCGCCTTCACCGAACTCCTGCGCCAAGAGCTCGAGGAGCAGCGCACGCTGCGCACCGGTGATCTGCCGCCGCAGCGGGCGCTCGCGCAGCTCGGCCGCGATCTCAGCTTCGGCCAGTCGCCCGACGAGGCGGCCGTGATGAAGGCGATCCATGCGCTGCGCCGCCAGCTCGCGGTGGCGGGCCACAGCCGCCGCGGCCCTCGCAGCGGCCCGATCGACCTGCGCCGCACGATCCGCAGCTCCCTGCAAACGGGCGGCGTCCCGATCGAGATCATCCCCCAGCGCGAGCACCCGCGCCGGCCGCAGCTCGTCGCGCTCTGCGACGTGTCCACGTCCGTCAGCGGCTCGGCCGTCTTCTTCCTCAGCGTCGTCTCCGCCCTCGCCGATGCCTTCTCGCGCCTGCGCACCTGGGCGTTCATCGAGGTGGCCGACGAGGTGACCGAGCTGTGCCTGCACGCCACGGGCCCGCGGCAGCTCGGCCAGTCGATTACCACCCAGGCCAAGGTGGCCGACCACACCGGCTACACCGACTACGGGCGCGTCTTCAAGCAGCTCGCGGTCGACCTCGCCGACGTGATCGACCGTCGCACCACGTTCATCGTCCTCGGTGACGCGCGCACCAACGGCCGCGATCCGGGCGTCGAGGCCTTTGCCGCGCTCACCTCCCGCGCCGGCCGCACCCTCTGGCTCAACCCGGAACCCGAGCTCTACTGGAACTACGGCGATTCGGAGAGCAGCACCTACGCGAAGTGGTGCGAGATGCACCGCTGCGCGTCGGCGTCGGATCTCACCGGTCTCGCGCGGCTGCTCGCCGTCGACTGACCCCCGCCGACGCCGCCGCGGCCTCGCTCGTCTCGGCTCCGCGTCTGCGATCCCGTAAGGTGCCAGCTGGTGACGGGCCCGCCCGCCATCGATCTCCAACCGAGCAGGGGAGCCGCGAGCGCGGCTGAGAGGGCGCAGGTGGCGCCGACCCTTCGAACCTGTGGGCTCGCACCCGCGTAGGAAGCTGAACACCGTGTCCGTCGTCGACGACCCGGCGCCCCCGGCGCCCGGGACATCACAGGCCGAGCAGGCCCCCCACACCCCGGCGTCCCCGGCCCCGTCAGTGGTGGCCGAGCTGCGGGCGGCGACGGTCCGTCACGGCGAGACGACCCTCCTGCCTCCCGTCGACCTCACGGTGAACGCCGGCGAGGTGGTGGCGATCGTCGGCCGCAGCGGCGTCGGCAAGACGACCCTGCTGCACGTGCTCGCCGGCCTCCTCGCGCCGACGAGCGGCGACGTGACCGCCCACCCGGCGGCGCTCATGCCCCAGCGCGACGGCCTCATGCCCTGGGCCACCGCCCGCGACAACGCCGCGCTGCCCCTCCGCGTCGCCGGCCTCCCCCGCGCCGACGCCCGGGCTCAGGCCGAACGCCAGCTTGACGCGCTCGGGCTTGCCGGCCTCGGCGGCCGCCGCACGGCACGGCTCTCGGGCGGCCAACGCCAGCGGGTCGCCCTCGCTCGCACGCTCCTCACCGGCCGCGAGCTGTTGCTGCTCGACGAGCCGTTCGCCGCCGTCGACGCTCTCACCCGTGACGAGCTCCACGACCTGCTGCTCGCGCACCTCGGCGCCGAGGGTCGCGCAGCGGTGCTGGTCACGCACGATGTCGAGGAGGCCGTACGGCTCGCCGACCGCCTGCTCGTGCTCACGCGCGGGGCCGGGCTCGTCATGCCGGCGGTCCCGCTGCTGGCACGGCCGGGCGACCGGCTCGCCGCGCGCGGTGGGGAGTCACTGCGCGCCGCGGTGCTCGAGGAGCTGGCCCGATGAGCACCCGCATCCCGACGCGACGCGCCGCCGGCCCCGCGGCTTCCCGCACCGGTCGGCTGCTCTCGTGGCTCGCTCCACTGCTCACGGTCGGCGGGCTCATCGCGCTCTGGCAGGGCTACGTGCGCTGGCACGAGGTCGACCCGATCGTCCTCCCCGCGCCGACGGATGTGGCCAACGCCCTATGGCGCGACCGAGAGCTCCTCCTCACGGCCACCGAGCACACGCTCCTCGTGCTGCTGCTCGGGCTTGTCGCCGCGCTCGCGCTCGGCACGCTCTGCGGTATCGCGCTCCACCGTTCGCCCGCCCTGCGGCGCGCGCTCGAGCCGCTGCTCGTCGGCAGCCAGGCGGTCCCGATACCGATCCTCGCGCCGCTGCTCGTCGTCTGGCTCGGCTTCGGGCTCACGCCGCAGCTCGTGCTCGTCGTCGTCGTCGCGTTCTTCCCGGTCGCGGTCGCCACGCGCGACGCCCTCGCCGGCCTCTCTCCCGAGACGGCGCTCGTCCTGCGCAACCTCGGTGCCACGCCGGCGCAGCGCCTGCGCCTGGTGGAGCTGCCCGGTGCCCTGCCGGGCATTCTCACGGGCGTGCGGCTCGCGGTCGTGTTCGCGGTGATCGGCGCCGTGTTCGCCGATGCCACGGGCCAATCGGCGACCACTGCCGCCGATCCCACGTCCAGCGGCGGGCTCGGCCGGATCGTGGCCGATGCCGTCCCCCAGCTCCAAACCGACCGCGCGTTCGCCGCAATCGTTCTCCTCGTCGCCCTCTCCTTGGCGCTCTTCTGGTCGCTCGGCGGCGTGGAGCGTCGGCTGGATCGGCGATCATCTCCCTCGCTTCCGATCTAGGGCCCCATGACCCGCACCATCCGCTCACGCCTGCTCGCCCCGCTCCTCCTCGCCGCCGCCGCGCTCGTCTCGGCGGGCCTGCTCGCCGGTTGCGGCGAGAAGCCGGAGGACCAGACTGCCGTCACCGGCCGCGAGAAGGTGACGATCGTTCTCGACTACTTCCCCAACGCCGACCACGCCGCGATCTACGCTGCGCTCGGCAGCGGCGCCTTCGAGCGCGCCGGCCTCGACGTGCAGATCCAGGCCCCGGGCGATGCCTCCACGCCGCTCAAGCTCCTCGAGGCGGGCAAGGCCGACTTCGTCATCACCTACCAGCCGGAGCTGGTGCTCGCGCGGGCCAAGGGCCAGAAGGTGCAGGCGGTGGCGGCGCTCGTGCAGGAGCCGCTCACGTCGCTGATCTCGCTGAAGCCACACGGCATCACGCGGGGCGAGCAGCTCAAGGGCAAGACGGTCGGCACCGCCGGCCTCAACTACCAAGCCGCGTACGTCGACACGATTCTCAAGGCCGCGGGCGTGCGGTCGTCATCGGTGAAGCGCGTCGACCTCGGCTTCAACCTCACGCAGCCGCTGATTGCCAAGAAGGTCGATGCGAGCCTCGGAGCGTTCTGGAACTACGAGGGCATCGAGCTGCAGCGCAAGAAGAAGCACCCGGTGATCACGAAGATCCAGGATCTCGGCGTGCCGACGTACGACGAGCTCATGCTCGCGGCGAGCGAGGACACGATCCGTGACCGCGGCCCCGTCGTCCGCCGCCTCGTGCAGGCGATCGCGACCGGCGCGAAGCTCCTGAAGACCGATCCGAATGCGGGCATCGATCCGCTGCTGCAGGCGAGCCCCGGCCTCGACCGCGGCCTCCAGGAGGCCGTGCTCGAGGCGACCCTCCCGGTGATGTTCCCGAAGGACGCCGACCACCCCTTCGGCTGGATCGACGAGACCGAATGGGCCGCCTACGCGCGCTGGCTCCAGGCGCAGGGCCTCGTGAGCGACGCGACGATCGCCGCGCGCGGTTGGACGAACGAGTTTCTGCCCGGCGAGGGCGTCGGCGACGACGACGGCGGCGGCCAGTCGGTGCAGGGGATCTAGGCCCTCCGCTCCGACCGGCCACCGCTTGGACCGCTGCACGACCGGCAGCGGGCGCGGTGCTCATCGCGTGCCGCGGATCACCTGCCCGGTGCGCAGCACCCCGTGCGGGTCGTGCTGATCGGCGAGGGCGCCGAGCCAGTGCCGCGTGTCGTCGTCGTAGCTGCGGGAGAGCCGCTCGGGGTCGTCGGTCGCCGTGAAGTTCGGCAACGTGAAGCCCGTCGACCACGGTTCGATCGCGGCCTCGAGCGCTGCGCCGTGTGCGGGCACCGCTTCGGCGATCTCGGGAGCGAGGACGCCGACCGCGAGGAAGGTGAACGCCGCGTCGCGATGAGAGAAGGCGCTGCGATGCACCGGGGCCTCTCGCACCTTGCCGCCCAGCAGCCGCAGCTCAACGACCGTCTGCGGAGAGCGGCTGCCCGGGCCGGCGAGATCGACGAGCACCTCCGCGAGCTGGCCGGGGAACTCACGCAGCAGACCGCTCACCTCGCGGCTCGGCATAGGGTCGACGGGATCGGCGTGCACGGCGGCGACGGCCGCGTACGGCATGGGTGCGACCCCGTCGAGGATCGGCTCGGCGCAGGCGCGGAGCGGCGCGAGCAGCCGTTCGCCCACCTCGGGCGACTGCGTCGTCGTGAACCGCACCGCGATCGACATGCGCCCGGCGATCGGAGCGGGGATCTTCGGGAGCGGCGGCAGCTGCAGGATCGCCAGGGAGGTGTTGGCGTGCTCCGGGAGGTCGACCGTCAGCTCGCGCCACGCCTCGATCACCGCCGCCGCGTCCGCGCCGTCGAAGTAGAGCGCGCCGCCGTAGAAGCCGGCGAGGTCGAGGAGGTCGATCTCGATCTCCGTCACGATCCCGAGGCTGCCCTTCCCGCCACGCAGGCCCCAGAACAGCTCGGGATGCTCGGTCGGCGTGACGCGCAGGAGCTTGCCCTCACCGGTGACGACCTGAAACGCACGCACGTGATCGGAGGAGAGCCCGAAGGTGCGCACGAAGGGGCCGATGCCGGCGCCCGTGAGGAAGCCGGCCACGCCGACGTTCGGTGAGCTGCCGACGAGCGGTGCGAGACCGTGCGGGGTCGCGGCATCGAGCACCTGCTGCCAGATCGCGCCGGCGCCGACGCGCGCGGTGCGGCCAGCGACGTCGATCTCGATGTCGTCCAGCTTGCCCGTGTGCACGAGCACCGTCGGGCCCGAGATGGTGACCGCACCGTGGCCGGTGCGGCGCACCGCGACCTGCAGGCCGTGGGCCGCGGCGTGCCGCACCGTCGCCACGATGTCGGCAGGCGTCGCTGCCTCGACGACGGCGAGCGGCTCCTGCCGCACGGCGACGTTCCACGGCGTGGCCAGCTCGTAGCCGGGCTCGCCGGGGGCGGCGACGACACCGGAGACATCGGCGCGCAGCGCGGCGAGGAGCTCCGGCGCAAGCGGCGCGCTCTCGAGGGGGTGGTCGATGGACTGGGTCACGGCGTTGGCCTTTCGGTGTCTGGCAGCAGCCCACCTGGGCTGCTCACTGCCCGCACTCTGTCCCTCGGCGCTTGCGGCTCCCTTGGGGCTCGCTTGGAGCGCCTCCAAGCGTCGTCAGCTGGCGGTGAGTGCGCGGGCTTCACGCGCGATGCCCGCCATCCCGAGATCGTCCGCCGCTGCGGCAATCGACTCGAGCTCTTCCGTGCGGTCGCCTCTGCCGGACGCGTCGATGTGCACGGCCGCGAGGCGGCACCGAAGGAGTGAGGGCCGGCCGCCGTGCTCGGTGGCGAGCGTGGTCGCGATCTCGAGCAGCCGTGCGGCTTCGTCCGTCTCGCCGAGGAGGTGCTGGGCGCGGGCCAGGGCCAGCGCCACCGGTCCGAACTGGCCCACGTCGCCGACGATCGCGACGGCCTCCTCGTACGGCGCCAGCAGCGCGACGAGCGCAGCCGCCTGCTCGGCGGCTCCGAGATCGGCGCTCACGTGCGTGAGCAGCGTGGCGTGGCCGAGCGTCGTCCAGACCATCTGGCGCGGCGTCGCGAGCCACGTGTCGATGCGTTCCAGCGCTCGCGAGCGCTCGCCACGGGCGGCGGCGACGGCTGCCTCCCACGCCACGGGCTCGACGTCTCCGGGGCGATCGAGCTCGGAGAGCGTGCCCCGTTCCCAGCGCATCGCCTGGTCCGGCACGTCGACCGCGGCCTCGGAGTGCAGCTCCGTCGACCGATGCACCTCACCCGCCTGCGCGAAGTGCGCGGCGGCGGCCTCCAGGTCGCCGCGCCACTGCGCCATCATGCCCTGCGCCCATCGCAGCTGCACGCGCACGGCTGCCATACGCTGCATGTCGGCACCGACGATGCCGCGACGCAGATGCTCCTCCGCGGCGCCGATGTCGCCGAGGTTCAGGCAGGCCATCACGGCGACGGCGTGCCCGACGGTTCGATCGACGGCCGAGCGCTCGTGCGGCAGCGACCAGAGCCGGTCGATCAGCTCCAAGCTCTCGCGCCGGTAGCTGGCGATTCCGGAGAACGCGAGGATGCGGCCGAGTAGCACGTCGGCGAGCAGTTCGTCGTCACCGAGCGCCTCGGCGATCGCGATGGCCTCCGAGCTCTGGCGCTCTGCGATCGAGCGATCGAGTTCGTAGACGTTGCCCACGGCGATGGCGGCAAGCACCTTCGCCCGCGCCGCCGGATCGTGTTCGAGGGCTGGTTCGACGGCGCTGAGCCGCGCCTGGAGCGAGCCGGGATCCTGCACGGAGGCCACCCACGGCCAAGAGCCGGTCGCGCGGAGCAGACTCGCCGCGAGCTTGCCGACGGTGCTGGTGCGCTCCTCGCGAACGGCGTCGAAGATGCCGTCCTCGATCACCTCGATCACTCGCTGGCGCCGCCCGGCGAGTGCCAGCGCCTCGACGTGGGCGATGATCAGGTCGTCGCGCTCGCCTGGGCTGCGCTCGGCGGCAGGCAGCAGATCGTAGGCCCGGAGCGCCTCGCGCCACCAGGCTGCCGCCGTCTCCGAGCTCCAGCGTTCGACGTCGGCGCGGGCCGCCTCGCGACACGCAGCGAGCGTCTCAGCGGCATCGCTCACCGGGAGGGCCTGGAGCAGGTGACGGGCCCGCAGGCCCGGTTCGGCGCCGCGCTCCCTCAGCAGCTCTGCCACCCGCACGTGGAGTCGCTGCCGCCGCAGCGCAGGCATCTGTGCCAGCACCTCCTCGCGCAGCAAGCCGTGTCCGAAGGCGTAGCCGGCGGTATCCGCAGCCGGGACGAGGATGTGCGCATCTGCTGCGGCATCGAGCAGGTCGGCGGCCGCATCGGGATCCTGACGGGTGAGGACGGCGACGAGATCGAGATCGACGGGGTCCCCGACCACCGCTGCGGCGCGCAACACGTCGATCACGGCGTCGTCGAGTTCCCCGAGCCGGCGTCCGAGCACCGAGCGCACCGCGAGCGGAAGGCCCGCGCCCCCGCGTTCGGCGGGGGCGAGACGCGCGTACTCACGGACGAACAACGGGTTGCCTCCGGTGCGCTGCGAGAGCTCCTGCGCCTCCGATGGGGCGAGTGGCTCGGCAGCGACGAGGTTGGCGAGCTCGCCGACCGCCCGCGGCTCCAGTGGGGCGACCGCCAGCTGACGGTGCCCGTCGGCGCGTGCGAGGGCGGCGAGGAGCGGCCGCAGGGCCGACTCGTCCTCGCCCTCGCGCAGGGTCAGCGCAAAGACCACGGGAGCGATCCGCACCGTCCCCGCGAGATAGGCGAGGCACCTCGCCGACGTGGGATCCGCCCACTGAACGTCGTCGATGATGATGACGCGGGGCGGGCCATCCACCGCCGCATCCGTGATCAGCTGCGCAACGCGGTCGTACACCGCGAAGCGCGCCTCGTCCGCCTCGGCTCCGGGCGGCGGCACCAGCACGTCGTCGGGCACGCCGCCGAGGAGCCGGATCAGCCGGCGCAGCGGCCACCACGCCGGCATGCCCTCGTCTTCGGGGCAGCGGGCCCACACGTCGCGCCAGCCGCGCTTGCGCGCGCGTTGCGCGAGCTCCTCGGCCAGGCGGGTCTTGCCGATCCCGGCCGGGCCGGTCATCACGAGCCAGCGGGCCGCATGCTCGCCCGCCTCGTCGAGCAGCTCCTCGAGGAGCGTGACTTCGCGGGCGCGCCCGACGAGGTCGTGGCTCTGGTCGAGCTCGAGATCCGGGACGACCGGCAGGGTTCGCTCCTCGGAAGCGCGCGGTGCGGGTGGTGCGGGCGCTATCGGTTCCGGTGGGGATGCGCCGGCGCCCGAGTCCGCGCTGCGCGGCCACGCGGCAAGTGCCGGGTCCTGGCGGAGGATCGACATCTGCAGTTCGCGGAGCTCACTGCCGGGCTCGAGCCCGAGCTCGTCGCTCAGCCGGGCAGCGTGCTCGCGGAAGCGCTCAAGCGCCTCGGGCGCCCGGCCCGCGCGGTACAGCGCCACCATCAGCAGCCAGCAGCCGCGATCTCGGAGGGGATCGTCGGCCACGAGTTGCTGGGCCTGGACGATCGCGTCGGCGATGCGGCTTTCGCTGAGGAGGGCGGTTGCGCGCGTCTCCCTCAGCTCGGTGATGATCTCGGCGACGGCGTCGGCTTCCGTGCGCACCCATGGCTCATCGGCCAGGTCCTGGAGGAGCGGGCCCTCGCCCAGGGCGGCTGCCTGCTCGGCGGCGTCGATCGCCTCGTCCCAGCGCTGCTGCCCGGCCGCTTCTCGCGCTCGTCCCGCCAGGCGAGCGAACTCGGTCAGGTCGAGCTGCTCGGCGGTCACGTCCAGGGCGTACCCGGAGGAACGCCACGCGATCGGCGCCGCTCCGCCGTCCTCGTCGCGCAGCGCACGCCGCAGGTTCGACACGTAGGCCTGCAGGCTCGCCGTCGCGCTGGCCGGAGGGTCGACCGGCCAGACGGCGTCGATCAGGCGATCAGTCGGTACGACGCGACCCCGGCTCAAGAGGAGCACGGCGAGCACGGCCCGCTGCTTCGGCGGCCCGAGCTCGATCGTCTCGCCGTGGCGGGCCGCGGTGAGCGGCCCGAGCAAGCGATAGGTGATGGCGGGTGACGCCTCCGATGCTCCATCCCGCGCGATGGCGGGAGTGTAGATGAGCGACCTCCGCAGCAGATGGCGTGGGAGGTCGCCCACCAGGGCGCGCTCGAGTGCGCGACGCCCGCGCCTCAGAGCTTGGCGGTGACGGCCGTCGTCGGCCCACCCTGCTGCTTGGCCTTGATCGTCACCGACATGTGGTGACGCTGGCGCAGGCGCCGCATCCCCACAGCGTTCAGCCGGATCCGGGCCGATGCGGCGCCGCTCTTACCCGGCTTGACGGTCCGGCGGCCGACCACCACGCGGCCGTCGAGCACGGTCAGCGTCACGCGGCCCGAGGCGCCGGTGACGCGCACCGCGATGCCCGCCGTGAGGGCACGCTTCACACGCCCCGATGGGAGACTGATCGCGAGGCTGCGGTGCTCACCGGCACCTGTCGCGGGCCGGTTGGTGGAACCGCCCGTTCCGGATGCCGGGGCGGTGGGCGCGGTGGCGGCAGGCCGGCCGCCGAGCGGGACCGACGCCGGACGGCTCGTCGGCACGTCGGCCGGCCCCCAGTCGGGTGAGGTCGCGCCGCTCACGATGGTCTTGGCCTCCTGGCCGTCCGGGCAGGTGGTGCTCGTGTCGCCGATGGGCGCCGCCATCAGGTCGTGACCGTCCGAGAACGCAAGCACCGTCCCTCCGGCGTTGAACGTGGGTGACTCGTACGCCGGCGTGCCGTCGTTCGCGCCGGCGCTGTAGGTGAAGCACTTGGAGACGTTGCCCTTCACCTGCGCGTCCCAGTCGCGGTAGACGGAGACGCCCTGCCGGCCGGGCCCGACGACCGCCGCGATCAGCCGCTTGTTGCGCGAGATCGTGCCGTCGAGGGGATGCATGTTGTCCGGGTCGGTGAACCATCCCTGCGGATCGCCCGAGCCGAGGGTTTCGACGGCGAACGGGTCGCTCGGGTAGCCGGGCCCGTTGGTGACGAGCACCGTGGAGTCGTCGATCCACTCGGGGGCGTCCCACGACTTCGCGTACTTGTAGCCGGCGTCGGTGAAGCCGGTGAGGGCGTCGCTCTTCGTGAAGCCGTGCCCGTTGTGCTCCTCGTAGTCGATCGCGCCCGAGCTGTTGTTCTGCCAGCCCTGCGACCACCAGCCGTAGGCGATGGTGCGGCCGTTCGGCGAGAGGTCGGCGTCGAACGGCCCGCGGAACGTGAACAGGCTGCTGCCCGCGGTCGAGACGGGTGTGCTGATCGAGGAGAGCACCGCGCCGAAGCGGTCCATGCGTACGAGGTCGCCGCCGCTCGTGCCGAGGATGGTGCCGTCGTCGGCCTGGCTCACGTGGCTGTATGCCGTACCGCTCGTGACCTGGAACTGCCGGGCGCCGTCAGTCGTCGTGAGCCAGATGTCGCCGCCGCGCAGGTAGGCGATCGAGTCGGCGTGGGCGGGCCCGGCGAGCGCTGCGGAGGCAGCGCCGGCGGCAAGGAGGGCGGTGAGGATGCGGTTCGTTTGCATGGACCGCACCCTGCTCGCGGGCGCTTGGTGCCGGCCATGGCACGCGCTTGGAGACGCGCTTGGACGACGTCAGGAACCGGCGCTCGCCCGAGTCGCGAACGGGTGCGCCCGGTGAACGGTCCGTGTCCCGCTCAGCAGCTCAGCGGCAGCACGCGCGTGAACGGCAGCGTCGTCGTGAAGGTGCAGCCGGCGTTGGTGCCGTTGCCCGAGCTGTCGGCATCTGCCGCGCCGCCGCTGATGGTGATCGTGCCGGTGCCCTTGCCGGAGAGGATGGGTCCGCGGCGTGAGAGTTCCACCTGCGTGGTCGTGCGCTTCGCGAGCTTGTAGCCGAGGCCCCAGGCGTTGCCGTGGTCGGTCATCGTGCCGTAGTCCCAGAACTTCGCCGCGCTGGTCTGCGTGACGGGCGGGGCTCCCCAGAGGCCGCGCTGGTAGGCGTCGGCGAGCTGCTTCTTCCAGCCGGCCCAGTTGTGGGAGGTGTCCGGGAAGTTCACGGTGTTCACCTTGGCGGTGGTGTCCTTCAGCGCCTTCAGGAAGCTGCCGGCCTGGAGGTTGGTGCCAACCTCCAGCGTTGCCTCACCGCGGGCACGGATGTCGAGACTCCAGAGCGTCGAGATCGGCGGGGTGCCGTAGCCGACGTAGAGGCGTGAGAGCGCGTACTCACGGGCGTTCTTGAGCGGGTTCATCGACGTGGCGTAGGCGCTGCCCGGCAGGCCCCACACTGCGGTGTAGCCGTCGTGGCCGGCCTGCGCGAGCGCGAGGATCGGCGTGAAGCTGAAGTCCTGGTTGTCGAGCAGGCCCGAGAACGAGAGGGCGTTGCCGAAGTAGGTCGGCATCGCGGCCGACGCCATCATCGAGCCGTAGCCGCCCATCGACAGGCCGCCGATCGCGTGGTTGGCGCGCCCGGGAGCGATGCGCAGGTTCTGCTCCATGAATGGGACCACCTCGTCGAGCAGGTAGTTGCCCCACTGGTTGCCGGGCGTCCGCGCCGGATCGGCCCAGTTCACGAACCACGCCTTCGCGCCCTCGGGCATCACGATGATGCCGGGGAAGTCCGCCGGGAGCACCTTCGTCACGTCGCCCTTCTTCGGGTCGAGCCAGGCGCTGCTGTCGTCCTCCCAGCCGTGGAGCAGGTAGAGCACCGGCCAGCGGCGGTCGGGCTGGTCGTCGTAGCCCTCGGGCAGGCGCACCCATGCCGTGAGGCTGTTGACGGTGCCGTTGAACTGCACCTTCTTGACGTCGATGTTGCCCTTCGTGCTCGGCACCGCGAACTGCACGCTGCGCGCGGGCGAGGCGGCCTGCGCGGTGCCGGCCGCGGCGAGGAGGGTGGCGCCCACGACGGCGGCGACGGTGAGCCGCGCGAGGCGCCGGGTCGCGGGGACAACGGACCGGAACAGGAGGGACATCACACGATGCTCGCAGAGGGCACGGCATGAGTCGCGTTCGAGCGCCCTTCTTGAGCCAAGCTCAAGACCCTGGTGATCGTTCTGAGTTCGTCTTGTGCGGGGACTTTTCGCCATCCGCTTCGTTTCGCAGCCCGGAGATCAGGCGCGGAGCAGGTGCTCGGCCGCGTAGCCCCGCCAGGGCGCGTAGCGGCTGACGAGGTCGTGCACCTGCTGCTCGCTGGCGAGCGGGAGCCGTTCCCGCTCGTCGCGGGCCGTCGGATCGGTGCCGTCATCGGGGGCGGGAGCGCGGCCGTCGGCCATGAGGCGCCCGACCGCCTTGAGGAGCCCGAGATCGCCCGAGGGTGAGGCATCGGGGTCGCCCTGGCCGCGCAGCGCCATGCAGGCGAGGGTCCACGCGCCGAGGCCGGGGATCGCGCGCAGGCGGCGCTGGGCGGTGACGAGTGGCTCGGCGTCGAGGTCGAGGCCGCGCTCGAGGTGCCGGCACACCTCGCGGAGCAGCAGCGTGCGGCGACCCGAGAGCCCGAAGCTCTCGATGCGGGCGGGTGCACAGTCGAGGATCGCTCGCGGCGTCGGGGCATCGCGCAGGCCGGTGCGCGCGCACTGCGTCCCGAGCAGGCGGGTGAGCTGTCGCTGGATCCGGGCCGCCTCGACGTACTCGATGAGTTGCTCGGTGATCGCCCACATCAGCGCCTCGTGCGGGCGGTAACGAACGCTCGGCCGCAGCCACGGGCGCGCGCGGACGAGTGGGCCGAGGAGCGGGTCGTGCCAGGCGGCCTCGAGGAACGGGCGGTGGTCGGCGTCGACCCCGAGCGTGCGGCGCCAGCGATCGAGCGCTCGGTCGGCGAGCGCGGGATCGTCGGCCCACGCCCCCATCACGACGGTGGCGTCCGCGCCACGTCCCGGCTGAGCCGCCCGCAGGAGCACGATCTGGTCGTCCTCGACGACGATGCGCTCGAGCACGCCGCCGCGCCTGCGCATCACCCCGTCGGGCGTCGCGCGCGGGAGGCGGTAGGGCGCGACGGGATTGACGCTCACGCGCCGATGAGCGAGGCCTTCGAGCGGATCGATCGATTGAGGTGGCGCCTGACGGGCTGCCGCGGCGCGGGTTCCGGGGCGCCGCGGAGCCTGCGCCTTCCCAGAGCCGGGTGCGGGCCGGCGGGCCGGCGCGGTCACCGCTCGAGGACGTGGAAGTCGACGAGCACCGAGGTCGTCTCCTTCGCGCGCAGCCGGCGCTTGCGGCGGCCGGGAGCCGGGGCGACGATCACGCGCCGACCGTTGCCACGGCCGACGAGCGCGGCGAGCACGAGGCCCGCGGCAACGCCGACACCGCCGATCGCGGCGGCCTTCACGGGCGCCGGGAGGCCGGCTCGACGCTCGACCGGGCGGGCTGGCTGGGGCGCGCGCTGCGCCTCGGCGATGGCGACGCCCTCGGCACGCGCGACGATCTGCTCGCCGCGAGCCGGGTCGAGCGGTTCGCCTGCCGGGTCGTACGTCACCGGGTGAACGGTACCGCCCCGGCGGGCGGACGGGGACGGTGTGTCGAGAACCGCCCCGTGTGCAGGAAGAGCCCGTACCGAGCTGGCGCCGGGCCGCCCGTCACCACTGGGGCTCTCCCGTCACGCGCGTTGCCGCGGGGCCCCAGGAGGGCACTGCCGTCACTCGCGTTACCGCGGGGCCCCAGGAGGGCCCTCCCGTCACTCGCGTTACCGCGGGGCCTCCGTCGGCGGCTACGCAGCGTCCCAGGGGATCGGCTCGGGGAGCGGCTCGACGCCTTCCACGAGCGGCCGGTCGTAGATCCGGTAGCGCTTGGAGAGCTTGCCGTTCATGCCCTGCATCGCCCAGTTCATGGCCTTGTTGGTCTCGAGGATCCAGCCCATCTCGCCCGTGCGGACGGGCGTGCGGTGGGCGGCGTCGAAGTGCTCGCGGTAGAGCAGGGCGGCCGCGCCGGTGTGCTGGCGGTCGGGCTGCACACCGAGGAAGCCGACGCGGATGCGCGTGATCTTCTTGCGGCCGAACGCGAAGTGCCACCAGCCGAACGGGAAGAGCTTGCCCTTCATCTTGGCGAGCACCTGGTTGAGGTCCGGGATCGTGATCGCCATGCCGACGACGTTGTCGTCCTGATCGACGGCCTTCATCATCCATTCCTTGGTGTAGGCGAGCTGCGACTCCTCGCCCAACGCCTTGATGTCCGCCTCCGTGTACGGCGAGTAGCCCCAGTTCTTCGACCAGGCCGCGTTGAAGAGCTCACGGAACGGCCCTTTGTAGTCGGCGCTGAGCGAGCGGCGCGTCATCTTCTCGATGCGCAGGCCGTGCTCGGTCTCAGCTTTGGCCGCCGCCTCGAAGATCGCCGGGTGCACCTTGTCCTTGTCGTCGATCACGAGGCTCCACATCAGGAGGTCCATCGCCTTCGTGAGCCCTGCCTCCTCGAAGCGCGCCTTGTAGTACTCGGGGTGCCACGGCTGGAGGATGATCGGATCCTTCTCGTACCCCTCCACGAGGAGCCCGGCCTCGTTGTTGATGTGCAGGTCGATCGGACCGACCATGCGCTCCATGCCCTGCTCGCGGATCCAGTCGCCGGCGGCGGTGAGCAGCGCATCGAGGATTTCCTGGTCGTCCTCGAACTCGACGAAGCCGAACGAGCCCCACTTGCTCTGCTGGTACTCGTTGAAGTTGTGGTCGACCTGCGCGCTGATGCGGCCGACGACCTTGCCGTCGCGTTCGGCGAGGAAGTACTCCGCGTCGCCGTGCGTGAAGAAGGCGTTCTGGAACGGCCCCTTCTTGGCGAGCAGGATCCGGCGCTCGAGCTTGAGCGGCGGCACCCATTTGGTGCCCGCATGCAGGCGGAACGGAAGGTCGATGAAGGCCTTGAGATCGCGCTTCTTGGCGACCGGCCGGACGGTGACGGAAGACGTGGCGACAGACACGCTGCGGACCCTACTCCCAAGTGGCGCGTTCGCACCCACTCCCCTCCAGCCAGCCGGGCCACCGCCGTCACGCGCGTTACCGCAGGGCCCCCACAGGGCACCGTCGTCACGCGCGTTACCGCAGGGCCTTCACAGGGCACTCCCGTCACGCGCGTTACCGCAACGCCCTTATTGGGCCCTTGCGTCACCCGCGTGACGGGAGGGCTCCGCGCGCGTGGTCGCTACCGTGCCAGCATGGACGCGATGACCAGCCCCCGCGCCGCCAAGGACCTGTTCGCGAAGATCGCGCAGAACGAGCGGGTGCAGCAGTGGGAGCAGGCGAAGCCGCTCGACCTCTCCCCGTACTTCCGCACCGCCGAGTCGCCCGCGGCGCCGGTGATGCGGATGGAGGGCAAGGACCGGGTGATGCTCGGCTCCAACAACTACCTCGGCCTCACCGGCGATGAGCGGGTCCTCAACGCGGCACGCAAGGCCGTCGACGTCTACGGCTCCGGACTCACCGGCTCGCGGCTGCTCAACGGCACCATTCCGCTCCACCTCGAGCTCGAGCAAGAGATCGCCGAGTGGATGGGCACCGAGGACGCGATCGTCTTCGCGACCGGCAACCAGGCCAACACCGGCGCACTCTCGACGCTGCTCGGCCCGGGCGACACCGTGATCGCCGACTCCGGCGACCATGCCTCGATCCTCGACGGCTGCATCCTCTCGAAGGCCAAGCTCCGCGCGTTCCGGCACAACCGTCTCGAGAAGCTCGAGAAGCAGCTCGAGCGGGCCGCCGGCGACGGCGGCGGCGTGCTCGTGGTCGTCGACGGCGTCTTCTCCATGGAGGGCGACATCGCGCCCGTCCCGGAGATCGCCGATCTCTGCGAGCAGTACGGCGCCCGGCTCATGGTCGACGAGGCCCACGGCGCCGGCGTGCTGGGCGCGCGCGGCGCGGGCACGTGCGAACTGCTCGGCTGCGAGGACCGGGTCGACCTGCGCATGGGCACCTTCAGCAAGTCGCTCGCGTCGGCCGGTGGCTTCATCGCGGCCAGTCACGAGGTCGTGCAGTTCCTGAGGCTCCAGAGCCGCCCCTACCTCTTCACGGCCTCGGCCGTGCCTGCTGCCGTGGGGGCCGCGCTCGAAGCCCTGCGGATCATCCGCTCAGACGAGGGCCCGCAGCTCCTCAACAAGGTCCTCGACAACGCCCGCTACTGGCACCAGGGCCTGAGTGCCCTCGGTCTTCACGTCGTGCCGCCGACGACCCTGCCCGACGGCTCCGAGCTCATCACCCCGATCGTTCCCGTGCTCGTCGGCGACGATTGGAAGGCGTTCCTTCTGTGGAAGGCGCTGTGGGACGAGGGCGCGTTCGTGAATGTCGCGGTCCACCCCGCCGTGCCGCCCGGCGGCGCGCTGCTGCGCACCAGCGTCATGGCGACCCACGAGCGCAGCGACCTCGATCACGCCCTCGACCTCGTCGAGCGCGTCGTCAAGGCGTTCACGGCGGAGCATGGCCCGCTCCCCGGGCCCGCCGCCTAGGTCCAGACCCAACCGACACGCGAGTGACCGCGGCGCCAGCTGCGAGCACTCCCGTCCCCCGCGTTACCGCGGCATCCTCACAGGGCACTCCCGTCACGCGCGTTACCGCAGGGCCCCCACCGGGCACTCCCGTCACCCGCGTTACCGCAGGTCCCCCGCCGGGCACTCCCGTCACGCGCGTTACCGGAAGGCCGGCACGCTCCGTCGCTCTCGCGCTACCGGAGAGATGTGCCTCGACGGGGCCGGTGGGGTGGACGCGGAGTGTTGCTGGAGTGTTTCGTCCAGGTCACCCGGCTGGGCGACGTTGAGGCTCAAGTTGACGTTGAACCTAACGCGGGTCGGTTTGGTTGTACCTCTGTCCGGCATTGGCTGAATAACTGGATTCCGGTCGTACCGAATTCGGCCCACTTGATTCGGAAAAAGCCGCTCCGAGCAGCAAATGTGTGTGACGGCAGTCCACACTCCGCGCTAGGTTCGCTCAAGGCGATTCGAGCTGGTCCGTAGGGATCCGGAGCAGCTCGGGGGTCGCGGTCCACGCCGCTGCCCACTGCGTTCTCCCACACCCGGGCGCACGCCGAACTGAAGAGAGCACACCTTCGTCTGCCCCACCCGGCGGACGGGAAAGGGACGTATGTCCGCGACCATCACGGCCGCCGAGCCGCAGCATCTGCACGCCCTCGCACGGGCGAACGAGATCCGGCTTGCCCGCGCCACCATGAAACGTGAGATCGCCTCCGGCGATCGCTCGGTGGCCGAGGTGCTCATGGACTGCCCGCGCGAGATCGCCCGCATGGAGATCGGCGAGCTCCTCTCGTGCCAGCGCCGCTGGGGCGGCCAGCGCACGCGTCGCCTTCTCGCGACCGTGCCGGTGGTCGAGACGAAGCTCGTCGGCACGCTCACGGAGCGTCAGCGCCGCGCCATCGCCGACGCTCTCGACTCCACGCTCCAGGTCGTCTGACCAACTCTCTTGACTGCCCGATGCGGCCGGCCGGCGTGTCCACCCATCCGCAGCGCCCGGCGGCATCGCGCGCAGCTTCTCCGGTGACGGGCGCTTCCACACTGCAGCGCTCAGGCCGGGACTTGCGTCCGGACCGGTACGCGGCGATGGCCGGGCTCGCCGATGCCGGTCGCTTGTGCTGCCGCCGCTCGGCCGCGCAGGGCAGCGGCGTCAGGCGCGCTACTCGCCGTCGCCCTTGGGCGCTGCGTCCGGCGCTGCCGACGGCGCCGGCGACGCCCCCTTGTTCGCGCGCTCTTCCCGCGCGCGCTTGAAGACGCCACCCAATGCGCTCCACCCGATCAGGAACACGACGGCCCCGACGCCCAGGGATGTGCGCGGCCCCAGCCCGACGAGTTTCCAGAACGCGAGCGCAACCGGCAAAGCCAGCAGCCCGGCCAGGAGTGCGCCGTGGCTGCGGTAGCCGTGGCGGTGCTCGCGCCAGCTGAACTCGGCAGTCCCGAGCACGATCAGCAGGAAGCCGGCGATCAGACCCCGGTCGCTACTCAAGGCGACCGACGCGAGCATCGCCACGGCCCCAAAGACGATCGCGAGCTCGGAGAGGGGCAACGGATCCCACGGCGCGGGCGGCGGCTTCAGTCGCGCCCGCGCCCGAGCGAGCGCCTCCGGCGACGGCGCGGGTTTCCCGGCCGGACGCGCATGCTTGCCCTCGCCGGCTCCCGCGGGCCCGGCACCGCGGCGCTCGGAGGGCCGCGGCGTCTCGGGGCCGTCACCGCGCCCCGACTTGCCCTCAGCCCACCGTCGTCCGGCCATCGCGCGCAAGACTAGAGGAGGCCAGCCGACCGCCCGGGATCGCCGCGCTGACCGACGGAGCGGAACCGCGCGTGCCGGCCCCACCATCCGCGCCAGCGGCGGTGTCGCGATCGGCAAGCACCCAGGTCGCCGGTGCGATCACGACGAGCGCGAGCAGCACGAGGGCCAGGTCGAGCGCCGTCGCGACGCCGAACTCGGCGATCACCGGGATCTGCGCGAACCCGAGCACCGCGAAGCCGGCGATCGTGGCGCCGGCCGAGATCGTCACGGCGCCGCCCGTCTCACGGAGCGTCGCGCTGATCGCGCGCTCACGGTCGACACCGACCCGCCGCAGGGCCGCGAAACGCTCGCCGAGCAGCACGCTGAACTCGACCGCCACCGCGGCCACGAGCACGCCCAGCGCCGCCGTGAGCGGCGTACGTGGCACGCCGAAGAGCCAGAGCGCGAACTCCGACCAGCCGAGCGCGAACGCGGGTGGCACGAGCGCGACGAGCACCCGGCGCGGCGAGCGGAGCGTCGCGAGGAGCACCAGTGCCGGCAACAGCAGCGCCAGGGCCGCGAGGATGGCCCGCCGACCCGGGCTCTCGAGCGCGCTGGCGCTTGCGTCCACGACGGCAGGCAGGCCCGACACTCCGGCGCTCTGCACCCCAGGCACCTTGCGCTCGATCGCGTCCGTGAACGTGCGCAGCTGGCTGACGAGCTTGCGCTGCTCAGCGCCGTCGAGCGTGCCGACACCGAACGGCAGCGACACCACGCCCTTGTCGGCGTCGACCAGCCCGCGCGCCATCTCCTGCGGCAGCGCGGCGAGCGTGTCCCGCACCTGGACGTCAGTCGGAAGCGCGCCCTTGGTGGTGGTGCCGAAGAGTTCGTCGAGGGGCAGCGGGGTGCACAGGCCGGTGCCGCGGCAGCGTCCATCGGTTCCTGCCGTCACGGTGCGCTGAGCGGCGACGAGCCGCCGCCAAAGATCGGGGTTACCGGGCTGCTTGGTCTGCACGACGATCGAAACGGTCGAGGCAAACCCGATCTCATTACGGAGCGTACGAAGCTCCTTCGCGCCGGCGGTGTCGGCCGGGACGAGCGCGTTCAGATCGGTCTGCACGGTCGCGCGCGACCCGAGCAGCGCGCCGGCGACAGCGACGAGCACGCCGAGGCCGAGCGCGATCATCGCGCCACGCCGCCCGATTCGCGCCGCCGTCTCGGCAACCCACCGTCCGGCGGCCGTGGCACCGCGCACCGGCGGCGAGCCTGCGAGGAGATCGTCGGCGTCCTCGATCGCCGACGCGATGCCGCTGGGCTCCTTGCCGCCCTCAGCACGTCGTTTGGCGAGCGTGAGTGCAGCCGCCGAGGCCACCGCTGCCGCGACGATCGCGACGAGGATCGCGCCGGCGATCGCCAGCGCGACCGTTCGCACCACGCCAAAGGGGCTGGCGACGAGCGCGAGCGCACTGGCGCTCGCCGCCGCACCCGCGATCACGAGTGTGCGCAGCGCCTGTGGGTGCAGCCGCCGCTCGAGCCGGAGCTGCGCCTGCACGGCCTGGTCGACGGCGAGGCCGACGAGCACCGGCAGCGCCACCACCGAGGCGAGCGACAGCGCCCCCGTGGGAATGCCGAGGAGCAGCAGGGCGAGGCCGAGCGTGGCGGCGGCGACGAGCACCGGGAGCAGCCGGCGGCGCAGGCGGCGTGCGAGCAACAGCACGCCGGCCATCACGACGAGGGCAGCGACGCCGAGCACGAGGGCGGAGCGGCGGATCGTGTCGCTGAGGCTCTGGGTCGCCGGGGCGAGACCCGTGAAGCGCAGCTCGGCGCGCGTGTTCGTGAGCTTGAACGCGAAGTTCTGCATCACGTCCTGGAGGGCCTTGGTGACCTGAGCGCGCTTGCTCGCTGACAGGTTGCCGTTGAGGTTCACCTGGATCAGGGCGGTGTTGCGCGTCGGGATGAGCCATGCCAGACGCCGCTTGGGACCGAGCTTGCCGTCCTTGCCCTTGGCGAACAGGATCTTCGTGATCAGGGGCTTGTCGCGCAGCGTGAGTGAGTCGGCGCTGGCGCCGATGCCCGTGGTGCTGAGCAGCCCGCTGAACTGGTCGATGGCGTTGAGCTGCACGGCTGCCTCGGCCGCGTCGCCGCGCGCCGTGATCTGCGCCTTCGAAAGCCCTTGCTTCTTCGCCGCAGCCTCGGCCGCCTTGCGCGCCGCCTGGGTCTGCGACACCAGCGCCGAGAGCTGCCCCTGCACCTCTTCCTGGAGTTGAGCGAGCGAGCTGTTGAGGAACGTCGCCGGGCCCTGCACCGATTGGACGGCGTCGAGGTCGCGGATCTTTGCGCACGGGCCCGTCTTCGTGGAGCTCTGGACCTGACCCTTGAGGCAACCCTCGAGGCCGGTGAGCCGCAGCAGGTCGGCGGGGTCGCGCAGCGTGTTGACCATGTCGCCGCGGATCAGGATCACGGCCGAGTCGCCACCGAAGCTCGCGCGCTCGAGCTCCCCTGCCCGCTCCGTGGAGCTGCCGCTCGGGCTCACGCGATCCAGGCGACCATCGACCGGCACCAGCGTGCCGGCCACCACGCCGGCGACCGCGAGGAGCGCCAGCGCGACGAGCGTGGTGCGCGGGAGGCGCGTCGCGACCGCGAGCAGGCGCCGGAGCATGGCCTACGGCCCGGTGACGCTGGGGTTGGTGCTCGTCGGCGCGGCCGGGAGCTGCGGGTAGGTCGTCAGGCGACCGGCACCCAGCGAGTACTGCTGCTGCACGGTGCACGTACGCGGAGCGCTCGTGGGGGTGGTGGGCGCCGGGGTCGAGCTCGGGCCCGGGGCAGAGCCATCGGGCGTTGTCGGCGTCGCCGCGAAGTACCCGAGCGGGTCGAAGAGCGTGTAGCGCAACGCGTCGATGAGCGAGACGTCGGGGACGGCGGGCTTGCCGGGGCCCTGCGACTCCAGCGCGTTCAGCTCCGCGTTGTCGGTGTCCGGCAGTCGCGGCACAGTGGTCCCGCAGCTCTGCGCGGCGTAGACGTCGGCGAGCCCCTGCCCGATCAAGCCTGCCCAGTTGGGCCGGCGGTAGGCGTTGGCCTGGTCCGTCGAGTAGCGAGTGTTCGACGCGGCGAGACCGGAGCTCTGCAGGGTGACGCCACCGCGAAGCGCGCGCATCGATTCGCCGTCGCGGTACTTCGCGTCGGCATCGCTTGGCAAACCAACGCTCGTCGCTGCAGCAAGGTTCGCAAGCGCGCCAACGAGCTGGTTGGAGTAGAGGCCGGTGTACTCAAGGATCGGGTTGAGCTGCTTGAGGAACGGGTCGAGGCCGTCGAGCGTCGCCGGGAGCGCCTTAAGCGCCTCTTCCGTGGCGGGCAAGCCCTTAACGGCGTTCTTGTTGACCCGTTCGACGCCGGTGAGCAGGCGGTTGAGCGAAGGCGCGACATCGGTGAGCGCCTTCGTCGCCGGTGCGAGCTCCCTGGCGGTCGGCAGCAGGCGCGTCGTGGCAGCGCCGGTCGACGTCGAGAAGTCCTCGATCGACTCAAGGCCGGTGCGGGTCGACGAGAGGAACCGCGGCAGCTTCTGCACGAACGCCGTCAGCGCCGCGTCGTTCTGGCCGGTCTGGCGGAACACGCGCTCGGTCTCGACGATCGCGCGACGCAGCGCACCCGGTGTGGTCGTCGTGGCGTTGAGCACGCGCTTGCCGTCACGCAATGCGCTGGCCAGGCGAGGCGTCTCCTCATTGAGCGATTCGGCGGTGCCCGACAGATCGGACACGAGCATCTGGATCTCGACGAGGCCCTTGCCGAGGTTGGCGCCCTGCCCGGAGAGGCCCTTGCCGCCCTCCTGCATCCACTCCTGGAACGCCTTGCGGGTCGGCGGATCGAAGGTGGAGAAGAGCTCGTCGAGCTCGGTGGTCGTACCCACGTCGCTGTCGGGGATGCGGCCGCCCTCTTCGATGAAGCCGGTCGGCTTGGCCGGCGGGCTCAGCGCGATGTAGGTCTCGCCGAGGAGGGTCTTCTGGCGGAGGATGGCCTTCGTGTCCTTGGGCAGCGGGGTGTAGCGGCGCTGCAGCTCGAAGGTGACCGTCGAGCGGCCGTTCGTACCCGGAACGACCTTCTTCACGCGACCGATGGCGACACCCGCGATCCGCACGTCGGCCTCGGTGGCGAGCTGCGTCGCCTCCGGGAATGTGGTGGTAATGCGGTAGCCCTGGGCCTTGAACGGAATCGCGCCGCCGAACTGCAGCCAAAGGAACAGGGTCAGCCCGAAGCACGACAGCGCGAACAGCACCATCGTGAGCAGCTTTCCGAGTGTGGGGACTTGACGGTTCACTTGGGCTGGTTGTCGGTGCAGTACTTCTGCGCCGTCTGGCCGTTGGGGAGGACTGTGCTCGGCGTGGCCGTGCCGAGGAGGTCAAGAATGATGCGCGCCGAGGGGCTGTCTTTGCGGAGTTGCCCGTTACCGATTGTCACGAGGTTGCAGTCGGTGTAGAGCAGGGCGCGCCCGACGGCACCCGCTGCATCCTGCATCGAGGTAAGGCTCATGCCGGCGTGGCCGAGCCAGCCCGCGAGCGTGAGCGCGCTCAGGTTGTCGCCGCCGGGCTTGTAGGCGATGCCGTCGAAGAGGTTGCGCAGGACTTCGACGCCCGTCGAGGTGTTCTTCGCGCCAGCGGCGATGTCGTCGACGGCCGGCTTCAGCTTGCCGAGCGGCGCCTGGGCGTCGCGGGCGAACGGACGCACCTGGTCGCGGAGCACCGGCGAGGCAGCATCCATGAACGAAATGAGCTGCTTGAAGCCATCGTCGAGCTTCGCCGTCGGGCGCTCGAGGCGCTTAGAGGCGTTGCCGAGGTGCTCCGAGAGATCGCCGGCCGTGTTGAGCAGCTCCTCGGTCTTCTTGAGCGCATCGGGGCTCTTGTCGAGGACCTGCTTGAGGTCGGCGCTGCTGTCGCCGATCGCGTCGAACGCGTCGGCACCGGACGACACGAACGTCGCCAATGCATCCTGGTTCTTGCCGATCTCGTCCATCACGGCGCGCAGGTTGGTGACCGTGCGCTGGATCTGCGCCTCGCGCACCTTGAGCGCCTTCGCGATGCGGGCGGAGTAGGTGGTCGTGTTCTCGAGGCCGCGCAGCAGTCGGCCGAAGTCCTTGCCACCGTCGCCGGCGAGCCCCTTCGCGCCCTGCTGGAGCAGGATCGCGAGGTACTGGCGGGTGTCGGCGTCGAACTCCGAGAGCACCTCGTCGAACTCGACGGGCGTCATCGTGCGCTCGGCGGGGATGTTGCCGCCGATCGGCAGGCGCGGGCTGCCCTTCGAGCCCGGATCGAGCTCGATGATCATGTCGTCGAGGAGCGTGCGCGGGCGCAGGGCGGCCGAGGCATCCTCGTGGATGCGGTCGGCGTACTTGCGCTGGATCTTCACGGCGACACGCCCGCGACCGTTGTGGAGGCGCACGTCGGCGATCTCACCGACGGTGACGCCGGAGATCGCGACCGTCTGACCCTGGCCGGGCACGACAGCCTTTGCCGAGGAGAAGTCGATCGTGTAGTCGACGAAGTCGGAGCCGAGGAACGGCACCCCCTTCGGGAGGTAGAACCGCTGGTTCGACAGGATGCCGATCGCGGCGGCCAGGCCGATGACGACGATCACGAAGATCGCGGCAAACGGGACGCCGTAGCGCTCGAGGATGCGTTTCATCCGCCGCTCCCGTCAGCCGGGCCGGACTTCACAGCGTTCAGATCAGCCTTCATCGAGCCGGTGCAGCGGACGTTGAACTTCCACTTCGCGCCGTCCGACGTTGTCGTAGGCGCTGTCGGCTTGAGCGGACGGGTGCTGAGCGGCTGCGAGTTCGCGGTACCAAGAATCGGTGAGGATCCGTCGGTGCCTACGCGGTCGTGCGCGCCGGCGATGAACACCGAGCCCTGAGACGTCGCGGCCCGAGCGAACAGACCGTTGGCGTCGAAGTTCTGCGCGGAACTCGCGAAGCCGACCCAGCTGCGCATGAACTCCTGCCAGCTTGTCAGGCCCGTCGTGTACTGGCCATCGCTGATCCGCTGGTTCGCAGTCGGAATGAGCGCATCCGTTGCACAAACCGACATGCGGTCCAGATCCGACAGGATCGCGGCAAGCGAGGGCGCCGAGGACGCCAGCCCCTGCGAGATTGGCTCGAGGCTCGAGGCTAGTGCGCCGCCCTCGTCGGCCGAGAGCAGCTCCTTGCTCTGCGTCAGGAACGGACCGGCCGCGCGGACGAGCTCGGGCGTGTTGGGGAGCGCGTCGGCGACGTTCTTGGCGACGTTGCGCGCAGGGCCGAGCGCGCTGCGCACCTGCGGCAGCGTGCGCTCCGCCGTACGGACCGTCTGCGGGAGCTGGGCGATGCTGGCGCTCACGGCGCCCGAGTTGTCAGCGAACACGCTCACGGTGCGGTCGAGGCCGTCGATGAGGCGACCGAGATCATCAGCGCGGTCGGCGAGCGGCGCCGTGGCGCGGGCGAGGGCCCGGATCGCGCCGGCGAGATCGCCGCGCTGCTCGCCCTGCAGGGCGCGCGCGAGGCGCTCGATGTCAGTGCCGGCTCCAGCAGCGGCCTTGATCGTGTCGTTGAGCGACTCACCCGCGGTCTCACCGCGCGTGAGCGAGGTGACGCCCGGATCGGAGGGGTCTTCCTCACCGAGCGCCTCGCCGACCTTCTGGATCACGTCCTGTAGATCCTTGCGCTCGGGGCCCTGAAGCGTCGAGAACACCTCGTCGAGCTGAACCGCGCGGGTCGAATGCGTGATCGGGATCGTGTCGCCATCTTCGAGGCGCTTGGCGCCCGGGCGGCCGGGGCTGATCTCAACCACGAAGTTGCCTTCGAGGAAGAGGCGCGGGCGGATGCGCACACGAGCGTCCTCGTGGATCGGGAGGCCGTTCTCGTTGATGTCGAGGTTGAGCTTCGCGGCCTCAGCGCCGTTGTAGCGCTCGACCGAGCTCACCGAGCCGACATCGACGCCGGCGATGCGCACGAGCGAGCCGGGCTTGATGCCGGCCGCGTTCTGCACGACGACGCCGATGTGCATCGGACGGTGGAACGGGTTGTCCTTCGTGAACGCCACGGCGACGATCGCGATGAGCACGATCAGCGTCGCGAACCCCGAGCGAATCGGATTGGCGGCCAGGCGACGGCGGCGACTACTCATCGCTGTCCTCCGTCGCTTTATCCAGACTCGGCGAGCGGAACTCAGAGCCCTTCGGCGGGGCCGGACGGAAGGCGGACGAACTCGCGGCCGACCCACCGATCGTCAGCTTCTGCTGCTGCTTGTCGTCGGACCAAGCCGGGCGCGTCTCATAACCCGGACCACACTGACCACCCTGGCCGGTCACAGGCGCCGGGTTCGAGTACAAGTACGCGTTCCGGGGCGTCGCTGCCTGACGCTGGTCACGGATGCCGGTCGTTGACGCGCCGGCGTAGGCACCAGCTGGCAGGCCGGTCAAGCCGTTGAGCGGGCTCGCCGCGGGCAGCCCTTCGCCGTTTGGCTGGAACGTCGGCAGGTAAGGGTAGACCCGGAGCCAGTTGCCGCTCTTGTTGCCGTCGAACGTCGCAGAGCCGAGGTTGCGGAAGAGCAGGGAGAGGTACGAGCATTGGCGCTGCGCTTGCGACAGCGAGGTGACGAGCGGCGCGGCGCTGCTCGTGAACTGAGTGAGGCCGTCGAGGCCTCTGGCTACGACGGTGCTCTTGCTGACCGCGTCGAGCTGCGTCAAGACCGAGGTGAGATCGCGGGCGAAGCGCGGGGTATCGCCGAGGCTGCGAACGGCCGCGCCCGTAGCGTCGGCCAGATCCGACGACCCCTGACGGATGTTCTCGAACGACGGGCGCAGGACGCGAGCAAGCTCGATGTGCGGGCCGATGGCGCCGCGCGTCACGCGCAGCGAGTTCGCCGACGAGGTCAGCGCCTCGGGGGCGATCTGCAGCGTCTGGTCGAGCTCGGCATCGGCGCGGGCGAGCGCGCCGGTGGTGCGGTCGAGCCCGCGGAAGAGCCCGCCGAGCGAGTCGCCGGAGCCAGCGAGCTCGGTGGTGAAACGCGTGAGCGAGGTGAGGAACGGAACGAGGCCGTCCTGGTCGTCGGCGAGCACCTTGGCGACCGGGACGATGTTCTCCGAGAGCGGACCGGCGTCGTCGATCAGCTGGCCGATGATCGAGCCGCGGCCGGCGAGGGCGTCACCGAAGTTCGTGACCGCCTCGACGATGCCCGCGCGCGTCGGATCGTCGAAGGTGTTGAGGAGCTGGTCGACCTCGACCGGATCCGGCGTGGAGTTGGCGAGCGGCACGCTGCTGCCCCACTCGAACTTCTTGTCGCTCTTGACGGGCGTGAGCTGCACGTACTTGAGGCCGAGGAGCGAACGGGCGCGGATCAGCACGGTCGTCTTGACCGGGATCGGCTGCGTGTTCGCGTCGAGCTTGAGCTCGAGTAGCGCGGTCGTGCGGCCGTCGGGGTACTGCTTCGCCGTCGTCTTCCCGACGATGCCAACGCGCGTGCCGCCGATGCGCACCTCGTTGCCGGGCACGATGTTGGCAGCGTCTTTCACCTCGACGGTGAGGCTCTTGGAGGGCACCCACGGCAGGCCGTTATTGGCGTTGTACGCAAGGAACGTCGTGATCACGACGATCAGGACGGCGATCGACCCCAGGAGGGTCGGGCTCATGCTCGGCTTGCGGCCGCCGACTGCGCTACTCATCGGCCACCTCCGAACAGGAGGTCGGCGGCCTTGTTGTCGGACGACGAGTCCGACCCGCCATCAGAGGCAGAAGATGCCGACGCCGCCGGGGCCGACGACGAGCTAGCCGCGGAACCCTTCGGTAGACCGCCGACCTGGTTCGTCAGTCGGCGCCCGCACGCTGTGCTCGCGCTGCTCGTCGGCAGCGCGCAGAACGGCGCGTTGATCGTCAGCCCCCGCAGGTAGCTGCCGTTCGCGTCACGCCCGTTGGTCGTGTACGCGAGCCCGTAGATCGTGTCCAGGAGGTAGTCCAGGCCACCGGTCGCCCGGAAGTCGCCCAGCGTCAGGCCCAGCACGGAAGCGGTGGTCTTCACGCCGCCAGCGGTCTTCGTGAGGCGGTCGATCAGGGCGTCGGTGTCGGAGCTGGTGAGGATCTCGCGGCCCTGGTCGAGGGTGGGTCCGAGCGCGTTGATCGCGGTCTTGGCCCGGCTCGAGGCCGACGGGAGGTCGTTGATGATGGTGGCCAGATCGGCGGAGCTCGCGTCGAGGTCCTCGGCGATCGGCGCGAGCTGATCGGTGAGATCGGTGACGCGGTCGACGCTCGGGCTCACCTCGGTGAGGAGCGTGTTGAGGCTCGCGATCGATGCGCGCACCTCGGACTGGCGGGCCGCGAGGCGCTCGGCGACGACGGCGCCGTTTTTGACCGTGCCGGAGATGGAGCCGCGCTCGGAGGCGAGCGAGGCGAGGGTGGTATCCGCCGTGGCGTCGAGCTGCTTGAGCATCTCGGTCTGGTTGGCGAGCTGCTCGAGGATGCGATTGGCGTAGCGCAGGCCCTCGTTGCTCTTGCGCAGCGTTGCGTTGATCTTGTCGCCGCGCCCAGCCACGCCGGCACCGAGCTCGCGCACGATGATGAAGAGGCGCTCACGCACCGACGGCGTGTTGGCCGAGATCAGCTGGTCGGCGTCGACCGGCACGTACGTCTGCTCGACCGGCAGCAGGTGCTGGCCCTTGTACTTGCCGCTCTCGATCGTCGGCAGCGCCGCTGGAGCCGTCGCACCCTCAGGTCGAGGTTGAGTGAGCTCGCACGCGAGGTAACGCTCGCCGATCAGGGCCTGCGGGCGGATCGTGCAGGTCGCGTCCTTGCGGAAGTCCTTGAAGCCGTCGTCGGTGATGGTGAACGTGACCGCGGCCTGGTTATCGTCGGTGAGCTCGACACCGTTGACCTGCCCGATCTTCACGCCCGAGACGCGCACGTCGAGACCGGGCAGCACGAAGGCGGCGCTGTCGAAGATCGCGCGCACGGAGTACGAGCCAGCCGGCGGCGTGGCATTGGAGCTCCCGCCGCAGCCCGCGATCAGGCCACCGCCGGCAGTGAGCGCCAGCACCGCGCCGGCCACTGCGCGGCCGCGACGCGTCGCCCGCAGGCGCACCCGGGTGTCGACGCCGCGACTCATGGGGCGGCCGGCACGTCGCCGGTGTTGCACTGGACGGCGCCGCCGTCGGTGTACGGGGCCGAGCCGTCGCTCGTGGCCTGAGCGGCCGAGCCGGGGCAGCGGTTGGTCGTCGTCTGCAGGCCCTGCAGGCGGTTGAGGAAGCTCGGGCGCGGCACGAGATCCTGGTTCGGGGCGCTGCCCGAGAGCTGGAAGATGTTGAGCACCGGCGAGAGGCGCGCGTAGTGGCCGGCGGCGTCGTAGTTCGCCGAGATCAGGCCGAGGCCGGTGATCGCGGCGGTGATGTCGGGCGTGTACGCGCGGGTTTCGGAGAGCAGCGGCGTGGCGCCAGCGAGGGCCTTGGGCACGCTCACGGAAGCCTTCTTCGAGGCGGCGCCGACGGCGACGCTCGCAGCGAGCAGGTCGGCGACGTCGTTGTTCTTGCCGTCGCGGTTGAGGGTGCGCGCGAGCGAGTCGACCGTGGGCTTGCCCGACGTGAGGGTGTCGGTGAGCTGGCGCAGGCGCTCGGGCACGCCGGCCTTGTACTTGTCGGCGAGCAGGATCAGGCGCTTCACCTGCGCGAGGGTGCTCGGCAGCTCCTCCATCACGGCGGTCGCGTCGTCGAGCACCTTCGGGCTGCGCGCGAGCGTCTCGGAGATCTCGGTGCCGTTCCCGGCGGTCGCCGCGGCAGCGACGCCCGAGTTGCGCGTGAGGCGGGCGATGGCCTCCGTGTGATCGGCGAGCGCGTTGTTGATCGCGGCGACGTTGACGACGACGTCCTGGAGCGCGTCGCCATCCGGATCGAGGCCGGCGGCGAACTCGCGGAGCTCCTTCAGCGTCGTCGGGGTCTCGTCAAGCACCTTCTGAAGGTTCTCGCTGTTGCCCTTCACCACCTCGGCGCTGCCCTTCACGAGCTGCTGAAGGCCCTTGCGCGTGGGCTCGTCGAACGCGTTGACGAACTCGTCCTGGCCGATGATCCCGCGCGTGTCCTTCAGGCCGATCGTCGCGCCGTCGGCGAGCGGCTTCGCGTTGTTCGGTGCGAGCGAGAGCGCGATGTACTTGTTGGCGACACCCGCGAGCGAGGTCGCGCGGATCTGCGCGAACGTGCCCTGGCGCAGCGGCCCGAACTCGTCGACCTTGATCTTCACGAACGCCTGGTAGCTGCCGTCAGCGGTGCGCGTGGTGCCGATGCTCGACACCGTGCCCATGTTGATGCCGTTGACGCGCACGAGGTTGCCCTTGATGAGGCCGCCGGCGTCGTCGAACCGCAGCGTGTACTCGTGCGAGTCGCCGCCACGCAGGCCGACGAACGCGATCGCGAGAACGCCAAGGACGATCGCCGCGATCGCGGCGATACGAGAAGGGGTCATCCTTGCGACCCCCGCACGGTGAGCGGGCTGAGCAGCAGGGCTACTCCATCCCCAGGGGGCCGTCGGCCTCGCCGGTGAGGAACTGGCGCACGAACGGGTTCGGCGACTCGAACAGCTCCTTGGCAGGACCGGACTCCACGATGCGTCCCTTCCAGAGCACGGCGATGTGCTCGGCCACGCGGCGCGCACTCGCGATGTCGTGGGTGATGACGATGTAGGTGCCGCCGTTTTCGGCGTGCACCTCTTCGATCAGCTCGCACAGCAGCGCCGTGCGGACGGGATCCAGACCCGAGTCGGGCTCGTCGAAGAGGACGATGTCGGGATCGAGAACGAGCGCGCGGGCCAGGCCAGCACGCTTGCGCATGCCGCCCGAGAGCTCGTTCGGGTACTTGTCGCGCGCAGGGATCAGACCGACCTCGTTGAGGCGGCGATCGACGATGTCCTTGATCTCCTTCTCGCCCTTGTCGGTGTGCTGACGCAGGGGGAAGGCGACGTTGTCGTAGAGGTTCATCGAGCCGAAGAGCGCGCCGTCCTGGAAGAGGACGCCGAAGCGCTTGCGCATCTCGAAGAGATCGTCGTCGTCGAGGTTCGGCACCGACTGGCCCTGCACGAGCACGTCGCCCTTGTCGGGGAACAGCAGGCCGACCATGTGCTTGATGCACACCGACTTCCCCGTGCCCGACGGGCCGAGGATCATCGACACGCGGCCCTCAGGGATCGCGAGATCCAGGCCACGCAGGATCTTGTTGGAACCGAACGCCTTGTGGACGCCCTGGAACTCGATCGCGAACGGACCGTCGAGCTCGTGGGTCTCGCCGCGATGGTAGGCGTATTCGTCCTGAGCGAGGAGCGGATCCGGCTCGCGGAGCACGCTCACCTTGGCACCGCTGGCGGCAGCGGCACCGACCGGGGCTGCCGCCACGGGCTGTGCGACGGGCTCGACCACGGGCTCGGCGAAGATGTCGTCGGCCTCAACCTCGAGACCTTCGCGCTGCGCCTCCTGGCGTGCGCGCTCATCGGCCGACGGGGCGGCGTCGAGGTCCTCGGGGCGCAGCGCCTCGAAGGGATCGCGGTGCGGCTCGTCACCCGGCTGGTTGCGGCGCTCGTCCATGGTCACCCTCCGATCGGGGCTCGAGGGTTGTTGCCCCAGAAGACCTGGGTGTAGATCATGCCGATGAGGTGGACCAGCACGAGGTTCACGGCCATCGACTTGGCGGTCGCGGTGCCAACGCCAACGGGACCGCCGCTCGTGTTGTAGCCGTAGTAGCAGCCGACGAGGATGATCGCGATCGCCATCGTCATCGCTTTGATGAGGCTGAAGAGCAGGTCCGGCGGGTTCTGGAACTGCCAGAAGAGCTGGAGGTAGCCGCCCGACGACACCTGACCGAGCTGCTCGACCACGGCGATGTACGAGGCGAAGAAGCCGGCCGCGACGCCCGTGACGTAGAGGAACGGCAGCACGATCAGCGAGGCCAGGAGCTTCGTGGAGCAGAGGAACGTGAGCGAGTCGACGCCCATCACCTCGAGGGCATCGATCTCTTCCGAGATCCGCATGGCGCCCAGCTCCGCCACGATGCCGGTGCCGACCTTGGCCGCCATCATCCAGCCGAACACGTACGGGACGAGCTCGCGGAGGTCGCACCAGGCGGTGAAGAGCGCGGCGTAGGCCGGGGCGCCGACGGCCGACGTCTGGTAGCCGCCCTCGATGCCGCACTGGAGACCGACGACGAAGATCATCGACGTGATCACGAGGCCTGAGCTCACGATCACGATGCCGGCCTGGCGGACGATCTCGGCGGAGAACCGGAACACGCGCAGCGTGACGATGCTCTTGATCACCCGCGCCGCGAAGTTGACGATCTCGCCGGTGTTGTAGAGGGCGTCGCCGAACGGCGAGGCTCCGAAGCGGGCCGAGAACGAACTCATCGCAGCGACAGCATTTCGGGGTGCGTCGCCAGCAGGGTCTGCGTGAAGACGTAGTTGAACGAGAACACGCCGATGAAGGCGATGACGACGGCCTGGTTCACCGCGCGGCCAACGCCCTCAGCGCCGCCGGAGGCCGTCATGCCCTTGTAGCAGCAGACGATCGCGGTGATCGCACCGAAGATCGTGCACTTGATCAGCGAGCCCCAGAGGTCGGTGACCGACGCGTTGTTGAGGAACGTCGCGAAGAACGGGGCGAGCGGCTCGCCGTACATCAGCGTCACGAGGATGCCGCCGGCGACGCCGAAGAGCACCGCGTAGATGTCGAAGAGGCTCGTGACGACCATGAGCGCCAGGAAGCGCGGCACCACGAGGTTCTTCACCGGATCGACGCCGAGCACCTGGAGGGCGTCGAGCTCCTCGCGGATCTTGCGGGCGCCGAGGTCGGCGGTCATGGCGGTGCCGGCCACACCCGCGACGACGATCGCCGTCACGAAGGGGGCGAACTCGCGGATCGCGGTGATGACGAAGAGGCCGCCGAGACGGTCGGGCGCGCCGAAGAGGCTCAGGAACGAGATGCCCTGCAGGCCCGGTGCACCGAAGTTCACGGCGACGGTCGAGATGAGCAGCGGCAGCCAGCAGAGGCGCAACGCGAACAGGAACTGGCCGACGAACTCCGGCCCGTACGGGTACGGGGGACGGATCGCCGACGAGACCGTGCGGCCAGTCAGCAGCATCATGCTGCCGACCTCCGCCAGCGACTCGCGGGCAGGTTCGAAGGCGCGGTTTACGACGCTCGCCATGGCGTCATCTCGTTGTGTGGTGCAGGGATCACCGACGGCGAAGCGTATGCGATGTTGGTCACGGACGCGTCGTTCCCGTTGCAAGCCCGGCGCGGCCGAGGTTTTGCGGTACCCGCCAGGACGGGTGACAGGCGCCAGATGTCGGGGCGTCGAGTACTCACGGGACAGTCAGGGTAGGGTTCGCCCTGTGCGGCGAAGCTCCCTGCTCATTCGATCACACGCTCCCACGGGGGTCACGGCGATTCTCGGCCGGCCCTTCCCGAGGGTGCGACTGCTCACGCTCGTCTCCGGCTCGGCGCTGCTCCTGACGGCCGGTTGCGGCAGCGTCTCGAAGCCACCCGAGGAGGCGGCCGCACCCCCGGTGCAGCTCGAGGTGAAGCAGGCCAAGTTCTCCCAGAGCCAGCAGCTGCCAGGGGATCGCGTGACGCTCTCGCTCACGGTCACCAACACCGGCGCGAATCCGGTGAAGGACCTCATCGTGAGCCTCGAGGGCAACGAGCCCGAGCAGCTCGCGGTCGCGAACGTCGACGACAACCCGAACGACATCCCGCAGTCGACGGACGATCTGCCGAACACGATCAAGCGCGCCGCGTGGTTCATCGACGACGGCCCGCAGCACAGCCCGCTCGGCGGCGGCGACAGCTGGAACGGCGGCTCGCTCGCCCCTGGCAAGACGACCACCCTGCGCTGGCACATGGCCGCTATTACATCTGGTCGACACACCCTCAACTACTTCGTCTCCGGTGGCCTCACCGACAAAGCCGCCGCAGCAACGAGCGGCAGTGGCCTCGAGGGTTCGGTCACCGCCACGATCGACACGCCGGGCGACACCACCGCCCAGGGCTCGGCCGGCTAGGCGGAGCGCCGGGCGGGCGCGTTCCTCCGCTGCGAGCAGGGACGCTTCGCCGAACACCCGTTCCCGTCCGGGGCGGGCCGTACCCTCAGCCGGTGCGCCTGCTCCACACCGCTGACTGGCATCTGGGCCGCGGCTTCCACGGCGCGTCGCTGATGGACGCGCACGCCGCCGTGCTCGATCACCTCGTCGCCGTCGCCGCTGAGGTGCGCCCAGATGCCGTCGTGGTGTCGGGCGACGTGTTCGACCGGGCCTACCCCCCGCTCGATGCCGTAGAGCTCTACGACGATGCCGTGGCGCGCATCGCCGAGCTCGGCGTTCCGCTCGTGATCACCTCGGGCAATCACGATTCCCCGATCCGGCTAGGCATGCACGGGCGCGTGGCCGCGGGCGCGGGCGTGCACGTGCGCACGCGCGCGAGGGACATCGCGATTCCGGTGCCCGTCGGCGATGGTCTGATCTACGCGATCCCCTACCTCGATCCGCCCCTCGCCGCGCATGAGCTCGACGCCGAGGCGACCCACGCGGGCGTGCTCGGTGCGGCCCTCGCTCGGATTGCCGCCGACCGGGCCACCCGCGGCGCCGGCGGGCCGGTCGCGGTGATGGCGCACGGCGTGGTCGCTGGCGGCAAGGCCGTGGCCGATGCAGGCGCTGGCCGCGTCGAGCGCCCGATCGACGTCGGCGGCGTCTCGGCCGTGGCCCCTGCGGTGTTTGGCGGAATCGACTATGCAGCCCTCGGGCACCTCCACCGGCCGCAGTCGATCGGCGAGCGCCTGCGTTACAGCGGGGCCCCGCTGCCGTTCGGGTTCGACGAGGCCGGCGAGGTGAAGTCGATCGCGCTCGTCGAGCTCGTCGCCGGCGAAGCGCCTCGCGCGGAGCTCCTCCCCACGCCGCAGCCGCGCGGCATCGCGCGCCTCGAGGGCACGCTCGAGTCGCTCCTCACCGACGCGGCACATGCCGGCGTCGAGGAGGCCTGGGTCGAGGCCACGCTCACCGACCGGCTTCGACCGAAACTGGCGATGGAGCAGCTCCGGCGCAGGTTCCCGCACATCCTCAAGATCGAGCACCGCCCCGTCGGCGCCGACGCGTCGACGGCCAAGCAATACGCCGAGCGCATCCGAGGCCGCGACCCGCTCGAGATCGCAGAGCAGTTCCTCGCCGATGTGCGTGCCGGAGGCACCGCCGCCGACGAGTCCGAGCGCGAGCTGTTGCGTGCAGCCCTCGAGCATGACTCGAGGGTCGAGGCGGCCAGCGCGTGAGGATTCACCGCCTCACGCTGGAGGGCATCGGGCCCTACGCCGAGCGCCAGGAGATCGATGTCGACGAGCTGTCGAGCGGCGGACTCTTCCTGCTCGCGGGCCCGACCGGCGCGGGCAAGACCACCATCCTCGACGCGATCGTCTACGCGCTCTACGGCTCGGTGCCGGGCGTGCGCGGGGCCCGCGGAGAGCGTGCGACCAGCGAGCGGATCGTCAGCGATCTCCGCACCGTCGATACTCAACCTGAGGTAGAGCTTGAGTTCTCGATCGCCGGTCGGCGGCTCAAGCTGCGGCGCGTTCCCCAGCATGAGCGGCCGAAGGCCCGCGGCGCGGGCGTCACCCTCGACAAGGGCTCGGTCGCGCTGAGCGAATGGGACGGCGACGCCTGGACTCCCCGATCGAACGACTACCAGGAGGTCGCCCTGGAGATCGAAGACCTCGTCGGGATGAACGCCGCGCAGTTCGCGCAGGTCGTGCTCCTCCCCCAGGGTGAGTTCGCCGGGTTCCTCCGCGCCGGCGACGCCGATCGCCAGAAGGTGCTCAAGCGGCTCTTCCGCGTCGACCAGTACCAGTCGGCAGAGGCGTGGTTCGAGGAGCGAGCCAAGGTGGCGAAGGCCAAACTCGATGAGGCGCAGGACGACCTCGCCTCGATCGTCGATCGCCTCGTCGGTGCCCTCGACGGCGCCGCCGACACGAGACCCACCGATCTGAGCTTCGCGGCGATCGAGGCGTGGATCGGCGAGCGGCGATTCGAAGCCGAAGAGCTCGAGGGGCTTGCTCGCGTGGGCGCGGACACCGCATCGAGCGCGCACGACGCCGCGCGGCGCGCGGTGGAGGCGACGGACGAGGTGATCGCGCGTCGCACCGCTCTCACCGAGATCGCGAGCAAGCTCGAAGCCTTCAACACGCGCCGCGCCGGCGCCCGCAAGTGGATCGCCGACCAGGGCGACACCGAACTCGCCGCCGACGAGGCGGGCTGGGCGAGGGCGGCACGCAGCGCGCAGGATGCCCTCGCGCGCCTCGACGCCCACCGACCCGATGCCGGCCGGATCACCGCGCTCGAGGCCGAGCACGCAACGGCTGAGCGCGCCGCGGCGGCGGCGGAGCAGCGCGCGCTCGCCGCCGACGGCCAAGTCCACGAGCTCTCTGCTCAGCTGCGGGCTGCACAGACGCAGGCCGGGCAGGCAGAGGTCGCCGACGCCCAGGTGGTTGCGACTCGGCACCGGCGCGAGCAGCTTGCCGCCGTGCTCGCGGCCACCGAGCGACGCGACGCCCTTGCCGTGCAGTTGCGCGCCGCCGAGACGACGGCGGCCGAGATGGCCGCGTCGCTCGCCGAGGTGCAGCGCATCGCGGCGGGGCTCCCCGACGTCGCCGATGCCGACGCCGCGCTCGAGGCGGCGACGCACGAGCTCGCGCAGGTCGAGGTCGAATCTGCGCAGCGGCGTGCGGATCGCGGGTCGGCACGGATCGAGTTCGATCGGACCCAGGGCGCGCTCGAGCGCGCGGCTGGTCTTCGCACGCAGCTCGGCGCGGCATCGGCCGAGCAGCAGGCGGCGCGCGATGCCTCCCAGCAGGCGCGTGAGTCGCACCTCGCCGCCCGAGAGGCGCGACTGGACGCGATGGCAGCCGAGCTGGCGTCGCAGATCAGTGAGGGCGAGCCGTGCCCGGTCTGTGGCAGCACCGACCACCCCGCCCCGGCGACGCCCGGCCCCGGCGGTGATCTCCGCGCCGCCGAATCGGCCGCCGAGGAGCGCGCGAGTCGCGCACGCTCGGCGTTCGACCGCACGACGCAGGTCGTCGCCGCACTCGAGGCCCAGCTCGGTTCGCTCGGCGACCTCGCTCTCCTCGAGCGCAGCCGCGCGGCCCTGGCTGCGCACCTGCAGCAACTCGACGCTGCCCTGGCCGCCGACGAGGACCGCCAGAAGAAGCTCACGGCTGCCGTGGCCGAGCGGCGCGCCGTCGCGGAGCAGTCACGTCAGGTCGACGCGCGCCGCACCTCAGCCGATCGCGCTGCCGCGGAAGCGCGTTTGGCCGTCGATGCCGCGCGCAGCGCGCACGCGACCGCCAGCGAGGCCGCGGGGCCCAACCCGCCCTCGGCCGACGATCTCGCGGCCGCCGATGCCGAGCTCGCGCGTCTCGCCGGCGCGCGCGAGGAGGCCGCGAAGGCACGCGATCGCGTCACGGCGCTCGAAGCCGCGTTGGAGCGTGCCCGGCAGACTTCCGGCGCCGAGCGCGAGCACGCTGCTTCATCCCAGGCGCAGGCGCGTGCCGCGGCGGCGCAGGCCGCAGAGCTGCGCCGAGCCCTCGCCGAGGTGGTCTCCCCACACCCCGACCTCGAGACGGCGATCGCTGCCGCCGCCCGTCGCGCGCAGGTGCTGACCGCCGCGGCGGACGTGGTCGAGGACTGCGCCCGTGCGGAGTCCGAGGTGACCGCGGCCGGCGCCATCGTCGAGGCGGCGGCCGCCGCCGAGGCGATCGCGAGCAATGAGCCGACCGACCCGAACGAACGCCGCGCAGCGCGCGCGGCTGCCGCCAAGTCGGCACTCGCGCAGCGCGACGAGGCGCTCACCCAGCATCGCGTCGCGCAGCTCCGCCTCGCTGCCACCGAGCGTGCCGGCACCGAGGTCGCGGCCGCACGTGAGGCCCTGGGGCCGGTCGCCGCCGAGGCTGAGCGCCTCAGTCGCCTCGACGCCACGGTGCGTGGCCTCGGCGACGACAACCGTCGCCGGATCTCGCTCACCACCTACGTCCTCGCGGCGCGCCTCGAAGAGGTCGCCGCCGCGGCGACGGTGCACCTGCAGCGGATGTCGTCGGGCCGCTTCTCGTTGCTGCATCACGACGAGCGCTTCGGCAACGGACAGGCCGGGTTGGGCCTGCGCGTGCTCGATGCCCACAGCGGCGAGGAGCGCGAGACGGTCACGCTCTCCGGCGGCGAAGCCTTCTACGCCTCGCTGGCGCTTGCGCTCGGCCTCGCCGACGTCGTCCAGCGCGAGGCCGGCGGGCGCCCGCTCGAAACGCTGCTCGTCGACGAGGGCTTCGGCGCACTGGATCCCGACACGCTCGAAGAAGTGCTCGGTGAACTCGACGAGCTCCGCGCAGCGGGTCGCGCCATCGGCCTCGTGAGCCACGTGCCGGCATTGGCCGAGCGCATCCCCGCGCAGCTGCGGGTGACGCCCGGTCCGACGGGCTCCACGGCCCGGGTGGTGATCGGCGAACTCGTGGCCTGATCGCGCGGCAATCGGCCGCGCCCCCCGATCAGTCGACCGACGGCGCGCCGGCCGGCGACTCGTGCTTCTCCATGGTCTCCTCGCCGACCTCACCCGTGCGGATCCGGATGGACTGCTCGATCGGGAGCACGAAGATCTTGCCGTCGCCGATGTTGCCCGTGCGCGCATGCGTGACGATCGTGTCGATCACGGTCTGCGCATCCTCGTCGGAGACGCCGACCTCGAGCCGCACCTTCGGACGAAGGTAGTTCGTGACCGACGAACCGCGATAGTGCTCGGTGACGCCGCGCTGGCGGCCGGTGCCTTTCACGTCGGACACGGACATGCTCGGGAGGCCCTTGGCCAGCAGGTCGGCGCGGATGGGCTCGAACGCGTCGTGCCGGATGTAGGCGATGACCAGCTTCATGCTTGTGGATTGTGACGCATCGGGAGGCGGAATCCCAGTGTTTCCGGGGCTTCCGGCCGCTACTTCAGCTCGGCATAGTCGGGGGCGAGGCTCGCGCCCACGCCGAACATCTCGGCCTCCGGGATGAACTGCTCCGGGTAGCCGTACATCCCATGCTCGGAGATGTCGAGACCGGCGAGCTCGTGCTCCTCGGAGACGCGCAGTCCGTAGGTCGCCCGGATCGCCCAGAACGAGGCCCAGCACATCGCGAAGACCAGCACGATCACGATCACGAGACCGACGGTCTGCGCAGCGAGCTGATTGAGGTTGCCCGAGTAGAAGAGGCCGCCGTCAGGATCGCCGACCTTCATCGCCTGGGCCAGCGTCGGCGTTGCGAAGAAGCCCGTAGCGAGCGTGCCCCAGACGCCGCAGAGGCCGTGGGCGGAGAGCGCGCCGACCGGGTCGTCGAGGCGGCGGTCGATCGCGTAGACCGCCAGCGGGACGATCACACCCGCGATCACACCGATCGGGATCGACGCCCAGGTGTCGACGTAACCCGACGGGCCGGTGATCGCGACGAGTCCGGCGATCATGCCGTTGCCGGCCATGCCGATGTCGATCGTCTTGGTCTTCCAGTACGCGGTGAGGATCGCCGCCACGGTGCCGGCGGCACCGGCGAGCAGGCTCACGACGATGATCTCGGACGCCCGGCCGCCGCCGATCGTCAGCGCCGAGCCGCCGTTGAAGCCGATCCAACCGATCATGATCAGCGTCACGCCGAGGCCGAAGAGGGGCATGTTGTGGCCGGGGATCGCGCGGGGGCTCCCGTCGTGCGCGTACTTGCCGTGGCGCGGGCCGAGGAGCATCACCGCTGCCAGGCCGGCGAGCGCGGGCACCACGCCGACGACGCACGAGCCGGCGAAGTCCTGCATGCCGACGAGCCCGAGGCCGAGGTAGTCGCCTACCTGCAGGAAGCCGCCGCCGAAGATCCAGTGGGCCACGAGCGGGTAGATCAGCGCGGCAAAGATCGTCGAGAAGATCGCGTAGACGCCGAACTTGATGCGCTCGATCGTCGGGCCCCAGAGGATCGCGACGCCGACAGCCGCGAAGGTGAACTGGAACAGGAACTTGGTGTCGAGATTCGCGCCCGAGCCAGCGAGCGCCGGGAACGTGGCGTCGGTGCCGTCGAGGAAGAAGCCGGCCGACCCGAGGAAGCCTCCCGAGTCGGTGCCGAACGCGATCGCGAAGCCGACGGCCCAGAACGCGATGAGCGCGATCGCGAAGTTCATGAGGATCTTCGCGACGATCGTGCCGGCGTTCTTGCCGCGCGAGAAGCCGACTTCGAGCAGGAGGAAGCCCGGCTGGAAGAGCAGGACGAGCACGGCTGCCAGCAGCACGAAGACCGTGTCGAGGTCGCCGAGGGTGGCCGGCTCAGCCGTAGCGGCGATTGCCGGCTGCGCGAGGGCAGCAGAGAGCAACAGGCCGGCGGCGCCGATGGCGGCCGCGCGACCCGAGAATCGAGAGAGCTTCAATTCGGGACGTCCAAGTGATGGGGCAGGACGGCGATAACCCTCCCCGGCCGAGCACCTCGCGCGATTGTCCCGTTGGCTAAACGGAGTTGTCCCGTTGGATAGGACCCCAGAAAGGACAGCGGCCCGCCGGGACACAAGTCCCGGCGGGCCGTGATCTGCCCCATCAGCCCCTGGCTCAGCCGTTCACTGCCTCAGCAGCGTCCGGGTGGGCCTGGAGCGTCTCCTCACCGGACTCGCCAGTGCGAATCCGGTAGGCCTGTTCGATCGCGGTGACGAAGATCTTCCCGTCACCCACAGTGCCCGTACGGGCGTGCTTGAGGATCGTGTCCACGATCGTCTGCACGTCGCCGTCAGCAACACCGCATTCGATCTTGAGCTTCGGCCGCAGGTAGTTCGTGACCGAGGCGCCTCGGTACGACTCCGTGACGCCCTTCTGGCGACCCGAGCCCTTCACATCACTGATCGTCATGCTCGGGAACCCGAGCTCGAGGAGCTCGGCGCGGATCGGCTCGAACGCGTCGTGCCGGATGTAGGCGGTAACCAGCTTCATGGGTTAGGCCTCCTGCGGAGTGGTCGTGGATCCGACCGTTTCCGCACGCGTGAGGTTGGGAGCGAGGCCGTAGCCGACGAGCTCCGCCTCGGGGATGAACTGCTCCGGGTAGCCGTACATGCCGTGCTCGGAGATGTCGAGGCCAGCCTCTTCCTCCTCCGGCGTGACGCGGAGACCGACGGTCACCTTGATCAGCCAGAACGTGAGGTACGAGATGACGAACACCGCGACGAACGTGAACAGCACTGCGACGAACTGCGCCGCGAGCTGCGTGCCGCCGCCGCCGTAGAAGAGGCCCGGCTCCTGGCCCTCGAGCGTCAGCGCCTTCGTGGTGAAGAGGCCGCACGAGAGGGTGCCCCAGATACCGGCCACACCGTGGGCGGAAAGGACACCGACCGGGTCGTCGATCTTCTTGTCGATGGCGATGATGCACGGGACGACGATCAGGCCGGCGATCACGCCGACGACGATGCCGGCCCACGGGTCGACGTAGCCCGACGGGGCGGTGATGGCGACGAGGCCGGCGATGGCGCCGTTGCCGATCATGCCGACGTCCAGGGTCTTGCTGAACAGCAGCGCGGCGATCGCAGCGCCGAGGACGCCGCCGGCAGCGCCGAGGTTGGTGACCACGGCGACTTGGCCGAAGACCGCGCCGGTGGCGGCGACCGTCGAACCGGCGTTGAAGCCGAACCAGCCGACCCAGAGGATCAGGACGGCCAGGCCGAACAGCGGCATGTTGTGACCCGGGATCGGGCGCGGCTTGCCGTCGGGGCCGTACTTACCGCGGCGGGGTCCGAGGAGCAGGACCGCTGCGAGGGCGCCGGTGGCGCCGGTCAGGTGGACCACCGAGGAACCGGCGAAATCCTGGACGTACAGACCGAACGGGTGCAGCGCGCCCGCCCAGACCTGGTGCGCGACCAGCGGGTAGATGATGGCGATGAAGACCACCGCGTAGATCGGGTACGCGATGAACTTGATGCGCTCGAGGGTCGAGCCCCAGACGATCGCGAGCGAGACCGCTGCGAAGGCGAACTGGAAGAGGAAGTACGTGAACGCACTGCCGTCGACGAGCTGGTGGGCGTCACCGCCGCCGAAGCCGTAGGCCCCGCCGACCCAGCTGTCACTGAGCGTCTGCCCCGCGTTGAGGAAGAAGCCACTCGTGCCAACCCCGGTGTCACCGCTGCCGAACGCGAAGGCGAACCCGACGGCCCACCAGACGACGGCGGCGATCGAGAAGTTCACGAGGATCTTCGCGACGATCGTGCCGACGTTCTTCCCGCGGGCGAAGCCGATCTCCAGGAAGAGGAAGCCGACCTGCATCAGGATCACGAGGATCGCGGCGACGATCACCCAGGTCGAGCTGACGTCTTGTGCCGTCGCTGCGAGGCCGGACGACACCGAGTCGAGCGTCGGCGGCGGGTCGTCCTGGGCGAACGCCAGTGATGGGGTGAGAAGCGTGGCCGCGGCTGACAACAGCGCAGCACGACGCAGAACGGGTGGGTGCACGAGGCCTCCTTGATGGGGTTAGGGACCTCGGCCAGCATTGCTCCCCGTGGAGGGACACCTTTTGTCCACCCGGCCAAAGTTGAGCGCCGCCGGGTCGCCACTCGCGACGATGCGCGCGAGGTGCGGGCCGGTCCGTCGGCGCCTCGCCGCTCTGCCGGGCGCGAACGCTTCGGCCCGTTCGTCTCCTCGCGCGGGAACCGTTTGTCTGGGGCCGCTGGACAAGGTCCAGTGCCTTGGTTTGTCCATGTGGACAACACGGGCGGGCGCGGCCGGTCGATAGGTTTTGCCTCCGGCCCGTCGAGGGCCCGATCGGCGGCGCCGGAGCGCCCGTTGCGCCGGCCAGCCAGCCAACCCCGACCCTCAGGAAGGGAGCACACCCCATCATGCCCCACCTCCGTCAGACCAACGTCACTGCCGCGCAGTGGACGGCCAACGGAAGCACCATCGCCGAGTACGACCTGACGTCGCCGAGCAGCCAGATCTTCGGCAGCAACGTGTTCTCGGTCGACGTGCAGCGTCAGCGTCTCCCGAAGGCCGTCTTCAAGGAGCTCCAGGCAGCGCTCGCCAAGGGCGGCGCCCTCGATCGCCCGCTCGCCGACTCCGTCGCCCTCGCGATGAAGGAGTGGGCGCTCGAGAAGGGTGCGTCGCACTACACGCACTGGTTCCAGCCGCTCACCGGCTCCACCGCCGAGAAGCACGACTCGTTCTTCAGCCCGACGGGCTCCGGCGGCGCGATCGCCGAGTTCTCCGGCAAGGAGCTGATCCAGGCCGAGCCGGACGCCTCCTCCTTCCCGAACGGCGGCATCCGCTCCACGTTCGAGGCCCGCGGCTACACCGCGTGGGACCCGACCTCGCCGGCGTTCATCCTCGAGAACCCGAACGGCGCCTACCTCTGCATCCCGACGGCCTTCGTGTCGTTCACGGGCGAGGCCCTCGACGCCAAGATCCCGCTGCTGCGCTCGATGGATGCCGTCTCGACGGCCGCCGTCCACGCCCTCAAGCTCTTCGGCCACGACGACGTGAAGCGCGTCTTCTCGTCGGTCGGCCCCGAGCAGGAGTACTTCCTGATCGACGAGCAGTACTACTTCGAGCGCCCCGACCTCGTCACCACGGGTCGCACGCTCTTCGGCCGCAAGCCGCCGAAGGGCCAGGAGCTCGACGACCACTACTTCGGGTCGATCCCGGAGCGCGTGCTCGCGTACATGATGGAGGTCGAGCACGAGCTCGCGAAGCTCGGCGTGCCGATCAAGACGCGCCACAACGAGGTGGCCCCGGGCCAGTTCGAGATCGCTCCGATCTACGAGAACTCGAACATCGGTGTCGACCACCAGCACCTCTGCATGCAGGTGCTGAAGAAGACGGCCCGCAACTACGGTCTCGTCTGCCTGCTCCACGAGAAGCCGTTCGCCGGCGTCAACGGTTCGGGCAAGCACAACAACTGGTCGATCGGTACGGACCAGGGCGACAACCTCCTCTCGCCGGGCAAGGTCCCCAGCGAGAACCTGCGCTTCCTCTTCTTCTGCTCCGCGGTGCTCAAGGGCATCAAGAAGCACCAGGAGCTGCTCCGCGCGACGGTCGCCTCGGCCGGCCAGGATCACCGCCTGGGTGCCAACGAGGCGCCGCCGGCGATCATCTCGATCTTCCTCGGCGCCGACCTCGAGGCTGCCTTCAAGGCCGTTGCTTCGGGCTCCAAGGCCGATGAGGGTGAGAACGGCTTCCTCGGCCTCGGCACCCCGGTGCTGCCGCCGCTCGCCCTTGACGGCGGCGACCGCAACCGCACCTCGCCGTTCGCGTTCACCGGCAACAAGTTCGAGTTCCGCGCGCCGGGCTCGGGCCAGTCGATCGGCCTCGTCAACACCGTGATCAACACGATCATGGCCGAGACCATCGAGATCCTCGCCACCGAGCTGGAGGCGGCCATCAACAGCGGCACCCCGCTCGACGAGGCCGTCACCACGATCGTCCGGAACGTGTGGGAGGGCGACGGCGAGATCGTGTTCTCCGGCGACGGCTACTCCGAGGAGTGGCCGATCGAGGCCGCCAAGCGTGGCCTGGCCAACAACAAGACCACGCCGGATGCGCTGCCCGCGCTCGTGAAGGACTCGACGATCGAGCTCTTCGAGACGTACAACGTGCTCAGCAAGCGTGAGCTCGAAGCCCGCTACGAGGTCTTCGTCGAGCAGTACATCACCCTCCTGAACATCGAGGCCGAAATGGCCGCGCTGATGGCCAAGACGGCGATCCTCCCGGCAGCCCTCAAGCACCTCGCGCTGATCAAGGAGTCGGGCGTCACCTCGCTCGAGGCCCCGATCCTCGAGCTGATCGAGCAGCTCAACGCTGCGATCACGAAGCTCGACGAGAAGAACGCCATCCACCCGGCCGGCGATCCGATCGATCACGCGGTCTACATGCGCGACGAGGTCTACGCCGCGTACATGGAGGTCCGTGAGGCCGCCGACGCCCTCGAGGGCGTCGTCGCCGACGACCTCTGGCCGCTGCCGCGCTACTCGGAGATCCTCTTCGTCAAGTAGCGACTCGCTGCCAGCCCGCCGCCGTTCGCGGCGGGCCCGGCTCGCCGGCCTCGTGCCGTGAGCCAGCTCGTGAGCCCCGCCCTCCCGGCGGGGCTCACGTCGTTCCGGGCCGCTCCGCGGGGCCCTGCGGTAACGCACGTGACGAGTGGTCCCTCGGTCATGCAGCCAGGTCGACTGCGACACGGGCCGGCTCGCGTCGACGTTCTAGGTGTGTTCCGTCCCAAGCCACCGGGCCCTGCGGGCCTTCCGCCTGTCGAGGAGAATGCGTTCGGCCAATCGCGCCCAGCACCGAAGCCTTGCGCGACCAAGCCCGCCGGTCGCGGGGCGCGCGGCAACGGACTGCGTCTGCCGTGGTGGCTTGCCGGCGGCTGGGTGGCCGCGATGCTCGGGTCGGCGTTCCTGCTGCGCCCGCTCAACGACCTGATCGGGCGCCAGCCGGCGACGATCGTCTGGCTGGTCGGCGTCGCTGCCGCGACCTGGGCGCTCTGGGTGTGGCTCGGAAACGGGCGGCTTGATCGGATCGAGGCCGGACCGCTCGGCGCACCCGGCCGTGCCTGGGGCCGCATCCACGATCGCTTCGAGCACGTCTTCGTCGCGCTCGGCACCTTCCACGCACTGCTCATCTTTGCCGGCTTCCTCTACGGCATCGCCCAAACCGGACCGGTCGCCCGCTGGATCGTCATCGCGTTCGCGGTCTTCATGGCCGTCGTCGTCCCGTGGGCGTGGATCGCCGGCCGGCGCGAGCAGACCGCTCGGGCCCGCGAGCGCGCCGAGCGCGAACTCGCGTACGCGCGGCGCACCAACACGCGGCGCCTCGACGACTTCGCCAGCTAACCCACGCGTCACGCTCGCTAGCGCGCCCCACAGGGTCCTAGCGTCACGCGCGTCACCGCAGGGCCCGCAGAGGGACCTCGCGTCACGCGCGTTACCGCAGCGCCCCTGGACGGTATGAGCGGAAGGCGGCCCGAGATGGCCGCTTGTGCGATGGACAGGGGACACACAGCACCGGATACTGGACTCAAGGTCGACCCCCCTGATCCGAACATCTGGCTATGAACCACCGATCCTCGCCTTGGCTCTCTTCCGGCCCGAGCGTGCCCCCACCGGGGTACCGCGGTGCGGTCGGTGGTGTGCCCGAGCAGCCGACGCTCCGTCCCGAGCGCGCAGCAGACGACCCGCTGGAGTCGATGGCGGTCGAGCTGAACGGCGCGTTCGTCCCCGCCCGCGCGACGTATTCGATCGGCCCGGAGTCGACGCGGCCGCGTCGCTCCGAGTTGCCGCCGTCCGATCCGCGGACGCGCACGCTGCGCACGTACGTGGGCTCCTAGTACCGCCAGCACACCTCGGCGACCCGCACAATCGGGTCGTCGCCCTATCAAGTCGCGCCGGCCCTGAGCCGGCGCCGCCGTTTCTGCGCTAGGCACCTCTCGTCACGCGCGTTACCGCACGGCCCGTGAACGGCACCTCTCGTCACGCGCGTTACCGCAGGGGCGATGTCACGAACATTCGGGATGCGCGACTGTGCGTTGCGAATGGCGTCGAAGATCGACATCGACCAGCTCTACGAACGACACCAGGCGAGCCTCTTGCGGTGGTTCGCCCGTCGGACGGCAGACCCGCAGGTCGCGCTCGACCTGTGGGCGGAGACGTTCGCACAGGCCGTGCGCAGCTCCGGGCGCTTTCGGGGCAGCACCGACGATGACCGTGCGTCATGGCTCTACACGATCGCCCGCAACCAGCTGGCGAGCTACCTGCGCAAGGGCTACGCCGAGCAGCGCGCGATGGCGCGCCTGGGGATCGAGCGTGAGCCCGCGAGCGATGCCCTGCTGCGCGAGGTGGAGGCACGAGCCGGCCTCCCCGCGCTGCGCGCCGAGCTGCGCGACGCCTTGGGCGAGTTGAGCGACGAAACGCGCCGGGCCGTCGCGCTGCGCGTCGTCGACGAGCAGCCCTACCGCGAGGTGGCGCGCATCCTCGAAATCACCGAGGTCGCCGCCCGCGCCCGCGTGTCGCGCGGCCTGCAAACCCTCGCCGCCTCGCTGGATCCCGCGCTCACCGAGGAACTCACATGACGTCGTCCCCCACCCCCACCGCGCCGCTCCTGGAGGACCTCGCATGACCGACCAGCACTCCCTACTCGATGCCCACGCCGAAGCGTTCCGGCGTGAGCTCGGCTCGGCTGCCGACCGTCGGACCGTTCGCACGCGCCGCAGGCGCCGCGGCTTCGCGATCGCCTTGCCGCTCGCCGGCGCTGCGACGGTGGCCGTCGCCGCCTGGCCCGGCAACAACGCGACGGTGCTCGAGCGCGCCGCGGCGGCACTCACGCCGAGCACCGGCGCCGCGCACTTCCGGATCTCGATCGACTTCCTCGGCATGGCCCAGCAGCCGTGCAAGGACGATCCGATCGACTACTGGATCGAGACCGGCCCGAACGCCCCGAAGACCCCCAGCTGGCGGGTGCGCACGCAGAACGGGAAGTGCCTCACCGAGCCTCTCGCGGAGGGTCAGGGCCACCTGCTGACCGGGGCGGTCGACAAGTACTGGGACGGCTCGACGACGTCGACGTACGCGCCCGGCGACGGCTGGGCGGAGCACTACACCGACACGCCCGAGCACGACGCGGCCTTCCCCGACCCGACCGCGAGCATCGGCCGCAGCGGCAGCACGGAGAACTGGTGGGAGTCCACCGACCCGATCACCAATCTCCGCAACCTGATCGCCGAGGGGCGCCTCGCCGAAGCTGGCACGGGAGAGATCGACGGCCGCAAGGTGCGTTACCTCGAGGCGAGCTACGTCCAGGACACGGAGCGTGACCTGCGGGCACGCGTGCGGGTCGCGGTCGACGCGGACTCGTACGCACCCGTCGAGCTGACCGACCAGATCGAGCTCACCGAGGCGCAAAAACAGGGCATGCCGGCCGATCACGGCTGGGGCACCCGTGTGCGGTTCCTCGAGTACGAGGCCGTGCCCGCTACGGAGCTCGCGCCGAAGATCCCGGCCGGCACCGACGAGACTACGCGCGACTACCGCGAGTTCCGCAAGGACGTGCTGGCAGCCAAGGCCTACCCGCCGGTACCGCCGAGCCCTGCCGAGAGGGCCCGAGCCAAGACCGCCTTCGAGGCCGGGCACCCCGGCGTGACGCCGGCCCCCTCGCCGATCGCCCCCTGATCGGGGCGCGCCCCAGGCTGAGCCGGCCGCCGTGCCAGCTCAGCACGGCGCTCGCGCTCAGTGCGTCGGCGCCTCGCTCGGGATCCCCGCTGCCGCCTCGCCCAGCACGAGCGGGAGCGGCTGGGCGCGGGCCGTCTGACCGGCGATCGCCTCGGTGCCGATGTGGCGGATGGCGTCGACGTCGACGCCCGGCGCCGGCGGCACCGAACTCATCGCGTGCTCGGCGAGCGCGGTGATGGTGAGCGACGGGTTGACGCCGACGTTCGCGGGCATCGCCGCACCGTCGACGACCTTGAGGTTGTCGTAGCCGTAGACGTTGAGGTCGCCGTCGAGCACGCCCTGCTCGGCCGACGGGCCGATGGGGCAGCCGCCGAGGAAGTGCGCCGTCGACGGCACGTTCATCAGGACCTCGAGCGTGCCGTTCTGGGCGATGCCGCCAGTCTTGTCGGCCAGCCACTTCGCGAACTGGTAGCCGGCGTCGATGTAGGTGGGGTTGGGCTTACCGGTCTGCTGGGTCTGCAGCTTCACCCCGCGGCTGAAGCGCTTGCGGCGCGCCTTCAGCGAGAGGGCGTTGTCGAGCGACTGCATGACGAGCACGATCACGGTGCGCTCCGACCAGCCGGGCTCGCGCATCAGCCGCCACAGCTTGCCGGGGTTCATCAGCATCTGCTGGATCGCCTTGAGCGGACGCGTGAGGCGCGTGCCATCCGGAGTGAGGAGCGCCATAAGCGGCTTGTTGGCCTCGCCCGCCTCGGCGAACACCACCGTCTCGATGTGGGTGTCGGGATCCGGGTAGATCGACGACGAGATCGCGACGCGGTTGCCGAGGCCCTTGGCGTGCTCCGGCGGCACGGTGACGGCCAGGATCGACTCGCTGTTGGTGCGGACGAGCTGGCCGAGCATCGGCGACACGTGCGGCAGGCTGCCCTGGAGCTTGGCTCGCGCGAGCACGGTGTTGCTGCCGAGCGCGCCGCCCGAGACGATGACGCCACGCGCACGCACGACGCGGACGTCCTTGCCGCCGCGAGCCGCGGTGGCCTCATGCTCGACGTACCAGCCGGTCGCCCCGCGATCACCATCGATCGGCCGCAGATCGGTGACGCGCCGGTCGGGCGCGACCGTCGTGCCGAGCTTCTCGGCGAAGTAGAGGTAGTTCTTCGGGAGCGAGTTCTTCGCGCCGACTGGGCATCCGACCATGCAGCGCCCGCACTGCGTGCAGCCGGTACGGGCCGGGCCTTCACCGCCGAAGTACGGATCGGGAACGGTCTTGCCGGGGGTGTCGAGGTAGGTGCCGACGCGCGTCTTGCGGTAGGTGTCGCCGACGCCGATCTCCTCGCCCCACTCGCGCAGCCACTGGTCGGCCTTGTCGTTCTTGCGCACGTCCGTGACGCCGAGCATCCGCTGGGCCGTCTCGAAGTGCGGCGCGAGCGCGCGCTTCCAATCGCGCATTCCCGACCACTGCTGATCCTCGAAGAACCGGTTCGGCGGTACGTAGAGGGTCATCGCATAGACCAGGCTGCCACCGCCGACGCCGGTGCCGCTCATCACGAGGACGTCCCGGAACGGCGTGAGCTTCCAGATTCCGCGGGCGCCGACCGACGGGTTCCAGTAGTAGCGCTGGCGGTCGTACGAGTCCTTTGGGAGCTGATGGTCCTCATAGCGGCGCCCCTGCTCGAGCACGAGCACGGAGTACCCCTTCTCGGCGAGTCGCAAAGCGCTGACACTGCCGCCGAACCCGGACCCGATGACGACGTAGTCGACGTCATACCGGTCCTGCCCTGTCACATCCGCGGCGGCGCCCATGCGACGCGAGATTAGCGGACGGCCGTCACACTCGCGAGCGGTTCGGTACGCGCGGGGACCCTCGGCAAATCCGGTGGTCATCCCGCGTACCATTTTGTCCCCGGATTGCAGGGATCGCGTCCTCCTACCCGCTCATGTCAGAGCCCGCGCGCGATCACCGCCTCGGTCACACGATCGTCGATCGAGCACACCGGTTCCTCCCGTCCGACCCACGGATCACCACCGAAGTGCTCCGTGAAGATGCGCTCGGCCGTCCGCGTCGCCACCGCCTGGGTCGTCAGGGTCGGATTCGCGGCACCAGCGCTGTTGGCGAGCACCGAGTTGTCGGCGATGTAGAGCCCGGCGACCGCCCTCGACTGAGCCCAGGCGTCAGCCACCGAGTCGGCCTCGCTGAGACCCATGCGCATCGTCGACTGGCTGTGGAGGATGAGCGGGGGCCAGTCCATCCGGTGCACCGACTTGGCCCCGGCGGCCCGGAGGATCTGCACGGCCTTCGCAGCCAGGAACTCGCGGTTGCGCAGCGTGCGTGCGCTGCGCCGGCGGTGCCGCATCGTGATCTTCGGGATCGTGCCGTTCGTGTCGCCGAGGCCCGGCTGCAGCAGCGACACCCCGTTTTGGCTCTCGACGTCGTCGTCGGTCAGCACGAGGATGTTGAGAATCCGGTTGACGTCCTGCAGCGAGTCGAGGAGCTCGCGGCCGACGATCCGGCCGAGCGTGTCGGCCCCCGCCGGCGTCGCCGGGCTGGCGGTGCGCCGCGCCCCCGAGATCCCCGAATCGGAGAACGTCTGCGCGAACGCCTGCAGGCCGGGCGGCAGGCCGCCGTTTTCGAGGCCACCGTAGCCGGGGAAGTCGGCACGCGCGCTCGACGATGCACCCTTCGAGTTGCCGGTGTCCTCGTCGAACACACCGAAGACCCAGTCGAGGTGATGGTCGGTGAACCCCCGCCCGACCCAACCGTTCGGATTGGGCAACTCGCTGTTGCGCCACAGCCGCGGCGATTCCACGGCTCCGCCCGCGAGCACGACGATCCGCGCGTCCTCGCGGTGCTTGGTGCCGTCCGGGAGCTCGTACGTGACGCCGCTGGCCCGCGGCACGCCGGTGCTTCCGCTGGCGGTGTGGATCTTCTGCACGAACGCGTCGGCGATGAGCTCGGCCGGCCGGCCGCCCGTCCACGCATCGGCGGTGAGCATCATCGGCACGTACGAGTTGTCGGTCGAGCGCTTGGCCTTGAGGTTGCGGGGCGCGCCGCGCGGCATCGAGCAACCCTGGAAGCAGTGCCCGCAGAACGTGCAGCCCTGCGCATCCGGGAAGCGCGGGTCCTCCGCCTTGCCCGCGGTGCCCTGCGGCTGGAGGATCGCGTTCTCCTGCGGCCGGAATGACGGCGCCTCGGGTTGCTTGGCGGTGTTCACCGGGAGCCCGATGCCCTCCGCGCCACGGAAGAAGATCGACTCCTTCGTGCCCATCGCGGCCGTCTGCACCGGGAGCGTCGCTTCCACCCACTCGTAGTAGGGCAGCAACTCCTCGTAGGCGAACGGGAAACGATGGTCGACGTCGTAGTTCGCCGCGTCCGATCCCGCATACCCGTCGAACACCCCGCGCGGCGCGCGCGGGCAATTGCCGTAGTAGTGGAGCGTGGTGCCGCCGACCCCCGCGACCTGCCACACGTACGAGTCCTGGGGGAGCGCGCGCGGGTAGGCCGACCGCTCACGGTCGCTCGGACCGACGCGGTAGTACCCGGTCGTCGGGTTGTTGGCGTCGTTCTCGAGGCGGCTCCATTCCTGCTCGGGATTCGCGAAGCGCGGTCCGCCCTCGAGCACCAGCACGTCGAGGCCGCGCGCGGCCAGTTCCTTCGCGACGACGGGCCCACCGCCGCCGCATCCGATCACGATGACGTCGCGCATCAGGCACTCACCTCCGTGCGATCCTGGTAGTAGCCGATGAAGTCGGCGTGGCCGTCGGACACGCCTTGGTACTTCGACCGCTGCCAGCCGACGGGCGCGCCGGAGAGCACCTTCGTCCGCCAGTCGTAGGCCGTGCCCTCGCTGAACGAGCCGAGCGCGGCGAGCGTGATGAGCGCGTTGCCGGCGTAGGTGATCTGCGTGTTGTCGAGCGGGGGTGCCGCATCCAGGCGGATCAGCGCCTCGCGCTTCTGGATCCAGGTGAGGTTGGCGAACGCGTTGCCGAACGGCCCGACGAGCGACAGGGGAGACACCTGCATCGCGTAGTTGCTGAGGAGCAGCGCGTAGGCGAGAGCGCCCGGCAGCTTGACCTCGGACTCGCCCAGCACCACCGGGATCGCGGCATCGAGCGTGTCCTGCACGATCGCTGCAGCGCCGTTCGCGACGCCGCCCGGCAGTGCCGTCGAGACGCCCTGGCGCTCCGAGAAGCGATCGTTGCCCGGCGCGACGAACGCGGCAAGGCCGTTGAACGCGTCGCTGACGACGGCAGCCGCCTCGGCCTCCTTCGGCAGCGCTCCGGTGAGCACGAGCGATCCCCCCACGACGCTCGCCCCAGCGAGGAACACGCGGCGGTTGATGGCACCGCTTGGCGGCGGCGCGGTGGACGAGGACCGGGAGGCACGAGACATACCCGATACCCAACGTGACCGTCTTCCGCCCCGCACCCTTGACCGGGACCGTTCACGGACAACTGGTAGCGACGATTACCTCTGCGGCGCGTCGCCACTCAGTCGCCCCGCGCCGACCGAGCGCCACGGCGCGCCGGTGTGATCAGGTCGCCTGCGCGGGCGCGCGTCCACCGGCATCAGCCGTGCGCGACACGTCGTCCGTCATGTCTTCGAGCTCGCGGCCCATGGTTTCGGGCAGTGCGGCTCGTACGAACACGAATGACGCGAGCGCGAACAGCGCGTACAGGCCGTACGCGAACTGCAGGCCCGCGTCCGAGAGCACGGGGAACGTCTGGCTGACCGCGAAGTTCGTGAGCCATTGCGCGCCCGCGGCCACCGCCAGCGCCGTCGTACGGATCCGGTTGGGGAACATCTCGCCGAGGAGCACCCACACGGCCGGCCCCCAGGACGCTCCGAAGGAGAAGACGAAGACGTTCGCTGCGACGAGCGCGACGGTGCCGCGAGTGCCCTCGAGCGCGACGCTGTCGCCGCGCACGACGGCGCCCGCGAACATCACCGCCATCGTGCTGAGCGCAAGCGTCATGCCCGCCGAGCCGATCAGCAGGAGCCGCCGCCGACCGATGCGATCGATGACGGCGATGGCCACGATCGTCGTGACGATGTTCGTCACCGAAGTGATCACCCCAATCAGCAACGCGTCCGACTCACTGAAGCCAACCGAGCTCCAGAGCTGCGTGGAGTAGTAGAAGATCACGTTGATCCCGACGAGTTGCTGGAACATCGAGAGCGCGATGCCGGCCCAGACGATGGGAAGCAGGCCGAAGCGCCCGCCGAGCAGGTCGCGCAGGGCGGTGCGTCGCTCGAAGCCGATCGTTCGCTTGATCTCGGCGATGCGGTGGTCGACGTCGCCACCGACATAGCGGCGCAGCTGCACGGCGGCGTCGTCATCCCTGCCTGCTGCGACGAGGTGTCGCGGCGACTCCGGCAGCCGCATCGCAAGGATGCCGTACACCGCGGCAGGGACCACGCCGACGATGAACATCCACCGCCATGCGTCGAGTCCCAGGAGCAGCTCCTTGCCGGCACCGCCCGCCGCCTGGGCCAGTGCGTAGTCCGAGATGAGCGCGGCGAAGATGCCGAGCGTGATCGCCAGCTGCTGCAGCGAGCCGAGCCGGCCGCGGAGCCGGGCCGGGCTGATCTCGCCGATGTAGGCGGGCGCGATCACGGAGGCCGAGCCGATCGCGATGCCACCAAGCACGCGCCAGAAAATCAGGTCCCAGATCCCGAACGCGAGGCCGCTCCCGACGGCACTCGCCGCAAACAGGAGCGCGGTGATGCCCATGGTGGGCGGGCGCCCGAGGCGATCGGCGACGCGCCCGGCGAACCACGCGCCGACGGCCGAGCCGAGCAGCGCCGAGGCCACCGCGGTGCCGAGCAGGAAGCTTCCGGGGTCAAACTGCTCGCGGATCGCGGTCGTGGTGCCGTTGATGACCGAGCTGTCGAATCCGAACAGCAGCCCACCGAGCGCGGCGGCCAGCGCGAGGCCCGTGACGCCGCGCGCCGGCGGGGCGACCCCCGTCGCCGCCGTAGACGGGCCTGCTCGATAGCCATCACTCATGCTCCCGAGCCTAGGATCGCGCGACGGGTTGACCGCCACCGCCCCGCGTTCTGCCGATTCGAAACCCCGGACCTCGCCCGGTCGCCGCGCGACTACGCGGAGGCGACGCAGGCCGGGGGCAACACCTCAATGTGCCCCCGGCCACAAACGTCAGCCGAACAGGGATTCGGCCGGTGGCGCCCACGCCGGCGGCATCGCATCCGGGGTCCCATCCTGGAGGCGACGCGCGGTGGTGTTGCACCGAACCTCGACGTTACAGCAGTGAAACCAGACTGGCAAGCTGGTATTTCCAATTTCCTGGCGCCCCCCGCTGGGCCACTGCGGAGCAGAACCTTGACACGAGCGTGTCAAGGTTCTGTGCAACGTTGCTACGATCGCGAACGTGAGCCGTGATTTCCTTGCCGCCGTCGCCGATCACATCGTCGTGTTCGACGGCGGGATGGGCGCCACGCTCGAAGCGTGGGACCTTTCACTCGAGGACGACTACAAGCTTCCCGGGCGCGCGCACGAGGCGCTCGTGCTCAACCGCCCCGACATCATCGAGCGTCTGCACCGCACGATGGTCGAGGCCGGTGCCGAGGTCGTCGAGACCGACACCTTCCAGGCCAGCCGCCTGAAGCTGGAGGAGTGGGGCCTCGAGGCGCACGTACGTGAGATCAACGTCGAGGCCTGCCGCATCGCCCGCCGCGCGATCGGCGAGGACCGCTTCATCGCCGGCTCGATCGGCCCGACGGGCTTCCTCCCCGCCTCCGACGATCCCACGCTCGGCCAGATCCGCTTCCGCGACCTCGTCGAGGTGTTCCGCGAGCAGTCCGCGGG
>JAGIBJ010000044.1:0-505 GCA_017744415.1 Solirubrobacteraceae bacterium
GCACGCGGCCGGGCGCTGAGCCCCGCGCCGGGCAATGCAGGTGCACGTCCGCGGAAGCGAGTGCCGCCCACAGGCGGTCGACCAGCAGGTCGTTCTCGACGATCCAGCCCAGCTCCCCGCGCGCCATCGACGACGCCTCGAACGAAAGCTCCCCGCCACCGGCCGCATCCCACACCCGCATGCAGCGATACGGCTTCGCGCGCGCCGCGCTCACCTGCGGCCATACACCAAGCCGGTCGAGCAGTTCCGCGTTGTCCGGAGCGAGCGCATACACGCGCAGGTCCGGCTGCCCGGCCAGCCAGCGCGGCGCCGGCCGCGGCTCGACCAGGGCGACCTCGAGTCCGGCGCGGGCCAGGGCCAGCGCACAGGCCGCACCGACCACGCCGCCGCCGGCCGCGGCGACCACGCTGCTCGCGTACTGGGTCGATCCGGCCTGCACCGTGGTGTCGCCCACGCTGTCCAGCGTCGCACCGCTCACGCTCGCCCGGGTCTGGCGCTGGTTGAC
>JAGIBJ010000044.1:518-1019 GCA_017744415.1 Solirubrobacteraceae bacterium
TGCTCAGGCCCAGCGCGCTCACCTCGGTGCTCGCGCCGTCGATGTAGGCGTCGGTCCGGGTCTCGATCAGGTTGACCGTGACCGATGCGCCGACCGCGGCGGTGCCGGCGCCGGCGATGCCGGCGCCGATGCCGAGGATGGCATCGTGGTTGCTCGCGCTGATGCCGATGTTGTGCTGGGCGACGAGCTTGGCGCCGTCGCCGACATGGGCCTTGCTCTGCGTGTTGACCAGGTTGGTGGCCACCGCCGCGCCGACGCCGGCGGCGGCACCGCCGCCACCGCCCACGGCCACCGACAGGATGTCGCTGGACGAGTCGGCATCGACCGCCAGGTTGGTGACGTTCCAGCCGGTGCCGCGCGTGCCGGTCAGCGCCGCCTCGATCTCGCTGTCGATGCGGTTGATCGCCGTGCCCGCGCCCGCGCCGGCGCTGCCGGCAACGGCGACACCGCCGGAGATGGCGTTGATCTCCGAGTCGTCGGTGGCGCGCACGGTCACGTTGC
>JAGIBJ010000045.1 GCA_017744415.1 Solirubrobacteraceae bacterium
CTGTCGGGCGGCGGCACCGAGGTGATCAGTCTCGGCGAGCGCTGCCTGCTCGGCGCCAACGCCGGCCTCGGCATCTCCCTCGGTGACGACTGCGTGATCGAGGCCGGCCTCTACGTCACCGGCGGCACGGTCGTCACCCTCCCCGACGGCACTACCGCCAAGGCCCGCGACCTCTCCGGCCAAAACGACCTGCTCCTACGCCGCAACTCGGTCACCGGCGCCGTCGAGGCACTCCCGCGCAGCGGCGGCTCCTGGCAGGGCCTGAACGCCGCGCTCCACGCCAACGACTAGGTCGCGGGCGGCCGGCGCCGGCCGGGGGTGATGACTTTCCGGGGCTGGCGGCGTCATAGCCACCATGACGATGAGCACCGACCACGACACCTTCGAGACGCAGGTGCGCGCGCACAGCCGTGAGCTGCGCGTGCACTGCTACCGGATGACGGGCTCGTTCGAGGAGTCCGAGGATCTCGTGCAGGAGACGTTCCTGCGGGCCTGGCGCAAGCGGGAGCAGTTCGCGGGCCGCGCCTCGTTGCGTGCTTGGCTCTACAAGATCGCGACGAACGCCTGCCTGGATGCGCTCGACAAGCGTCCGCGGGTGCCGAGCGCCGACGGAGAGATCCTCTGGCTGCAGCCCTATCCGGATGCCCTGCTCGACGAGGTCGCGACGGATGACGAGGGCCCCGACGCCGCGGTGATCGCCAAGGAGACGATCGAGCTGACGTTCATCACGGCGATCCAGCACCTCGCGCCGCTTCCCCGCGCCGTGCTCGTCCTCCGGGACGTGCTCGATCTGTCGGTGCGTGAGACGTCCGAGCTGCTCGAGACGACCGAGGCCTCGGTGAACTCGGCGCTGCAGCGGGCGCGAGCGGGAATGCGGGAGCAGCTGGGTTCGCAACGCGATGAGTGGCGTCCTCCCGTGGCGCCGGATGCGGTCGAGCAGAAGTTGATCCAGCGCTACCTCGAGCTCACCGAGCGGGCCGACGTCGCCGGGCTCACCGAACTCCTCCACGACGACCTGCGCTTCACGATGCCGCCCATCCCGGGTATCTGGGAAGGACGCGAGAGGGTCGTGCAGTCGTGGATCGATGGCGGCTTCGGCTCCGAGACGTTCGGCGAGCTGCGCTGCCGGCTCACCTGGCTCAATCGCCAGCCGGCCATCGCGGCCTACATCCGGGCGCCGGGCGGCGACCGGTTCGAGGCGCTGACCGTCGAGGTGCTCCGGTTCGAGGACGGCCTCGTCCGCGAGATCGTCACGTTCGATGGTCGCCTCGCCGAGCAGCTCGGGCTGCCGGCGGCCCTCTAACGCCCGGCCACGGTGATGTGGCCGCCGGCATAGCCGGCGCCCATCGCGTCGAGCAAGCCGTTGGCCTCGGCCTCGATCTCACTCAGGGTGGGTTTCGCGATCCGAGCCATTGTCGGTGCTCCTGCCCTTCGAGGCGATCGTCGATGGGGCTGCGAGCGGCGAACTGCCTCTCGGCGCGCCGTTCGCGGTCGCGAAGCGGTCGATGGAGTCGCTGACGCTCACGAAGGGGCGCAGCCCGCTCGCTGAGCGCGTCGAGATCGAGTGGGGCGAGTTCCCCGCCGACCCTCGGCCGGGAGAGCCGCTTACAGCGCTACCACGGCGACCACGAGGCTGAGCACAGCGACGCCGAACCCGAGCCACCCGAACCGGCGTGCACCTCGGTTAGCGTCCTCGGACGCTGCAAGCTGCTCCTTGTGGCGAGCCTCGTTCGCGGCGTTCTGGTCCTTGAGCGCGTCGATGACCTCGCGGAGCGCCGCGGTGTGTTCGAGGAAGTCCTCTCGCGTCGGGCGCTCTGGCAGCGGAGGGAGTTCGACGGACTCGAACTCCGGAAGCTCCGGCTCCACGAAGTTCAGGCCGATCTGCTCCGACGCGGGCCGAGTGTCGAGCAGCTTCCGGTGCCCATCGAGCAGTGCTGCGGTCGGGTTCACCATCTGATCGAGCGACTTCTGGTAGCTCGCGAGCGGGTTCAGCGTCGCGTCGAGCGACTTCTGGAAGCCCGCGAGCGGGTTCACCATCTGGTCGAGCGACTTCTGGAAGCCCGCAAGCGGATTCAGCATCGCTTCCAGGCGCTTGTGCGGGTACAGCGCCCTCTCGACGGTCGCCGCAGCGTTGAGCATCGACGCCGGACCTTCCTTGCGCCACTTGCGCATCTTGAGCGCGTTTCGCTTCACCTTCAGCACCAGCGCGTCCAGCTCCTCGGCCGCCGGTTCAGGAGCGTCGAGCTTGTAGCTCACCAACTCCTGTACGTAGTGCTCGACGGTCGAGCGGTCGTCCTTGGTGACCGGCTTCGGCAGCTCAGCAGCCGCCCGATCCACGAGGTCGTAGAGCCACGGAGCCGCGTCGCGCGCGTCCCACCGACGAGTCTTCTCAGCGGCTTCCTCGCGCGCTTCGCGGAGACGCTCGATCAGGTCGGCCCGGTCAGTGTTGGTTTGCTCCATGGTGCCCCTCCGAGGCGTCGTTGTGGCAGACGTTACAAGGCGCGCCAGACGCCCCGGCCCTACTTGGCGTGAACCTCCGACTCAACGAACTCGGCCAGCGTCGCCGCTTGGATCACGAACCCGTGCGCGGCAAGACGAGAGCACATGTCGAGCACCGGCTGATCGTCGGTCACGAACACATCGGCTCCGTCCACCACGTGCGACTCGACATGCCAACAGTCTTCGCGGTTCGGCGCGGCGTTGACGTGCGTCGGCCACCGTTCGACCTCAACGGTCCAGGCATCCCAGAACCCGTCGGCCGTGCTGCCGAACTTGAGGTCCGGAGCGAGCTGAGTAGCGGGACCGAACCTGCCTACCTGCTCCGCGACGCGGACGGTCTTGACGTCGATCAACTCGCGGAGTCGGTCGGCCACCTGGCCAGGCCGGAAGTCGAGCCGACTCCCCTGGGCGGCGATCGTCAGGAGGATCTCGCCACGAGCGGCGGCATCGAGAAGTGAGACGGCGTCCCCGTGGGCTCGCTCCCGCGGCTTGAAGTGCGCGTGGATCACGTTGGAGTCGATCGTCACGCGGAGCGGCATGCGACGCAGCCTAGGAGGCTATGTACCACTTCGATATGCCCCCTCGCGCGAGGGACTACCGCAGCGTCCCTGGCGACCCTCGCGTACCGATCGTCGATTCTTCTCCGGTGGCGCACTGACGCTCGGCCGTTACCACCCCGGACGCGGCCGCACAACGCAGGATCGCCAGCACCGGACAGGGTTCCGAGGGTCGCTAGGGTCGCCCTAGTTTTGCAAGAGAGGAGTTGCAAACCGGGAGGCATGGAAGCGGGCACGAAGGTCATCGGCTACACGCGCGTCTCGACGGCCGAGCGGGTCGCCGGGAGCCATGGCCTGGACGCCCAGGAGGCCGCCATCCGTGCCGAGGCAGAGCGCCGCGGGTGGCTGCTCGTGGGGATCGAGTGCGACGCCGGGGCGACCGGCAAGGACACGGACCGCCCGGGCCTCGCGGCGGCGCTGGAGGCCGTCAAGGGCAAGCGCGCCGAGGGCCTGATCGTCGCCAAGCTGGACCGCCTGTCGCGGTCGGTCGTCGACTTCGGATCGATCCTGGAAGCGTTCGACCGGATGGGCGCAACGCTCGTCGCCCTTGACCTTGGCGTGGACACGAGCACGCCGGGCGGAAGACTCGTCGCCAACGTGTTCGCCTCGGTCGCCCAGTGGGAGGCGGAGACGATCAGCCTGCGCACGAAGGAGGGCCTGGACGCTGCTCGCGCGAAGGGCCTTCCCATCAGCCGCCCCAGCGTCGCCGACGTTCCCGGCTTGCGCGAGCGGATCACCGGCATGCGAGCGGCCGGGAGGACGATGCAAAGCATCGCCGACGAGCTGAACGCGGATGGCGTGCCGACCCTCCGCGGCGCACCGAAGTGGACGACGAACAGCGTCAACACGGCGCTGGGCTACAAGCGCCCGGCGAAGCGCCGCAAGGCGCTCGCGCTCTAGCCCTCGGTCGCGTCCAGCTTGGCGAACTCCTCCGGGCCAAGCTCCTGGATCAAGGCAGTGCTCACGATCTCCAGATCCTTGTAGAGCGCCAGCACGATGGTCGACATCTCGGCCGCGTGCGTGCGGTAGCGCTGCCGAACTTCAAGGTCGGCCCGGTCATCGAGCTGTGAGAGCTTGTCGAGCGATTCGTCACGCGCTGCGCGGGCGAAGCCGAGCAGCCGCCCCCACTTTGCCCGCTGCTCGATGAGGTCTTGAGTAGCCATGGACGGACCGTAGCACGAGCGCGAACACATGTTCGCGCTACTAGCGACCCTCGCGGGCCTAGGCGGAGGTGGCGTAGCCGTGCCGGGGTTCGCGGTACTCGCCCTCGCTCCAGCCGGTCACGTCCGTCGGCCGGACCACCCAGACTCGGCGCGTCTCCCGGTCGGCCACGAGCAGCATCGGCACGCCGTCCTCGGCGGAGGTGCCGAGAACCGGCCCGGCGAAGGCCCCGGCGTCCATCTCGCCCTGTACTTCGATGTTCATGCGAGCAAGGCTCTCACGAGCACCGGACGAACACGCGTTCGGGCCTGGACTACTGCTCGGGCGGTGAGTAGCCGCCGCCGGACACCCACACCGCACCAAGCTCGGGATCGTGACTCCAGCGCCGCTCGCTGAGCCGCCGGTCCGCAGCTTCCTCGCACTCGCGCTGGGTGAACGGCGTGCCGGGGAGCAGCGCTACGCCCAGATCAGGGTCCACCGTGTAGTCACGTCGCAGGAGCGGAGTCGACATGGGGCCATGGTGGCGCAGCGTCCGGACGGGGTTCGGTTAACCAGCCCCAGTGCGAGGCGACCGGAGACGGATCGTGAGGGTTCATGGGGTCGTGTGGGTCGCGAGGGGACCTCGCCCGAATCCAGGAGCGGTGTTTGAGTGTGGTTTGCGACCGTTCCTGGCGTCCGGGAGCGCGGGCATCATCGAGACGTGTTCGTCGCTTCGACAGCCCAGGCCGCCCAAGTGGCGCAGGAGTCCGACGGGACGACGTACGGGCCGGTGGCGGGCGGGATAGCCGGTGCGCTGGCGTTCTTGTTCACGGTGTGGCGGGCGTTCCACGATCGCCGACCGCGCATCAAGGTGCTGACGCAGGTCCATCGGGATGAGGAGACGTACGCCGTGTCGGTCACGGTGACCAACGTCGGGCAGACCGTCGAGTCGGTGCGAGAGATCGGGCTCGCGGTGGCGACTGACCCGGAGCTGCGCCCCGCTGACGAGCAGCGAGTCGAGCGGGGCCGCACCGACGAGTTGAGCGTCGGGGTCGCCGAGATCGCACGAGCCGTAGGCAAGCTGAACAAGGGCGCGGCCTTGAGCCAGTACTTCATGCACCGCCCGTCACGCCGAGCGTGGACGATGGCCCCGGGCGATCTTGCAGAGGCTGAGTTCGATCTCGTGGAGCACGAGGACCCCGCCCCGAACATGTGGGAACCGGCTTGGACATCTAAGCCCGGTGGCCCGTACGTTGATGCGAATAAGGATCGAGGCACGGGCGAGTGGGGACTGGTCGATCTCGCGGCCAAGTCCGCGTGGGACCGAGACGCTGGCCTCACTCGGAGGCGGTAGGAACCCTCGCGATCCGCAGGCCGCGGGCGCGCCAGCTTGGACTACTCGAACGGCTGGAAGCTGACCGGCGCTCCGGCGTAGCCCATCGCCGCGAGTAGGCCGGTTGCCTCGGCTTTGATCTCGGCCCGCACAGACCGCGCAAGCGGTCGCAGCTCGTGGACCGCGAGCCCGCCAGCGCTGGACTTCTTCGGTGGGGTCACCTTGTACGTGGCCGCGACGCAGCCATCGACGAGAACGGTGCCGGGCACGATGCCGTTCGGAGTGAAGATCGCTTTGCGGTACTCGGCACTGATCACCCTCGGAGTGGGTGAAGGCGCGTAGCTGAGGAGGATGTTGTCCCATTCGGGCAGCAAGCGGACGGGCGCGGGCGTGTCGGCCGGCGGGCGCGGGGCCTCGGCGAGGTCGTAGAGACGCTCCCCGCTCGGCCCCTCGAGCTCGATCAGTTCGTCGCCGAGGGCCTTGAACGCCGGGGCGAGCTTGGTGACGCCGCACCACGCCTGCGCGTCCATGATCGTGGCGGGCCCGAACGCCGCGAGGTAGCTGCGGACGATCGCGACGTGATCGGGCTCGCGGAGCGGATGGCCCACCCACTCGTCGAGCAGCGCGTACGTCGGCTGGCCGCTCTGGCCCCAGAGTCCGCGCGGTGGGATCTGCACGAGCGGCAGGAGCGTACGGGCGACGTTGCCCAGCGCGTCGCGGGGCGCATCGGGGAAGCGCTCGGCCATCACGTGGGCGAGCTCGCCGCCGGTCGCGGGGCCTTGGGCGAGCCGCTCGCGAGCGAGGGCTTCGGCCGCCACCTCGTCGAAGTTCGGAATCGCCTTGCGGTGGTTGCTCGCGAACTGCCGGGCGATCGTCGGCTGCGTGAACGGGCGCAGCGCGAGGGCATCCTCGGCCGTATGCAAGTGCACGGTGCCCCGGAACGTGACGATCCGGACCACCTCACGCGCCTCGAGCAGCGCGGCCAGGTCGGCGAACGCGAACCCGTCGACTCGGCTCCAGAGCGCCGTGTAGGGCGGATTCGGGGCCTGCGTCTGGATGCCGACGAGCCGGCGCACCATGGCGTAGGCCGAGGTCTCGGCGCGCTTGAGCAGGCCCTGACGCGCGAGCGTCGCGCGGTTCAGCTCGGCGAGCGAGATCCGGTCCACCCGCGGATCATGGCGCGCGGCCCGGCGCTGCCGTTGTGGTCGTAGCGCTGGCCGACGGCTCGCGCGGGGGCCGTTCGGTGACTCAGCGGGGAGGCGTCGGGCGCTGGTGCCCGATCGGAGCGGCACCCCGCTGTGCGGCCGTCTCGACGACCACGGCGTTCCCGCTCGGATCGGCGATCACGAGCGCGCCGTCCTCGTCGGTCACGTGCGACACGCCGACGCCGCGCTCGATGCGCTCCATGAGCGCACCCAGGTCGTCGGCCTCGGGCACCACGACCGACCAGCGGCGCAGTCCCACGGAGCCAGGTGCGGCGGGCGGAGCGCCCGGCCCGTTCCAGATGTTCGCGCCGAGGTGGTGGTGATAGCCGCCGGCGCTCATGAAGATCGCGCTGGGGAGCGCTGCGATGAGCGAGAAGCCGAGCACGTCGCGATAGAAGTCCTCGGCGAGGCGGATTGCGCCGACGTGTAGGTGCAGGTGGCCCATGTCGACGCCCGCGGAGCGCGCCTCGGTAGCGGCGCTGCCCGTCGTCGCGACGGTGCTCTCGACGTCAAGCGGCTGCGGGCCGCCACGCGAGAACTCCTCGGCCATCGGCGGCCAGTCGGCACGCGGGCGATCCCACTCGAGTTCCAGGCCGTTGCCGTCCGGATCGGGCAGGTAGATCGCCTCGTGGGTGCCATGGTCGCTCGCACCCTGAATCGGGGTGCGGGTCTCGGCAATCCGGCGGATCAGGTGGCCCAGCGACTCACGCGTCGGGTAGCGCAGCGCCACGTGGTAGAGGCCGGAGGTGCGGCGCTGCGGCGAGGCGGTCGGATTCTCGACCAGCACGACCACGGGCTCGGTGCCGTCGGACCCGAGCGCCACGGCGGGCTCATCGGTGTCGGTCGTGCCGCGCCACTGCACGGTGAGCCCGACGACGTCCTCATAGAAGGGCACCGACCGCGCGAGATCGGTGACGGTGAGGTGGACCGGCCCGAGGCGCGTCGCAGCGGGCAGCGCGGCGGCAGCCGCGGCGACGTCGTAGTCGACGGTGCGCAGGTCGGAGGTGAGGCTCATGGCTCCATGGTGACACGCTCCGATTCACCCAGCGAGCGCCTACGCGCCAATGTGGACTGTGGTCCGTTTATCTCGGGTGCCGGCCCCAGCGGCGTTAGCCCGCCGCGAGGCGCCCGAGGAAATGCTCTGAGAGCTCGACCCGCCCGACGGGGACGGCCCAGCCGGCGAGATCGACGTGCAGCGACTCGTCGACGGTGACCTCGAGTTCGCCGCCGTCGAGTTCGACGGTGACGGGGCTGTCGCCCCCGCGGGCAACATGCGCGACGGCTGCGCCGGTAGCCCCGGTGCCTGACGACATCGTCTCCCCCACGCCGCGCTCGAAGATGCGCGCACGGATCCGGTTCGGCGCGAGCTCGGTGTACCACGAGACGTTCGTGCGGTTGGGGAACAGCGCGTGGTGCTCGATGCCGGGGCCGATCGCTGGCAGGTCGAGCGCCTCGAGCTCCCCGACCGAGCTCACGCGGATCGAGCACTGCGGGTTGCCGATCTTCACGTGCTGGAAGCGCCAGGAGCGGTCGCCGTCGCGGAGCTCGCCAAGGCCGTCCGCGCCGCCACCCGGGTAGTCGGGCGAGCTGAGCTTCGCGCGGCCCATGTCGACGACGCAGCTGGTGTCGCCGGTGATCGTCGGCCGAAGCTCACCCGCGATTGTCTGGATCGAGAACGTGTCCTCGGTGGTCCAGCCGCGGTGGCGCAGGTACATGATCGCCTCGCGCGCGCCGTTGCCGGAGAGCTCGGCCTCGGAGCCGTCGGGGTTGTAGATGCGCAGCCGGGCCACGAACCCACGTTCCTCTGGCGCGCTCAGGAGCAGCAGGCCATCGCCGCCGACGCCCATGTGCCGGTCGCAGAGGATCCGCACGCGCTCCGGCGTGATCGGCCATGGCAGGCGGTCGGCCTCAGCGATGAGGTAGTCGTTGCCGAGCGCCTGCCAGCGCTCGATCGTCACCGCACTGGCACCGGGCGTCGTCATCGAGTTCGATCCTACGGCGCGGGCGTGTGCGAGGCGGTGGCGCGGAGCGCGAGGATCTCTGCGCCGACTTCGGCCGGTGCCCGCTCGGTCACGTCGAGCAGCTGCACGCCGCCGAGCCGCCGCATCCACGTCTCCTGACGCTTGGCGAGCTGACGGGTGCGCGTGATCGCGGTCGGTATGTCGCCCGCAAGAAGCTCGGCGAAGCCGACCGCTGCGCGCGCGGTGGCGCTCGCGCCCGCAGCGTCCGCGGCCTGCACCTCATCGATCGCGCCCGCCTCGATCATGGCCGCCATCCGTTTGGCAGCCCGCCCGCGAAGCGCGTCGCGTTGCATGGTGAGTCCGACGAGGATCGTCGGCACGCGCGTCGCGGTCGTCCAGAGCTCGTCACCCTCCGCCACCTCCGCGTAGGAGCGCCCGACAGCGAGCAGTTCGTGAGCCCGCAGCACCCGCGTGGTGTCGGTCGGCCTCACCTGCCGGGCGGCGGCGGGGTCGAGCTCGGCCAGCTCAGCGTGGAGGGCTGCGAGGCCGTCGGGGTCGCTGGCGCGCTCGAGCAGCGCCTCGCGGACTCCTGCCGGAGGCGGCGGCGCCAGCGAGAGCTCGGTGAGGGCGGCCCGCAGATAGAGGCCTGTGCCGCCGACGACGATCGGTGTGCGGCCGGCGTCGATCGCGGCGTCGATCTCGGCGTGCGCGAGCGCGGTGTGCTCGGCCACCGACCAGGTTTGGTGCACCGGGAGGAACCCCACGAGGCGGTGCTCGAGGCGCTCGCGCTCCGCGGGGCTCGGCTGCGCGGTCACCAGCGGGATTCCGTCGTACACCTGCAGCGCATCGACGCCGATGGCGACCGGGTTCTCGCCCCGTGCGCGGAGGGCCTCGGCGACGGCGATCGCGACGGCCGTCTTGCCGACCGCCGTCGGCCCGAAGATCGCGATCAGCGGAAGTGCCATCACGGTCAGTATCCCGGCGCCGCTCGCACGAGCCCCGCCTGCCTGCCCGTGCGGTACTTTCGCCCCATGCAGCTGCGCGATTCGACGGTGCTCCTCACGGGTGCCACGGGCGGCCTCGGCGCCGCCATGGCCCGGGCACTCCGGGCGAAGGGCGCGAACCTCGTGCTCACGGGCCGCAACCGCGCGCTGCTCGATCCGCTCGCCGAGGAGCTCGGCGCCGTGGCGGCCCCTTGCGACCTGACGGACCGCGTGGCGCTCAACGCCCTGCTCGAGGAGTACCGCGGGGTCGACGCGCTGATCGCCAACGCTGCCGTGCCGGCCACCGGGCTGCTCGACTCGTTCACCGAGGAGGAGCTCGACCGGATCGTGGCCGCCAACCTCACGGCGCCGATCCAGATGGCCCGCGCGCTCGTTCCCGCGATGGTCGAGCGCGGCCGCGGGCACGTCGTCGTCGTGTCGTCGCTCTCCGGCAAGGTCGCGAGCCCGGCCTCGTCGATGTACTCCGCCACCAAGTTCGGCGTCCGCGGCTTCGCCTTTGGCCTCCGGCAGGACCTCGAGGGCACCGGCGTCGGCGTGTCGGTCGTCTCCCCCGGCTTCATCCGCGATGCGGGCATGTTCGCGAAGACGCTTGCGAACGCCGGCGGCGACGACGTGCTCCCGCCGGGTGTCGGCACGTGCACGCCGGAGCAGGTGGCGAACGCCACCGTCGACGCGATCCTCCGCGACCGCTTCGAGGTGACCGTTGCGCCGCTGCCGATGCGCGTCGGGGCGACGTTCGGGCTCGCGTTTCCGCGCGTCGCCGCCAAGACGCAGAAGCTCAGCGGCGCGAAGGAGATCTCGGAAAAGGTGGCCAACGCCCAGGCAGGCTGGCGGTCGTGAGCCGATCCAAGCCGGTGCGCGAGTCGGCGACGGCCCGCGCGATCGATCTCCTGCGCAATCCGATCGGCGGCCGCGTGACCACAGGGGGCTACCTCGACACGCTCCCGCCCGAAAGCCCGGCCCCGCGCACGCTCGCTCGACAGGTGATGCATGCCGGGCCACTCCCGCTGATCTACGAGGCCGCGTGGCGCCCGCTGCTCTTCACCGCCTTCACGGGCCGCACCACCGGGCAGGAGGTCAAGCTCATGCTCGACGGCCTTCGCCCCGAGCGTGGAGACACTGCGCTCGACATCGCCTGCGGCCCCGGCAACACCACCCGGCGCCTCGCCGGTGCTGTCGGCGACGACGGCCTGGTGGTCGGGCTCGACTTCGCGCCGGGGATGCTCATGCGCGCGGTGTCGGACACGCCTCAGGGCAACATCGCCTATCTGCGTGCCGACGCCGAGGAGCTCCCCTTGCTCGACGGCGTCGTCGACATGGTGTCGTGCTTCGGTGCGCTCTACATGATCGACGACCCGTGGGCCGCGATCAGCGAGATGGTCCGGGTGCTCCGGCCCGGCGGCCGCCTCGCCCTCCTCACCACCTGCGGGCGTGGCCCCAGCGTCGCGCGAGCCGCCCAGCGGATCAGCCAGCGGGCGTCGGGCATCGCGATGTTCGAGGCCGATGCCGTGCTCGACCACCTCAAGACGCTCGGGGTGATCCGCATCGAGCAGCACGTCCGCGGGTTCTCGCAGCTCGTGATCGGCGAGCTCCCGCGCTAGCCGCGCAAGCGTCGCTCACCGGCTACGCCTTCGACCGCTCCGCGGCGCTCGCGCTCGCGCTCGCGGCGAGTCCTACCTCGGCTGCCCACCAGTCGAAGAGCGCGAACGCCCGCGCCTCGAGGCCTGGGAGCAGCGCAGTGATCTCCTTGCGGACGGCCGCGAAGTCGACGGGCGGATGGTCGCCGGCCGCGCGCTGCGCCAGCCACGCGTCGATCGTCGCCTCGTCGACCTCCGGGTGGAACTGGAAGCCGACGTTCTGCCCCACGCGGTAGGCCTGCGTGCACAGATCGGTCGAGGCGAGGATGCCGGCGTCGCCCGGGAGCTCGAACGCGTCGTCGTGCCAACAAAACCACGGCATCGCCGTGATCGGTGAGTCCTCGGGACCCGCGGGCCGCACCCAGCCGAATTCTCCGGGGTGACGTGGCGCGACGGTGCCGCCGAGCGCACGCGCGAGGATCTGGCTCCCGAAGCAGAGCCCGAGCACTGGGATCTCGGCAGTGATCGCCGCCTGCAGGAGCGCAAGCTCGGAGAGCACCTCGGGGCGGTCGCTCGCGGCCGTCTCCTCCCAGCCGAGCGACACGATCGCGCGCCACTCCGCCGGATCGGCGGGGATCTCACCGAAGGCGGTGACGGCGAACGGCAGCTCGCGCGCCTCGAGCCAGCGGGCGAACAAGCCCGGAGGCGAGTTCTCCTCGTGCGCGATCACGAGCACCGGGGCCGTCACGGCCGTGCACCGATCGTCGTCGGGCTGTGCACGGCGTCGCTGACGAACACGCCGGCCTGCTGCCTCGTGCGATCCACCTGTACCCGGAACACGTCCGGGCGAGCGTAGTGGCCAACCGGATCGAAGGTGAGCCGCGCGGCGCCCACTCCCGCGCCATGCACGTCGACGAACGAGATCCCCGTGCCGCCGGCGCGAGGCTCGATCACCCAGCGTCCGTCCGGGTCACTCGCCGCGGTGCCACCGTCGAAGGGACTCGGCTCGGGCCAGGCGGCCAACTCGTCCCGCAGCGGGAACGACTCGGGCAGCGCGCCGAAGTCGAGCGCGCCGCCCACCGCAAGCGACCACACGCGGCCCTCGAGGGCGACGAACCGGGTGATGTCGGCGGTGAGCTGCCGCGACCCCGGCCAGAGGCTCAGGTGCACGTCCTCCCCGTCTGCGTAGAGCGCGTGGCGGGCCTGCGGCATCCAGTTCTCCCAGCAGCTGAGGGCGCCGAGCCGCAGCCCGCCGACCTCGTACGTGCGCAGGCCAGCGCCATCGCCGCGACCCCAGACGAGCCGTTCGTCGTGGGTCGGCACGAGTTTGCGGTGCACGCCCACGAGCCCTGCGACCGGATCGATTGCAGCGATCGAGCACCACACCGTGCCGCGGCCGGCCGTGGCGCCGCGCTCGGCGAACCCGACGAACGCGAACACGCCGTGCGCGGCGCAGGCCTCGGCGAGCAGCGACAGCTCGGGCCCGTCGGCGGTGACCGCCTGCTCGAGGTACCACGCAAAGGCCGCCCGCTGGCCGGGGTCTTCAAACGCTGCGCCGTGGCTGCGCGACGGCCAGAACGGGTAGCCGCCGAGGAACGTCTCCGGGAAGGCAATCGCCTTCGCGCCGCCGGCGCCGGCCTCGGCGATCAGCGCCGCACCGCGCTGCGCGGTGGCGAGCGAGTCACCCCAGATCGGCGACGTCTGGGCGAGTGCGACGCGGAGCGCCGGCTCGGTTGCAAGGGCGGGCATCAGTAGACGTCGAAGTACTCGCGGTGCTCCCAGTCGGTGACCGTGGAGAGGAACCGGCTCACCTCGCTGCCCTTCACGGTGAGCAGGTAGTCCACGAACGGTGCACCGAACGCCTCCGCAAAGAGCGGATCAGCGCGGAGCTCGGTCATGGCATCCATCAGGCTGGCCGGCAGCGTCGGGCGTGTCTCGTCGAGATAGGCCTCGTCGCTCGGTGGCGGTGGCGTGAGGCCGCGATCGACGCCGTCGAGCCCGCTGACGAGTTGCGACGCCAAGAACAGGTACGGATTGGCGGTCGGCTCCCCCACGCGGTTCTCGACGTGCGCCCCGGGATCGCCTGGATTGCCGATCACGCGGAGCATCGCGCCGCGATTCTCGTAGGCCCAGCCGATCTTGTGCGGGGCGAACGAGTCGGGGCGAAAGCGCTTGTAGCCGTTGATCGTCGGCGTAGTGAACACCGACGCGCCGGCGGCATGCTCGAGCACTCCGGCGACGAACGCCTCCGCGAGCGGCGAGAGCACACCCGCACCGCTGGGATCCGCGAACGCGTTCTCGCCGGTCTCCAGATCCGCGAGCGACTGGTGCAGGTGCCAGCCGCTCGCGAAGAAGTTCGGGAGCCCCGGACGGCTCATGAACGTCGCGTGGTAGCCGTGGCGGCGGCACACCTGCTTGACCATCGAACGGAAGAGCAGCACGGCGTCGGCGGCCTCCAGGCCGTCCATCACGTCGAACGTGAACTCGCACTGGCCTGGGCCCCACTCGTCCTCGATCGTCGTCAGCGGCAGGCCGAGCGCCTCGGTGTGGTCGCGCAGGATGCTCATGATCCCGTCGATCTCGTCGGCGTGGTTGTCGGTGAGGTACTGGAAGCCGTGCGAGATCGCCGTGACCTCCGGCGGATCGGGCGGGTAGGCGCACTCCGCCGGCGCAAGCTTCGGATCGACCATCTTCGTGACGTAGAACTCGATCTCGAGACCGGCCTTCATCGCGTAGCCGCGCTCGGCGAGCATCTCGAGCTGCGAGCGCAGGATGCCGCGCGAGCAGAACGGCACGGGCGTCCCGCTCTGGAAGTGCAGGTCGCAGAGGATCCAGCCGGTGTCGGCGGCCCACGGCAGCACCTTGAAGGTCGACGGGTCGGGGATCAGCACGCCGTCGGGCAGGCCCGTCATCTCGTCGACGCCGAAGCCCGAGCGTCCGAACGGCGGGACCGCGGGGTTGTTCGTCGTGTCGAAGATCAGCGTTGCCGTCTGGAAGTCCTTGCCGGCTGAGAGCGCCCGCTCGAACTCGCGGGGCGTGAGCGTCTTGCCGCGGACGATCCCGTGCTGGTCGCCCCAGCCGATGCGGATCTGCTTGAGCCCGAGCTCGGCGATGCGCGCCGGGAGCCCGGCGGCGGCGGCGTGCTGCTCGGGCGTCCATCGGGCGTGCTGCTCGATGAACGTTTGCGTTGGCGTCGTCGGCGTCGTCACTGGCGGTCCTCGCGGGAGTCGGGGTGCCGCGCCGGTGAGAGCTCCGGGCGCATGCCCGGCGGCATTGACTGCCGCCGGTGCAAATTGGTCGACCAATCATCCATTACGCCAATCCGGGCTGTCAAGTACAGTCCGGCGAGTGACCGGTCAGATGCGCCCGATCGCCCCGCTGGAGCGCCGCCCGCTGCATGAGCAAGTGGCCGATCGCCTGCGTGAGCTCATCGACGACCAGCGCCTGCAGCCCGGCGACAAGATCACGCCGGAGCGCGACCTTGCCCTGCAGCTCGGCGTGAGCCGCCATTCGGTGCGCCAGGCCCTCGCCGCGCTCCGCGCGCTCGGCATCGTCCAGATCCGTCACGGCGACGGCGTCTACCTCGCCGAGCGCCCCGATGACCTCGTCCCTCACCTCGCCCGCGAACTCGCCAACAGCCAGGCGCAGTTCCCGCACATCTGGGAGGTGCGGCAGGCGATCGAGAGTCAGAACGCGCGCCTTGCCGCCCGCCGCGCCACGGAGGCTGATCTCGCGGCGATGCGCGCCGCGCTCGACGCGATGGCCGAAGCGATCGAAGCCGGCGGCGACGTCACCGACGGCGACCATGACTTTCACCGCGCCGTGGCCACTGCCGCGCAGAATCCGCTGATCGACGCGCTCATGCGCGATCTCTCCGGCCCCTTCGCCGACACCTCCGCAACGTCGCTCGCCAAGCCCGGCCAGGCGGAGCGCTCACTGGCCGACCACGAGGTGATCCTCGGCGCGATCGAACGTGGCGACGAGGAGGGCGCGGCCCGGGCGATGCTCGCGCACCTCGTCGGTACGACGGCGCTGGCGTTCGACGGCGACTGACTCGCGGCGACGGCGTCCGCTGGAACGCGCCGTTAGCGCGCGAGCGCGAGATCGACGAGCGACTGGTTGCCCGTGAGGGTCTGGCTCGTCGCGCCGGTGATCCCGACGTGCGTGAAGGTACCGGGCTCCCCGAAGCCCTCGAAGTTCACGGCCTTGTTGTGGCTCGTGCGGCCGCGCAGGCGGCTCGGATCGGTGCGCGAGGGGCCCTCGATCAGCACTTCCATCGTGCGCCCGACGAACCGCTGGGCGCGCTCGTGCGCGTTGCGCTGGATCACCTCGACGAGCCGCTGCATCCGCTCGACCTTCACGTCGTGCGGCACGAGGCCCTCGGTGAACTCGGCGGCCTCGGTGTGGCGGCGCGGGCTGAAGATGAACGTGAAGGCCGAATCGAACTGCACGAGTTCGCACACCTCGAGCGTCTCCTGGAAGTCCTCCTCGGTCTCACCGGGGAAGCCGACGATGATGTCGGTGGAGAGGGCGACGTCGGGGATACCCGCGCGGATCATGGCGACGCGGTCGATGAAACGCTCACGGTCGTAGGTGCGGCGCATCGCCTTCAGGATCTTGCTGCTGCCCGCCTGAAGCGGCAGGTGGACGTGCTCGCAGATCGTGTCGAGCTCGGCGTGCACGTCGACGACGTCCTGCTTGATGTCCTGCGGGTGCGGCGACGTGTAGCGCACGCGCTTCATGCCCGGGATCGAGCCGACCTCGCGCAGCAGCTCGGAGAACTCGCGCCGCTGCGGCCGCAGATCGCGGCCGTAGGCGTTCACGTTCTGGCCGAGCAGCGTGATCTCGACGACGCCCTCGGACGCCAGCCGCCGTGCCTCCTCGACGATCTCGTCGTACGGGCGGCTCACGTGACGGCCGCGGGTGCTCGGAACGATGCAGTACGAGCACTTCATGTGGCAGCCGACGCTGATCTGCAGCCACGCCTGGTGCGGGCGATCGCGCTTCGTCGGCAGGTGCGCGGGGAAGCCCTCGAACTCGAAGTAGCCCTGGGCCGTGATCGAGTCGCTCGTGAGGAACTCGGCGAGCTTCGGCACCTGGCCTGGGCCAAACGCGACGTCGACGAACGGGAACTGCTCGAAGACGAGGTCCTTCATCGACTGCGCCCAGCACCCGCCGACGCCGATCACGGTGCCGGGGTTGTTGCGCTTGACGATCTTCGCGTCGTGCAGATGGGCGACGAAGCGCTCGTCGGCCTTCTCGCGGATCGAGCACGTGTTGAAGAGGATGAGATCCGCGTCCTCGCGCCGCTCCGAGGCGGTGTAGCCGAGCGACTCGAGCATGCCCTTCATGCGCTCGGAGTCGTGCTCGTTCATCTGGCACCCGAAGGTGGTGACGTGGTAGCGCTTGCTCATCCGAATGCCCAAGGGTACCGGGCCCCGCGCCCGTGCCGCAGCCGTCCGCCCGAGGGGCCGCGCCGTAGCCGTCGAGCCGCGCGGCTCAGCCGATCGGCTTGCTGAACACGATCCGGTCTTCGCCCGGGCCGGAGTAGTCCGGGGCCATCCGCTCCTCGAAGCCGAGCGCCGTGTGGAACGCTCGCGAACGGGTGTTGCCCGGCCGCGTGATCGCGCGCAGCTCGAAGGCCCCGAGCCCGGCGGCGCGGTCGGCGAACGCGACGTACAGCTCGCTCGCGAGTCCCTCTCGGCGGCGGTCGGTGCGGACGCCGACGACGTGGATGTAGCCCGCTGGGCCTTCGGGGCTCAGGAGCCCGAAGAGGTAGGCGGAGACGCCGAAGCGATCACGGATGACGAGCGAGAGATCCCCGAACTCTCGCACGAGCAGCGGGTGGTGCATCGGCGCCGCCTCGACCGATCCCCAGTAACGCTCGAGGCCGCCGACGATCGCGACGTAGTCCTGGGTGGTGGCGCGATGGATCACGTGTCGTCCAACGTACTGGTGGCGACGCCGCCCCGAGTTGTGCAGCCGCTCACCGGGACCATGGCGCATCACCGCTCCGTCGGACATACTCCGCAGCGTGTCGAGCCCGTGCCAGTCGTCGTCCCGTACCCGGGCGCTCCTCGTGGGGCTCATCTTGATCCTCGGGATCGCCCCGGCGACGGCCGACGCGAAGGGGCTGACGACCAAGGTCACGAGTGGTGTCGACCGTCCCGGCACGCCGGAGACGCTGCGCGTGACCGCCAAGGTCGGAGGGCGGTCGGCGGCTACGCCTGCTCTGTCGGCCGATCTCATGCTGAGGCGCGGGCGCACGTGGAGTGTGCTGGCCACCCGGCCCGTCGGCCCCAGCGGCAAGCTCGAGTTCGTGGTCGGCGCAGCCAAGGTGATGCAGTGGCCGGCCGCGGTGCGGGTACGGATCCGGGCCCGGCGCAGCAGTCGCGTCCAGGCGCTGAGCGCGATCACGCGCATCGCGCGGTCGCAGCCGCAGGTGCCGCAGTCCGTCGTCGTCGCGCCGCCGGCCACTCCGGTTCCGACCCCAGCGCCCACCGCAGCGCCCACGCCCGAGCCGACGGCCACCGCCACACCGAGCCCCAAGCCGACGCCCAGCCCCACCCCCGGGCCGGCGCCCACGGGCACGCTGCCGCTGCTCACGATCGATGTCGACGGCGGCGCGACGGTCACCTCGAAGGAGGAGTACCTCGGCGCCTCCTTCTCGCTCGGCGCCGTGTCGGGCCGCACCGAGATCAAGGGCCGCGGCAACTCCACTTGGGAGATGCCCAAGAAGCCCTACCGCCTCAAGCTCGCGAGCAAGACCGCGCTGCTCGGCATGCCGGCGAGCAAGCACTGGGTGCTCCTCGCCGACTACGCCGACCCGTCACTGCTGCGCAACGAACTGGCGCTCCGGCTCGGCAGCAAGACGAGCCTCGCGTGGACTCCTGCGCAGCGCGCCGTCGAAGTGAGGTTCAACGGCAAATACGCCGGCGTCTACCACCTGACCGAGCAGATCCGGGTCGACCCGGCGCGTGTCGCCATCAAGACGTCGGATCCCGGCGACGATCCGGCCGTGGGCGGCTACCTGATGGAGCGCGACGCCTACCTCGACCGTGAGCCGCAGGTCGACTGCACCGCTGACGGGCTCGGTGCGCGGCCGCCGGGCTTCACGACGCCTTCGATCGCGGGTGGCCACGGCGGTAACCCGATCATCCTCCACGAGCCCGAGTGCCATACGCCCGCCCAGTTCGCCTACATCTCCGGCTATCTGCACGACTTCGAAGCGGCCCTCTACGGCACCGACTTCAAGGATCCCGTGAAGGGCTACGCGCCCTACGTCGACGTGCCGTCGTTCATCGACTGGGCGATCGTGCAGGAGGTCAGTCGCAACATCGACGCCTGGTACAAGAGCGTCTGGTTCTACAAGCCCGAGGGCGGGAAGCTCCACATGGGCCCGCTCTGGGACTTCGACATCACCTTCCAGTCGCCATACCCGGTGCAGGCCGGATGGGCATCCGCGGTGGTGTCGCCGATCGGACCGGGCCAGTCGCTCTCGGGCACCGGGTGGCTCACGAGGTTGTTCGAGGACCCGGCGTTCAACGCCGCTGCGAGTGCCCGCTGGGCCGAGCTGCGGCCCGACGTCCTGGCGCTTCGCGGCTACATCACCTCGCGTGCCGCGGAGCTGCGAGCGGCCGCGCTCATGAACGCCCGGCGCTGGCCGCGACCGACCACCTTCGACACCGAACTAGCCACGCTGGACCAGTGGATCGTCGACCGCGTCGCCTGGCTCGACTCGCGCTTCGGCTTCCCCAGCTGAGAGATCCGCCTGGGCTTTCGGGCGAGGGACCCGGCGCCATGGGACGCGGCTGACGCCGAGCTGCCAACGCGTCCGTCGATCTCCCGAGATGGCGCTAGAGTTCGTAGTCCGACCGACTCCCCACTGAGTCTCGCGCTCAGAGCGCAACACGGGTAACGCGACTGCTTCGGCGACTGGCCTGCCCCGTGGACTTGGAGTGTCTCGCATGCCCCGGCACGTGATTCACACCCGCCGGGGACATTCAAATAAGCGGGGAGTCCGAGAGCGGCTGGAGCGGGCGGGTCGATTGAGACCCGCTCGCACAATCCAGTGGGCTCGTGGCGACGGGTCCGGAGACTGCGTCCGGTCGCCGAGCACTCTGGACTACTCGCTGAGATCCCACTCGCCGGAGCGCAGCCAGTAGCCGCGAGCGCGAGCATGCGATTTCGGCATCCCGAGCTCGTCGCGGAGCACCTCCCGCAGGTCGCGCGCGATCTTCGACTCTGCCGCTCCCCACGCCTGGCCGACCCCCTCTGGGAGCTCGATGCGTCGTAGCGCGGCCGCGAGCACATCAGTCGCGCCCGCCGGCTCGCCTGAGCGGTGCACCCAGTCGAGCCGCTGGCCATCCCGGAGCGCGAGCGGCACCTCGTCGGTCGGTCCGTCCACCTCCACGAGCGCCTGCACCGGCTGGCCGTCGGGCGTCGTCTCGAGGATCGCCGCGATTGCCGGCAGGGCCGTCTCATCGCCGCAGAGCACCGTCCACCCGGCATCGGGCTCGGGCGCGAAGTCGATCCGCGGGCCGGCGTAGCCCACCTCGTCACCCACCTGTGCCGCGGCCGCCCACGTGCACGCCGGGCCACGCGGCTCGTGCAACAACACGTCGACGTCGATCTCGGCCGGCACGGGCCGGTGGGCGCGGACGGTGTAGTTCCTCCATTCCTGGGTTGGGGCACCACCAGGGAACCGCCAGCCGACGACCGGGAGCACGATCGGCTCGCCCTGCGGGATGAAGAGCAGCGTGATGATCTCGCCGGGCTGGCGGATCGGCCAATCGGGCCCGAAATCCGGGGCTGTGAGCGTCAGCCGCAGCATCCTCGGCGTGAGCTGCTCGCGCCGCACGACCGTCGAGACGCCGGAGCGGAGGGGGAAACGTTCCAGGGACGACATCGCCGACAGCGTACATGTCCGATCGCTCCGGTCGGGATAATTGCTAGGGTCGCCTAACGGTTGCGCCCCGGCTTCGCGGAGCGCCGTCTCCCCCGCCCATCCCATGCCCTCCACCGTCACCTCGCCGCTGTCCGCGGCGCCCTCGAGCGCGCCGTCGTCGGCCCGCCGCTCGATCTCGACGCTCGCGAGCCTCGCCGTGCTCTGCGCGACGATCGTCGCTTCGGTCGCGGTCGGCTCGAAGGACCTCCCCCTTGACGAGGTGTGGCGGGCGCTCGCCGAGCCCGACGGAAGCGATGCCACCGCGATCGTCCGTGATCTGCGCGTGCCGCGCACCCTGCTCGGGCTGTTGGTGGGCGCGGCACTCGGCGCCGCCGGCGCCCTCATGCAGGGCATCACGCGCAACCCGCTCGCTGAGCCGGGGATCCTCGGCATCAACGCTGGCGCCTCGCTCGCGGTGGTGATCGCGATCTCAGTGCTCGGCCTCGGCGAGCCGTCGGCGTTCGTCCCGTTCGCGCTGGTGGGCGCCGGCCTCACGGCGCTGCTCGTGTTCGCCCTTGGTGGATCCGGCCGGGGCGGCCCGACACCGATCCGCCTCGCGCTCGCCGGAGCCGTCCTGATGACGCTGCTGATCTCGCTGACGAGCGCGATCCTCGTCTTCAGCGCCCGCACCCTCGACGAGTTCCGGTTCTGGCTCGTCGGCTCGATCGCCGGCCGCGACGCCTCGATCACCTACGCCGTCGCGCCGTTCCTCGTCGCGGGGCTGGTCGCGGCGGTGGCCTGCGGCCGTGGACTCAACGCGCTCGCGCTCGGCGACGACATCGCCAAAGGACTGGGCCAGCGGGTGGTGCGTACGCGCGTCACCGCCGGCCTGGCGTCGGTGGTGCTGTCCGGGATCGCGGTCGCGGTCGCCGGTCCCGTGGCCTTTGTTGGTCTCGCCGTTCCGCACATCGCCCGCGCGCTTTGCGGTCCCGACTACCGCTGGATCATTCCGCTCTCGCTCGTGCTCGGCGCAGCGCTGCTGCTCGGCGCCGATACGTTCGGGCGCGTCGTCGCGCGGCCGGCCGAGCTGCAGGTGGGGATCGCGACGGCGCTCCTCGGCGCGCCCTTCTTCGTGTGGCTCGTGCGCCGTGGCCAGATGGGCGCGGTGTGAGCGCTTCCGCGTTCGTCGTCCGGCGGGGGCGCGCCTCGCTGCGGGTGCAGCGCCGCACGGCGAGCGTGTTCGCGCTCTGCCTCGTCGCGATCCCGCTGGCGCTCGTCGTGAGCGTGGCCGTCGGCGAGTTCCCGGTGCCGCTCAGCGAAGCATTCTCCGCGCTCGTCGGCCGCGGCGATCCCGGCACGTCGTTCGTGATCCACGATCTTCGGCTGCCGCGCGCCCTCGCCGCCCTCCTTGCCGGCGCGGCGCTCGGCATCTCGGGGGCGATCTTCCAGGAGGTCACCCGCAATGCGCTCGTCTCCCCCGACATCGTCGGCGTGTCCGGCGGGGCGTCGGCGGCAGCCTGCGCCGTGATCGTGCTCACGCCGTGGGACGGCCCGTGGGCCGTGCCGCTCGGCGCACTCGCCGGTGCGCTCGTCAGCGGCGCTCTGCTCTTTGGGCTCTCCTGGCGCGACGGGCTGACGGGCTACCGGGTGGTGCTCGTCGGCATCGGCCTGTCGTCGCTCGCGCTGGCGCTCACGTCGTACGTGCTCACCCGTGGTCGGGTGTTCGAGGTCGGGGAGGCCTACGTCTGGCTCGTCGGCACGGTGAACGGCCGTGGATGGGACCAGGTGACGCCGCTCGCGATGAGCATGGTGCTCCTGGTCCCGGCCTCGTTGCTCGCCGGCCGCCAGCTCGATGCCCTGGTGCTCGGCGACGACATCGCGCGCGGGCTGGGAGCTCCGGTCGGTCGGTCGCGCGCGGGCCTGCTGGTGCTGGCGACGCTCCTCACGGCCGTCGCCGTCGCGACCGCCGGCCCGATCGGCTTCGTTGCCTTCATCGCCCCGCACCTCGCCCGTCGCGCCCTGGATTCGCGGTCGGCCACCGCGCTGATGCCGGCCTCGGCCGCCTGTGGCGCGTTGCTCGTGCTCGTGGCCGATGTCGTCTCCCGCCTGATCTTCGCGCCGACGGAGATGCCGGTCGGGCTCATCACCTCGATCCTCGCCGCGCCCTACTTCCTCGTGATGCTGCGGCGCGCGGCCAACCTGGGAGCTGCCGGATGACGGGTGCACCGCTGGAGGCACGGGAGTTGCGCGTCGGCTACGGCGACGTGCGAGCCGTTGACGGCCTCGACCTCGCCATCCCGGGCCAGCAGTTCACGATGATCGTCGGCGCCAACGGCTGCGGCAAGTCGACGCTCCTGCGGAGCCTCGCACGCCTGCTGAAGCCTGAGGCTGGATCCGTGCTGCTCGACGGCCGCGACATCCTCCGCACGCCCTCGCGCGAGGTGGCCCGCCGCCTCGGCTTGCTGCCGCAGTCGCCGGTGGCACCGGAGGGCCTCACCGTGCACGATCTCGTCGCCCGCGGCCGCTACCCGCATCAGGGGCTCTTCCGCCAGTGGTCGCCTGAGGATGAGGCGGCGGTCGAGCACGCGCTCGCCGCGACCGGCGTGCACGACCTCGCCGACCGCCACATCGACGCGCTCTCGGGCGGCCAGCGCCAGCGCGCGTGGATCGCAATGGTGCTCGCTCAGGAGACCGAACTCGTCCTCCTTGATGAGCCCACCACCTATCTGGATCTGGCCCACCAGGTGGAGGTGCTCGACCTGCTCGACGAGCTCGTGCGCGATCACGGCCGCACGGTCGTCGCGGTGCTCCACGACATCAACCAAGCGTGCCGCTACGCGGATCACCTGGTCGCGCTCGTCAGCGGCCGCATCCACGCCGCCGGCCGGCCCGAGGACGTCGTCGACGCCGCCTTCATCCAGGACGTGCTCGGCCTTGCCTCCCATGTCGGGGTCGACCCCATCACGGGCACGCCGCTCGTTCTTCCCACTGCCAACCCCAGGAGATCCTGATGCCCCACCCGTTCCGTGCGCTCGCACTCACCGGCGCCGCGCTGGCCGCCACGCTCACGCTCGCCGCCTGCGGCAGCGACGACAAGGCCGCCTCCGCTTCGAGCGACAGCAGTAGCGCCTCCGAGGTGAGCGGCCTGCCGGTCACGCTCACCCACAAGTACGGCTCGACGACGATCGAGTCCGAGCCCAAGCGCGTTGTCGCGCTCGGCTACACCGATCAGGATCCGGTGCTGCAGACTGGCGTGGTGCCCCTCGGGGTCGGCGACTTCCTCGGCGGATTCGACTGGCGCAAGCGTGCGTGGGCGCAGGACCTCCTCAACGGCGCGGAGCCGAAGGTGGTCTCGGGCCAGCAGATCAACTTCGAGGCGGTGGCCGCGCAGCGCCCGGACGTGATCTTCGCCCTCACCGCCGGCCTCAAGAAGGCCGACTACGACAAGCTCTCCAAGATCGCGCCGACGGTCGCGCAGGATGGCGACTACGTGGACTTCGGCATGCCGTGGGACGAGACGCAGGAGATCGTCGGCAAGGCGCTCGGCCGCAAGGCCGCCGCCGACGAGGCGATCGCCGCACTGAAGGCGAAGTTCGCCGAGGTGAAGCAGGCCCACCCGGAGTTCGAGGGCAAGACGGCGATCATGGCCTACGGCGGCCCGGACGGCTACGGCGCCTACTCGTCGCAGGACACGCGCAGCCGCTTCCTGGGCGATCTCGGCTTCAAGGTTCCGGCGGAGATCGACAAGCTCGCGAAGGGCTCGTTCTTCACTTCGTTCAGCGAGGAGCAGTTCCGCCTGCTCGACCAGGACGTCGTGTTCATGTACGGCGATGAGAAGGACATCGCGAAGAACAAGATCGTGAGCCGTCTCGACGCCGTGAAGGAGGGCCGAGTGATCTACATCCCGATCCCGAGCGAGTTTGCCGGCGCCCTCGGCTTCTCGAGCACGCTCAGCGAGACCTTCCTGCTCGACAACTACGTCGACACCATCGCGGCCGCCGTCGACGGCGATCCGGCGACGAAGGTCGAGCAGCCGGCCGTCTAAGCCGGCTGCGGGCGCACAGAGTTCCGGGAAACACGCCCACCGACGATTAGGTACGCACCGAATCGGACCCGCGAGACTCAGGCGATATCTTCACCTCGATGGAACTCGAGCCACCCGGTGAAATCGCTCGAGTTTCGTGGGTCGCTGATGATGGTCTTACATTCGGCCTGGAGTACAAGGCAAGTCGACAAGCTGCGACCGGCTCCGCCAGGACGCCGGTGGATTTCGCCGTCGGCGATGTCGTCTTGGTCGATCTAGATTCGAGTGCCGCAGTCCGGAAAGTTTCCAATCGCTTCTGGCCTGACTCCACAATGGTTGGAGTCGTCCGCGCGGTGCTTGATGATCGCTTGATAGTTGATCTCCGGGGCGATTGGCGGCTCCTCACCAAGCCACCGTTCACGTGCGTGAAGGGAAACACGGTCGAGGTCGCCGCATCCGGGCACGTTGTTCGCGTGCTGACGGACGGGCCGCTCCGACTCGCCGATGATCTAGACGGTCCGGAGGACCTCGGCCGGTTCCGAGTCGCCCCTGACGCAACCCTCGATTTCAACTCGTTCTTCGGATACGAACAAGTCGTGGAGTCGAGTCGTGAATTGGTCGCGTTGTCGTTGAACCGCGCCGACGAGCTCCGAGCGATCGGGACGCGCCCGATCAAGGGTGTGTTGTTCACGGGCCCCCCGGGCACCGGCAAGACCTGGCTCGCACAGATCCTGGCGGCGAAGGCCGCAGCTACCTTCTACGTGATTCGCGGTCCTGAGATTGTCTCGAAGTACGTCGGGGACAGCGAAGGATTGCTCCGGCGGATCTTCGAAGACGCGGCGAAACAGGCACGCGCGCTCATCTTCTTCGACGAGATCGACAGTGTCGCCGCGCGACGCGGCCAAGGCAACCACGATGCATCTGAGCGGCTGGTCGCGCAGTTCCTGACCCTTATGGACGGCGTTGATTCATCGCAGAACGTTCTGGTCGTCGCAGCAACCAATCGGCCACAGGACATCGATCAAGCGCTCCGCCGTCCAGGGCGCTTCGACTGGGAGATCGCGTTCCCCCTCCCGGACGAGAACGATCGGCTAGCCATCCTCGAGGGCAGCGCAGGGCCCATGCAGGCGGAAACGCTCCCGCACGCCGCTGTGGCCACGAGGACCGTCGGCTGGACGGGGGCTGAGTTGGTAGCGGTACTGCAGGAGGCAGCCCTCGTGACAGTGAAGGACGGCCGGTCGATGATCTCGGTCGCGGACTATCTGATCGGCTTCGAGCGCCAACAGCGGCGACGGTCGGGCAAGGAGCGAGCAGATGCGTAGATGGGCCCGCGCCCGAACGCGCGCGTGTCGGCGTCGTTGGTCGCGCTGGCGGCGGCGACACAAGTCAGAACTGCGTGAGTTCATCTACCTCGATGAGGTAAGTGTCTACAGCTTGCTTGCGTCGAGACTGGGAGCTATCGCACGAGAGTTCACGAGCACAGAGTCACGAAGCCTGGACGCTGAGACCGGAAGTAGCACCGGCATCACCGTTGGCCCGGTGAAGGTGGGCACTACGAGTCGAGCCAAGGCGAACGAAACCCGCACGAATCAAGTCGTACGCAAGAGCATCGTGCAATCTAGCTTCCGCGAGCTTCTCGACTACGAGAAGAACGATGTTCTATTCCGAGGGCGCAAGAAGGGCCGACCACCGACATTCGGTTCCGTGGCGGAGATCGCGCGCGCGGCCGAATCGGGCAAGCACCCCAGTTGGGTGGTGCCAGCGGACGAACTTGAACGTGGACGTCTTCTTGAGGTCGACGTGCTGCTGGGCGCTGAGCCAACCTTCCAGATCTCGACGGTCGCCACTGCGCTCGTCGACATCATGGCGGGCAACCAGGAGCTGTTCGGGATTGACAGCTCGGAGGCCCTCGACAAGGGCCAGGCTATCGCCGGAGTTTTGAACGGACTAATGGGCGGGCTAGTCCCCATCGTGGGACGCGTCGTTGACTACCGTCGTGTCCGCGCGGAGGGGTCGGAGTGGCTGGTGCACGCGTCGGCCATCGGTCATGAGATCGAGAGCGAACACGTGGTCTTGGTTGGGCTCTGCGAGACCGGGTCATTCTGGCGCGACATCAGACGAGTGCTCTTCTCGGATGACCAATACCGGACGCTGTGTCGTGTGGGGCGCCCTGGTCTGAGGCGAGATTGGAATCCAGTGAAGTTGTTGGATGTCCTCGGAACGGTCGCTCCTGAGATCGCGGAGGATTTCCAAGCAACGGCGGCCGCTATGGCTAACGCTCGCACAACGCCGGCATCGGCCGCTATCGAGGGCATGGAGGCGGCCCTCGTGCTCTTTGCCGCGGCGTACGCGCAGGAGCTTGCGTTGGACAGTTCGGAAGACATCAGCCGAGCAGGGCAAATCGAGGTGGTCTTGCAAACGGGGGGTGATTTTGGTCTCGCCGAGAACCAGCGTCGCGCTTTCGACGCAATCGCCGCAACGTTCGAGGCCGAATCAACCGTGACGAGCGAACGTGCCGAGGCGCTGCGAGCGAGCGCGCTCGACCAAAGTGGCTGGTCCCCCGAGGGTTGGGCGGCTGACAGCAGACCGCGCACGGAACCTAGCTCCGCCGAGCCAGTGCAAATCGACGTCGAAATCGTGGCCATCTACTGGTGACGCAGGCGCGCGTGCTCACGCAGCGCTGCGAACACCGTGCTGCTCGCGATCCCGCGGCGGGCGAGCATCGCGGCCGTGCGCTGCTTCACCTTCGGGTCGCCCAGGTCGGGCTGCTTGCGGGCGAGTACTGCGAGGGCGACGTCGAGCTCGCTCGGGGCGTCGAGTTCGGCTTCGTCGTCGGCGAACAGGTCGTCGATGACCCCTCGCGCCACGCCGGCCCGGCCGAGTTCGAGGCGGATCCGCCGTGCGCCCCATCCCTGCAGCCGGCGCTTGTCTTCGGCGAACAGCTTCGCGAAACGGCGATCGTCGAGGAATCCCTGCCGCTCGAGCTCCGCGATCGCACCGCGGATCTCCGCCGGCTCGCAGTCCTTGGCGGCGAGCTTCTCGCGCACCTGCTTCGCGGTGCGCTCGCGCTGACTCACGAGCTTGAGGGCCAGCTCGATCGCGCGCTGGTACGGTTCCACCTCGCTGAACGCCAGCTGCGCGGGCTTCGCCTTCTTGCGGCGCCCACGCGACTCGGCGTCTTCGGCCGGATCAAGCGGCCGACCGTCCGGCGCGACACCGAGCGCCTCATCGTGCGCGACCTGCCCGCTCAGGTCGGTGAGCGACGCCCCGCGCACCTCGTCGACATCACGTGAGGGCAGTGAGGCGTCGATGCGAGGATCGGGGTCGATGCCGGACGGCGCAACGCCATCCGCGACGACGGCGCGTTCGCCGTCCAGCTGAGTCTGAGACGACGCCACAGCGTCCTCGACGCGGGAACGAGGCCGCCGGCTCCTCCCAGTGCCGACGGCCTCGATCTCCGCGATCTTGGCTGCGAGTGACTCGACCGTGTGGTCGTTCATGACCAGTGCGAGGCGCCCGTTGTCCTCCGACTCCACGCGGAGGGCAACGAGCCAGCCCAAGGGCGCTAGGCCAGCAGACCGTCGCCCGGGCCATCCGGATCGAGCGCCGAGATGTCGTCGTCGAGTTCGACCACGCTCTCGCCGTTCGGATCGATGCCCACCGCGCGGTAGATCTCGTCCTGGATCGACTGGGCGATGTCGGGGTTATCGTCGAGGAACGCCTTCGCGTTGTTGCGGCCCTGGCCGAGACGCGTCTCACCATACGAGAAGAACGAACCCGACTTGCCGACCACGTTGTGGTCGATGCCGAGGTCGATCAGCGACCCGGCCTTCGAGACGCCCTTGCCGAACTCGATGTCGAACTCGGCCTGGCGGAACGGCGGCGCGACCTTGTTCTTGACGACCTTCACGCGCACGCGGTTGCCGATGGCCTCCTGGCCATCCTTCAGCGTCTCGATGCGGCGGATGTCGAGCCGCTGCGAGGCGAAGAACTTCAGCGCGCGGCCGCCCGGCTGCGTCTCCGGGGAACCGAACATCACGCCGACCTTCTCGCGGATCTGGTTCGTGAACAGGCACAGCGTGTTGGTGCGGTTCAAGTTGCCGGCGAGCTTGCGCATCGCCTGGCTCATCATGCGGGCCTGCAGGCCGACGGTGGTGTCGCCCATCTGGCCCTCGAGCTCGGCGCGCGGCGTGAGCGCAGCGACCGAGTCGACCGCGATCACGTCGACCGCGCCGGAGCGCACGAGCATGTCGGCGATCTCCAGCGCCTGCTCGCCGTAGTCCGGCTGGGAGACGAGGAGGTTGTCGATGTCGACGCCGATGTTCTTCGCGTAAACGGGATCCATCGCGTGCTCGGCGTCGATGAAGGCGACGGTGCCGCCCAGGCGCTGCGCCTCGGCGAGCACGTGGTAGACCATCGTCGTCTTACCGGAGGACTCCGGGCCGTAGATCTCCACGATGCGGCCGCGCGGCATGCCGCCGATGCCGAGGGCGAGATCGAGTGCGAGCGAGCCCGACGGGATCGCGGACACCTTCATCACGGCGTCCTCGTCGCCCATCCGCATGATGGAACCCTTGCCGAACTGCTTGTCGATCTGGCCGAGCGCGCCGGTGAGCGCTTCGAGCTTCGCCTTCGCCGCCTTTTCGGCGGCCTTGTCGGTGGTGTCGGTGGTGGCCATGGGTCCTCGCTAAGGAGACAGGAAGAGTCGCGGACGGCGGACCAGATGGCCTCCGACCTGATGCGAACAAATGTACGGTCTAGGTCGGACGGACCCTACGCCGAAACGTGTTCCGGGCGTACACACGTTCGTGTCGAAACTGCGCAGAAACCTCGGAGATTCGGCGCATCAGCCAACTGATCCGCGCCGACCGCAAGCCTTCGTTCACGCTGCGGCGGCATAGCGACGATTGCGCTCATCGAACGCCTCCTTGCCGCCTTCCATGATTCCGACGACCTGTTCGATGATGTCGGTGTCGTCGATGCAAGCCGCGCGCACGAGATGGGCATCTCGAACGGACAAGGCCTCAAGGACCACCACCTGCTCGGCGTCGCCCCCGACCACTATGTTCGGGTTGTGGGTAGCTACGACGATCTGGCGACGCTCTTTCAACTCACTGAGCACGCGCGTGAGAGTGACCCCCACCATCCGGTTGTCGAGGTTGTCCTCGGGCTGGTCAATGACAAGGGGGCTGTCTTCCGAGAGCGCGACAAGGGGCACCATCGCTCCGGCCCGCTGACCGGGAGAAAGTTCGTCGACTGGGCGGTTGTCGAGCTTGATTCGGACGGCGTCATCGACGCTCACCTCTTCGACAGCGAGCACCTTCGCAAGCAGGTCGGGGTCCACGGCACGGACATCGGCACCGGCGTGATGGGTCCAAACGTCGAGTCCAGCAAGAATTCGGGTGTAATCCTCAACAGCCAAGGCATCGTCCAGAGACTCGGGCACCGCCTGATCGAGCACCGATCGAACGAACTCGCCCGGTAGCGGTCCCGAGCACAGCCGCCTAGCTACTTTCTGATCGCGATAGTTCCCAGCAAACGATCGTTCAAGAAGCGCGTCCTCAATGAGTTCGGCGTATGCCGATCGGTCGTCCTGTGGCCCAACTTCGATGTCTACAGCGAGTTCCGATGCGACCGCGCCTAGACGTTCCAAGAGTTCTTCGCGCGAGTTTGCGCGGAGCATCGAGAGCTCCTCGCGAGCCGCCTGAAGATTGTCGGCGAGCTGACGCCGCTCGTCGAGGGCCTTCGTCAGTGACGCGTAGGCCTCGATGTAGAGCTTGCGCTCGCCCTCGGCAGTTTGGAAGCGCTGGCGAGCAATTTCGCGTTGTTCGCGGCGAACTACCTCCGTCGAATCCCCCTGAGTGCTGGAACGAAGTGCTTCCTCGACCGCGGACCTTTCGGCTTCGTGGACCTCGCGAGCTTCCATAAGCGTCCCCCTGCGGGTGTCAACCTCGCCTACTAGGCGCAGCGCTGCCTCTTGCACGTCGGTGCGAAGCGCGGCTATGTCGAGATCTTGCGAGAAGCTTTGGGCCCAGGCGTTGAGTTCCGCAGACTCGATAGCACTCAGAATCGTTCGTGCCCGTGCGTTGGTCGGCTCTCCGTCGAGCTTCGTGAGCAAGTCGCGAAGGTCGATGAGATCGGAATCGAGAGCATCGATGATCTCAAGCTTCTGTCTACAGAGGTCAAGATCATTGAAGAGCTGCGCCACCTCGACTGTGTTGAGTCGCTCATAGTTCGCCCTGGCTTCAACGAATCGCGTCAACGACGCTCCCGGCTTGAGCATGCCCGACAATGTCCGCGCCTTGTCCACGACATCAGCACGGTTCAACTCGAGAGCGCTGACTCCCGCCAGCACCTTCTTTCGCACGCGTGGCGCGTCCTCAATCAGCCGATCGACGAGCGCTCGCTGCCGATCAGGGCGGCGTCCAAGCGTTTCGATCTCACCCCATGAATAGATTCGAGCGGGGAACTCGTCTATCAACTGGTCGGCAGCGATGTGAAGGTCGGTCCCATTGCGATCGAAGACGCGCGTGGTCACCCGTTCTGAATCGAAGCTCGCCTCCAGCACGCAAACACCGTGAGCTGGCGATTCGTAGACGACCTGAATCAGCGTGTCTTTGAGGTTCGCCTCCTGAGTCCCTATTGCGAGATCCGCAGCAGAAACCGCGACGCCGGCTCCGTCCGCAGCGTCGAGTTCCGAATTGTGTCCGAGGACATAGCGCAGAGCCTCCAGCACGGTGCTCTTTCCGCTCCCCCGAGGACCAATAACGCAGTTCAAGTTCGGACTGAACGCCGCCGTCAAATCCTTGAAGAGCCCAGCTCCAGTGCTGCTCAATCGGAGGCCGAGGATGGTCGGATTTGGACTCGCTGGCAGGTCATCTGCGAAGCGCACACGGGTCGGCGCGAAATGCAGCGCGGAACGGAAGTTCTCGAAGGTGGGAGCGCTGAGCTTGACGTGGGTCGCGCGCTCCGCCCGGCTGAACTCCTCGACCGCGTGGTGGTCGGCTCGCATAACGCAGGGCATTGCTGGGATGTCTGAATCTCCCGTCACGCGGGCGTAGAACCCTTGATCGCCTACTCTCTGCAATTCGATCGCATCCGCATCGAGCGCGGCTAGATAGCGACGCCACTCGCCAACGATTTCGCCGCTCAACCCGTCGGCCGCACCTGCAGCTTCGGCGAAGAACTCGAGCGACTTTCCGCGCTCGTGCCTGAACATGGACCGGATGCCACGCTCTTGGTCGTCAACGTGCGCGGGGATCACGATGCCGCCGCACTGACGAACCTCCCTTGCCCACGCGGCGAAGTCCGTAATGCGCGCTTCGATTGCTTTTCCATCTCGGCCCCGCTCGGACGGGAAGTCCTCCTGACTCGCGAAGATGCGCTCGATCTGATCCGGCTGCGTACCTGGCGCAAACAGGACCAAAATGTGTATCCGGTGTGTGCCATGAGGCTCTACGAGGCAGTTCACCTCCATGCCAGGGAAGACCGTGATGTCCCCGCGTTCATTCGCGCGCTCGGCGAGCCTGCACGCATACGACGAACGCATGTGGTCCGTCACCCCGACGATCTCTAGACCGGCGCCAACCAGCTCGTCCAGAAACTCGTCGAGTCCCGCGTCAGAGCCTGTCTCGAATCTTTCCTTCGCATTTCGCTCGGGATCGGCGCCAGGCCGCTTTGCCCAGTCGTAGCTGTCTATCGAATGGACATGAAAGGCGGCGGTACGAAAGCGCGCCGTGAGGTCACGGCCTGCTTCCAGCGCATCGATCAGTTCGTCGTAGATTCCGCTCACAGTCCCCCCTCTGTGAGCACGAACCCTAGCGGGCCCGCCCGGCGTTGACCGGGTACTCAGACTTCTTCGAGCGCCCCGCGCAGCACGTGCAGCGCATACGTGACCGAGCGGTCCCGCACCGAAGCACGATCCCCCGGGATCCACACCTTGCGGGCGCGCGGCGGCACCCCGGGCACGACGGCGGCGAACCAGACGGTGCCCACCGGCTTCTCCTCGGTGCCGCCGTCCGGGCCGGCGACACCGGTGATCGCGAGGCCGCAGTCGGAGCCCACCGCGGCGAGCACGCCCTGCGCCATCGCCTCGGCGACCTCCTGCGACACCGCGCCGTAAGTGTCGAGCATCTCGGCAGGAACACCCAGCGCCGACTGCTTCACCGCGTTGTCGTACGCGACCACTCCACCACGGACGAACGAGGAGGCCCCGGGTGCATCGATCAGCTTGGCCGCCACGAGCCCGCCGGTGCAAGACTCGGCGAGGCCGATGGTCCACCCGCGCTCGAGCAGCATCCGCCGGACGACGTCCTCGACGTGCGAGCCGTCGTCGGAGTAGAGCCGCGACCCATAACGGTCGCGGATCGCCGCATCGAACCGGCCGTAGAGCGCCTCGTCCTCGGCGTCGTAGCGCGTGACGATCTCGATCTCGCCGCTGCGCATGCACGTCGTGATCTCCATCCGGTCGAGTTCTAGGCCCCCGGCCTCGAACTCGCTCAGCGCTGCCGCCAGATCGGATTCCGGGAGCCCGACGAGCCGCAGCATCCGCTCCTCGAACGGGATCGCCTGAGCGAGCAGCCCGGCAAGCGGCTCGCGCGCGACGGCGTCCTCCCACATCGGCTGCAGCTCGCGCGGCGGACCGGGCAGCACCACGACGAGCGGGCCCTCCGCTCCCTCGGACGGCGGCACGAGCGACCCCGGAGCCGTGCCGACCGGCGGGAGCGGCGTCGCCCCGGCCGGCTGCATCGACTGCTTCAGGCTCGTGCGGCGCAGCGACTCGACGTCGATGTCGGGGAAACGCTCGCGCACCTTCTCGACCTTGGCCCAGACCGCCTCGCGCATGCCCTCGTGAAGTTCGAGCGGGCGCCCGGCGTACTCGGCGACGACCTCCAGCGTGAGATCGTCGGCCGTCGGTCCGAGGCCGCCGGAGGTGGCGATCACGTCGACGCCCCAGCTGCTGGCTTGCCCGAGCGCTGCGAGCATGTCTTCGCGACGGTCGCCCACCTGGATGATCCCGGCGGTCTCGATGCCACGATCAGCGAACTGCTGGGAGACATACGGGCCGTTCTTGTCGATGACGCGCCCGGCGAGCACCTCGCTGCCGGTCACGATGACGGCGCCGCGCAGGCGCCTGGCCGCAGGATCGGTGCTCTCCATGGCCCGGAGCCTAGTGGCGCCACGGGCGGCGCCGCGGCGCTAGCTGCAGGCGCTGGTGGCGGCGCTCTCGCGCGACGCACCGTTCTCGGTGACCGTGAACGACAGCGACCCTGACGCTTCGGGGATCGAGACTCGGTCGCCGTTCACCCGCACGAGGATGTCACCGCTGCTGGCCGTGATGAGCAGGCTGCGGCTCCGTAGGCGCGGGCTGCGCTCGCCGGCGGCAAGATCGGTGGTGCGGAGCACCTGCCGTCGCCCGGCCCTCGCGCACACCGTGACGGCCTTGCGCGCGGTGATCTGCACCGAGACGACGTCGCCGGGCTGCGGCGTCTCCACGGCCACGATGGGCGTCGCGTCGGCCGACGGCGTGCCGCTGTCGCCGCCGCCGCGGGTGAGGAAGTACCCCGCGCCTGCAGCCACGAGCACGATGCCCGTCGCGATCGTCGCGTAGAGGCGAATCGGCGCTTCGGTGCGCTTCGTGCGGCCACCGGTGTGCTTGGAGAAATGCCCGAGATCCTCAGGACCTGTGAAGGTTTCCTGGGTGCGCTTGTACTCCGCGACGAGCGCCCGGCCGTCGATGCCGAGCATGTCGCCGTAGGTGCGCAGGAACGACTTCACGTAGGTCGGACCCGGAAGCAGGTCCCACTCCTCGTTCTCGAGGGCGCGGAGGTACTTGGCCCGGATCTTCGTCTGGGCCTCCATCTCGGCGATCTCGATGCGGGCGCGGCTCCTGGCCTCACGCAGCGCTGCTCCGATCTCGGCCATGCGCGGAGGCTAGCGGTCCGCGTCGCCTTCGGCGGCGTCGGGGTTGCTGAGCTCCTCGAGCTCGGCGATCGGATCGGTGTCGAGCTCGGTGTCGTCGATCACCTCGACCGTCGCCTGGGCTTCGGCCTGCTGCGGGAACAGCGTCGGCGTCGAGGCCTCCCCGCTCGCGCGCACCTGCGCGACGATCCGCTCCACCTCGCCGGGGCCGATCAGCACCTGGCGGGCCTTGCTGCCCTCGTAGCCGGAGATCACGCCGCGACGCTCGAGCATGTCGATCAGGCGGCCGGCGCGGGTGTAGCCGACCCGCAGACGGCGCTGCATCATCGAGGTCGAGGCGGTGCCCATCTCGACCACCAGGCGGATGGCCTCCTCGAGCATCGGGTCCTCGTCGGGATCGAGCCCGTCGCCCTTCTGCTCCTCGATCGGCTGGTCGTCGATCTCCTCCAGCAGCTCGTCCTTGAAATCGGGCTCGCCTTGGCGGCGCCAGTAGTCGGTGATCTGCTCGATCTGCTCCTCGTCGATGTACGCACCCTGGATGCGCTGGAGCTTCGCCGAGCCCACCGGCGAGAAGAGCATGTCGCCCTGACCCAGCAGCGACTCGGCACCGTTCTGATCGAGGATCACGCGCGAATCCGTCTGCGAGGAGACCGCGAACGCGATCCGGCTCGGGACGTTCGCCTTGATCATGCCGGTGATCACGTCGACGCGCGGCGACTGCGTTGCGAGCACCAGGTGGATGCCGACGGCGCGCGCCTTCTGTGCGATGCGGATGATCGAGTCCTCCACCTCGCCGGGCGCCACCATCATCAGGTCGGCGAGCTCGTCGATGACGCAGAGGATGTACGGGAATTCCTGCTCGCCGCGCTCACGGCGCACGCGGTTGAGCTCCACGAGGCTGCGCGTGCGCGCGAGCGCCATCGTGGAGTAGCGGGCCTCCATCTCGCGCACGAGGTTCTGGAGGGCTGTCGCCGCCATCTTCGGGCTCGTGATCACGGGCGTGAGCAGGTGCGGAATCGACTCGTAGGGCGTGAGCTCGACCTGCTTGGGATCCACCAGCACCATGCGCACGTCGTGCGGCGTAGCCGAGAGCAGCACGGACGAGAGCATGGCGTTGATGCAGCCCGACTTGCCCGCGCCGGTGGTGCCGGCGACGAGTAGGTGCGGCATCTTCGCGAGGTCGGCGAAGATCGACGAGCCCTCGACGTCCATGCCGAGCCACACGTTGAGTGGGCTGCTTTTCGGCGGGGCGTCGTTGAACACGTCGCCGAGGCGAACCATCGCGCGGTTGCGATTCGGGACCTCGACGCCCACGGCCGTCTTACCGGGGATCGGCGCGAGGATGCGGATGTCGACGGCGGCGAGCGCGTAGGCGAGGTCGCTCTTGAGGTTGGCGACCTTGTTCATCTTCACGCCGGGCGCGAGCCGCAACTCGTAGCGCGTGATGTGCGGGCCCGCCGTGCAGCCGACGAGCTCGGCCTTCACGCCGAAGTGGCCGAGGGCTTCAAGGAGGAGGCGCGAGGTCTCCTGCTGATCCTGACGGCTCGGGCCACCGCGATCCTTCGGCGAACGGGTGAGGAACCGCCGGGGCGGGATCCGCCACTCGAACTCCGGTGCCTCCGTCACCTCAGCGCGGTAGCGGCCCATCGGCGTCAGGGCCTGCGGGCCGACGCCGGGCGCAGCCTCGGCAGGCGCGCTCTCGACCTCCGCCTCGGGGTCGAGTGCCGGGTCGTACGCCTCGGGCTCATCCTCGACGAACTCGCCGTTGCGCTCGAGGGGCAGGTCGTAGTCCTCCTCGTCCTCGTCGTCTTCCTCGACGGCGGGCTCCTCGATCCCGGCCTCCTGGCGGGCCGACGTGAGCTCGGCCTCGAAGTCGGCGAGCGGATCAGGGTACGGCTGATGGGCGATCACGTGGATCTCCTCGTCGGCTCCCGGATCCGTCGGCTCAGGTCCGATCCAGATCGGACCCTCGAGGCCGTAGAGGTCGGGGAAGCGCTCAGCGCCATCGATCAGCTGCACCGGCTGCCCGGCGCGGCGAATCACCGGATCGACGCCGGGCATCTCCGGGGGCGCGAGACGGCTGCGGGTGCGCGTACCGGTGGACGACGGATCATCCGAGCGCGACGCCCACGTGCGCGGTGGCTCGATCGGGAGCTGCTCCGGCGCACGGCCCCGGCCTCGGCTCCGCCCACCGGTCGAGTCCCCGCGCGACGCTGGGCCACGACTCGGATCCGGGCCGTTCCACTCGCCCGGGCCGTCCCAGTCGGGGCCGCCCTCGGCGCGTACCACGGGCACGCTGCGCGATTCGAGCTGCATCGCGCGGTCGGCGCGGCGCTGCGCGAGGAGCTTGCTGGGCGCGCCGAGTGCACGCGTGAGGCCGCGCCCGGCGCCCCGCGCGACGGAGGCCACCTCGGCGCCGGTGAGCAGCAGCGCCGCCACGAGGATCAGGACGATCGCGACGACCCAGGGGCCGATGCCGCCGAACGCCGCGTGGCAGAGCGCCCAGAGCGCCTCGCCCAGCGCGCCGCCAGCAGCCCGCAGGTGCGGCGCCGCCCAGCTGGCACTGTCGGGCCCGTTGGCGGCGCGCGCGATCAGCGCCACCGCCGAGAAGCCGGAGAGTCCGCCGGCGCCGATGCGCAGGCTTGCCGACACGCCGATCGGCGACACGGCGACGAGGCCGCCGGCGATGGCGAGGATCGGCGCTCCGAGGGCCGCGGTGCCGAGCACCACGCGGGCGCCGTCGGCGACGGCATCGCCGAGCACGCCGCCGGCACCCGAGGAATACAGCGGGAAGGCGATCAGGACGCCGAACGCGATGAGGACGAGCCCGAGGATGTCGAGCTGACGCTGATCCAGCAGCGGCTCGGGGGGTGTCGGGGTCCGCTTCGGGGTTCGGCGGGGTTGGGCACGGGGTGGCTGCTTGGGCACCGTGCAACATCTTCGCCAAGCCGGCGGCGGCTCCTCCCCGCGCCGCTCACGTTCTGGACGCGCTGGACGTACCGCCCGCCAGCGGGGGCCCGTGTGCCCCGCCCGCCATACTGTGGCGGTGGCCGGGCCCCGGATCCTGATCGTGGAGGACGACGAGGAGATCGCGAGCGCGATCGCCCGCGCCCTCACGCGCGAGGGCTATGCGACGGCGCAGGCCGACAGCGTCGCCGGGGCGCTCGAGGCGACGCAGTCCGAGCACTGGGATGCGGTGCTGCTCGACCTGGGCCTGCCCGACGGCGACGGGCTCGAAGTCGCCCGCGCCGTGCGCGCGGCCGGCGGCACGCCGGTGCTCGTGGTCACGGCCCGCGACGAGGTGAGCTCGCGCGTGGAAGGCCTCGACGCCGGCGCTGACGACTACCTCGTCAAGCCCTTCGACCGCTTGGAACTCCTGGCTCGCCTGCGGGCCCTGCTGCGGCGCAGCGCGCCAGCCGCCGGGGCCGCGCCCATCGCGATCGACGACCTGATCGTCGACCAGGTCCATCGGTCGGTCCGCCGCGGCACGCGCGTGGTGCAGACGACCCCGCTCGAGTTCGAGCTCCTGGCCTACCTCGGGCGGCGGCCCGGGACGCCGGTCTCGCGGGAGGAACTGCTCGAGAACGTGTGGCACCACGACCCCTCGGAGCCGACGAACACGGTCGAGGTGTTCGTCTCCAACCTGCGCCGCAAACTCGAGGCGGGCGGCGAATCGCGGATCCTGCGCACCGTACGCGGGAGCGGGTACGCGCTCGGTGCGTAACGCCCTCCCCATCCGCTGGCGCCTTGCGCTCGTGATCGCCACGGTCACGACGCTCGTCCTCATCGCCTTCGCGGTGATCGTCGCCACGACGACCACCGCCCGCCTGCGTTCGGACTTCCAGCAGAACGTGCAGCGCAGCGCCGCCGATCTCGCCGAGCGGGTGACCGTGAAGTTCACCGAGACCGCTGACGGCGACCAGCGTGCCGACCTTCGCGGCATCAACCTCGGCACCTACGCACGCGGCGGCGGCGGCATCGTGCGCGTGGTGCCGGAGACCGGCGAGCCGCTCGGTAACACCCGCAAGGGCGTCTCCCTCGGCTCCCGTCGTCCCGGGGCTCGCCAGGTGGGCGATCTGTACGTCGTGACGCGCGAGCTCACGAGCGAGGACGCGCGAATCGGCAACACCCCGCTCTATGTGCAGTACGCCCGGAGTACGCGTGAGCTCGAGGCGACCGTCAACCGGATCGAGTTCCTGCTCGTCGGCGCGACGATCGGCGGCGCTGCGCTCGCGCTCCTCGGCGCCTCGTGGCTGGCCGGCCGGGCGCTGCGGCCCGTCTCCCAGCTCACCGAGACCGCCAACACCATCGCCCGCACCGGCGATCGCCGTCGGCGGCTGCCCGTGCCCTCTCGCAAGGACGAGCTCGGCGAGCTGGCGATGACCCTCGACGCGATGCTCGACTCGCTCGATGCCGCTCGCACGACGACGGAGAAGATGCTCGAGGGGCAACGGGAGTTCCTCGCCGACGCTTCGCACGAGCTCCGCACGCCGCTCACGAGCGTGATCACGAACCTCGAGATGCTCGAGGAGTCCGACGATCCCGAGACGGCCGAGACCGCGGCCGCCGCCCTGCGCTCCGCGCGGCGGATGCGCGGGCTCGTCGCCGACCTGCTCGCGCTGGCCCGCGCAGATGCTTCCGACGGTCGCCGCCACGCCCCGGTCGACCTCAGCGAGGTGGTCGCCGATGCGGTGGCCGAGGTGGAGGACCTGCTCGCCGACCACGACCTCGTCACCGATCTCGCGCCCGTCACCGTGCCCGGCGACCGCGATGACCTGCAGCGCGTCGCGCGCAACCTCTTGGAGAATGCAGCTCGCCACACGCCTCCGGGCACCACGGTCCAGGTGAGTGTCGGGCTGCGCGGCGGCCAGGCGCAGCTCTCGGTGGAGGACGACGGTCCGGGGCTGGCTCCTGGCGTGCGCGGGCGCGCGTTCGAACGTTTCGTGCGCTCGGGAACGAGCCGCGGCGCCTCGTCCGGTCTCGGCCTCTCGATCGTGCGCGCCACGGCGCAGGCGCACGGCGGCTGGGTCGAGCTGAAGTCGCCGGCCCGCGCGGGCCGCGGCGTGCGGGTCGACGTGCGCCTGCCCCTGGTCGAGCAGGCCGCGGGCGCGCCCGCGCCGACCCGATCGACGTCGCCGTCCGCCTAGGTCGTCGCCACCGGATCGGGCCGCGCGGACGCGATGCCGGCCTGCCACGTGCGGTAGCCGCCGTCGAGGTTGCGGACGTCCGTGTGGCCTCGTTGGGTGAGGATCCGAGCGGCGACGTAGCCGCGTAGTCCCACCGCGCAGTGCACGACGACGGGACCGGCCGGCACCTCGTCGAGGCGGGTGCGGAGCTCGTCGACCGGGATACCGATGGCGCCCGGGATCGTGCCTTCCGCTTGCTCGCCCCGGCTCCGCACGTCGACGACGGTCACGTCGCCGGGGAGGTCGGCGAGCTCGTGCCACTGGATCGTGGCGACATCGCCATCCGCGAGATTCTCGGCGAGCATCCCGAGCATGTTCACCGGGTCCTTCGCCGAGCCGAACTGCGGCGCGTAGGCCAGCTCGAGGTCGGCCAGCCCGCTCGCAGGAATGCCGGCGCGCATCGCGGTCGCAACTACGTCGATCCGCTTGTCGACTCCGCTGCCGCCGACCCCCTGAACACCCAGGATCGCGTCCGTCAGTGGATCGACGAGCAGCTTGAGGGCCATCGACTCGGCGCCGGGATAGTAGCCGGCGTGAGACGCAGGATGTGTGTGGATCGCGCGGTAGGTGCGGCCCGCCGCGCGGAGCCGCTTCTCGTTCCACCCGCTGACGGCCACCTGCAGCCCGAACACGCCCACGATCGCGGTTCCGAGTACCGGGAGGTCTCGGGCATCGCGGCCGGCGATGACGTCGGCCACGATCCGGCCTTGGCGGTTGGCCGGGCCAGCCAGCGGAACCATCACGGCCTCCGAGGTGAGCGCGTCGCGCTTGACGACAGCATCGCCGATCGCGAACACCGACGGATCGCTCGTTCGCAGCTGCGCGTCGACCACGATGCCGCCGCGGTCAGAGACTTCGAGCCCGGCCGCGGACGCGAGCGCCGACTCCGGCCGGACGCCGATCGCCGCGACGACGACATCGGCCGGCCGAGTCGTCCCATCGGCGAGGGTGACCGACCGCTCGCCGATCTCGGTGACCGCGGTGCCCAAGGCGAGGTCGACGCCGGCCGCGCGAAGCGCCTCGTGCACGGGCTCGGCCATCTCTGGATCGAGTGGCGCCATCACCTGGCTCGTGGCCTCGATCACGGTGACGGAGAGGCCGAGGTGCACGAGGTTCTCGGCCATCTCGACCCCGATGAACCCGCCGCCGATCACTACGGCGGTCGAGGCCTCGGCGGCGGCGAGCCGCATGGCCGCGGCATCTTCCACCGTCCGCAGCGACAGTGCGCGTTCGATGCCGGGGATCGGCGGCGTGATCGGCCGGGCTCCGGGTGCGAGGAGCAGCTCGTCGTACGCGACCTCGAACGTGTTGCCGTCGTCGAGTGAGCGCGCTGCCACGACCTTGCGTTCCCGGTCGATCGAAGTCACTTCGGTGCGGACGCGCACGTCCAGGGCGAACCGCGCCCGCAGCGAATCCGGTGTCTGAAGCAACAGGTCGGCCTCGTCATCGATCACGCCGCCGACGAAGTACGGCAGGCCGCAGTTGGCGTACGACACGTGCTCGCTGCGTTCGAGCACCGTGATCTCGGCATGCTCGTCGAGGCGTCGCAGGCGTGCCGCCGCCGACATGCCGCCGGCGACGCCGCCGATCACCACCACCCGGCGCGAGGCGCCGGACAGATCGCTTTGGTGGCTGGTCATTCGGTTCCCTTCTGACGTCATCGATCCATTTGGATCAGGCATGCCCGAACTTCACGTCCGGAAGCACGCGGAGCAGCGAGCGCGGCGCCCACCAGGCCCACCGGCCGAGCAGCCGCAGAGTGACCGGGATGAGCAGCAGGCGGACGAGGAACGCGTCGAGGAGCACGGCGACACCGAGGATCACGCCCATCTCCTTGGGCGGCAGCGGCCCGGAGAGGGAGAACGTGAAGAACACGGCGACCATGACCGCCGCCGCGGCAAACACCACACGGCCGCTGTGCGCGACGCCGCCGATCATCGCCTCCTTCGGGTCGTGCGAGCGATCCCAGTGCTCCTTGGCCGACGACAGCAGGAACACCGTGTAGTCCATCGAGATCGCGAAGATCATCGCGAAGAAGAACACCGGCCCCCACGCATCGAGGAAGCCCTGCGGCTCGAAGCCGAGCAGACCGCTCGCGTGCCCGTCCTGGAACACCAGCTTGGCGACGCCGAACGCGGCGCCCACGGCCAACAGGTTCGTGAGCACGCCGAACGCGGCGATGATCGGTGCCTGCAGCGCCACGAGGAGCAGCAGGAAGCCGAGGATCAACACCACGCCGATCACAAGCGGCGTCTTCTCGCTGAGCAGCGCCTCGAGGTCGTGGTTCTCCGCGACGGATCCGCCGACGAGCGCGCTCTGGGGCAACGCCGCGCGAAGGCGGTCGACCGTTTCGCCGGTGGCGCGGCTGGACGGGTCGGTGCTCGGGATCACCTGCACGAGGGTCTTCCCGGCTGCGCCTTCTACGGCCGGCATCACCTGCACGATGCCGCGGTCGGCAGCGGCGACCTTTGCCGCCGTGGCCGCATCGGCGCGGTCGGTGACGATCTGCAGCGCGCCGGGCGCCCCCTTTCCGAGGGCCTCCTGCACGTGCACGTAGCCCACGCGCGAGCCATCGTCCTCGGGCACCACGGTGATCGACGGCATGCCAGTCTTCAGACCGAACACCGGCGTTGCCAGCGCCACGAGCAGTGCCAGTGCAAGCGCACCGAACGCGACCGGACGCTTCCAGAGGCGCTCGCCCCAGGCAGCGAAGCGGGCGCTCCGGTGCTCGCCCTGATGCACCCACGGCAACGAGAGCTTGTCGACGCGGTCGCCGAGCTTCGCGAGGACGGCCGGCAGCAGGGTGAGGGTCGCCGCGAGGATGAAGATCACCGCGAGCATGATCCCGAGTGCCATCGACCGGAACGCGGGGCTGGGGACGAGCATCACGGCGCTGAGCGAGATGAGCACGGTGACGCCGCTGAAGAGCACGGCCTTGCCGGCGGTATCCATCGTCTCGGCGACGGCGTCTTCCACGGGGAGCTCCGACCCGAAGTGCGCGGCCCGGAAGCGCATCACGATGAAAAGCGCGTAGTCGATGCCGAGCGCCAGCGCGAACATCATCGCGAAGTTCATCGCCCAGACCGAGATATCGAGGAGCTGCGTGCCGAGGTAGAGGGAGCCCGCAGCTGCGACGAGGCCGAGGATCGTGAGGAGCAGCGGGAGACCAGCGGCGACGAGGGAGCCGAACGCGAGGACGAGGATCGCGAGCGTGATCGGCCAGGAGATCATCTCCGACTTGAGCATCGCCTTGAGGTTGGCCTCGTTGAAGTCAGACCACATGCCGCTGGCTCCTGTGAGCGACACGTTCACGGTGTCGCCGGCCAGCGCATGGAGCGGTGTCTTGAGGTCGTCGGCGGCGGCGACCATGTCGTTCGAGGAGCCACCGGCGCCGGCCTGCACGATCGCGGTGTGCCCGTCGCGCGAGATCGACACCCCTGGCGTCGGCGTCGAGACGGTCTTCACGCGCGGGTCGGCGTCGAGGATCCGCTGGGTCCGGGAGATCGTCGCCTGAAAGGCCGGATCCTGGACCGTCTTCGTCGAGGAGTGCACGACGACCATCAGAGCGCTCGACGACATCCCCCCGAAGCGCTGGTCGATCATCCCCCGCGCCGCCACCGACTCCGAACCGGTGGCCTCCCACCCGGCGCCGGAGAGCGCCGATTCGACGCGGGGCGCGAACACCCCGAGCACCGCCGCAAGGACGAACCAAAGGAGCGCCACGCCGCGGAAGTGCGTTGCGGTGAAGCGGCCGAGCCGGCCGATGGGTCCATAGGTACGGGTCATGCGATGCCCTCCAGTGGGATATGCCGAACGCATAGCCACCACTATACACACGCAGAGTTGTAAAGCGGTATAGTCATGCCGGACGCACCTCCGCCGAGGCGTGCGTCCGCAGAAGGAGTCTCATGAGTCGCATCGTCATTCTCGGGGCCGGCATCTCCGGCCACACCGCAGCCCTGCACCTGCGCCGCATGCTCGGCAAGCAGCACACGGTCACCGTGGTCTCACCGAACGCAGACTGGAACTGGATCCCGTCGAACATTTGGGTCGGGGTCGGTCAGATGGACAAGCGCCAGGTGACGTTTCCGCTCGCGCCGATTTACGCGCGCAAGGGCATCGAGTTCAAGCAGGCACGCGCCGTCGCCCTCCGGCCGGAAGGGGATTCGGCCGGCGACCAAGGCGCCGTCGACGTCGTCTCCACCGCCCCGGAGACGGACGGCGCCGAGGAGCGGATCCGCTACGACTACCTCATCAACGCGACCGGGCCGAAGCTGAACTTCCCGGCGACGCCTGGGCTCGGTCCCGACGGCGGGCATTCCGTCTCGGTGTGCACGGCGAACCACGCGGTCGACGCCAGCGAGGCACTCAGCGCCGTGATCGAACGCCTCCGAGCAGGCGAGCGCCAGCGACTGCTGATCGGCATGGGCCACGGCACATGCACCTGCGAGGGTGCGGCATTCGAGTACACGTTCAACGTCGATCACGCGCTCCGCGAGGCGGGCGTACGTGACCTCGCCGAGGTCGTCTACATCACGAACGAAGCGTCGCTCGGCGATTTCGGTGTCGGTGGGATGGTCTTCCGCCAGCAGGGCTTCGAGACGACGAGCAAGACGTGGTCGGAGTCGCTCTTCCGCGAGCGCGGCGTGCGCGCGATCCTCGGCGCCCACGTACAGCGGGTCGAGGACGGCGTCGCCCATTACGAACAGCTCGACGGGAGCGAACAGTCGATCGCGTTCGACTTCGCGATGCTGCTTCCGCCGTTCCGCGGCGCCGGACTGCCGGTGTTCGACGCGGCAGGCGAAGACATCACCGACCAGGTCAACAATCCCGGCGGCTTCATGAAGGTCGACGCCGACTACGCCCCCAAGTCGCCCGAGGACTGGCGCGCCGACGACTGGCCGCGGACCTACCAGTCCGTGGGCTACCGCAACATCTTCGCCGTGGGCATCGCGTTCGCTCCGCCCCACCCGATCTCGATCCCGCGCAAGAGTCCGAACGGGACCGTCATCGCCCCGTCACCACCGCGCACGGGAATGCCGTCAGGCGTGATGGGCCGCACCGTCGCGAAGACGATCGCCGACCGCATCAAGTCCGGCGACGACTCGCTCGCGCACACGGCCTCGATGGCGTCGATGGGGGCTGCGTGCGTCGCCTCGACCGGTCCCGGCCTGCGTTCCGGCACGGCGGCCGCCATGACGATGTTCCCGATCGTCCCCGACTACGAGCAGTACCCACGCACGGGCGGCCGCAACATCAAGGACACCTTCGGCGAGATCGGCCTCGGCGCCCACTGGCTCAAGCTCCTGCTGCACCACCTCTTCATCTACAAGGCGAAGGCGAAACCGGGCTGGTACCTGATCCCCGAGTAGCCGCCACTTCCGACGCAACACCGCCTACGCCTGACACGAGGTCCACATGACCACCACGCCACCCCCCAACCTCGACGCCGACGCGCTCATCCAGAGCGCGCCCCTCCCCACGCGCCGCACCCTCCGCAGGCGGGCAAGCCTGCCCCTGCAGGTCCTGCGCTTCGGCGTCCTGAACGTGCGCATGCTCCGAATGGTCGGCAAGGGCCACGGCGACACCCGCGAGTAGCCCGAGCTGGTGCTGTCGGCGTGCCGTCTCGGTGCACCACTCCTCGGTAGTACAATGGTGTGCATGGACATCCCTCACCCGATCCCGGAGCCGCTCGTCGGCCTCATCGCACAGCGGTTCCGCGTGATCGGTGACCCGATGCGGATCCGGCTGCTCGACACGCTCCGGAACCACCCGGCCACGGTCGGTGAGCTCGTGGACGCGGTCGGCGGCAGCCAGCAGAACGTCTCCAAGCACTTGGGCGTCCTGCATCAGGCGGGCATCGTGTCCCGCACGAAAGAAGGCACGGCCGTGCGCTACGCGATCGCCGACGCCTCGGTGTTCGCGCTCTGCGAACTCGTCTGCGGTGGCATCCGCCAGCAGGCCAAGGATCTCGACGCGATCCTGCAGGCGACGGGCACCGGCCGCTGACTCATCGCAGTTCGCGTGCTCAGCGAACTCGGAGCCCGTCGAGCGCCACACCGAAGAGCTTCGCCTTCTCCTCGTCACCGGCGCCCTTGGCGGTGACGAGCGCACCGAGCATCCGCGCGATCTCGATGAAGGTGATGTCGTTGCGGAGCTCGCCAGCCTCCTGAGCACGCTTGACGAGCGGCTCACCGGCGTCGAGGAGCAGCGTGCGGCAGATCGTGAGCACCGGCGAATCGGCGCCGAGCGAGGCGATGAGCTCCTCACTGATGGCGCGCTTGGTGGCCGAGTAGCGCGCATAGTGGCGCAGCCACGCCTCCAGGGCCTCCCACGGGGGGAGATCAGCCACGTCCTGCGCAGCCGCAGCGATCGCCTCGACCTCCTCGGCATAGACGGCCTCCAGCAGCGCCGACCGGGTCGGGAAGTTGCGGTAGAGCGTGCCGATGCCGACCTCGGCACGCTTCGCGATCGCCTCGAGCGAGGCATCGCCGCCGTCCTCCTGGAACGCCGCGCGGGCCGCTTCGATGAGGCGGTCGTAGTTGCGCCGTGCATCGGCGCGCGTCGGGCGCTTGAGGAGCTCGGTGGCGGGGTGCGGTGCGGCGGTCATGAGCTTGAGCAGGGACTTCCCGGAGTCTGCCCCTCCGCCTGCCCGGCGTTTGAGCGCTTGCGCGCCAGCCCGAGCAAAACGGAGGCACCCTCCGGTATTGTCCTCCTTGAAGCGGAGGCATCCTCCGAACGGAGGGCCCCTCCAATCGGAGGCTTCCTCCACTGTAACGCCCTTCCGACCGCCGGAGGCTCCATGACCGCCACGTTGCCGCGGCCGACGGTTCCCGAGGCTCGCCCCGCGAGCCCGCGCGCCGTCCTGACCGTCATTCTCACCAGCTACCTGCTGATCATCCTCGACGTCTCGATCGTCATCACCGCCCTACCGGAGATCCAGGCCGACCTCGGTTTCGCGGATGCCCAGCTCTCTTGGGTGCAGAACGCCTACGCGCTCGCGTTCGGCGGCTTCCTGCTCCTCGGTGCCCGCGCGGGCGATCTCCTCGGCCGCCGCCGGATGTTCATCACCGGCTTCTCGGTGTTCGTCGCAGCATCCGCGCTGGGCACCGCTGCTCTCTCGCCCGAGATGCTCCTCGGAGCGCGACTCCTGCAAGGTCTCGGCGCCGCCATCGCGACGCCCGCGACCCTGGCCCTGCTGATCGTCACCTTCGAAGAGGGCCCGGCTCGCACCCGCGCCGTGAGCTGGTATGCCGCGGCCGCCTCCGGTGGCGGCAGCCTCGGCCTCGTGGTCGGCGGCATGCTGACCACCTGGGTCTCCTGGCGGCTCGGCATGGCGATCAACGTGCCGCTCGGCCTCGCAATGCTCTGGTTCGCGCCCCGCGTGCTCCAGGAGACGCCTCGCCGGGCTGGACACTTCGACATCGCCGGCGCCGTGCTCTCCACCACCGGCATGACCTCGCTCGTCTACGCGTTCGTGAGCGCGGCGCAGCGCGGCTTCGGTGATCCGGTGACGCTCGTCGCCGCGGTGCTTGCCGTCACGCTGCTCGTGTCGTTCGTCCGCGTCGAGCGCCGGGCGGAGCAGCCGATCACGCCGCTGCACCTCTTCAAGAGCCGTCGGCGCAGCGGCGCCCTGCTCGGTCGCATGTTCGTGGTGAGCGGGATGATGTCGGTGTTCTTCTTCATGAGCCAGTTCATGCAGGAGGTGCATGGCTACAGCGCCCTCGAGGCCGGCCTCGCGTTCCTTCCGATGACGCTGGTGCTGTTCGCGACGACCCAGATCCTGCCGCGGCTCCTCGCCCGCGTGGAGGAGACGACGGTGCTCGTCGTCGGCCTGGCCATTGCGGCGAGCTCGCTTCTCGCAATCGCCGACGTCGGCCCGGCGACGGCGTATTTCCCCGGGATCGGACTGCCGCTCGTCACCCTCGGCCTCGGCATGGGTCTCGCGTTCGCGCCGCTCACGTCGGTCGCGATGATTGGCGTGCCGACCGCTGAGGCCGGCGCCGCATCCGGGCTCGTGAACGCCGCGCATCAGCTCGGCGGGTCGCTCGGCCTCGCGGGCATGGTGAGCGTCTACGCCGCCGCGGTCGGCCCGGGCGCCGCAGGCCACGCGGCCGGCACCGATGCCGTGCTCCACGTTGCCGCCGGACTGCTCGCCATCGGCCTCGTGATCATCGCGACGGTCGTCGTCCCCGATGCCCGCCGCGAACGTGCCGCGCAACGCTCCGTCGAAGCGGCCTTCGCGGAGTAGTCGGCGCCCTTCCACCAACGTGGCCTGTGGGTGGTGGATCGTGCGTGCGAGGCGCTGGCCACAGGCCGCGTTTAGACCTCTACGACGACGGGGAGCACCATCGGGCGGCGCTTGAGCTTGGCGTAGACGACGCTGGCGAGGTCGTCGTGAAGGAACTCTTCGAGGCGGTCGGGGTCGTCGATGCCTTGGGCTTCGGCCTTCTCGAGCGAGTCGTCGACGGCGTCGCGGAGGGTCTCGATGAGCTCCTCCTCCTCTTCCGCGGGTACGCCGCGGAGGAGGACTTCGGGGTCCGCGACCGATTTCGTGGTGCCTTCGGAGACGGTGGCGACGACGACGCAGATGCCGTCGGCGGAGAGCATGCGGCGATCGCGGAGGGCGACGTCGGCGACGTCGCCGACCTCCATGCCGTCGACGAAGAACACGCCGGCGCGCACGGGGCTTCCGAGACGGGCGCCCTTGCGGTCGATCTCGAGCACGTCGCCGTTGTCGCAGCAGAACACGTGGTCTTCGGCGATGCCGACGGCCTGTGCGAGCTTGGAATGGAGCTGCTGGCGGGTGTAGTCGCCATGGAACGGCATCACGTACTTGGGCCGGGTGAGGTTGAGCATCAGCTTGAGCTCCTCCTGGTATCCGTGGCCCGAGGCGTGGATCGGGGCGTCCTTCGTCGTGATGACGGTGGCGCCGCGGCGGCTGATGGCGTCGACGACCTCGCTGACGGCCTTCTCATTGCCGGGGATCGGCGTGGCGGAGAAGACGACGGTGTCGCCGGAGTGCAGCTGCACCTGCTGGTGATCGCCGTAGGCCATGCGGCGCAGCGCCGAGAGCGGCTCGCCCTGGGATCCGGTCGAGATGATCACGATCCGGTCCTCGGGGAGATGCTCGAGGTCGCGCGGGGTGACGAGCATGCCCTCGGGGATGTCGATGTGTCCCAGGGTTCGACCGATCGCGGTGTTCTTGCGCATCGAACGGCCGACGAGGCAGACCTTGCGGTTGTGCGCCTCGGCGGCGTCGATCACCTGCTGGACGCGGTGGATGTTCGACGCGAAGCAGGTGACGAGGATGCGGCCCGCGCAGTGCGTGAAGAGTTCCTTCAGGCGCGGGCCGACGACGGCCTCCGAGAGGCTCCAGCCGGCGCGGTCGGCGTTGGTCGAGTCGCCGCAGAGCAGCAGCACGCCCTCGGAGCCGAGCTCGGCCAGGCGCTGGATGTCGCCGGGGCCGCCGTCGACCGGGGTCTGGTCGAACTTGTAGTCGCCGGTGAAGAAGATCGGGCCGTGCTCGCTGTGCACGATCACGCCGCTGGCATCGGGGATCGAGTGCGTCATGTGGACGAGCTCGATCTCGAACGGGCCGGCCTTGATGCGCTCGCCGGGCTCGACGCGCTTGAGCGACGCATCCTTGATGCGGTGCTCGTCGAGCTTGGAGCGGGCCATCTCGATCGTGAGCGGGCGGCTCAGGATCTTCGGGCGGTGCGGGGTGATCTGGCGGAGCAGGAACGGGAGCGCACCGAGGTGGTCCTCGTGGCCGTGCGTGACGACGATGGCCTCGATGTTCGCGGCGCGCTCGATCAGGTAGGTGAAGTCCGGCAGGACCAGGTCGACGCCGTGCTGTTCCTGGGTCGGGAAGCGAAGCCCGACGTCGATCAGGACGATGCTGTCGCCCTGCTCGACGACGGTCATGTTCTTCCCGATCTCGCCGAGCCCGCCGAGCGGGATCACGCGGAGCGCATCGCTCACGCGCGCGCCTCCGTCGAGAGGGCGCCAACTGCGGCGAGACCCTCACGGACCTGCGCGAGTTCACCGTCGGTGAGCTCCGCGTACGGCAGGCGGACAGTGGCGCGCTCGAGGATGCCCTGCATCACGAGCGCGGCCTTCACCGACACCGCGAGCGGGCCCGCGGACAGGCCGGCGAACAGCGGCGCGAGCTCGGCCGTGACGCTGGCCCGCGACGACGGGTCGTCGATGATCTGCCGGAACTTCGCGCCGACGAGGTGGCTGGCGGTGCAGATGCCGCCGGCGCCGCCGAGGTCCATTACCTTGCCGAGCACGTCGTCGTCGCCCGCGTAGAGCTCGAGGCCATCGATGAGCGCGAGGTTGGCCGGGTTGGCCTGCTTGACAGCGCTGATGCCGTCGATCTGGGCCAGCTCGGCGAGGAACTCGTTCGACAGATCCAGGCCCGCGCGATGCGGGATGTTGTAGAGGACGATCGGCTTGTCGGTAGCGCGCGCGATCTCCTCGTAGTGCCGTACGAGACCCTGGCGGTTCGGGCGGTTGTAGTACGGGGTGACGCTCAGGATCGCGTCGGCACCGAGTTCGGTCGCGCGCTCCGTGAGGTAGACGGCGTGCGCGGTGTCGTTGCTCCCGGCACCGGCGATCACGGTGGTGCCGGCCGGCTTGTTCTGGACCGCCAACTCGATCACGCGCAGGTGCTCGTCGTCGTCGAGGGTCGACGCCTCACCGGTGGTGCCGCAGGCGACGATGCCGTCGGAGCCCTGCTCGATCACGTGGTGATGCAGGCGCGTGAACGCCTCCTCGTCGACCGCAGGCTTCAGCTTCCGCGACCCCGAGGAAGGGTCGGCGAACGGCGTGACGATCGCGGTGAGGAGCGCTCCGAGGTCGGACATACGCCTCCGAGTATCGCAGGACGGCCGTACGGTGCGCGGCCGGGGCGCCAGAGCGCGCCCTGGCCGCCTCACGCGGGGTTAGTCGAGGATGTGCTCGAGCCCGACGACCAGGTCCTGGTCCATCGAGGCCACCTTGCGCACCGCCAGCACCACGCCGGGCATGAACGACCGGCGATCCGTGGTGTCGTGGCGGATCGTGAGGGTCTGCCCCACCTCGCCGAAGATCACCTCTTGATTGGCGATGATCCCGGGCAGGCGCACGGAGTGGATCGGCACCTCGGCCGGGCCACCGGCTTCGGTGATCATCCGCGCGGTGCGCGCCGCGGTGCCCGAGGGCGCGTCGAGCTTCTGGTCGTGGTGGAGCTCGATGATCTCGACCTTCGGCATGTACTTCGCGGCCTGCTGGCTGAACTGCATGAGCAGCACGGCGCCGATCGCGAAGTTCGGAGCGATCAGTACCTTGGCGCCGTTCGCCGGCTTGACCTCGGCGAGGTCGAAGCCGGTGGTGCCGACGACGGCGTGGACGCCGGCGGCGATGCACGCCTGGATGTTGCCGAGGGCGACGTCCGGACGGGTGAAGTCGACCACGACGTCGACCTCCCCGAGGACGTCGGCGAGGTCCACACCGAGGGCGGGGTCGACGCGGGCGATCAATTCGAGCCCAGCGGCCGCTTCGACGGCCTCGCACGTGGCGAGGCCCATCTTGCCGGCGGCGCCGGCCACGGCGACGCGGATCGCCATGGCTAGCCCTTGAAGCCGTTCACGGCGGCGATCAGCTGATCGGCCGCGGACGTGCTGCCGCTGAGCTCGGTGATCTTGTAGGTCGACGCGGGCTGGCCCGTCTTGCCGATCGCGAAGCTCGGTGTGCCGGTGACGCCGAGGTCGTCGTTGAGCTTGTCGATCTTCGCGAGCGAGGTCTTGATGGCCGCGTCGGCGTTGCGGTCGGCCTCGGACGCCGACGTCGTGACGCCGGTCGTCGTGGCGGGAACGGCGGCGACGAGCTTCTTGAGGTAGGCGTCGGTCACGTAACCCGTGGCCTCGTCGCCCTGGTTCCAGTAGAAGAGGTTCGCGAAGTTCCAGGCGACGTTCTGCTTGGCGAGGCGCATCAGGACGGTGCGGCCGGCCTCGGAGTCCTCGCCCATCTGCGGCAGCGCGACGGGCTGCATCGTGAGGCGGGCCTTGCCGGTCTTCACGAGCTGGTTGATGACCTTGGGCTGCTGGTCGATCTGGTGCTCACGGCAGAACGGGCACTGCACGTCGAGGAACTCGACGATGGTGACGGGCGCCTTGGGATCGCCGAGGGTGAGGCCCTCCTGCTTCACGCCTGCGAGAAGGTCTTTGGTCTCCGTGATGCCACGGACATCGCCCTTGCCGGTGGCGGCACCGCGCGTGTCGTTGTTGCTGCCGCTGATGATCACGATGAGGATCACCGCGATGATCGCCGTGAACACCAGACCACCGAGGATCTGGATGTTGCGGTTGCGCTTCTGGGCGGCGAGTGCGGCTGCCTGCGCCTGCTCGCGCCTCTGGCGCGCCTGCTGCTTCTGGTCGTTCGTGGCCATCGGGGCGAAGCTCTTCGATTCGGAGGAAGTGGTGCGTACGAGCCCGAGCCGCGCGTGCGGCTGGGTGCGTGTGCGCACATGATGCCTGGATCGGCGGCGGGGTGTCGCACCGGCCACTGCAACCGGACCGCGGCCCGCCTACGCCGACTCCGGGCTGGCGCCGGCGCGCTCCGGCTCAGCCGAGGCGCGCGACCGCGGCCGAGATGCTCTCGGCGGCCGAGCCCTCGCTGCCGAGGTCGACCTTGCGGTAAGTCGTCGGGTTGTCGGCAGTCCGCCCGACGACCACGTATGGCGTGCCGTCGCCAGGCCGCATGAGGGCGCGCTTGAGACGCTCGGCCTGCTCGACGCCGAGCCGTACGACGGCATCGGTGCGCGTTGTCGAGGTCGTGAGGCGTTCCAGGTCGGCATTGGTGACCTCCGGAATGTCGGCGGTCACGCGTCGCAGCCAGGTCGGCGTCATGTAGCCCGAGTTCTCCGCACCCTGATTCCAGAACGCGAGGTTGAGGAACTCCCACCCGTGATCATTGGCGGCGAGGCGGAGGTAGACGGCCCGGCCGAGTTCGGAGTCGGGCCCGAGGAAGGCGAGCGGCTGCACGGCGAGGCGGGCCTTGCCGGTGCGCACGAGGTCGCGGATCACCTGGGGCTGAGTGCTGAGCTGGTGGTCGCGGCAGAACGGGCACTGGAAGTCGATGAACTCGATGATCGTCGCGGGCGCCTTCGGATCTCCGAGCGTGACGCCGTGCTGCTCGATCCCGTCGAGCAAGGCCGTCGTCTCCGGGAGCCCGGCGGTGCCGTCAGGCGTGGGCGTGCTCTCCGAGGTCGATCGACCGGCGACGAGCACGATGACGACGACGATGACCAGCGCGGCGAATACCACGGCAGCCGCGAGCTGAACGGCGCGATTGCCGGCCGGCGGCTGCGGCGCGCCGGGCGGCGTGACGCCGGCCCCGGCGGGTGGCGACGGGTGAGCGGTCATGCGTCGCCCGCCTCTTGGGCGCTGGAGTCCTCAGGCGCAGCCTCGAGGGGCTCGGGTGCCTTCCCGGTCTCCACGCGCTTGATCGGCTTCGCGATCACGTCGTACGCGTCGGGCGGAGCGCCGGCGAGGATCGGCGTGAGGTCGTAGATCGGATCACCGGTCTTGCCGATGGTGAAGAACGGTGTACCGGCGCCGCCGGCCTTGGCCATCCCCCGCTCCGCGATCAGTTTCGATGCCTGCGCGGCCTGGAGGATGTCCTTGTCGGGGGTCGTCGACGCGGCGGTCGAATCCGTGCCTGGGATGGCCTCGACGATGCGCCGCAGCCAGCCGTCGGTCGCGTAGCCGGAGCCCTCCTGGCCGTGGTTCCAGAAGACGAGGTTGGCGAAGTCCCAGGCCTTGGCCTGCTGGGAGAGGCGCAGCATCACGATCTCCATCCGCGTGGAGTCGTCGCCGAGGAAGGACACTGGGACGAGCACGATGCGCAGCCGGCCGGTGCGGACGAAGTCCTTGACGATCTTCGGCTGGACCTCGCGCTGGTGCATCTCGCAGAACGGGCACTGCAGATCGATCACTTCGACGAGCGTGACCGGCGCCTTCGGTGAACCGAGCGCAAGCTGCTTCTGCGGGATGCCGTCGAGCAGCGCCTTGGTCTCGGCGACGCCGGCGACATCGTCACCCGGGGCCGCAGCCGGCGTCCCGTCGCTTCCACCGCAGCCGGCGAGCGTCACTGCCACGACGACGGCGATGAGGGCCAGCAGCGAGCGGGCCGCGCGTGCGCTGAGCGCCGCCATGGGCTCAGCCCGCGGCTACCGGCGCGGTCGCGAGACCGGCGGCGTCGAGCGCGGCCGAGGCCGAGGCTGCATCCGGGGCGACGCAGGCCACCGCGGCCTGGTCGAGCGAGCCGAGCGTCTCGGCGGCGACCTCGCCGAGCGCCTCGCGGTCGATCGCGGCGACTTCGGCCGCGAGCGTGGCCGGATCGACGATCGGCTGGCCGGTCGAGAGGCGCCCGGCGATCAGCGCGGCGCGGCCGCCAGCGGTCTCGAGCGAGAGGCCCATGCGCCCGGCGACGTGCCGGCGTGCCCACGTAACGTCGTCATCGGCGAGATCGCCAGCAGCGACGCGGCGCAGCTCGCCGGCGAGCACTTCGAGGGCGACGTCGACCCGCTCCGGGCGGGTGCCGACGTAAGCACCGAACGCGCCGAAGCCCTGTTGAAGCTCGAGGAAGCTGCTCACCGAGTAGGCGAGTCCGCGGCGTTCGCGGATCTCTTGAAAGAGCCGGGAGGACGGCGGGCCGCCCACGAGCGCGTCGAGCACCTGCAGCGCGGCGCGGCGCTTGCCGCGGGCGCCGGGAATCGGGACGCCGACCGCCACGTGCACCTGCTCGGACTGCCGCTCGACGACGATCCGCTGCGGGCTCCCACCGAGCTCGCCGCGACGATCGTCGGTGGGATCGGCGGCATCGGCGGAGCGCCACTCGGGCAGATCGGCGAGGACCTGCGCGCAGAGCGCATCGTGGTCGACGGCCCCGACACCGGCCCAGACGACCGGAGCGACGGCATACCGATCGCGGTGGAACGACTCGAGCGCGGCGGTGTCGAGGGCCGCGATGGTCTCGCGGCGGCCGATCACGGGCCGGCCCAGGGGTGAATCGGGGTAGAGCGCATCCCCGAGCAACTCGAACGTGAGCTCCTCCGGCGCGTCCTCGATCATCGCGAGCTCCTCGAGGACGATCTCGCGCTCCTGCGCGACATCGGACTCGCGCATGTCGGGGCGCCAGATCACGTCGGAGATGGCGTCGACGGCCTTGGAGGCGTGCTCGGCCATCACCCACGTCGAGAGCTGCGTCTGGCAGCGGTCGGTGCTGGCCGAGAGGTCGGCACCGAGGTCGTCGAACAGCCGGTCGACGGCGCCGGGGCCGTACCGCGAGCTTCCCCGGAACAGGAGGTGCTCGATCAGGTGCGCGGCACCAGCGATCGGCGCCGACTCGTCGATCGAGCCGGCGACGATCGTCGCGCTGAGCGCGACGGCGCGCGCCCAGGGCAGACGCTCCGTCGCGACGAGCACACCCGGCGCGACGGAGGTGACCTGAACGGGGCCGGCGGCGAAGCCGGACCCGCCAGTGATGTCAGCGGAACCCTGGGACACGCGGTCCGGGCGACTAGTTGTCGTGGCCCGGGTCGCGGTCGACGCGACCCTCACGACGGCCACCGCCACGACCACCGCGGTCGCGTTCACGACCGCCGCGGTCACGATCACGGTCGCGGCCACCGCGCTCGCCGCGCGGGCGGCCGCCACCGCCGCCACCGGCAGCGCCGGTCGCAGCAAGGGCCTTCAGCTCGTCCACCGACTTGCCGGCGATCTCCGGATCATCAGCGAGGCGCAGGCCGATGCGGCCGCGCTCCTTGTCGACCTCGGCCACGCGCACGCGCACCTCGTCGCCCTTGTTCAGGACGTCCTCGACGGTGTCGACGCGGTTGCCGGGCGAGACGTTGCTGATGTGGATCAGGCCGTCGGTGCCCTTGGCGAGCTCGACGAACGCACCGAACGTGGTGGTCTTCACGACCTTGCCGGTGTACTCGTCACCCAGCTCGACCTCCTTGGTCATGCCGGCGATGCGGTCCTTGAGGGCCTCGGCGAGCTCGCCACGGGTGGCGTAGATGTTGACGTTGCCCTCGTCGTTGACGTCGATCTGGGCCTCGAACTCGTCCTGCAGGCCGCGGATGGTCTCGCCACCCTTGCCGATGAGCAGGCCGATCTTGTCCGGGTCGATCTTGAGGCTGACGATGCGCGGCGCGTGCTGGCTGAGCTCCTCGCGGGGGCCGTCGAGGACGTCCTTCATCTGGCCGAGGATGTTCTGGCGAGCGTCGTTGGCCTGCGTGAGTGCATCGCGGAGGATGTCGAACGTGACGCCCTTGATCTTGATGTCCATCTGCAGGGCGGTGATGCCCTCCGAGGTGCCGGCGACCTTGAAGTCCATGTCGCCGAGGTGGTCCTCGACGCCGGCGATGTCGGTGAGCACGACGTAGTCGTCGCCCTCCTTGATCAGGCCCATGGCGATACCCGCCACCGGGGCCTTGATCGGCACGCCGGCATCCATCAGCGAGAGCGACGAGCCGCAGACCGACGCCATCGACGACGAGCCGTTGGACTCGAAGATGTCGGACACGACGCGGATCGTGTACGGGAACTCCTCGGTGCTCGGGACGACCGGCACGAGGGCGCGCTCGGCGAGCGCACCGTGGCCGATGTCGCGGCGCTTCGGGCCACCCATGCGGCCGGCCTCACCCACCGAGAACGGCGGGAAGTTGTAGTGGTGCCAGTAGAACTTCTGGGTCTGGAGGCCGAGCGTGTCGATGCGCATCTCCTCCTTCAGCGTGCCGAGCGCCGCGACGGAGAAGGCCTGCGTCTCACCGCGCGTGAACAGCACGGAGCCGTGGGTGCGGGCACCGACGCCGACCTCGATCGTGATCGGGCGGATCTCGGTGGTGTTGCGGCCGTCGGGGCGCTGCTTCTGCACCGCGATGCGCTCGCGGATGACCTGCTTCTCGAGGGCGCCGAACGCCTTCTTGGCGCCAGCGGCCTTCGCGGCGTAGTCGTCGGAGTCCGGATCGCCGGCGTACTGGACGACGACGGCATCCTTCACGGCGCCGATCGCGTCCTGCAGCTCAAGCTTGCCGCGGGTCTCCAGAGCCTTGTCGAGGTCGGCACCATGCGACGCCTTGATGGCGGCGATGAGGTCGTGGTCGACGAACGGAGCCTCGAGCTCCACCTTCGGCTTGCCGAGCTTCCCGCGGAGCTCCAGCTGTACGGCGCAGAGCTTCTTGATCGCGTCGTGGGCGATGTCGAGGGCGTCGAGGATCTCAGCCTCGGTCACCTCGTTGGCGCCGGCCTCGACCATCAGGATGGCCTCGCTGGTGCCGGCGACGATCAGGTCGAGGTCGCTGCCCTCGAGGATCTGCTCCTCGGTCGGGTTGACGACGAACGAGCCGTCGACCATGCCGATGCGCACGGCGCCGACAGGCTCCTGCACGGGCACCTCGGAGAGCTGCAGCGCGGCGGACGCGCCGTTCATCGCGAGGATGTCGTACGGGTTCTCGGGATCGATCGACAGCGTGATCGCGACGAGCTGCGTCTCGCGGCGCCAGTTCTTCGGGAACAGCGGGCGGATCGGACGGTCGATCATGCGAGCGACGAGCGTGGCCTTCTCAGAGGCACGGCCCTCGCGCTTGAAGAACGAGCCGGGGATCTTGCCGGCGGAGTACATCCGCTCCTCGACCTCGACGGTGAGGGGCAGGAAATCGATGTCGCGCTCGCCGCCGGCGGTGGCGGTCGCGAGGACCTGGGTATCGCCCTGGCGGACAACGACAGCACCGCCGGCCTGGCGTGCGAATCGCCCGGTCTCGAAAGTGATTTCGCTACCGGCGATGGTGACCGAGACGACGGTCGGGTTGGGAGTCATGTGTGAGGGTTCCCTCTGCGGCGACGCGCGGTAAGTCGGATGCGGCACGCGTCGCAGGCGTTTCTTGCTTCTTCTTCTCGTATCCGAACCTGGCCATCGTAGCCGCTCGGCCCGGCGCCGGACGGCACCCTGCGTGCAGGCTGGACGCCGTCGTGGACGGTGCGTCGCCTGGGCTGCGCCCGGTGCTGGTCCCCGAGGGACCGCGTCGGCCTCAGGGGATGACGACGTCGGGCCCTTCGAACCCGTGGGCGCCGAGCACCGCGATGGCCTCGGCAGCGCCGAACAACGCCGGGACGCCGGTCGCACCGCCTTGCAGCGCGGCGGACGTCTCGGCGACGATGCGCGCGTCGCCGATGCCCGCCTGGCGGTCGGCGTCGAACCGTGCGACGTCGAGCCCGAGTGACTCGGCCAGGGCCCACAGATCCGGGAGCTCTTGCCGACCCTGGCGCGCGAGGAGTGCGCGCGCGAACGGCCAGAATGCGCCCTGTGCGGCTGCGGCCTCGGCGGCCTGCGCCGCACGGCGGGCCGGAACCCCGCGCGCCCGGAGGACGAAGTGCCGGAGATCGACCCGGAGCGGGATCGGCTCGAGGCGGTGCATCACGAGCGCGCAGTCTGGGCAGGAAAGATCCGCGTGCACGATCAGGACCGGTGCGCCGGCCGGACCATCGATCCGAGGAGCGCCGTCAGCCGTAGCCGCGATATGCGCGTCCACGTCCTCTCCCGCGCCCACGAACTCGAGGGTACTCCCGACGAGCTCTTCCCGTTCTTCGCCGACGCGTTCAATCTCGAGTCGATCACCCCGGCGTTCCTCGGGTTCGGCGTTCTCACCCCCGCCCCGATCCAGCTCGGCACCGGCACCGTGATCCAGTACGGCATGCGCCTCCACGGGGTCCCCATCACCTGGCTGAGCTCCATCCAGCGCTGGGAGCCGCCGCACTGCTTCGTCGACACCCAGATCCGGGGCCCGTACCGCTTCTGGCACCACACCCACACGTTCGAGGCGCTGCCGGGCGACCGAACGCTGATGCGCGACGAGGTGCGCTACCAGCTTCCGTTCCCGCCGTTCGGGGAGCTCGCTCGGCCGTTCGTTCGCCGCGATCTCGAGCGGATCTTCGACTACCGCCGTCAGATGCTGCCCGAGTTGCTGGAAGCATTCGTCAAGGGCCGGACGCTGCGGGCCGTTTGAGCCGGCTGGAGGCCGGAGGCGTTCAGGACGCGCGGACGCGGATCTTCTGGCGCTGCACGTTGCCGTCGGTGAACGCGAGGCGCACCTCGACGGTGAGCGTGCGGGACTTGCTGCCGAGCCGAGCGGCTCGCTTCACGGTGCCGTTGCCGAGACGCAGGCTCACGCGGGTCGCCGTCTTCGAATCCGGGAACACCTGGACCGTGCGCTGCGTGGTCTTGACGGTGCCCTTGCCGCCGGTGACGGCGAGCGAGCGGAACCGCTTGTTGGCAGCACGTTTGCGATCGAACGTGTAGCCGCCCGGGAGGGTGACCTTCATCGAGTGCAGCGCGCGGCCGCCGAGATCGGTGAGCCGGACCGAGAGGCCACGCTTGGAGGAAAGCGTGATCGAGGCGCGCTTGGCCGACCGCGGCGGGCACGGCGCGGGGATCGTGTGGCTCGAGCTCTGGCCGCCTTGGCCGCGGAACGAGGCGTCCCACACCCCACCGGCGACGCAGGTGCCGCCGGCCACGCGGATCGGGCCCTGGGACCCGCCGATGATCGTGAGATCCAGCCGGCGCAGCGGGAGGTCGGGGATGGCGTCGAACTTGACGACGAGACGCTGGTCGGCGTCCTTCGTGACCTGCACCGTGGAGAGGACTCGCTGGGTGTAGCGGCCGGTGAAGCTGAGGCCCAGGCCGGGCAGCGCCATGCCCGGCGTGCGGACGAGGTAGACGTCGCCGGGGATCGGCTCGGGTGTGAGCGCGACGCGGGCCGTAGCCGTGCCGACGCGCGCAGCGGCGGAGCAGGCACCCGCCGCGAACACCTCGGGAGCGCAGGCGTTCTGGATGTTGGCTGGATCGGCGGCGATGCCCCGCGGGAGCGTGACGTGCGCGCCTTGCAGGTTGCTGTCGCCGGCGCGGGCGTTCAGGCCAACCGTGACGTTGGGGTGACCGAGCGGTCCGGTCTCGCCTCCGAGCGCCGCGGTGAGGGTCGGCGCGAACGGGAGCGTCGTGCAGCCGTCATACGTGACCGCCCCACCGAAGCCGGCGGCGGCGCCACCCACGCCCGTCACCGTGCCGGAATAGCCCAGCGGGCCGCACGTCGAGGGATTCAGCGCGAAGCCGGGACGATCGAGCGCGAAGGCCAGCGAGCGGATGTGCAGCCCGATCCCGGCGTGCGTGAGTGGCAGCCCGACCTGCATGTTGAGCCCGGCGTCGGTGGGACGCAGCGCGAATCCGCCGCCCAGCACCAGGCGTCCGAGGTCGAGCTCGCCGAGACGAACGTCGAGAACCGCCGCGATCCCCGCGACGAACCCGGGGGCGCGCGGGACGACGTAGATGTTGCCCGCGATCGCCACTGGCTGCGAACCCGCGCCGACGAGGGCGCCGATCGCACCGATCCGCGAGTCGCTCCCGCACTGTCCGGCGCCGGCGGCCTCGAGGCTGCACTCGGACACCTCGCCGATGTGGGCCAGCAACCCGGCCGGTAGCGAGATCGAGATGCCCGTCGGCGCCGGCCCGCGATCGGCGAGGTCGACGCTGCCGCGGATTGTCGATTCGGCGCCGGCCGCGCGCTGGTCGGAGCTGAGCGACGAGACCGCGCTGAGCTGCGCCGACGCACAGTCGGGACCGATCGTCGTCGCGCTCGCCGCCGAGCCGACGCTGCCGTCGACGGCGGCTGTAAAGGTCGCAAGGCCGGCTGCGGCGCCACAGGTGGGAGGGCTGACGAGCAGAGCGGTGGTGCCGCCCTCGAGGGTGAGGTCGAGCTGGTCGAAGGCGATCTGCGGAATCTGGTCGAAGCTCACGCTGAGCCGGCCCGATCCATCGCCCCTGAGCTGCCCGACCAGCTTGCGCCGCTCCATCGCCGGAGCCGGCGGCGCTCACTTCGACATCGAGCGTCGGCAGCGCACCAGGGGCCGGCGGGGCACCGAGGAAGATGGTGCCGGTGAGCACGCCGCTGATCGTCGGGGCGGCGAGCTTGGCGGTCCCGATCAGGCTCTGCGCCGGGCAGTCGGCGCGTGGCGCAGCGGCCGCAGCGAACTGCGCCGCGCTGCAGAGGACGACGCCGCCCGGCCGGTTCGCGACCTGCGGGCCGATGTCGAAGCCGGCGGGCAGGTCGAGCTCGAGGCGGCGCAGGAGCGGCGGAGCGCCGCCGTCGTGAGCCACGCCGATCCGTACGTGCAGGCCCGTCGGCACCGCGCCCGCGGTGTCGTAGCCGTCGAACTGCACGGAGCCGGAGGGCGCCGCGCTGACGGTGGCCGCCCCCAGCGTGAGGCCTACGAGCATCACCGCAGCGACGCTGGTCAGGATCCCCCGGAGCTGGGCGCGGAACGGAGGCCGCACCATCCTGGTGCCGCGCTGCTGGGTTCCTCGCGCTCGAACGCGCCGATCGTAGCGCGGTATGAGCGCCGCAGGCAGCGCCAGCGAGCGGTTACCAGCCGAGTTCGGCGACCGCGTCGAGGACGAGCTTGACCGGCGGCAGGACGCCGGGGTGCTCACCCTCCCAGCTCCAGGCCACGCGACCGTCGGTGCCGGTGAGCACGTAGGCGCGGGTCGGAATGCCCGCAGATTCGAAGTAGACGCCGAATGCTCGAGATGTCGCGCCCTTCGGCTCGAAGTCGGAGAGCTGGCGGATCGAGATCCCGAGCTGATCGGCGAACGCCTTCTGCGAGTACGTGGCGTCGCAGGAGACGCCGACGATGCTCACGCCCCGCTCGGCGAGACCGGGAGCGACCTCGTCGAGCAACTGAAGCTGATCGGTGCAGACCGGGCTGAAGGCGTTCGGGTAGAACACGAGCAGCGTGCGCTCGGCGGTGACCGCATCCTGGGTGAACGCTCCACCCTCCGCGGTCTGGAGGCTGAAGCGCGGGACCGGGCTCCCGGCCGGAAGAACGGCCATCGGCCGCTCGCCCTATCGGCGCAGGCCGAGGTCCTTGATGAGCTGACGGTAACCGTCGAGGTCGCTCTTCTCGAAGTACCGGAGCATGCGGCGACGCTGACCGACCAGCATCAGGAGGCCACGGCGCGAGCTGTGGTCGCCCTTGTGGGTGCGAAGGTGATCCGTGAGCCCGTTGATGCGCTCGGTGAGGAGGGCGATCTGGACGCGGATGTTGCCGGTGTCCTGCTCGTTCGCTCCGAACTTGCGGACGATGTCGGTCTTCTGGTCGGTGGTCAGCTGCATGCGACGGCGCAGAATAGCAGCGAAGTCCGGGTGGATGCCGTCTCCCTCATACCCGTGGGAGGCGCGCCGCCGGTCAGGCCTCGGAGCTGGCTCCGGCCGGCACGGCGAGGCGTGTGCGCTCGACGTCCTTGTTCATCTGCTCGACGAGGCTCTCGATGCCGTCGAAGCGCTCCTCGCCGCGGAGTCGCTCGACGAATGTGAGCGAGATCTCCTGGCCGTAGAGGTCGCCCTCGTAGTCGAGCACGAACGCTTCGATGAGCACGCCGCGACCGGTCTGGAACGTGGGGCGCAGGCCGATCGAGACGGCGGCGGCGCGGCCCTGACCGGTGCGGCACGCGTAGATGCCGTGGGCGGGCGTGACGAAGCGATCGTCAGGGACCAGGTTGGCCGTCGGGAAGCCGAGCTCGCGGCCCCGCTTGTCGCCGTGCACCACGGTGCCGTTGAGTTTGAACTCCGAGCCGAGCAGCTTGGCGGCCTGGGCGACGTCGCCCTCCTCGGCCACCAGCTGACGGATGCGCGTGGAGGAGACCGGCTTGCCCTCGACCTCGAGCAATGCGCAGATGCGCGCGCCGAAGCGGCCGTCGTCGGCGAGCATCGCGGGCGTGCCCTTGGCCTTGGCGCCGAAGTGGAAGTTGTCACCGACCGACACCTGTTCGGCCCCGAGGCGCTCGACGAGCACGTGGTCGAGGAACTCCTGGGGCGTCTGGGAGGCGAACGCCCCGTCGAACGGGATGACGACCAGTTCCTCGACGCCGAGGCTCGCGATGAGCTCGGCCTTGCGCTCGAGCGACGTGAGGAGCTTGGGCGCAGAGGCCGGGTGGACCACCTGGCTGGGGTGCGGATCGAACGTGAGCACCGTGTCGGCGCCAGCGATCACCTCGCGGTGCCCGAGGTGGACTCCGTCGAAAGTGCCGATCGCGATCCGGCGCGGACGGCACTCCGCATCGGGCAGCCAGGTCAGCTTCATGCCCGGAAGCCTACGACCGTGGCGACGCGCGCGCCGTCCGACCGCCCGACCGCGATCACGCCGGCCTCGTCGACGAGCAGGAGAGGCTCGTCTTGCGGGGGTACGCCGCCCGGCATCGCGTCGGCCGGCATGCGCCTGCCACAACGCGCGTCGTCGGCCAGGTCGGGGCCCAGGCGGATGGTCGTGAGGAAGCCGAGGGCGCGGTCGAGCGGGACGATGGCGTCCGTGACGGATGCCACGGAGTCGAACGCGTCGAGGGGCTGCGCGTCGTCGATCGTGAACGGGCCGATCCCCGTTCGGCGCAGCTCGAGGCAGTAGCCGTCGTCGAGGTCGGCGACGAGGCTCCGGACGTAGGTGCCGCTCGAGCAGTGCAGAGCGAGCCGCACGCGATCGCTGGCCTCGTCGCGCTCCAGCTCGGTGAACTCGTGCACGGTGATGGTCCGCTCGGGCACCTCGACCTGCTCCCCGCGCCGCGCGCGCTTGTAGGCCCGTTCCCCGTCGATCTTGATCGCCGAGTAGGCCGGCGGCGTCTGGCGCACCTCGCCGACGGGCAGGCGGAGCGGCGAAGCCGGGATGCGGCCCGTGACGGTGATCTCACCCTCGGGGTCTCCGGTCGTCGAGAGCGCCCCGAGCTGTGCGAGCGTCTCGTAGCGCTTGTCGAGCCCGAGCAGGAACTGCGATGCGCGGGTCCCGCGGCCGATGAGCACGAGCATCAGCCCTGAGGCGAACGGATCCAGCGTGCCGGCGTGGCCCACCTTGGTGCCCTTGCCGACCGCGCGGCGGATCGCGGCGACGATCCCGTGGGAGCTCGGTCCGGCGGGCTTGTCGACGAGGAGCACCCCGTCGGGGATCGGCGCCGCCCGAGCGGCAGCGGCGGCCGAAGCGTCAGACCGAGGAGACGGCGGCATCCTGCTCGGCGAGCTGGGCGAGCAGGAACTCGGCGAGCCCGGCATCCGACAGCTGCGTCACGAAGCCCGCAGCCTGTGGATGACCGCCACCACCGCCGGCGCGCGCGATCGCCGAAACGTCCACGGTCGGATCGGCGGCGCGGAGTGACACCTTGAAGCTGCCGGCGCGGGTCTCGAGCTCGCGGGCCAAGGCCGCGATTCGGACGCCGCGCACGCCGCGGATCACGTCGATGATGCCCTCCGACTGCGCCTCGGTCGCGCCGGCCGCGTCGAAATCGGCGGCGGTGATCCGCGCCGAGATCACGCTCCCGCCGCCGTGCAGCACGAACGAGTCGAGGGCGTAGCGCAGGAGATGCAGCTTGCCGGGGCCGATGTCTTCGTAGAGCCGGCGGCGAATCGCGGTGACATCGATCCCGGCTGCGAGGAGCTCTGCCGCCATCTGGTGGGCGCGCGGGGTCGTGTTCTCGTAGGAGAAGCGACCGGTGTCGGTGATCAGCCCGACGTAGAGCGCTTCGGCGATCGGCTCGGTGAGCGGGGCGCCGAGGCGGCCGACGAGGTCCCACACGATCTCGGCGGTGCTCGACGCATCGAAGTCGAGGAGGTTGATCGTGCCGAAACCGGTGTTGTCGTGATGGTGGTCGATGTTGACGATCGTCCCCATCTCTTCCAGTCGGCCACCGAGCGTCGAGCGGCTCGCGTTGCCGCAGTCGAGGAACACGACCACCCGGTCGTCGAAGCGCACCGTGGACTCGTCGACCGGCGCCTCGGCGCGGAACGGCTCCAGCTCGTCGGGCAGCACGAGGTCCTCTTCGGACTGGAACACGTCGACGGGCGTGCCGATGTGATCGAGGGCGAGGCGCAGCGCGGTGAGCGAGCCGAGCGCGTCGCCGTCCGGGTGGGTGTGCGTCACGAGCAGCACGCGGGCCGCGTCACGCAGCGTGGCGACGACCTGGTCGGCGGCAGCCACGACGTTCAACGACCGGGCTCCTGGGGCGGAGTCGGTGCTTCGTCCTGTTTGAGGAGCGCGTCGAGGCGTACGGCCCGTCGCGCTGAGTCATCGAGGTAGAACTCGAGCACCGGCGTGTACTTCAGGCGCAGCGTGCGGGCGATGCTCGACTGCAGCAGGCGCTTGGCGCGATTCAGCGCGTCAAGCGTGGCCTGCTGCTCGTCGGCGTCGCCGAGCGTGCTCACGTACACCTTTGCGTGCCGGAGATCGCCACTGGTCTCGACCGACGTGACGGTCACGAATCCCACGCCGGGATCCGTGACCTCGTCGGCGATCGCGGTTGCGAGCACCTCCCGAAGGGACCCGTCGACCCTCCGCATCCGTTGCGATGCCATCGACGGGCTCCCGGTACCGGTTAGCGGGCTGCGAGCTCGCGCTCGACCTTGCGCGTGGTGAAGACCTCGAGGATGTCGCCTTCGCGAAGATCCTGGAAGTTCTTCAGGACGATGCCGCACTCGTAGCCGGAGGCCACTTCGCGAGCGTCGTCGTTGAACCGGCGCAGCGACTCGATCTCACCCTCGTGGATGACGGTGGCGTCGCGGACGACCCGCACCTTCGAGCCGCGGGTGACGCGACCGTCGGTGACGTACGAACCGGCGATGGTGCCGATCTTGGACGCCTTGAAGATCTGACGGATCTCCACGGTGCCCATCGCATCTTCGACCTCTTCGGGCTCGAGCAGGCCGGTCATCGCCTGCTTGATGTCTTCCAGGGCGCGGTAGATGATCGAGTACGTGCGGATCTCGACGTCCTCGCGGTCCGCGAGTGCCTTCGCATCGCCGACCGGGCGGACGTTGAAGCCGATCACGATGGCGTCTGACGCCGCCGCGAGGTTCACGTCGGACTCGGTGATGCCACCGACGCCGCTATGCACGATGTTGACGACGACCTCGTCCTGCGGCAGGCGGGCGATCTCGTCCTCGAACGCCTCGACCGAGCCTGCCACGTCGCCCTTGAGGACGACCGTGAGCTCCTTGAGCTCGCCGGAGCTGATCTCCGAGAAGAGATCCTCGAGGGAACGCTTGCGGCCGGCACGGCGAGCCTGCGACTCCTGTCGAAGGCGCAGTGCGCGCTCCTCGGCCTTGGTGCGGGCTTCCTTGTCGGTCTCGGCTTCCTGCACGAACTCACCGGCCGACGGCACGGAGTTGAACCCGAGCACCTCGACGGGGTCGCCGGGGCCGGCTTCCTCGACGCGGTTGCCGTTGTAGTCGATGAGCGCCTTGACGCGGCCCCAGTGACCACCGGCGACGAGCGCGTCGCCGACGAGCAGGGTGCCGCGCTGCACGAGCACGGTCGCGACCGGGCCACGGCCCGGGTCGAGCTTGGACTCGATGACGACGCCGGAGGCCTCGGCCTCGGGGTTCGCGCGGATGTCCTGGAGGTCGGCGACGACGAGGAGCGTCTCGAGGAGATCCTCGAT
>JAGIBJ010000046.1:0-42306 GCA_017744415.1 Solirubrobacteraceae bacterium
CCGCCCGGCGCGCCGTGGGCCTCCATGCCGACGGCGTCGATCACGGCATCAGGGCCGCGGCCGCTGGTCATGTCGCGCACGTAGGCCGCAGGATCGTCGAGCTTGCTCACGTCGATCGCCGTGACGCCGTGAGAGCGAGCGCGTTCGAGGCGATCCGGCACGAGATCGAGGCCGTAGACGCGCTCGACGCCGAGGAACTGCGCCACGCGCGTCGCCATCTCCCCGATCGGCCCGAGACCGATCACGGCCAGCGAACCGCCGACGGGCGGGCCCGCGTACTGCACCGCCTGCCAGGCGGTGGGGAGCACGTCGGAGAGGAAGAGGTAGCGGTCGTCCGGCGCGCCCTCCGGCACCTTGATGGGCCCGTAGTGTGCTTGGGGCACGCGCAGGAACTCGGCCTGGCCGCCGGGCACCTGGCCGTAGAGCTTGGTGTAGCCGAGCAGTGCGGCGCCCGAGTCGTGCTCGTGCACCTGGGTCGTTTCGCACTGGCTCTGCAGGCCGTGGTCGCACATCCAGCAGTGGCCGCACGAGATGTTGAACGGCACCACCACGCGGTCGCCGATCTTCAGGTCGGGCACCTCGGAGCCGACGGCCTCGACGATGCCCATCGGTTCATGGCCGAGGATGTCGCCGGGATCGAGGAACGCGCCCAGCACCTCGTAGAGGTGAAGGTCCGAGCCGCAGATGCCGCTCGAGGTCACGCGGATGATCGCGTCGGTGGGCTCCTCGATGGTCGGGTCGGGGTGGGAGTCCACGCGGACGTCCCGTTTGCCGTGCCAGGTGAGCGCCTTCATGACCTCAGTCAACGCCCGAGGCGACCGTCCCGGTGCGGACATCGCCGGGCGCCCGACCGCGGGCGCGACGACTCCCAGCCGCCGGGGTGCGACCGGGGCAATCTTGGCGGGGGAGCGTACGGTGCGCACCATGGTCTGCCGCGCCCCCGGAGGACGTTCAACGGGCGTCGTCTTGCTCGCCTTGGTGCTCGCCGGCTGTGGCGGAGACATCAAGGCCGACGAGCTCGATCGCGCCGTGCAGACGGTCGGTTCCTACGCGGCGGAAGGCGCGCTGCTCGCCGACGGCGTGGCGCACGACCGTAGCCGGGCGACGTTCACTCGCGTGCAGGCGCGCACCCTCTCAGATCTCGCTGATCACGAGGCCGAGCGCCTCGCCGACAGCTCATCGAGCCCTGCGATGACGGGCCGCCGGCGCGATGCCATCCGGCTTGCCGAAGACGTGTCCGAGGCGGTGGGCGCGCTGCAGGTGCGCCCTGGCGACGAACCGGCGGGTGTCGCGGCCGCCAAGCGGCTGCGTGAGCTCGCCCACCGCGCCGACGTGCTCTCGGAGGCGCTGTGAAGAAGCTCCTCTCGCTCGCGCTCGGCATCATCGCCGCGATCGGCGGGTTCGTCGACATCGGCGACCTCGTCTTCACGATCCAAGCCGGCGCCACCTTCGGTTACCAGCTGCTCTGGGCCGTCCCGATCGGGGTGGTGGGCATCGTGATCTTCGCCGAGATGTCGGGGCGGATCGCCGCGGTGGCCGGCAAACCCAACATGGACCTCGTCCACGATCAGTTCTCGCCCCGGCTCGGCAAGGCCACGCTCTGGGCATCACTCGTGCTCAGCTTCCTCACGCTGGCGGCTGAGCTCGGCGGCGTCGGCCTCGTGCTGAACCTCTTCTTCGACGTCTCCGACCAGTTCTTCATGTTCGCCGGCACGGTCGTCCTCGTCGCCGTCGCCTACCTGCTGCCGTTCGGGGCGATCGAGCGCATCTTCGGCTACGGCGGCCTTTGCCTGCTCGTGTTCGCGGTGCTCGCGTTCGACCACGCGCCGAACTGGCAGGCGATCGGCAACGGCTTCGTCCCCGATCTGCAGTCGTCGTCGGAGTACTGGTACTTCGCCGTTGGCCTGATGGCGGCCGCCCTCATGCCGTACGAGATCTACTTCTACTCGTCGGGCGCCGTCGAGGAGGAGTGGGACGAGAGCAATCTCGGAGAGAACCGCTTCAACGCGATCGCCGGCTTCGGGCTCGGCGGGTTCGTCGCTCTGGCGCTCATCATCGCTGCGGCTGAGGTGCTGCAGCCCGCGGGCGTGGACCCGAGCTCGATCGGCACGACGCTGCTGACCGCCCAGATCCCGTACGGCGAGACGGGCCTCTTCCTCGCTGGCCTCGGCATCCTCTTCGCCGTCGGCGGCGCCTCGATCGACACGTGCTTCTCAGCGGCCTACAACCTCGCCCAGTACAAGGGCTGGACGTGGGGCAAGCACCGCGGAGCGAAGGAGGCGCCCCGGTGGACCGTCACCTGGATCTTGCTGTTCCTCGGTGGCTACGCCGTCGTGGCGACGGGCGTCGATCCTGTGCAGCTCACCGAATACAGCGTGGTGCTCTCGGTGCTCGTCCTGCCGTTGACCTACTACCCGATCCTGCGCGCCTCGAACGATTCCGAGCTCATGGGGGAGCACGTCAGCGGAGCTGTGCTGCAGGGCGTCGGCTGGCTCTACTTCGTCCTGATCTGCGTGCTCGCGTTCGCGGCGCCCGTGCTCCTGCTCGCCACGAACGGCGGCGGGGGCTGATGCGACGGATCACCGCCCAGCCCGGACCGTGCCGCTGACGCCGACGGGGCGTAGCGTCGAACCCATGACCTTCGACCCGAAGACCGAGCCCGGAGCCGAGAGTGGCGCGGAGGGCGACGCGAGTGCCGACACCAAGCTGCCGTTCGAGCCGCGGAAGGACGACCAGACGCCGATGGGCGACACGGATCAGCACAGCAAGGCCGACCACGACCAGGATCCGGCCGACGACATCGTCGACGGTTCCGAGTAGCGGGCGCGTGCCCAGGCCTGGACGTCCGTAGGCTGCAGCCGTGGCGCGACCGCTCGTAGGCATGGTGGAAGACAACCCGGACGATGTCGCGGCATTTCGGCGCGGGTTCGGCAAAGTCGCTGACCTCCGCATCTGGGAGAGCGGCGAGGCGCTGCTCGCATCCATCCTGGAGGAGTCGACGCTGCTGGCCGACCTCGATCTGATCTTCCTCGATCTCGGGCTGCCGGGGATCGACGGCGTGCACGTCGCGCACACCATCCGCAGCGCGCCCGGAGGCAACGAGTTGCCGATCGTCGTCCTCTCCGGTTCGCAGGCCGAATCCGACATCGTGCGCGCTCTCGAAGCCGACGTGACGGAGTACGAGGTCAAGCCGAACTCGCTCCGTGATCTGAAGCTGGTGGTTGCGCGGGCGATGGCCCTGATCGACACCAGCCCGGCCAGCGTCTAGGCCGGATCCGCGGGCACCCACGGCGCCCGCGCGAGCGCCGTCATCGCTCGGAGGAGCAGCGCCTCGCCGTCCTCGCGGCGGTCCCACTCCGCGGCCGCCCAGGTGAATGGGGCGCGGTTGCCGAGCGCGCGGGCAATGGTGACGGCCAGCGTCTCCACCGCGCTGGCGTGGTCGTCGACGATCGCCACCCACCGCTCGTCTCCGGACGGGCTCAGGAGATCGTGGCCGTGTGCCCGCCACGCGTCGATGATGGCCAAGAGCTGCGCGTCGACCTTCACCGGCGAGGTCGCCTGCGCGCCGCCCGTCCCCGCGCCCACCAACGCGGGGAGCACGACGGCCAGCGACAGCGGGCGTCCCGATCGCCGCGCTACTCCGAGCGCCTCATCGACGGCCTCACGCCACCACCGCCCGAGGGGCAGGTCGGCGACGGCGACTTCCGCGCGTCGCGCGAGCTCGGCGACTCGGTCGATGCGCGTCAGTGCCTGGACCGCCGCACTGACGGCGCCGTGCACCTGCGCCTCGTCTTCGTCGGAGAGCGTGGCGGGCGACTCGACGCGCAGCACGCCGTGATGCGTGCCCAGCTGCGTGATCAGCGGGAGGAGCAGGACCGACTCGGGCTCCGGCGCCCCCGCCCCGGTGGGAGCTTTTGTGCGGCCGTCGCGCGCGACTCCCAGCACCTCGACGAACGTGTCCTTGCGCCCGGCGGTGAGCGCAGCGACGAGCAGGCGCTCGACCCCCTGCGGATCGCTCGCGTTCGCGAGGCGCAGCGTGAGGCGCTGCAGCGCCTCGGCTCGCGTGCGCCCGGCGCGCTCGCGGAGGAGTTCCTCCTCGTAGCGCTCGCGCTCGGCATCGATCACGCTCTGGTCCGCGGCGGCGTGGCCGTCCGGCGCACGACTCGGCACCCGGAAGGTGGTCATCGCTCGGAAGAGCATCCGCACGAGCGCGCGAAGCTCGCCGGTCGTACCCGGCTTGCTGAGGAACGCGCTCGCGCCCGCCGCGTAGCACCGGTCGACATCGGCTTGGCGTTCCGAGCCGCTCAGGATGAAGGCGGGCAGTGCGCGGGTGGTCGCGCCGCGCCGCAGCTGACGCACGAGGTCGGCGCCGTCCATGCCAGGCAGGTGCAGGTCGAGGACGAGCACGTCGGGTAGGTCGTCGGCGTGCCCCTCGCGCAGAGCATCGAGCAGTGCCTCGGCGCTCGGCCACCGCACGACGGTCACGTCGGGCGCCTCTTGGGCGGCGAGGCGCGCGAACGCGGCGTGGTCGTCGTCGGAGTCCTCGACGAGCCCGACGACGGAGCCGCGCCTCACTCGGCGACGGCGTCCGTACGCGCCACGCCGCTGGTCTGCATCCATCGGGCGAGCGCTGCGAACGCATCGGCGGCGGCGCGCTGTGCCGGTGCGAGGCGCGGGCCACCGGCCTCGCGCTCGAGCAGGTCTTTCACCTGCCGCCATCGACCGGGCGTCGCGGCGCCCGCGCCAAAGAACGCCGCGCCGTGATCCGGGCCGTACCCAAGCGTCCGCTGCACGATGCGGCCGAGCACGGTGCCGCCGAGCGCCGAGCCCTCGACGACGTAGAGCAGGCCGTGCCGTGCCCCGTCGTCGGTGACTGCGGCGAGGTGCTCCATCACCGGGATGGCTTCCGGGTCGGCGCCGAGCACCGTGAGGTCGGCGGCGAGCAGCGAGGTACGCGCGGGCGCATCCGCGAGGCCCGGCAGCGTGAGCTCGCCGAGCTCCTCCTCGACCGCGACGTGGAAGCCGTACAGGGCTGCGAGGAAGCGCGCATAGCCTTCGCGCGTTGCCAGGAGGGCCTCAGGATCGAGGCTCGCGTCGAGGGCCCCGTGCGCATCCTGCGTTGCGCTCCGGAGAGCCATGATCACGGCGCTCATGCCGGGGACCCTAGCGATCGCCCCACGGCATCAGTTCGCGCTGAGCGTGAAGTAGAACGTCGATCCCTCGCCCTGTACCGACTCGGTCCAGATCGTGCCGCCGCCGCGCTGCACGATGCGGCGGCAGAGCGCCAGCCCGGCGCCGGAACCGCCGCCGTAGGCGCCGACGGGATGGAGCCTGCGGAACAGCCCGAAGATCGTCTCTTGATGCTCGGTCGCGATCCCGATGCCGTTGTCGCGCACGAAGATCACGTCGGGGTCGTGCTCGCTGCCTACGGGCACGTCGACTCGCGCGCGAGCGCCCGGCACCAGCGAGAGCGGTGCGGTGCCGACGTGGATCTCAGGCTGCCCGTCGTTGTACTTCAGCGCGTTCCAGACGAGGTTGTAGAGCACATGCCGCAGGCTGTCGGGATCCGCTTCGACCGTCGCGTCGTCGTAGGTGATGACGGCGTCGTCGGCGCCACGGCCGATCAGGTCGCGCACCTCGTCGATCACGGCGCCGAGCTCCACGCGGCTGGCCTGGTGGGCGGCGTAGTCGAGCTTCGCGTACTCGAGCAACGAGTCGACGAGGGCGCCCATGTGCGAGGTGAGCCGCAGCACGGCGTGCAGCGACTCGGTGTCATCGTCGACGAGCCGCTCGGCCGCATCCTCGAGGACGAGTTCCGAGTGGATCGCGATGTTGCGCACGGGCTGGCGAAGGTCGTGCGCGACGGAGTAGGCGAAGGCGTCGAGCTCCTCGTTCACGCGCGCGAGCTCGGCCGCGCGCACCTGGAGTTGCTCGGCTTGCCGGAGACCATAGGCGCCGATCGACGCGCGGAGCGAGCGAGCTGCATCGACCTGCGGGCGGTCCCACGGCCGGCTGCGGCCACGCACCTGCTCGGCCCATCGCTCGAACGACTCCCGCTCGCCGAGCTCGAGTTCACCATCGGGATCACGGCGGACGAGCCCACGGTCGCGGTTCGCCCAGGTCACGTGCTCGACGTGTTCGCCTCGCAACCAGATCACCCAGTGCGCGTGCCGCTGCGAGAGGCGCACGGCGAGCAGGCCGGAGGCGATGCCGGAGAGGTCGGCGAGCGCGGGGTCGAGGTCGGCGAGGTGATCGGTGACGACCGTGTCGTCGCCGGCTTTCGCAACCGCATCGAGAATGCGCTGCAGATCCGGCGCCGACGGGACCGCGCCCACGGTGCGCCGGCTGTCGTCCGCGAGCTCGAGGATCGCTCCGTCGGCGTTGACCAGTGCGAGGAGGGCGTCGGGAACCTCGGCGAGCCCATCGGTCGCGTTCGCCGCGGCAGCAAGGTGCGCCGACAACTCGGCCAGGTGATGCTCGATGCCGGCCTGCTGGGCCGTCTCCTCGAGCCGCTGCGCCGCCGCGATCTGCATCGACGTGAGGCGGCCGAGCACCTCGCACTGGCTCCGCAGCAGCATCGGCACCGCGTGGGCGCCGGAGTAATGGTGGGCCGAGAGCAGCCCCCACAGCCGTCCGTCAACGACGAGCGGGATCGACATCGAGGTCCGCGCCCCCATGTTGCGCAGGTAGCGCACGTGGATCGGAGAGACCCCTCGAAGATCGGTGCCGGAGAGGTCGAGACGCTCCCCGGTGACGGGATTCACCTCGGGCAGGAGTGGCACGTCGCTGCGCCCACTGTCGCCGATCAACCGCACGCCAGCGGTCACGTAGAGCGCGCGTGCCTGCGCGGGGATGTCGGACTCGGGGAAGTGCAGGCCGAGGAATGGGGCGAGGTCGTCCGACGAACGCTCCTCGGCGACGATCACCCCGTGCCCGTCGTCCTCGAACCGGTACGCCCAGACGCGGTCGAAGCCGGTGAGCGCGTGGAGCAGCTCGGCGGCCTGCGCCGCGACGGCGTCGGCAGAGTCAGCGACCGAGAGGCGGCCTGCGGCGACCGACGCCTGCGCCGCTACCGCCACGGCGTCCGGCAGTGCATGCGCCGACGCTTCGAGTTCGAGTCCGAGCAGCCGCTCATCGGGGGAGAAGGCCTGCGCCATCAGCGTGCCGCCGGCGGTGGTCAACGCCGCCGGGCGCACGCTCGGCGGGCCGGTGCGCGGCAGCCGGCGGACATCGTCCGCGACGTCGGCCCCGAGGAGCTCGTCGAGCGTGCGGCCAAGGAGCGCGTCGGCCGGCTCGTCGCTCCCGAGGATCGCCGGCAGGTTCTCGCTGAGCTGCACGACGCGGCCATCGGCGAGGTCGATCACCGCGATCGCTCCGTGAGGCTGGACGCGGCCGGGGAGGTGGATCGGTTCGCGTTCGCAGTTGTCGAGGGTGACAGGCTCACCGAGGCCGAGCCATGGCGGATCGTGGCGGTTGGGGGACACCGCAGAGACGCTACTCGGGCCGCGGCCGCAAGACCCCCTGAACGTCAAGGTTTGCCGCGCAAAGCCGGACAGAGCGTGCCCAGGCGTGACGCTGATCGCCCGGTAGCCTCATGGTCGACCATGCAGGTGGATCGGGCGACCATCGGATTCGTTGAAGACAGCGACGACGATTTCGCGCTGCTGTCGCGCGTCTTTTCCGAGGCCTGGAACCTGCACCGGTGGTCGACCGGCGAGTCGGCGGCTCAGGCGTTCACCGGGCCTGCTCCTCATGCCGCGGGCGTGGAGGTCTTGCTCGTCGACCACGATCTCCCGGGCATGGACGGCGTCGCCGTGATCGAGCACGTCCGCGCGTGCATGGGCGCGAACTCGCCGCTCGTGTGCATGGTGTCGGGTACCGGCCGGCCCGGCATCAGCGAGTCGGCGCTGGCCGCTGGCGCCGACGCGTTCTTCGCGAAGCCGAACAGCGTCTCCGGGCTCCGGGAGCTGGCGGCAGCCGTCGCGGCCCTCGCTGCCGCCCGCTGACCGAATCGCCGCCGCGGAGACTCAGCCCGCGGGCTGGGCCCGCCCGAGGCACTGCGCGACGGCGTCCTTGAACTGCTCGAGCGTCTCGCCCTTGGCGACGAACAGGTCGGCGCCTGCGCGCATCGCTCGGGCGGGTGCGCCCGGATCCGTCGAGCCGGAGAACACGGCGAGCCTCGCCCGCTGACCGTTGGGGCTCTCGCGGATCCGGCTCACGAGGTCGGCGCCGTGCATGCCGGGCAGGTTGCCGTCCACGAAGATCACCGCGAGCTCGCTCGCGTCCTGACCGGAGAGGGCGGCGATCGCCTGCTCGCCGGTCTGCCATCGCTGCACGTCGATCTGCGGGCCGAGGATGCGCTTCAGCGCGAGGAAGTCCTCACGACTGTCCTCGACGACTCCGACACGAAGGTGGTCGCTCATGGCCGTAAGTGAAGCCACCGGCCGCGCGACGCGTCATGAACATTTCCTTGCGCCCCGACGGGCGTGCACGGTCAGGCGACGCGCGAGACCCGGAGTGCGCCTGACGGGCAGCGGCCGACGACCGCGATCACCTCGTCGGCGCTGGCGCCGTCCGGCGCGATCCACGGCCGGCGCTGCGTGTCGAACACCGCCGGCGCGCCGCGGACGCACTCGGCGGCGTGTTGGCAGCGCTCGCCGTCGAAGCTGACGATCACGTCGCGGCCCACGTAGGCCTTGCGCGTCGGCCCGACGTGTTCCTCGGGGATGCCTGGCTGGTCTTGCATTACGCCTCGGCGAGCTCGAACTTCGGGCGCGCCTCGGCGGGGACGAGATCGAGCTGCTCGGGGTGCTTGGCGATGTAGTCGCGCACGTACGGGCAGAACGGGAGCACGTCGAGTCCAGCCTCGCGCGCGTGCGCGAGTGCGAATTCGACGACCTGCTTGGCGTAGCCCTGACCCTCGAAGCCTGGCTCGGTCTCCGTGTGGGTGAGCGCCATCTGCTGGGCGTTGCGGCCGTAGGTGACGAGCGCGGCGAGCTCGCCGTCGACGAGCACCTCGAAGCGGCGCTGCTTGGTGTTGTCGGTGAGCTCTACGGCCATCGCGTGGTCCCTCTCGTGCGATCCAGCGGCCCGAACGGGGCCTCGGTCAGAGGCTAGAGCAGTGCCTGCGCCCGGCCGAACACCCCGGTGGAACCGGCCCGCGGCGGAGGTGTTGAACGGCCGTCATCTGTGCGGGGTTCACATTGACGGTCTTCCGGTAGATCAGCAGTGTGGACCGGAACGTGCCCGCCCCACGCTTCCGCCTGCCTGCGCAACCTCGTCCCACCCGCTCGATCGTGCTCGCGATCGTCGCGCTCCTGCTCGGCGTAGCGCCCCAGGCCGCGGCTGCTGCCGATACGGCGATCGTGTTCCAGCCCGCGAGCGCCGCGGTGCCATCCGACTACGCCCCCGACTTCGGCGGGCCGTTCTCCGCGGCAGCCGGTCGCGGCTGGGTGACCGAGGCATCTGCGGGCACCGCCTCGCCGGTCCCGCTCGACATGACCGAGTGGACCCGCCTGCGCACGCGGTCGGTCCCGATGGTCGACAATCGCTTCATCCACACCCAGCCGACGGCCAGCGTCCACGGCGCCTATGAGCTCGTGGTCCCGAACGGCCGCTACCAGGTGACCGTCCGCCAGGGCGACCCGAACTTCTACAACGCCGTCTACGCCGCGCGGGCCGAAGGCCAGACGATCGTCCCGCCGACCACGCCGTCGTCGACCGCTCCGACCGCCGAGGGCACGGGCGAGGTGACGGTGAGCGACGGCCGCCTGACGATCGACACGATCGGCGGCACCAACGCGAAGATCAACACGATCAAAGTCGTCGAGCTCCCCGGCACGGGCCCGAACCCGACCCAGTTCACGCAGGGCAAGATCGACTTCCAGCCGGCTGCGGCCGCCACCGGCGCGGGTTACACCGCGGAGACGGGCGAGGCATTCAGCGCGGCACGCGGCATGGGCTTCGTCACCGAGGCGAGTCTCGCGGGCGTCGCGCACGCGCCGCAGTCGGCTGCCGATCGCACCCGCACGCGCACGGCGGCGAACACCGAGATCAAGCTCAACACCATCGTCCACCTCGCGCTCACGACACCCACGGTGGCGTGGGAGGTCGCGGTGCCGAACGGTTCCTACGCCGTCACGGTCGGCGCGGGCGATCCGTCGTACGAGAACTCCCGCTACGTCGTGCACGTCGAGGGCGTCACCGCGATCGATGCGACCCCGGCCGCTGGCCGTCGCTCGTTCGTCGGCACCGTCGTGGTGCCCGTCACCGACGGCCGCCTCACGATCGACGGCATCGGTGGCGACAACGTGAAGCTCCAGTACCTCGACTTCGCGCCGGCCACCGGGCCGACGCCGACGCCGACCGCAACCCCCGCACCGACGCCGACCGCAACGCCCGCACCGACGCCGACCGCAACGCCCGCACCGACGCCGACCGCAACCCCTGCGCCGACGGCGACTGCAACCCCCGCGCCCACGGCCACGCCGGCGCCGACCCCTGCTCCGGGATCCGTCGATCGCGCCTTCAACTTCCAGCCCGCCGACGCACCGGTCGTCGCTGGCTACACGCCTGAGATCGGCTCGGCCTACGACGCGAGCCGCGGCTACGGCTGGGTGCTCGAGAGCAGCCTCGACCGGCCCAGTGCCGAGCACCTGCCATACCCGTTCGAGCCGACCACCCGGCGCCGCAACAAGGTGAGCGACCTCCGCCTCGACACGCTCCTCCAGATGGAGACGATGACGGGCCCCGCACTCACGCGAGGCGCCTGGGAGATGGCGGTCCCCAACGGCAATTACACGGTCACGGCTTCCGTCGGCGACCCGTCGTACGTGAACTCGACGTATGCGCTGAACGCCGAGGGCCAACCGCTGATCACGCCCTACACGCCCACGACGGCCGCGCGGTTCAAGAGCGGCTCCGTCACCGTCGCCGTCACCGACGGGCGCCTGACGATCGACGGCATCGGCGGCACCAACAACAAGATCAACTGGCTCCGGGTCACGTCGGTGCTCGACGGCGGCGTGCCGCAGATCTCCGCGGTCAACACGCAGGCCGGCGCACTCGACGACCAGGTCGTCTTCAACCGCTTCCAGGCGATCCCCGGCGGCTGGCCTTCCACCCGGCCGCTCGACACCGCCACCGTGCGGGTCACCAACACCGGCGACGACCCGGTCGACGTCACCGGCGTGAGCACCACCGCGCCGACATCGTTCACGGCCTCGGCCGCCGACGGCCTGCCCGTGCGCCTCGCGCCGGGCGCTAGCACCGATGTCACGGTGAAGTTCACCTATTCCGATCCCTCGCGCGCGCTCGTCGTGAACGAGCGGGAGCTGCGCACCGGCGAGCTCGTCGTCACCGCGCAGGCCGGGACCACCGTGCAGAACCGCACCTCACTGCGCGGCTGGTGGCAGTCGCGGCCCGAGCGCGGAACCGAGCCAACCCTCACCGAGATCATCAACGGCGTCTTCGGCTACGGCACGACGATCGTCGGCAGCGGCCAGAAGCTCCGCAATAACGGCAAGCTCCAGGCGGTCGGCGACGAGGTGCTCGCGCCGTACTGGCAGCGCCGCATCGCCTCCCAGGGCGTCACCGTCACGCAGCTCGCGGCCTACCACGGGTCGGGCACGACCGAGGTGGTGGCGTGGTATCCCCAAGGCAATTCGGGCGACACCACCGACATCGGGACGCACGCCGCCACTGATGCGCAGCGGTTCCTCCCGGCGCCGCAGTTCGGCACCAGCCCGACGCTGGTGACGCGCTTCGCGCCGAGCGACACGTTCGGCTTCAAGATCACCGCGTCGACGCTCGGCGAATACAGCGATCCGACCCTGAACGCCAGCGATATCGACGCGTCGAACGGCTGCACCGGCCAGTGCGGTCACCACGTGCGCTTCTGGCCGGCGAAGGGCCGCAGCGGAACGGCGATCCCCGGCGCCTACTTCATGACCATGGACTACGGGTACTCCGAGACCGTGAACTACGACTTCCAGGACAACGTGTACCTCCTGGAGAACGTCGTCCCCGCTGGCTGACGCCGGCATCCCGCCCGCGCCGCGGCCGGAGCGGCGATCCCTGGTACCGTCGCGGCGATGGCCGACGACCGACTGGATGACGCGATCGACGCCGTGGTCCGCGCGGTGGACCGCATCGAGCGCGCGACGCGCCGCCAGGCCGTGGTCGAAGAGGCGCACGCCCTCGAGGCGGCGGCGCCCGCCGAGGCTCCGGCCGAGCCGCACGTCGATGCGCGCACGCCGGTAACGAGCGTGTCGCCCGGCCGTGATGCGTGGGCGCCCGTGTTCGGCGGCGCCGGCGACGGCGAGGAGCGCGAGCCCGAGCCCGAGCCCGAGCCCGAACGGCCGCGCGAGAAGCGCGCCGAGCGCGACGACGACCGTCCGCGCAAGAAGGACAAGCACAAGAAGAAGGACGCGGACGCGGAGCTGCACGAGCTCGTCGGCCGCATCGTCGTGCGCACCCAGGAGCTCGACGATCACCTCCTCGCGTCGCGTGCGCTGCGGGACGAGATCAGCGAGCTCGTGGCGCGCCTCGCCGCGGCCGCCGACCACCGCCGCTGAGCCTCTCTCGGCGGGCGCCCGCCTTCGCGGGCCACCCGTCCTCTAGTGTCGCCTCCACCATGGCTGACGCGATCTCCTTCTCCCGTGGCGCACCGTCCGTCGACATCGTCGACATCGAGGGCCTGCGCGCCGCTGCCAACCGGGCGTTCGACAACGATCCGGCCGGGACGACGGCCTACGGCACGGCCGTCGGCTACGTGCCGCTGCGCAAGTTCCTGGCGGAGAAGCACGGCGTGACGCCCGAGCACGTGGTGGTCACCAACGGCTCGATGCAGGCCGACGCGTTCCTGTTCGACGAGCTCGTCTCCCCTGGCACGCAGGTGGTGGTCGAGAAGCCGTCGTACGACCGCACGCTCCTCGGCCTGAAGGAGCGCGGCGCCGAGATCACCGCGATCCCGCTCGAGGACGACGGCATCGACGTCGCCGCGCTGCGCGCTGCCCTCGAGGGTGGCCTGCGCCCGGCGTTCGCGCACATCATCCCGAACTACCAGAACCCCGGCGGCTGCTCGCTCTCGCTGGCCAAGCGCCAGGAGCTCGTCGCGCTCGCCGAGCAGTACGACTTCCTGATCTTCGAGGACGACCCGTACCGCGAGATCCGGTTCCGCGGTGAGCTGCTCCCCGCGATGTACGAGCTCGCCCCCGAGCGCGTCGTGTTCGCCTGCTCGTTCTCCAAGACCGTCGCCCCGGGCGTGCGCACCGGCTACCTCGTCGGCTCGCCCGACCTGATCGCGAAGATCGTGCGCCGCGCGACCAACACCTACATCGCTCCGGACATGCTCGCGCAGTCGGTCGTCTTCGAGCTCACGCAGGATGCGCCGCGGTTCGAGAAGGCCCTCGCCAACGTGAACGACAAGCTCCGCGAGCGCTCCGACCTCCTCGGCGAGGCCCTCAAGCAGCACCTCCCCGAGGCGAAGTTCGTGCAGCCCGACGGCGGCTACTTCCTCTGGGCCGAGCTGCCCTCGAACTACGACGTCGACGCCGCCGCGGCCGCGATGGCCGACTACGACGTCGCCTTCGTGAAGGGCTCCGACTTCGTGCTCGACGAGTCGGGCAAGAGCTCGCTGCGCCTGGCCTACTCGGCCGTGCGCGCCGATCAGGTCGACGAGGGCGTCCAGCGCCTCGCCGCCTGCCTGAACGCCCACAAGTCGTAGGTGGCGCGCCGCCCCGCGTGAGCGGGACATAACTGTGGGTCCGACCCCGGTTACGTCCCGCTCACGCCGGGCCGGCGCGTCGCCCGGTTGACGAGCTGCCGCCCGAGCCGCTCCCCTGGCGACAGATCTACCGGTGGCTGGCGGATGGGTCGACAGCTCGGTCGGGCGAGCGACGGCGTCCGCTGCGATGATCGGCGCGTGAACTGGGTCGATGAACGCCCCGTGCTCGTCGCGCCGGATGCCTTCAAGGGCACGTTCTCAGCGGTCGAGGTGGCCGAGGCGATCGCCGCCGGGATCGAGTCGACGGGGATCCTGGCCGATCGCTGCCCGATCGCCGATGGCGGCGAAGGGACGGCCGACGTACTGTGCGGTGCCCTCGGTGGCGACGTTCGCGACGTAGAGGTCACCGGCCCGTTGGGCGATGCCGTGGTGGCGAGTTTCACGTTGCTCGAGCGGCCGGCCTCCGGGAAGTCGCGTGGGTCGCGGACCGCGGTGCTCGACATGGCCTCGGCGAGCGGCCTCCCGCTGGTGCCGGAGGGTGCGCGCGATCCGCTCGTCGCGACCTCGGTCGGGACCGGCGAGCTGATCTCGGCGGCGATCGACGCGGGGGCGGAGCTCGTGCTCGTCGCCTGCGGAGGGTCGGCGACGGTGGATGGCGGCGCGGGCGCGATCGAGGCGCTCACCAACGGGGGCGGCCTGCGCGGAGCGAAGCTCACCTGCCTCGTCGACGTGCAGACGACCTGGGAGCGTTGCGCGGCCGTGTTCGGGCCGCAGAAGGGTGCGAGCCCCGAGGGCGTTGCCGAGCTCGAGGTGCGCCTCGCCGCGCTGGCGGCCACGCTGCCGAACGATCCGCGCGGCATCCCCGGCGGTGGTGCGGCCGGTGGCCTCGCCGGCGGTCTGCACGCGGCGTTCGGCGCGGCGATCGAGCCGGGCGCGCCCTTCGTGCTCACCGCCGTCGGCGCCGATGCCCGTATGCGGGCGGCGCGCTTCGTGATCGTCGGCGAGGGGCAGCTGGATCGCACGAGTCTGCAGGGCAAGGCGCCTGGCGAGCTTGCGACGCGGTCGCGTCAGGCCGGTGTGCCCTGCCATGCCGTCGTCGGCCGCAACGCGCTCGACCTCTTCGGAGGCCGCATCCTCGATCTCATGGAGATCCTCGAGGCCACGACCCTCGACGAACTCGCCGCCGCGGGCAAGCTCCTGGCCACCCGCTGGCTCAAGGCCACCGCCAGCGTCTAGCCCGAGGCGCGAACAGACTTCCTCTGTAGCTCTGACGACAGAGGAAGTCTGTTCGGCGAGGAGTGGCGGGCCTGCACGGCCACCGCGGCGACGAGTCTGAAGGCGTCGCCGCGGTGGATGCGTGCGGTCTTGCCGGCGTGTCCCGGGCCGGCAGGTCCATGGCGGTGGCGAGGGCCACCTTGGAAGCGGGGGAACGGAGATCCCCCGCGGATTGGAGTGCAGCGCTGTGGTCACCCGGATGGGATTCGTTGTCCCGACGAATCCGCACCTACCACTCGAGCGCTCCCCCCAAGTCAAGTTTTCGCTCTGGTACCCAGAGATACCCCACGGAGAGGCCGAACTTGATGAACACCAAGGATTTGTGGACGAACGGTTGACCCCCGGTCCTGGACGGGGCATGGGAACGGTAGGCGGCCGTACTCGCCCGGCCCCGGAGGCCGTGCAGTGGGCGGCTGGGCACGCCCATGCGCCGTGGCTGGCCGCCGTCTGCCAAGCTGAGCACGCCCGATGCCGACGCCGCGCCAACCCCGCACCGCATCGCGGTCGACCATCACCTCGATGGTGCTGCCGAATCCGATCGCGCGCCGCGCGGTGGTCGTCGGCGCGGGCTCGTTCGGCACGGCCATCGCCGTGCTGCTCGCGCGCGGCGGCCTGCGCACCACGCTGCAGACCCGCACCGAGGCGCAAGCCGAGGAGATGCGCGAGACCCGCGAGAACGCGCGCTACCTGCCGGGCGTCGAGCTGCCGCAGGAGCTGCGGATCGAGAGCGTCGAGACCGGCCTCTCACGGGCGGAGCTCGTCTTCTTGGGGCTGCCATCGTCAGCCGTCACGGCCACCGTGCGAGAGCTCGAGGAGCGTGGCCTGCGCAAGCGCGTGCCCGTCGTCGCGATGAGCAAGGGGCTCGTGCCGCCTGACGGCCAGCTGCCCTCGCGCGTGCTCGCCCAGCAGTTCGGTCCGCTCCGGGTGGCCGCGATCGGCGGCCCCGCGCACGCGCAGGAGATGGTCGCCGACGGCGCCGCGCTCGTCGCCGCCTCCGAGAACGCGCAGGTGGCCGACCTCATCCAGCAGGTGTTTCTCCGCGCGGGCGTCGTCTGCGAGAAGAGCATCGATCCCGTCGGTGTTGAGCTCGGCGGCGTCGCCAAGAACGCTGCGGCGCTGGCCGCCGGCGCCACCGAGGCTCAGGGTCTCAATGCCGCCGGCGCCGCCGCCGGCCACATCTTCGCGGAGGTGTGGGACTACGCCGCCCGCCTCGGCGCCCGCCCCCAGAGCCTGCTCGGGCTCGCGGGCATCGGCGACCTCGTCGCCACGGCGCTCGCTCCGCACAGCCGCAACCGCCGCGCCGGCGAGCTGCTCGCGGAGGGCGTGCCCTCTGCCGAGATCCCGGTGCGCGTGGGCCAAGCCGTCGAAGCGCTCGAGACGGTGCCGCTGCTCGCGCGCGCCCTTTCGCTCGCGGGCGTGCAGGCACCGGTGACGAGCGGCCTTTCGCAGCTCATCGCGGGCGACCTCCCGTTGCAGGACTGGACCGAGCTCGTCCGCACCACCGTGCCCTCGCCGAACCGCTGGCGCGGGCAGAGCCGCCGCGCCGCCACCGCCCGCGTGCGCGATGCGCTGCGGTTCAAGGGCCCGAACCCGATTCCGCCGGGCGACATCTAGCTGCCAGCGCCAGCTGGTGCCCGCGCGCTCGCCGTCCCGATCCCGAGGCTCGCCGGGAGCCCACACGCCACCGCCGGCATCACCGGCGACCGAGAGCCGTCACCGGCCAGCCGTCATGAGGCTGATGAGATCGCGGCCGTCGGCGTCAAGGATCCGTCAAGGCGCGGTGGACCGAGCGCGGGCGGTGCCACGGTGCGGTCATGCCCACTCTCCTCCTCGCCCTCACGGGAGGTAACGCGGCCGGCCTTCTCGCCGCCGTGCTCCTCCTCGGGTATCTCGTCTACGCGCTCGTCCGCGCGGAGCGGTTCTGATGAGCGTCGGACTCGCTGCGGTGCTGCAGGCGGCCGTGCTGGCCGCGATCGTCGCGGCCACCGCCGGCCCGCTCGGCAACCACCTCGCGCGCACCTTCACCACCGACCGCGACCTCGCACCTGAGCGCTGGATCTACCGCCTCGGCGGCATCGACCCGCGCGCCGATCAGCGCTGGACCTCCTACCTCATCTCGCTGCTCGCGTTCTCGCTGGCCTCGATCCTCGCCGTGATCGCGTTCCTCCAGCTCCAGGCCCACCTCCCGCTGAGCAATGGCATGGGCGCGATGCCCTTTCACCAGGCGCTGAACACGGCGATCTCGTTCACCACCAACACGAACTGGCAGAGCTACAGCGGCGAGGCGGCCGTCGGGCATTTCGCGCAGATGGCCGCGCTCGCCGTGCAGAACTTCGCGAGCGCGGCCGTCGGCATCGCCGTCGTCGCGGCGCTGATCCGCGGGTTCACGCGCGAGCGCACCGACCGCCTCGGCAGCTTTTGGGTCGATCTCGTGCGCGGCGTGGTCCGCGTGCTTCTCCCGGGTGCGGCGATCGCCGCGATCGTGCTCGTGCTCGGCGGCGTGGTGCAGAACCTGGACGCCCCACACGAGATCACCACGCTCACCGGTGGGCACCAGCAGCTCCTTGGCGGGCCCGTGGCGTCGCAGGAGGCGATCAAGGAACTCGGCACCAACGGCGGTGGTTTCTTCAATGCCAACTCGGCCCACCCGCTCGAGAATCCGAGCCCGTTCACGAACCTCTTCGAGAACGCGCTCATGCTGGTGATCCCGTTCGGGCTCGTCTCGGCCTTCGGAGTGATGGTGGGCAACCGCCGCCAGGCCCGCACCGTCAGCCTGGTGATGGCGACGATCCTCGGCCTCATGGTGCTCGGCACCACGGTGAGCGAGCTGGCGCACCCCGGCACGGCGAGCCAGCTGGCGGGCGCGGCAATGGAGGGCAAGGAGACGCGCCTCGGCGTGCCGGCCTCGACGCTCTTCGCCGCCAGCACCACCGGCACCTCGACGGGCGCCGTAAACGCCGCCCACGACTCGCTCTCGGCCCTCGCCGGCGGCGCGCTGATCCTCAACATGGGCCTCGGAGAGGTGGCGCCCGGCGGCACCGGCTCCGGCCTCTACGGAATGCTGATCCTGGCGATGGTCGCGGTGTTCATCGCGGGACTCATGGTCGGCCGCACGCCGGAATACCTCGGCAAGCGCCTCGGCCCCGGCGAGCTGAAGCTGATCGCCGGCTACATCCTCGTCACGCCCGCGCTGGTGCTCCTCGGCACGGGTGTCGCGCTCGCCTTCGACGGACCCACCAGCTCGATTCTCAACTCTGGGCCGCACGGCCTGAGCGAGGTGCTCTACGCCTTCACGAGCGCGGCGAACAACAACGGCAGCGCGTTCGGCGGGCTCACGAGCGCGACGACCTTCTACGACCTCGCCCTCGCCCTCGCGATGCTCCTCGGCCGGTTCCTGCCGATCGTGCTCGTCCTCGCGCTCGCCGCCTCGATCGGCCGCCAGGGGCGCGTGCCCGTCACCGCCGGCACCCTGCCGACCGACACCCGCCTCTTCGCCGGGCTCCTGCTCGGCGTGGTGCTGGTGATCGCCGGCCTCACCTACCTGCCCGCGCTCGCGCTCGGGCCGCTCGCGGAGGGAGTCCGCTAGATGACCGCCTTGACCCCAACGCTCCTGCGCGCCTCGATCCCCGGGGCGATCCGCAAGCTCGATCCGCGCCAGATGATCCACGCCCCGGTGATGTTCGTGGTCGAGGTCGGGTCGGTCCTCACCACGGTGCTCGCGATCGACGACCCGAGTGCGTTCACGATCCTCCTCGCGATCTGGCTCTGGCTCACCGTGCTCTTCGCGAATCTCGCCGAGGCCGTCGCCGAGGGCCGCGGTAAGGCGCAGGCCGATGCGCTGCGCGCCGCGCGCACCTCCGCGGAGGGGCGACGGCTCGATCCGGCCACGGGCGCCGAGCACCGGGTACCCGCCGCCGAGCTGCAGGTCGGCGACCACGTGGTCTGCGAGGTCGGCGACGTGATCCCGAGCGACGGCGACGTGATCGAGGGCGTGGCGAGCGTCGACGAGTCGGCGGTCACCGGCGAGTCGGCGCCCGTGATCCGCGAGTCGGGCGGTGATCGCTCGGCCGTCACCGGCGGCACGAAGGTGCTCAGCGACCGCATCGTCGTGCGCATCACGGCTCGCCCGGGCGAGACGTTCATCGATCGCATGATCGCGCTCGTCGAGGGCGCAGCCCGCCAGCGCACGCCCAACGAGATCGCGCTCTCGGTGCTGCTCACGTCGCTCACGATCATCTTCCTGATCGCGGTCGCCACGCTCCAACCCCTCGCGGGCTACTCCGGGGCGCTGCAGCCGGTGGTGGTGTTGATCGCGCTGCTCGTCTGCCTGATCCCGACGACGATCGGCGCGCTGCTTTCGGCCATCGGCATCGCCGGTATGGACCGCCTCGTGCAGCGCAACGTACTCGCGATGAGCGGACGGGCCGTGGAGGCCGCCGGCGACGTGTCGACGCTCCTCCTCGACAAGACCGGCACCATCACGCTCGGCAACCGCCAGGCCAGCGAGTTCATCGCCGCGCCTGGGGTCGAGCCGCTCGAGCTCGCCGCCGCCGCGCGCCGATCGAGCCTCGCCGACGAGACCCCCGAGGGCCGCTCGATCGTCGTCCTCGCCGAGCAGCAGCTCACCGCCGCCGGCCGCACCCCGGAGACGGTCGGCGCGGCCGCCGAGTTCGTCCCCTTCACTGCGCAGACGCGCATGAGCGGCCTCGACGATGAGGGCCGCGCGACTCGTAAGGGCGCCGGCGACGCGATCACTCGCTGGCTTGCCGAGACCGGCGACGGGCTCCCGGCCGACGTGCAGGAGGCCGCGAACGAGATCGCGCGCCGCGGCGGTACGCCGCTCGTGGTGGCCGAGCGCGCCGGCGCGTCCGATCCGGCACGGGCCCTCGGCGTGGTCCACCTCAAGGACGTCGTCAAGCCCGGCATGCGCGAGCGCTTCGACGAGCTCCGGCGCATGGGTATCCGCACGGTCATGATCACCGGCGACAACCCCCTCACGGCCGCGGCGATCGCCGAGGAGGCGGGAGTCGACGACTTCCTCGCCGAGGCCAAGCCGGAAGACAAGATGGCCCTGATCCGCAAGGAGCAGGAGGGCGGCAACCTCGTCGCCATGACGGGCGACGGCACCAACGATGCGCCGGCGCTCGCGCAGGCCGACGTCGGCGTCGCGATGAACTCGGGCACGGCCGCCGCGAAGGACGCCGGCAACATGGTCGACCTCGACTCCGATCCGACCAAGCTCATCGAGATCGTCGAGATCGGCAAGCAGCTGCTGATCACGCGCGGGGCGCTCACCACCTTCTCCGTGGCGAACGACGTGGCGAAGTACTTCGCGATCCTCCCGGCGATGTTCGCGGCCCTGTATCCGGGCCTCGACCGGCTCAACGTGATGGGCCTCGCGAGCCCGGAGAGCGCGATCCTCAGCGCGGTCGTGTTCAACGCGCTGATCATCATCGCGTTGATCCCGCTCGCCTTGCGCGGCGTGCGTTACCGCCCCGCCTCGGCGTCGTCGCTGCTGCAGCGCAACCTCGCGATCTACGGCCTCGGTGGCCTGGCCGCACCGTTCGTCGGGATCAAGCTCCTCGATCTCGTCATCTCCCAGATCCCCGGAGTCGCGTGATGTCGGCCTCTGCCTCGCTCCGCCAGTTCGCCGCCGCCGTGCGCGTCCTGCTCGTGCTCACCGCCATCTGCGGTGTCGCCTATCCGCTCGCGGTCACGGCCGTGGCGCAGGTGATCAGCCCAGGCACGGCCAACGGCTCCCGCGTCGAGGTCGGCGGTAAGACCGTCGGCAGCCGCCTGATCGCGCAGCCGTTCGACGGCCCCGGCTGGTTCCAGCCGCGCCCCTCGGGAGCCGGCGAAGACGGCTACGACACGCTCGCCTCCGCCCCGAGCAACCTGGGCCCGAACAACGACGACCTCGTCGCCGCGATCAAGGAGCGCCGCGCGGCCTACGCCGAGGCCAACGGCGTGCCGGTGAGTGAGGTGCCCGCGGATGCCGTGACCGCCAGCGGTAGCGGCCTCGATCCGCACATCTCGCCCGAGAACGCTCGACTCCAGGTGGCGCGGGTGGCTCGCGAGCGGGACCTGGCGCCGGAGCGGGTGCGCGCGCTCGTCGACGATGCCACGCAGGGCCGCACGCTCGGGGTGCTGGGCGAGGCGCGCGTGAACGTGCTCGAACTCAACGCCCGCCTGATCGAAACCAAGTAGAACGGGAGACATGGCGCGCGGCACGCTGCGGATCTATCTCGGCGCCGCACCCGGCGTCGGCAAGACCTACCGGATGCTCGAGGAGGGTCGGCGGCGCCATGCGCGCGGGACCGACGTGGTGATCGGCATCGTCGAGACCCACGGCCGCGCGCACACCGCAGCGCTCCTCCAAGACGGCGGCCTCGAGGCGGTGCCGCGGCGGCGGATCGAGCACCGCGGTTCGACGTTCGAGGAGCTCGACCTCGACGCGCTCATCGCCCGCCGGCCGCAGGTGGCGCTCGTCGATGAGTTCGCCCACACCAACGTCCCGGGCTCGCGGAACGAGAAGCGCTGGCAGGACGTCGACGAGCTGCTCGACCACGGCATCGACGTGGTCTCGACGCTGAACATCCAGCACCTCGAGTCGCTCAACGACGTCGTCCGCGAGATCACCGGCACCGTGCAGCGCGAGACGGTGCCCGACGAGATCGTGCGCCGCGCCGAGCAGGTGGAGCTCGTCGACATGGCCGCGCAGGCGCTGCGCCGCCGGATGGCCCACGGCAACGTCTACCCCGCCGACAAGGTCGACGCCGCGCTCGCCAACTACTTCCGCGAGGGCAACCTCCTCTCGCTGCGCGAGCTCGCGCTGCTGTGGACGGCCGGGCGGGTCGACGAGGCCCTGCGGCGCTACCGCGACCTGCACGCGATCGACGCCCCGTGGGAGACGCACGAGCGCGTCGTCGTCGGGCTCGACGGGCGGCCGGGAGCCGACCTGCTCTTGCGGCGTGGCGCGCGCATCGCCGAGCGCAGCGGCGGAGAGCTGATCACCGTGCACGTCGCCCGTGCCGACGGCCTCGCCGGGGCCGGCTCCTCGGAGGAGCTCGTGCGGCTCGAACGGCTGACGCGCGAGCTGGGCGGGCGCTACGAGCTGGTCGTCGGCGAGTCGCCGGCCGATGCGCTCGTCGACTTCGCGCGGTCGGTGCAGGCCACCCAGCTCGTAATCGGTTCGCGCCGGCGCTCGCGGCTCGGCCGGCTGCGGCGCGGCGCGGGGACGGCGGAGCGCACCGTGCCGGCATCGGGCTCGATCGACGTCCACATCGTCTCGCAGGACGAGGAGACGGATGCGGGCGGCGGCGACGCGCGCCTCGGCGGCGAGCGCGGGCTCGGCGCCCTGCGCACCGCGGCGGGCATCGGCGGCGGCCTGCTCCTCATCTGGCTGCTCACGGTCGTGCTGCACCAGGTCAATCAGCGGCCGCCCGTGCAGACGACCTACCTGCTCTACCTCGCCGTCGTCGTGATCGCCGCCGCGATCGGTGGGGTGCTGCCGGCCGCGCTCACCGCGATCGTCGCCGCGCTGGTCGTCAACTGGTACTTCACCGAGCCGATCGAGACGTTCGACGTGCAGCGCCCCGCGAACGCGCTGGCGCTCGTGCTCTTCGCAGCATTTGGCGTGGCGCTCGGTGCGGCGGTCGAGGTCGGGGTGCGCCGGCGCCAGCAGGCCGAGCGCGCGGCCGCCGAGGCGCAGCTGCTTGTGCAGCTCACGAGCGGGATGCTGCGGCGCACCACGCCCGGCGCCGTGCTGGAGCAGATGCGCGCGAGCTTCGGGCTGCGCCGCGTGGAGCTCGAGGTGCGCGACGACGCCGCGCCCGGCGGCTGGCGGCAGGTGCGCGCGGTCGGCACCGGCACGGCCGCGAGTGATGGCCCGGGGGAGGGCAATCAGGCCGCGCTCCTCGAGATCGACGAGCGCCGGCGCGTGGTGGCCATCGGGCCGCCGCTCCCGGCCTCGGACCGCCGCGTGCTCGCCGCCTTCGCGACGCAGGCCGGCGTTGCCCTCGACACCGCCACGCTCGCCGGTGAGGCCGCGACGGCCCGCTCGCTCGCCCAGGCCGATGCCGCCCGGCGGGCGCTGCTCGCCTCGGTCGGCCACGACCTCCGCACGCCGCTCGCCGGGATCAAGGCGGCGGTGTCGAGCCTGCGCCAGGCCGACGTCGAGTTCTCCCCCGACGACGAAGCCGAACTGCTCGCCGCGATCGAGGAGTCGGCCGATCGCCTCCACGAGCTCGTCCGCGACCTGCTCGACATGAGCCGCCTCCAGGCCGACGTCGTCACCGTCGCCGAGCGCGCGGTGTGGATCGACGAGGTGCTCGCCCCGGCACTCGTCGACCATGATCGTGAGGGCGGGGCCGCGATCCGCGTGGAGGTCGACGAGCGACTGCCGCCGGTGCTCGCCGATCCCGTTCTGCTCGAGCGCATCCTCGCGAACGTGATCGGCAACGCCGTCCGCCACGGCGCGGGCGCCGACGTGCTCGTGCGCGCCGAGGCGCTCGGCGATCGCTCGGTGCAGGTGCGCGTGGTCGACCGCGGGCCCGGCGTGCCGGAGGCCCAGCGGGCGCGGATGTTCGAGCCGTTCCAGCGCCTGGATGTCGACCGTGATCCGACGGGCGGCGTCGGCCTCGGGCTGGCGGTGGCGCGAGGATTCGCCGAGGCGATCGGCGCGGTGCTCGAAGCCGACGACACGCCTGGTGGCGGCCTCACGATGGTGCTCACCCTGCCGCAGGCGCACGACGATCGGGGCGAGGCCGGCGACGAGCCCGCGCCGCGAGCCGCGACGCCGGAGGCGACGGCATGACCCGCATTCTGGTCGTCGACGACGAGCGCCAGCTCCGCCGTGCACTCGGCGTCAACCTCCGTGCGCGCGGCTACGACGTCGCGCTCGCGGAGAACGGGGCGGAGGCGCTCGCGCTCGCCGCCCGCCACCACCCGGACGTCGTGATCCTCGACCTCGGCCTGCCGGATCTCGAGGGCACCGAGGTGATCGAGGGCCTGCGCGGCTGGACGCAGGTGCCGATCATCGTGCTCTCCGCGCGGCAGGGTGAGGAGGAGAAGGTGCTGGCACTCGACGCCGGCGCCGATGACTACGTCACCAAGCCCTTCGGGATGGACGAGCTCCTCGCGCGCCTGCGCGCGACCCTCCGCCGCCGCGAGGCCCAGGGCACGCCCGCCGACCGCGGCCCGTCGGTCGAGACCGCCGACTTCACCGTCGACTTCGCTGCCCGCCGCGTGCTGCGTGACGGCCAGGCCGTGCGGCTCACCCCGACCGAGTGGCACGTGCTCGAGGTGCTCGTGCGCGCGGAGGGCCGGCTCGTTACCGGAGAGCAGCTCCTTCACGAGGTGTGGGGCCCGCAATACGGCACCGAGCTCAACTACCTGCGCCAATACCTCGCCCAGCTGCGCCGCAAGCTCGAGCCCGAGCCGTCGGCCCCGCGTTACCTCATCACCGAGCCGGGCATCGGCTACCGCTTCATCAGCGACGACACCGCATAGGACGTCCTTCAGTGCTCGAGATTCGGACGAAGATCGCCGAGGCCATCGCACGCACCGGCTGGCTCTCGCTCACCGTCGTCGGCGCCCCCGCGCCGACGTGGCGCTACACGGTTGGGCTCACCGAGCTTGATCTTCCAGAAGTGCTGGTGGCCGGATCGGCGGCGTACTCGAATGACGAGCTGGACGCGCTCCTCCAGACGGTCGCCGACGGTTTGCGGACGCGCACGATCGGTGCCGACGCACAGGGTGTGTCAACCGACAACGTCGAGTTCGATCTGGTCCCGGTCCACGCGAGCTGGGTGGAGCGGCTCGCCATCCAGGCGGTCCGCTACTACGACGGACGCGAGGTCCGCGTCGTGCAGGTTGTCCCGTCGGAGGCTTGGGTCGACGTCCCGCAGACGTCAGCCGGCTTCGATGTCAACGCTGAACCCGCGTGGCGGTGGCTCGAAGAGAAGTGGCCGTATCCATGCGACGAGCGAACGCTCGTGCTCGCTGACAGAGATGTCTTGCGTGGCAACCGGATCGACGAGGCCATTCGCGAGTTTGAGGCTGATGGCTCGGGGTCCTGGTGGTCGATGCGGATCCCAGAAGAGGAGATCCCGCCGGACGAGCCGATGCGCATGGTTCCGATCGGCACGCTGCTCGCTCTGGATCCCTCCCTCGAAGTCGTCCTTGAACTCGCGGCCGGCCAGTTCGCCGTTCGGGACGTCGGGTCGAACAACTGGCTCGTGAGAGACATCCCGCGGACGTAGCGGGCCATCGGCGGGGAGCATGGCCCGAGATCCGCGCCGCGATGCCGGCGCGCATGCGGGTCGCAGATCCGCGATGCATCGCCTTGAGCGGGCCTTCTGGTACCCACGGGCCCGCCCGTGACCATGCGGAATCGGGCGTTCGTCGAGCGCGCGCGTGCCGGTCGAAAGTCACACTAGGCACGAGCGGTTTCGGTGCTGTAAGTTCCAGCGCTGTAACCGAACGGGTGTCCCGCGGGCCTCAGCCGCGGTGTCGCACGGTCGATCTACAAGCGTGAGCGAATGAGCACCCTGGAGACTTCGCGATGAGCAGCAGCATCCTGGCCGCCGCCGCACCTGCGGCTGGAGACGGCGCACCGCTCTGGCAGCTCGCCGTCCTGACGGCGTTCATCAGCGCTGTGGCCGGCGGCATGGCGAGCATGTCGATGGCCTACCGCGCCGGCCGCGCGCCCCGCCTGCGCAAGCTCGTCGGCGGCGTCGAGGCGCTCGTCGGCCTCCCCGGCTGGGCGGCCGTCCCCGGCTTCGCGACCATCGGCTGTGCGCTGATGATCATCACGTCGGCCACCTGGGACATCGGACTGCACATCGACGTCGGCCGCGACTCCGGCCCGCTCGGCACCGCGGCGCACTACCCGCTCCTCTTCGGCCTCCTCGGCGTCTTCCTCATGGGCATCCTCGCCATCGGTCTCGCCCCGCGCGAGCGCCGCAAGACCAGCCCGGTGGCCATCAACCTCCCCGGCCTCGGGCTCGTGCCCGCCGCCGCAGTGCTGCTGCTCGCCGGCTCGGCGTTCGGCATGGCCGCGTTCCCGCTCGACGACCTCTGGCACCGCCTGTTCGGTCAGGACGTCACCCTCTGGGGCCCGACGCACGTCATGATCATCGGCGGCACGATCAGCGGCGGCATCGGCGGCGCGCTGCTCCTCATCGAGGGTGCGCTGTCGGCGGGCGTCAACCCGTTTGCCGGCGGCACCGGCACCAAGTCGCGCGCCGCGCGCATCCTGCCGGTGCTGCTCGCCGGCATCTGGCTCTACTTCTGGACCGCCACCATGGACGAGTTCAACTGGGGCGTGCCGCAGTACCGCGAGGTGTGGCAGCCGATGCTCTTGGCGTTCGGCGCCGCGCAGACGTTCGTCATCGCGCGCCTGCTCATCGGCAAGGGCGGCAGCTTCGCCGCGCTCGCCGTCTGGCTCCCCGTGCAGGTGATCACGAGCCTCGTGATCGGCGGCCCGCTCAAGGTCACGATGCCGACCACGCCGCTGTTCATCGTCGAGGCAGTCGTCGTCGAAGCGATCGGGCTCACCGTCCTCTCGCGCCGCCCGATGTCGTTCGGCGTGGCCGCAGGCGTCGGCGTGGGCACGATCGGCTTCGCCGCCAACTACCTCTGGACCAACATCGCCTACCCGCTGCCGTGGACCCCGGCGATCATCGCCGAGGGCCTCCCGATGGCCTTCGTCGCGGCACTCGCCGGCGGCGCGCTCGGCGCAGCGATGGCGACGGCCCTGCGCGGCGAGCTGCTTCCTGGTCGCCGCTCGCTCGGCGTCGCCGCCCTCGCGGTCTTCACCTTCATCGCGCTCGGCGTGAACGCGTCCATCACTGACCGCAACCCGCTCACGGCGACCCTCGCGGTCACCAATGTGCGCATGGGCCCCACGCCCAACCACGACGAGCCGCACAAGGTCGGCGACGTCACGGTCAGCCTGTCGGATCCATCGCGCGCGAAGGACGCCAATTGGTTCTACGTCTTGGGCTGGCAGGGTGACGGCCGCTACCTCAACCACCTCGTCCAGCAGCCCGACGGCTCGTGGAAGACCACCCAGCCCGTGCCGCTCGACGGCAAGTGGAAGACCATGGTGCGCCTGCACAAGGGCCGCGACATGATGACCGTCGCCGTGCGGTTCCCGTCCGACGAGGCCGTCGGGTTCCCGGGCATCGCCGTCCCGACCGCCACGCCGATGCAGCGCGACTTCATGAGCGACACCAAGCTCCTGCAGATCGAGCGCAAGGACGACGTCCCTTCGTGGGCGTGGACAACCGCCACGATCGCCGTGCTCAGCACGAATCTGCTTATGGTGCTCCTCATGGGCCTCGTCTCGACACGCCTGGGCCGCATCCGCCGCTCGGGGCAGACGGTCGACACGCCGAACGGCCTGCTGGTCGACGGCGCCGAGAAGGCGCTCGGCGCCCTGGGTCTCGCGCACCCGGCACGCTGATGGCCGGCTGGCTCCTCGCGCTGCTGGGACTCGTCAGCCTCGGCATCGCCGCCAACGCGCGGTGGCCGCGGCAGACGCTGCCCGCGCTGATCCCGAGTTGGGCGCTCGCGATGGCGGCGGTCGAATTCGCCATCCACCTCACCGCCATCGGCCTGATCGTGGTGGTGGTGCTCGTCGCCTCCGGTGCGCTGCAGTCGCCGATCGGCGACGTCGGGCTGGTGCTCTGGCTCGCGGCGGCCGCCGCGGCGATCCCGTGGGGACGCTCGAGCCTGCGCACCCGCCTCGATGTGGAGGGTCGCCCGGCAGAGCTCGACCTCGACGCCGACGACGCCCCCAGCTTCCCGCGGCTCCAGATCGTCTTCCCGCTGCTTGCGCCGTGGCGGCGCGGTGTGCGGCATGAGCGTGGCAAGGTGTTCGCGCGCGTGGGTGACGACGGCCGCGAGCTCAAGCTCGACGTGTTCCGCCCCGCGAAGGATCCGGGCCGCCGGCTGCCGGCGATCATCCACATCCACGGCGGCGCGTGGTACTTCGGCTCGCGCCACGAGCAGGGCCTGCCGCTGCTCAACCACCTCGCCGCCAACGGTTGGATCGGCATCAACATCGACTACCGCCTCAGCCCGAAGGCGACGATGCCCGAGCACATCCACGACTGCAAACGCGCGATCGCCTGGGTGCGCGAGCACGCCGACGAGCTCGGCATCGACGCATCGTTCATCGCGATCACCGGTGGGTCGGCCGGCGGCCATCTCGCCTCGCTGTGCGCGCTCACTCCCAACGATCCCCGCCTGCAGCCCGGCTTCGAGCGGGCCGACACGCACGTCGACGCATGCGTCTCGTTCTACGGCGTCTACGACCTCAGCGACCCTGGCGAGCGGCAGATCCCCGCGCTGCGCCGGCTCGTCGAGAAGATCGTCTTCAAGACGACCGTGGCTGAGAACCACGACCTCTTCAAGCTCACCTCGCCGATGGAGCACCTGCGCCGCGACGCCGTCCCGTTCTTCGTCATCCACGGCGACGGCGACACGCTCGTGCCCGTCGCCGAGAGCCGCGACTTCGTTGCCGCGCTGCGCGACGCCAGCGACCACGTCGTGCTCTACGCCGAGATGCCCGGCGGCCAGCATGCCTTCGACATGCTCCCCACCTGGCGCTCCGTGCCCGTGATCCGCGCCGCCGAGCGCTTCCTCGCGGCCACCTACGCCACCCGCTTCGGCACCCACGGCGAGACCGAAGACGCGGTCGAGCGGCACGTCACGGCGTAGCGGGCGCTGAGCGAGTCTGTTGGCGAGGTGTGCCTGAGCCGACGGCCGGTTGGCGCCGAAGCTCCAACATTCCTGGGCTCTGAGGGCCGGGGGATGTTGGAGCTTTGTACGCCGGTGGGGGAAGCTCCAACATCCCTGGGCTCTGAGGGCTGGGGGATGTTGGAGCTTCCGCACTCGGGCGGCCGCTCGTGATGGCCCGCGGCGTTGCGCGGGACGAGTTGATCAGGTGCCGGCTTCGCGGCCGAGCATCAGCGTCGTGACGATCGCCTCGTAGACGGCCTCGCCCGGGCCGCCCTCGGCCTGGCGCACGTTGCGGTGCTCGTGGATTGCGAGCTGCACGGCTTCGTCGCCCGCGGTGTGGTCGCCGCCGACGAGCCAGAAGGTGCCGACGGAGGCGGCCATGCCAACGTCCTCGGCGGAGTCGCCCACGGCGATGGTGTCTTCCAGGGCGTAGCCGCGGATGCGGCGGTGGCGCGCGACGGCCGCGGCCTTGCTCACCGACTCCGGCGCCAGGTGATAGGCGCGGACGGTGAGATCGTCATCCAGGCCCCAGTCGGACTGGCGGGTGGTGAGGCCGGTGCCGCCCTTCGCGAGCCCGCCGAGGTAGCCGTTGTCGATCAGACGCAGATCCGCGGAGCCGTTGTCGTCGAGCAGCTGCTGGGCCTCTCCGACGTCGACGTCGCCGCGGAAGAGCACGCTCACCTCGCGCCCGGTGTGCCACGGCGTGTGCAGCTCGAGTCGGCCCGGGAACGCGCGCATGAGCAGTTCGATCACGCCGCGGCTGACGATCTGGTCGTAGACGCTCTGGTCGTCCTCGGGCTGCAGCTCGCCCGTCTGCCAGTAGTCCTCACCGTCGATGACGAGCCCGCCACCGATCTCGAAGCCGTACGCGGTGCAGCCCATCGCGCGGGCCGGCTCGCGTACCGTGTCGCGTCGGCGGCCGCTCACGGGCACCACCTCGATCCCGGCCCGGTGGGCCGCCTCGAGCGCGCGCGCCCCCATCAGGCTCACGTTGCCCTCGGCATCGTGGAGGAGCGAGCCGCCCCGGCCGACCAGGGTCCCGTCGAGGTCGACGTACACGCAGCGCAGCACCGCCCGGACGTTAGCGGGCGGATTCCGACGCGGGCCGCCAGGTCACCCAGCTCGGCTCACGGTCGCTGCGATCAAACCCATCGCCGCGAGGGGTTTGGGGCGGGCCGGGGACGACACGTGTCCCATGTGCCGCCCCGGCTCGCGGGCCCCAGAGGGGCGCCACCGATCGGCCTGTCACCCGACCAGTGGTAGCAATCATTACCACACCCTGGACAGCACGGCTACGGGTGTGTAAGTTACTCCCCCGTAGCTTCGCTCCGGCAGTCCATCGCCTGCCGCCCATGTCCCCGGGGGGAAACCGTCATGACGACCACCGATGCCAGTCCGGCTGAGGGCACGACGCCTGATCAGGTGCGCGACGCGCGCGTGCTGATCGTGGGAGCGGGCGTGTCCGGGATGACGGCCGCGATCGCGCTGCAGAAGGCCGGCGTGCGCGACGACGAGGTGCTGATCGTCGACGCGGGCGACGAGGTCGGTGGCACCTGGCGAGACAACACCTACCCCGGCTGCGCGTGCGACGTGCCGTCGATCCTCTACTCGTTCTCGTTCGCGCAGAACCCGGACTGGAGCCGGCAGTTCGCGCGGCAGCCCGAGATCCAGGAGTACGTGCGCGGCGTCGCAAAGCGGTTCGGCCTCGATCGCCGGGTCGAGTTCGGGGTGCGTGCCGGAGCCGGCCGCTGGGACGACGACGCGCAGCGGTGGATCGTCGAGACGAGCGCGGGCACCGTGCGCGCGCAGTTCGTCGTCGCCGCTGCCGGGCCGCTCTACGAGCCGAAGCTGCCCGAGGTCGACGGCATCGAGCGCTTCGCCGGCGACATCTTCCACTCCTCGCGCTGGGACCACTCGGTGTCGCTCGAGGGCAAGAACGTCGTGGTCGTCGGCACGGGCGCGTCGGCGATCCAGCTCGTCCCGAAGATCCAGCCGATCGTCGGCAAGCTCACGCTCCTGCAGCGCACGCCCTCGTGGGTGCTGCCGCGCCCCGATCGCAAGATCCCGAAGATCGAGCGCTGGCTCTACCGCCGCGTGCCGGGGCTTCAGAACTTCGTCCGCCAGTGCTTCCGGGTCGTCCTGGAGGGCCAGCAGCTCGGCCAGCGTCACCCGCGGGTGATGCAGCAGGCGCAGAAGCTCGGCCTCTGGAACCTGCGCCGGCAGGTGAAGGACCCGGTGCTCCGCAAGGCGCTCACGCCGCAGTTCACGCTCGGTTGCAAGCGCCTGATGATGAGCAACACGTACTACCCGGCGCTCGTGGCACCGAATGCGACCGTGGTGCCGCACGCACTCACGGAGATTCGCGAGCGCTCGATCGTCGCCGCCGATGGCACCGAGCATCCGGCCGACGTGATCGTCTTCGCCACCGGCTTCCACGTCACCGATCCGCCGATCGCCGGCCAGGTGAAGGGCCGCTCGGGCAACTCGCTCAGCGATTCGTGGGGCGAGTCGCCGCAGGCCTACCTCGGCACCGTCGCGCCCGATGTGCCGAACTCGTTCCTGATGGTCGGGCCGAACCTCGGCAACGGCCACACGTCGATCTTCCTGCCGGTCGAAGCGCAGGCGAAGTGGATCGCGCAGGCCGTCACCACCGCGCAGCGCGAGGGCATCGAGGCGCTCGAGGTGAAGTGGGACGTGCACCAGCGGTGGAACGCCGCCGTGCAGGCAGGCCTCCGCAACACCGTCTGGAACGCCGGCGGTTGCGCGAGCTACTACCTCGACGCCTCGGGCCGCAACTCGACGATCTACCCATGGACCACCTACGACCTCGACCGCCGCATGAAGCGCTTCGACCTTGCTGACTTCAACACGAGCCGCGCGGGCGAGCATCTGCCCGAGCTGCCGGTGCGCCTACCGGCGACCGTCGGTTAGTCGCGCCGCGAAACGCGTCGGGACGGCGGGTCGACCCCGCCGCCCCCGGACGCGTCCTCGTCAGGCCGTGTAGATCACCATGCCCCAGTTGTAGACGAGCTCGTACACCGGAGACACGTAGTTGTAGTTCGGCGAGCCGTTGGGCCGGTAGCCGCCGCACTGGTTCGTGACGTAGAACGCGGAGTTCACGCCCACGGCGGTCTCGCTCGCTGCGAGCGTCGTGGGGCCGCCGCTATCGCCGTGATTCAGGCACGATCCCCACATCTCGATCTGGTGCTGGACGTAGTGCGTGCTGCCGTCGGAGTCGAGAATCGCCCCGTTCGTGTCGCCGTTGGTGACGTAGCCGCAGCTCGACCCGGTCGTCGCCCCGTTCATGCACATCCAGGTGCCGACCGCTGGCGGTCCGAGCTGGACCCAGTGGACGGTGCTCAGTCCACCTGATCCCCAGTTGAAGTAACCGGGATAGACGCCGACGGGGCCGCCGAGTGTCATTCCAATTACCGCCACATCACCGGTTCCATTGCCTGGCGCAGTTGGTCCACCGTACGAATATGAGCCGGTGACACCGACACCCGTCCACCATCCCTGCAATGGATTGACGGTCAGCACGCCGGTTTGGTAGGCGAGGCCGTAGTTGCAGTGACCGGCGGTGAGCTGGTGCGGCCATGGCGACCCCGACCAGCCCGCATAGAATCCGGCGGTGCAGGCCTTCGTGCCGGCTTGGTAGTACGGACCGCCGACCCACGTGTCGCAGATGCGGAGCGGCGAGGGCGGGGTCGGGCCCGTCCATGTCGCGCAGGTGACACCGGGTGTGGCTGGTTCGACGATCTCCGTTTCGACGTTCACCGAGGGGCCGCCGGGAAGGTCGGCGACCTCGCGTCGCAGCGCGGCGAGCTCGGTGGCGAACTTCTTCTGATCGTCTCCGGAGAGCGTCACCTCGACGCCCTTGGGGTCGCTTCCGATCTTCGCGTTGATCTTCGATGCCGCCGCCCAGTCCTCGGCGCGCTTCACGGCCGCAGCCATTGACGGCCGAGGCGCCGAGACCGACTCGCTGCGGTAGGCGGAACCGAGTCCGAGCCCGGCCATCGTGTTCTTCAGTTCGGAGGGGTCGACCTTGTCGGTGGCGTAGACGACCCATTCACCTGCGTCGTTGTCGAACTCGATGTCGGCGAGGCCGTCTCCCAGGCGCTCCACGAGTGCGAGTTCGAGATTCGGCACCAGGCTCTGGCGGACCAAGCTTTCGGTCGCCTGCGCCTCCGACTTCCCGAACTGTCGCTCGTACGACGCAATGGCGTACGGCTTGATGGCCGCGCGCGCTTCGTCGCGGGACACGCGACCGGCGATCTGCTGCTTCACGTATTCCTGGTTGACCGGCCGGGCCGAGTCAGGCGAGGCCAGCCCGGGGGCCGCCCAGGCTGATGTTGTTACTGCACACAGCGCAGCGACGGCGCCGCAGGCAGCGCCGAGGAAGCGGGTTCGATTCATGGGTTACCTCGAGAGACACGCAACCGACAGGTGTCGGTACGTGGATGGTCATTTCGGGTGGGTGTGTGCACAGCACTACCACTATGAGTTGAGTGTGCCTGCGCCAGTTCTGTGTTTGTTGGACTGGTTGCTGTTCGCCGTACGATCAGCAAGAAGTTGGTGGTGATCCGTGAGGCGCGGCCGCCGCTCGGTACGGCCGGCCTGGGCGTGCGTTGGCCGCGGAGGCGGTGGCGCCCGTAGGCTGATTCCCGATGGCGGTGACGAGCGAGCGCGAGCGACCCTGGGGCGAGCTGCTCGCCCGTGGGCGCGGCGAGGGCATGCTGGTGCACCAGGCCCGTGATGGCGCCCGCGCGGCCCGCACCGCGCCGATCCCGGCCGACCTCAGCCCGCACCTCCGCGCGGCGCTCGCTGCGAGCGGTGCCGACGAGCTCTACGCCCACCAGGCCCAGGCGATCGAGGCGGCGTGGCGTGGCCCGACGATCACCACGACGGGCACGGCCAGCGGCAAGTCGCTCTGCTACCTCGTCCCGACGGCCGAGGTGCTGCTCGGCGATCCCCGCGCCCGCGCGCTCTACCTCGCGCCGACGAAGGCGCTCGCGCAGGATCAGGCTCGCCGCATCCACGAGCTCGGCCTCAAGGCGCTGCGCCCGGCGATCTACGACGGCGACACCCCGAAGGACCAAAGAACTCGCATCCGCCGCGAGGCGAACATCATCCTCACGAACCCCGACATGCTCCACGTCGGCGTGCTCCCCAACCACGCGGCCTGGAACGAGTTCTTCGCCAACCTTGCGGTCGTCGTGATCGACGAGGCGCACGTGTACCGCGGCGTGTTCGGCAGCCACGTCGCCAACGTCCTCCGGCGCTTGCGCCGGCTCGCCGCCCGCTACGGCACCGAGCCCCGCTTCCTGCTGACGAGCGCGACGATCGGCAACCCGGTCGAGCTGGCCGAAGGCCTCACCGGCCTCCCCGAGGTGCAGTTGATCGACGACGACGGCTCGCCGAGCGCCGGCCGCCAGTACGCGATGTGGGATCCGCCGCTCCTCGATGAGGACTCCGGCCAGCGCCGCAGCGCGGTGAGCGAGGCGGCGGAGATCGTCGCCGACCTCGTGGAGGGCGGAGCGCGCGTGATCTGCTTCATGAAGGCGCGCAAGGGCGTCGAGATGATCAGCCGAATGGTGCGCGACCATCTCAACGACACCGCGCCGCTGCTCGCCGACAAGGTGATGCCCTACCGCGCGGGCTACACCTCCGAGCAGCGCCGGGAGATCGAGGGCCAGCTCACGCGCGGCGAGCTCCGCGCCGTGATCGCGACCAACGCCCTCGAGCTCGGCATCGACATCGGCACCCTCGATGCCTGCGTGGTCGTCACGTTCCCCGGCACCGTGGCGAGCCTGCGCCAGCAGTGGGGCCGGGCGGGACGAAGGAGCGAGGGGCTCGCGCTCTACGTGGCCGGGGAGGACGCCCTCGATCAGTACTTCTGCCGTCATCCCGAGCAGTTCCTCGAGCGGCCGGTCGAGAACGCGATCCTCAGCCCGTACAGCGAGCAGATCCACGCGCAGCACCTGCTCTGCGCCGCGCTCGAGGCGCCGATCGTCCCTGAGGATCTGCAGTTCTTCGGGCCTGAGTCGCAGCACGCCATCGACGATCTCGTCGCCAGTGGTGGCCTCGTCAAGCGCCCCGCCGGCTACGGCCTGAAGGTGGCCGACAGCTACCCGGCCGCGAAGGTGAGCCTGCGCAGTGCGACGGCCGAGCAGGTGGCGATCATCGACGGCTCGTCGGGCGAGGTGATGGGCAGCGTCGAACTCGGGCGCGCGTTCAGCACCGTGCACCAGGGCGCCGTCTACTTCCACATGGGCCGCTCGTTCCTGGTGCGCAGCCTCGACGTGCAGAACGGCGTGGCGGTCGTCGACCCGTTCGAGGGCGAGTGGTACACGCAACCCAAGACCGAGACGATGACCACCATCGATCGCCTGCTCGAACGGCGCGACGTCGACGGGGCCGTGCTGAGCTTCGGCGACGTGAGCGTCACCGAGACGGTGATCGGCTACCAGCGCAAGCGTTACGGCGACCACGAGGCGATCGACCTCATCGGTCTCGATCTCCCCACCACCACCTTCCAGACCCAGGCGCTCTGGTACGAGCCGACCCACGACGCCCTGCGCGACCTCCCGCTCGACGCCCTCCTCGGCGCGCTCCACGCGGCCGAGCACACGCAGATCGCCGTCCTCCCGCTGCTCGCGATGTGCGACCGCTGGGACATCGGCGGCCTCTCCACCAACCTCCACCCGCAGACGAGCGGCCCGACGATCTTCATCTACGACGGCCACCCGGGCGGCATCGGCATCACCCGCGAGGGCTACAAGCGCTTCGAGGAGCTCTGCCAATCAGCGCTGCGCCTGCTGGGTGAGTGCCCGTGCGAGCACGGCTGCCCGAGCTGCGTGCAGTCACCCAAGTGCGGCAACCTCAACGAGCCGCTCTCCAAGGCCGGCGCGATCCTCCTGCTCGGCGACGTGCTCGGCCTCGACTCCGGCCTCACGCCCGCCGAGGCCGCGCTGCGCGTGCACGGCGTGAGCCCGAAGGGACCCGGCGGCCGGCCGGGCGACTCCGCCGGTCGGTCCGACTGATTCGCGTGCGGCGAGTGGTGACTGCGCGAGACCGGCGCCGCTCTCGGAGCTCTTGCCCGACGGGCCTCGGGCCGGCGTCACCCGCGCCTCAAAAGACCGCAGACGTTCGGTTGCAGCCATCCCATGTCACGCCGTCCAGTTGAGCGCCACGGAAATCTGCATGGCTGACGTCCGCGTCGGTGAAGTTCGCGCCTTCCAGTCGCGCACCCCTGAGATCCGCCCCCTTGAGCGACGCCCGCGCAAAGCGCACACCCCGTACGTCCGACCCCCGCAGGTCTGCGCCGTCGAACACGCTGTCGGTCGCGTCGACGTCGCGCAGCTGGCTGTTCGTCAGCACGATGCCGGCGGCCGATGCGTGAACCAGCCGGGCGCCGGTGAGATCGACCGACTCGAGATACGCCGTATCGAGGTTCGCGCGAGTCATGTCGACGTTCGAGAAGTTGCAGCCGCGGGCGACGACCCCATCGAGCTGTGCGTTCCTGAATATCGCTTCGGTCGCGTCGGCCCGGACAAGGACCGACTGCGAGGCGCGCGCCGCGTGCAATCGGGCGTGCGTCAGATCCGCGTCGACGAGGTTCGTCCCCAGCAGGAGTGCGCCGCGAAGGTCTGCCGCTGAGAAGCAGGCACCGCCGCAGTTCGCTCCGCTCAACGACGCTGTGAACAACGACGCGCCGGTGAGATCCGCCTGGGCGAGGTTCGCGCGGTCGATGCGAGCGGTCCTGAGATCCGCATTGCGCAAACGCGCACGCTTCAGGTTGGCTTCCGGCAGCAGGGCGCCGCGAAGGTCGATCGCTGAATCAGTTGAGAGCGCGAGGGCGCTCTCTAGGGCGAGCGCGAGGGTGGCTGGCCGAGACGCATTCGGTGCGGATGATCGCGACTCGACGCGGAGGTGAGTCTGCAGGAACTCGGCGATCGGGGAGCGCAGCCGGGGCGCGTCGTTCGCCAGGTTGTGGAGCGCTATGACGCCGCCGTATCCGGCGGGGCCGTGGCCTCCGAGCAGCTGGACCCCGTCACTGAAGCGCTTGCTCTGTTCGACCTGACGCGACAGGCCGTACGAGCGAGCGGTGTATACGGCACCGACCAGCACCAGCAGTCCACCCAAGGCTTGGAGTGCAGTTTGGCGGGCGTCGTTCTGACTTTCGATCTGTGCCGTGTGGGCTGTTGCGTCCGCACCGCGAAATGCGTGGTCTGGGGCCGCCCACCTTGGGAACATCCAGAGGCACACCCAAACGGTGCCAGCGACCACCGCGAAGCTGGCAGCTCCGATCGGAAGCCAGAGTGTTCGACGACTCATCGAAGCCGTCGACGTGCTGAGGCTTACTCTTAGTCGTCGCCCGGAGTGTCGTGCTTGCTGCCACCTACATGGGCAGGAGCCTGAACAGGCGACGTCGGCGGAAGTACGTACGCGTCATAGGCAGCGACCACATCCCGCAGGCGACGGCCGCGCAGCGCCTGCAGAGGTGAGTCGAAGTCGAGCGCCGTATCGGGCAGGCGAAGCCAGGGACTCACCCGGTCGACCGGGAGACCTCCGCGCTGCAAGATATGCATGAGCACGACGCGCAGGTCGCCCAACGCTTCCCACTTCTTCGGCGTCGGGGCAGCGTCACCCGCGTTCCACCGCCGAACCGTGCGTTCGTCAACGGCGGCGACCTCACTGATATCGGCAGTGGTGACGCCAAGGGTTGCCAACGATGACAGCAGCTCTTGAGCTGTGAGTGCGCCGCGGAGTTCCGCAAGGCGTCGGAGCTCCGCGAGGCCCGACTCTCGGTCGTCGACATTTTCAGGTGCGATTTTGGTGAATCCGACCGCTGCTGTTTCATTCGTCATGTCGGCGGACCTTCCATTCCTTCGACCGCACAAGCATCTGGCGGACCCTCCCGGGCCGCCTCGTTACCAGGCTATCGGCGTATCTGTTGACAAACCTTAGGGCATCGAAACGGCAAAGGCGTAGGTTCGCCTGCGAATCGACGGCGCTGCATGCGGCGACACTAACAGTGGCCGCGGACGAAAGCAAAGACAATTTGGCGGCGTATTCGCGGCCTATGATCCTTCTCCTGCGCAAGCCTGGTCGCTGTGCGGACCCGACCGTCAGGGGTGTCCATGGCCGATGAATTCGAGCACGGCTACACCTTCGGGTGTAGCGAACACATCGTTCGCGACGCCTTGCGGTCGTTCCCCTGCGCCAAGCGGATCAAAACCGGGTCGTGTGAATATGCCGGGCTTTTCCTTCCGTTCTTCGCGACGGAGGAGGGCGCACGAGAAGGGGCTGCCGACGACTTGCGGTCGCGTGGGGAGCGGGCGATCGGGCTCGGCGAAGAGCGCTGGCTGGCTCCCATCGCTGTTCGGCGATCCGCGATCCTCGGGCTCGCGGAGAACACGGGCTCCGCTGAGCCTGCGGAGCTCGCGTTTCGGGAGCTGACTGAGGGCACCGGCGAGGATGAGTCGACCTGGCGGATCATCAAAGCCCAGTCGTCTCGGGGCGTTCTCCTCCGAACCGATCCGCCCCGCATCTTCGTGTTCCTCGACGGCGTGGCGGAGGCCATCTATCTCGGGCTAGCCGAGAGGGTCCGCGAATAGTCCGAAAGATGTCCTTGTATTTGTCCGCGTGTGCGCTATGCTCTGGTGGCAGCGCAGGGTGACCAGGCGGGCAAATCGGAAAAGTTCCTCGGTAACAGGGGGTAGGGCATGGCGACAGTGGGGCCGGGCGGATACGCCCGGCCCCACTGCTTTGTTGGGGCGATTGCGGCCCGGGCGCTCTGCCGTCCAATGGCATGTTCGCGCTCGTGCCGCCGTCGGCCGTGCTCAGGACTGCGGCGACCGGCGGTTCCGCGGACGGGCCCGCGCTCACGGCGGCGTCGACTCGGCGGCCGCCGTCGGCCCGGTCAGTCCTCGGGCTGGTTCGCGTAGTGCTCGGCGACGAGTTCGGCGTGGCTCGGGGCGTCGGCCCAATGCGGGTCCCACGCCCAGGTGGCGAGGATGCGCGCGACCGCCTTGTTGACCGCGGGCACGTCGAGCGCGGTCGGCTCGCCGGTCTGAGGGTTGTCCCAGACGTAGACCGAGAAGTCGATGCGCTTCTCGCCGCGGAAGACGATCCAGATCGGGTCCTGGCCACCGGGTCGTACGGGCCAGATGTTGTTGCGCCCGCCGGCATAGACCTCTCCGAGCGGCACCGTGCCCTGCGGGAAGAACGTCCCGCCGATCGCGTACTCGGGCTCGGTGTTCGGGACCGGGGTCTCGACGAGCGCACGGATCGCGGTCTGGCGGGCCTCCGGGGCCGCGACGTCCGTGAGGCCGGCAGCCACCGGCGCCGGCACGTCGTCGTTGATCGCGATCTCGAGCGTGGCGACCTCGGCGGCGCCCGCGGGATGCAGCTCCGCGCCGTCCTTGTCCTCGTAGTCGGGGTCTCGGGCGCTGCTCCCGCCTTCGCCGCCGTCTTCGAGCTCCCAGCCGTCGGGCACGCAGAACTGCGCGTACGGCGTGTGCACGCGCTGCGCGCACTGTGCGTTCACAGCCATACGCTGCTCGCTCAGCGGGTCGGACTTGGCCGGGAGGATCGCGCCCTGCTGCCAGGCGACGCCGAGCGCGACCACGAGCAGGAGCGCGGCGGCCGGCACCACGGAGCGTTTCGCGTCCATGGGCTTTGAATCGCCGAGTGGCCGCGCGACTTGAGGTGCTGCGTCCGAAGGCCGCCGTGGCCCGTCGTCGTCAGCCGGCCGCTGGGTCGATCTGCTGGTAGCGCTTGATGCGGGCCCAGTCGGGGTCGTAGGCGGCGCGGATCTCGGAGCCGAGCATCGCGGCGCGCTCGCGGAGCACGTCAATCGTGGGGGAGCGGCCGTTGGCGTAGAGGAGGAGGTTCTGGCGGCCGGCGCTGAGGATGGCGCCGGCGAGGAGCACATCGGTGGGGATGTCGTCCATCAGCTGCTCGCGCATCCGGCCGGGCTCCTCCGGATCGTCGTTGATCAGCAGCGTGGCGATCTCGATGCAGGTGTCGAGGAACGGGTGGCGCTCGGGCTGCAGCGGCTGGCGGATCTGCACCGTGAGGGTGGGCGCGCCCTGCTTCTCGTAGCGGTACTTCTCCCAGCGCGGCTCGGTGCGCGCCTCGATCTCGGGCGCGAGCTGGCCGAGGAGCGCGGCGAGGTCGACGGCGCCCACCGGCTCCTTGCTGACGAGCTTCGTCTCGCCGAGCCAGGCGTCGGCCTCGAGCTCGCCGAGCGCGCTGTGGAGCACGGTGCTCGCGACGCGCTTCGCGTGGGCGTCGGTGTGGTCGGGCGGCACCCAGACGGTGATGTCGGCGCGGTCGGCGGTGCGGCGCCAGCGGGCGGTGAAGCGAAGGTCGGCGATGCGCACCGGCGGCTTGCCCGAGAGGGTGCTCGCCATGAGGCGGTCGATCGGCTCGGCGGGGTGGTGGGTCGCGAACGCGAAGCGCGGGTGATCCTGCGGGGCGGCGAGCAGCCAGTGGGCGGCGACGAGCCTGAAGTCGCGGTCGTTCGCGGCGCTCCCGATGATCAGGTGGCGGCCGTCCGGGGCCGTGAGCAGGTCGCCCGCGAGCCGCACCTTGCCGACCCGGAAGCGCACCTCGTCGATCGCCGTGCCGCGCCCCTCGGGATCACGCAGCGCCGCGTCGAGCCGCTCGTCGGCCTCCGCGAACCACGCCCAGAACTTCTCGATGTCCTCGGGGCCTGCCACGCCCTGGTGACGCTACCGGACGCTTCAGTGGGCGCGGGTGCGCATCCGCGGCCAGCCGGCGGGGCGCCGTTCGCGGGCGGCGACGCGGGCCCGGTGCATGTCGATCAGCGTCTGCCAGACGAGGATCAGGAACACGCCGACCATCGCGCCCATGCCGCCGAGCCCGATGACGTAGAGCGGCGTGTCGTCGCCCCACGGTTCGGCATTGATCAGGGCCGCCGATGCCGCGAGCCAGCCGAGGCCGATGAGCGCGCCGTACCGCCCTCGTCGGTGGTGGTTCGGGGGAGCTTCACTCCAGTCGGTGGCCAACGAGCGCCACAGCACGATGAGCGCCGCGAGAGCACTGAGCGAGCAGGTGAGCAGGAAGGCCGCGATGATCCAGTCGAGCAACGCGAGCACGGTGCTCCACTCGTATCCCGTGCCCCCAGCGCACTCGAATACCGCTGGTGGGTCAAGGGTGGGCAGGGACCGTCAACTCCGGAAGAAGCAGGCGAAAGTTCGAACGGCAATACGGACGTTCGGAATCTGGATTGTCCCCGTGTTTGGTGGCGTTGCGCAGGCAGAACTCCTGTGAGTCCGCTCCGTTTCGGCCGTCACTCAGTTGACCGGTTGCTTGCCGTCTGACAGAACCCATCGCTCGCAGGGGGGCGAATTTCGGTGGGCTGAGCCCTCTGAACAGGTGAAAGCCCTTTTCGAGGTCGCCGTGTTCCAGAGGTCCCAGTCCATGTCCATCCGCTCCAGCCCGCGCCACGCGACCGCTTCTCATCGAGGGGCCGGTGGCCGTCTCCGTCGAACCGCGAGTCGCATCGTCGCGCTCGCCGCGGCCGCCATGGCACTCGGGCTGCTCCCCGGTGTCGCACGCGCGGGCGACTACGACGTGTTCTGGTGTGCGGCGCCTGGCGGGGCGAACATCGGCGCGTCGCCGGTCTTCGCACACTCGAACAACATGGACTACGTCCACTTCGGCTCGTCGTGCGGAGCTCCCGGTGGGACGATCGAGATCGGTTCGGGCGATCTCGGCCGCAACGGTGGGATGCAGGTACTCGCGTTCTTCACGGTCAACGACTTCTACGGCCTGGAGATCGCGGGCGTCGAGTTCGATCGCAGCGCGGTCGTGCGAGATGCGGGGGAGTACGCGGCGACGGCGCAGTATGCGTTTAGCTCGTCCTCCTTCGGGACTTCCAACCCGACGCTCCACGAGCAGTGCGCGTACTACACCGGGTGCCGGGGCGTGGATGGCCGCGTGTCGTTCGAAACGTCGGGAGCGAAGACGCTCATCTGGGAGGTCGGGTGCGGCGGTGACTCCTGGGGCTCGTGCGCCGGTGCGTCGCCAGATCGCGTCACGCTGCACATCAGATCGCTGCGCGTGACGTTGCGCGACAAGAGTGATCCGGCGGTGGTTGGCACACCGACGGGCACGGCGCTTAGCCCGGGCGCCCACCGCGGCGTCGAGTCGGCAAAGGTTTCCGTGTCGGATGGCTATGGCTCGGGCATCTTCGACGTGGTCGCGACGATCGACGGGCGCGCAGCGGGCAGGCTCACGAACACCGGGCCGGCGTGCTACGACGCCGGCTTCAGCGCGCGACGCGACTTCGTGGCCGCGATCCCGTGCAATGCGGGCCTCACCGGCGAGCTTCCCGTCGACACGCGCGTCGTCGCCGACGGTGAGCATGAACTGCGCATCGTCGCCTCGGACGCATCCGGCAACACCACGGTCCTCAACGCGACCAAGTTCACGGTCGACAACGTGCCGCCCCCGACGAACGTCGCGGTTCCGAAGATCACGAGCGCTGCGCCGCTCTCATCGCTGCGCCCCGGCACCCGGTG